>JACRCX010000070.1 GCA_016218815.1 Deltaproteobacteria bacterium
TCAACAAGCGGCGGATCCGCTGCAACGGTCGCCGCATGCGCTACGCCGTCGAGGCGCCACCACCGCGGTAGCGGCTGCCCCGCCCATCTGGATCAGTTGAAATGACGCGCGGCGACCCCGTGGGCCGAAGTCCCTGACGGATCGCCGCCGGCGTCGATGTCGTCCGTGGTCACCCAGCGGTCGGCCGTCGTGTACGTCGTGTCGCCGCTGGAGCTGCCGGTGACGACGGTGCTGCCGTCCGAGCCGCAGTTGGTCTCGATGCGCACGGTCGCGGCGATCGCCGCGCCGCTCGGGTTGGCGAAGATCTCCAGGAACCGCGCCCAGCGCTCGGTCGTCGGCACGTAGATCTTCCGCGTCACGGTCAGGCCGGAGAGCGTGGCGGGAGCGACGACCACCTGCCGGCCCGCCAGCTCGGTCGAGTGCGACGTGCCCGGGAAGTAGCTCCCGTTGACGCGCAAGGCCATGCCCTGATCGTAGGAATCGCCGGTGCCGTTCCCGATCTGGCCGTTGCCGTAGATGTCCCAGATGTACCCGGCGCTGTCGTTCAACGTCGTGGTCGGAGCCGGCGAGACGCATTGCGACGAGGCCGGCGCGGGGAAGAACAGCGCCGCAGCCAGCGCGAGCGCGGCCGCCGCCCCTGGGCCGAGCACCCGGGGGGTCCATCGAAACCCTTGCACATGTCCTTGTTCGTACATCCCGCTGCTCCTCTTCCATCCGGAAACCGACGCGGACTCGACCTTGCAGGGAGTATTCCGCGTCCGGACGGAGTGTCAAACGATCTTCGCCCGAGGGGCCGCCGCCCAACATCGATTCCGGTCGCCGCGCGGGTCGTGGTGCCCGTCGTGATTCGCGTCGTGATTCGCGTCGTTGACATCCGGCCGGCGGCTCAGGCAACCTCCCCCCGACGTCGGTGATGTCAGGCTCCCACCTCGGGAGGCATCCCCACCGGCAGGGTCGGCGCAGGCGCGCGCCGCATGGAATCGGGGATGTCGACCGGAAAACCGCCGGAGATCGATCTGCTCGTCGTGGGACGCGGGCCCGCGGGGGTGGCGTGCGCCCTGCAAGCCCATCGCGACGGGCTGCGAGTCCTGCTCGCGGGCGACGAGCCGATCGGCGGGCTCGTCCGCGCCGCGCGGCGCCTGGACAACCTCCCCGGCCTCGCCCGGACGCCCGGCGCGGAGCTGGCGGATCGGATGGAGCGGCAGCTCCGCGAGGCCGGAGTCCCGACCCGCGCGGCCCGCATCGTCGCGCTGCGCCGCGAGGGCGCGCGCTTCGTCCCGACGGTCGAACCCCTCGGCCAGTGCAATCCCGCGCACGCCGCCGCGAGCGGCGCGGACCACGGGCTGTCCTGGACGGCGGGCGCGGTCTGCCTGGCCACCGGGACCCGGCCGCGACCGTGGCCGCCGGCCGCCGGCGGCGTCGTCGTGCGGGACGCGCGAGCGCTGCCCGCGAGGCTGGACGGGTGGCGCGTCGTCGTGGTCGGCGGCGGCGAAGCGGCGCTGGACACTGCCCTGAACGCGGCGGACCGCGGCGCGGGAGTGACGCTCCTGGCGCGGGGCGGGATGCTGCACGGTTCGCCCGCGCTGCTGGCCGAAGTGCGGGCATCGCGCGTGGATGTGCGCCTGGGGACGTCCGTTGCCGGCGCCTCCGGCGGCGCCGGCGGGTGGTCGATCCGGTTGGAAGACGGGGAGACCGTCGAGGCGGATGTGCTGGCGGCCTGCGTCGGTCGCGAGCCGCGGAAGGATGTCTGGGATGGCATTGGGCAGGGCACGCTCGAGGCGTCGGTCGAGCAGCGCGCCGTTCCCGGCGTGTTCGCGGCGGGGGATCTGATCCGCGGGCGCGACCGCTACGTCGCCACGGCGATGGGCGACGGGCAGCGCGCGGCGCTCGCCGCCGCCGCGTACCTGGGGGGAATGAAACCACCGATGGACACCGATGGACACCGATAGGAACGGAGCCGGGTCGACAGAACCGCGACCGCGAGGGAGCGGATGCTTGCGAAGCAGGTGGAACGGGGGGGAGGAAGAGGGAACCACCGATGAACATCGATGAACACGGAGTCGGCCTTGCTCCTTCGTCCGAGCCGCGAGTTCGGGCCGCGGGAGGTCCCGGGATGGAGGTCCTGCGGGTGTCGGGCGAGCCGGAGGTCGCCGAGGTGGCGGTTCTGCGGTTCCGGGGCGACGACCAGTACTGCGTGGAGACGGTTGACGGGCTGGCGCCGCCGGAGCCGCGGGCGCGGAAGTGGGTCGTGAACGTGTCGACCCAGTTCGGCTGCCCGGTCGGCTGCCCGTTTTGCGATGCAGCGCAGAGCTATGCGGGGAACCCGACGGCCGAGGAGCTGCTGGCGCAGGTGCGGTGGGCGCTCGCGCGGCACCCGGAGCACGTGGGCTCGTGCGGCAAGCTCAAGGTGCACTTCGCGCGGATGGGCGAGCCGTCGTTCAACGACGCGGTGTTGGAGGCGATTGCGCGGCTGCCGGAGGAGATCTCGACGCCCGGGCTGTGGGCCTGCGTGGCGACGGTCGCGCCGAGGGGGCGGAACGCGTGGTTCGAGCGTCTGCGCGAAGTGAAGGAGAGCTCGTTCCGCGGGCGCTTCCAGCTCCAGTTCTCGGTGCAATCGACCTCGGCGGCCGATCGGGTGAGGCTCACGCCGATCGCGCACTGGTCGCTGGCGGAGATCGCGGCCTATGGTGCACGCTTCCACCGCACCGGCGACCGCAAGGTCGTGCTCAACTTCGCGCTGGCGCGCGCCGTGGAGTTCGAGCCCGCGGTGGTCGCCTCGACGTTCGATTCGGCCCATTTCGCGGTGAAGATCACCCCGGTCAATCCGACGGCGCGGGGCGCCGAGGCCGGGTTCGAGACGGTGCTGCGGTCGGAGCGTGCGGAGGCGGTCGCAGCGGCTCGCGATGCGCTGCTCGCCCGCGGCTTCGACGTGGTGCTCAGCGTCGGCGAGTCCGGGGAGGACCGCATCGGCAGCAACTGCGGTCAGGCCGTGCGCGTCGCAAGGCCCGTCCGGGCGCTGCCCCCAGAACATCACGCGCGACTCGCGCCGTCCGCGCCGGCCGGAAACCGATAACCAAGAGCCAACCATCGATAACGGATTGCCAAGAATCATTCGCCGTCGAGCTTGCTTTCGCAGGGCGGCTGCCATAACTTCGTGGCAGGAGGCATGGCATGAGCACGGGCCCGCAGAACTTCCACGTACCGCTTCCACCCGATCTCTATTCCGGACTTCGTCTCGAGGCGAAGCGCTCGGGGAAGCCGGCCACGGCGGTGGCCCGGGAGGCCATCCGGCACTGGCTCGAGGCCAGGAGGCAGGCGGGCTTGCACCGGGCCATCGTGTCGTACGCCGAGCGGCACGCCGGCACCCGGACGGATCTGGACGAGGCGCTCGAGGCGGCTGCGGTCGAGGTTCTCCGGGAAGAAGAGGAATCGGATCGATGAAGCGCGGCGAAGTGTTCTGGGCCGAGCTTGCGCCGCGGTCCGGCTCCGAGCAGTCCGGGCGGCGGCCGGTCATCGTCGTGTCGCATGACGGGTTCAACCGTGTACCGACCTGGCGGTCGGTCGTCGTGGTGCCGCTGTCGACGTCGGCCGTCCAGGCGCGTCGCGGCCCGACGGCGATCATCCTGGACACGTCCGCCACGGGACTCAGGCGCGACAGCGTTGCCCTCTGTCATCAGGTCACGACGCTGGATCGCTCGAAGCTGGCGCGCCGCGTGACCGCGTTGTCCCCGCTTTCGATGCGCCGGGTAGGCGAAGGCCTGAAGGCCGCCCTCGATCTGTGGTAGCGCGTGCGCGTGATCCCCCGATGAAGTACCCTTCCGATCGTCGGAGGTGGATCGTGCTGCTCGGAAGGGGGAGCATCGGGGCTCCGTACACGATCGCCGCGGCCGACTTCACGCCGTGCGACGTGCGCACGGTTCCCGACCGGTCCTATGACATCTGCGTCGAGGGCGCGTGCGTGTCGCCGGGTTGCGGCGACCGGACGTGCAACCCGCCCGGGCCGAATTGGCCGCTGGCGGACACCGACCAGCGATCGTGCTTCAACGACGGCTGATTCGGCGATGCGCGCGGCGCGGAGCATGGATCCGACACAGAAACCAAGTACCGACGACGACCGTCAGGCAGGCTCCCACTTCTTGACGGTCGCCAGCCCGTCGATCACGACGGTGCCGGACTGGTTGCGCACCACGGTCTTGAGCTTCAGCATCTTCGGCTTGTCGATCTTCTCCACGACCTCGACCTCCGCCGTGATCGTGTCGCCGAGCTTCACGGGCGCGAGGAACTTCATCTCCTGGCCCAGGTAGATCGTGTTGGGGCCGGGGAGGCGCGTGCCCAGGACGGCGGAGATGAGGCCGGCGCCGAGCATGCCGTGGGCGATGCGCTCCTTGAACAGCGACTTCGCCGCGAACTCGGCGTCCACGTGCACCGGGTTGTAGTCCTCGGTCACCTCCGCGAACCGCCGCACGACCTCGTCGGTGACGGTCTTGGATACGGACGCCTTCTCGCCGATCTGGATGTCCGCATAGCGACGTTCGGGGAAGGTCATTCCTTGCCTCCTCGCTTGCGGGCGCCCTTCGCGGGCGTCTCGCCGGGTCCGTTCTCGGCCGTCCGAGCTCCCGACCGCGCGGCCAGCCACTCGGCCATTCGCGGGGTGTACTCCGTCTGGGAGCGGCGGCTGGTGAACATGCCGATGTGGCCGGTCGGATAGGCGAGGACCTCGGTGTCCTTGCTGCCCGTCAGCTCGGTGAAGCGCCGGCTGCAGGCCGGGGGCACGAGATGGTCGGCCTCGGCGAAAGCGTTGAGCACGGGCATGGTGATCTTCCGGAGGTCGACCTTTCGCCCGCCGATCTCCAGCTCGCCCTTCACCAGCTTGTTCTGCTGGTAGAGGTCCTTGAGGAATTGGCGGAAGGCCTCGCCGACCTGGTCGGGCGAGTCGAAGATCCATTTCTCCATGCGCAGGAAGTTGGCGACGAAGTTGGCATCGTCGAGGTTCTCCAGGAAACTGACGTACTTGTCGAACATGAGGCGCACGGGGTTGAGCATCAGGAAGCCGACGTTCATGAACTCGCCCGGGATGTTGCCGAAGGTGTCGACCATCTTGTCCACGTCCATCCGGCGGGCCCAGACGTTGAGCAGGCCGGTGTCCGTGTCGAAGTCGATCGGGGCGACGATGGTCGTCAGGTTGCGGACCTTCTCGGGGTGCAACGCGGCGTAGATCGCGCTGAACGTGCCGCCCTGGCAGATGCCCATCAGGTTGACCTGCGGCTGGCCGGTGCGCCGGC
Organism: Deltaproteobacteria bacterium; assembly: GCA_016218815.1. Taxonomy (GTDB): domain Bacteria; phylum Myxococcota_A; class Polyangia; order DRWM01; family JAAZOP01; genus JAAZOP01. Next base: position 5,283 of record JACRCX010000070.1, read on the forward strand.
GCACCTCGTCGACCATGTGGTCGATGTAGTCCTCGATGTAGTCCGTCATCGTGAGGAACTTGTCGCCGCGCGAGGGGTAGCCCCAGTCGACGACGTACATGTCCAGGCCCGCGTCGAGGAAGACCTTGAACATCGAGCGATCGGCCTGGAGGTCCATCATGTAGTAGCGATTGATCAGCGCGTAGACGAGCACGGTCGGCGTGGGCAGTGGTTGCTTCGCCGTCGACTTGTACAGCCGCAGCTCGACCTTGTCCCGCTTGTGCAGCACCTCGTACGGCGTGGCTCCGACCTCGATCTCCAGCGGCGAGCTGAGCACCTCGGCGCCGCGCAGGATGCGCCGTTGCCACTTGATCATCGTGCCCAGGAGCGTGCGCTGCAGCTCCTCGAGCTGCTGCGTCGTCAGGACGCCCGCCGGCGCGCCGGAAGCCGCGCCCGCCTTTCCGTCCGCGGAGCCCCCTTGGTTCTCGGCCATCGGATCCCTCCTAGTCCTTGTTCAGGGAACGGATCTCGCGCTTCAGCTCGTGCAGCTCCCGCAACACGTCGTCCAGCTCGCGCCGCGTGACGATGGGAGTGCCCTTGAGCTGCTCCTCCATCAGGGCGTTCATCTGGGAGTAGAACTCGAGCGACGCGTGCATCGTGTGTTCCAGCGCCGCGAGGAAGGGCGGGGAGCGGAAGAGCAGGCCGAAGCGCTGCTCCACCGTCTTGAGCAGCAGCTGGTAGAACTTCTCGAAGGTCTCCGGGGTCATCGGCCCCTTCGCCAGCTCCTGCGTCCTGGCGGCCAGCTCGTGGAGCGCCTCCATCCCCGGCTGCACCATCTTGCCGTAGAAGTCGGTCAGGGCAGCCTGGTACTTGACGGACGCGTCGACGCCCCGCATGTGCTTGTCGATGAGCTGCCGGGCGGGACCGATCGACGGCAGGTGGAAGACGCGCCCCAGCGTCTCCTCGTAGCCCCGCAGCCACGACTCGTACATCTCCCGCGCGGCATCCGGCTTGACCTCGCCGCGCAGGACCTCGCTCGTCCGCTCGGCCATCCGTGTCACGAATCCCATCCACTGCTGGCCGGCCTGGGCCACCGTCTGCGCGAGGTCCCCGGCGGGCAGCGGCAGCGCGCCGCCCTGCACCGCCCCGAGCTTGCCCCACAGCTCCGTGACCGCGTGCAGCGAGTCCGTCCCGCCCACGGCCTTGAACCGCTCGGCCGTCTTCGTCACGCCGTCCAGCGTCGACTGCAGCCACGACCGCTGGGTGTCGCTCCAGGACTTGAACATGTCCGTCACGCCCTGAAACACGTCCTTCTTCTCCGTCGCCTTCTCCTCGGTCGCCATGGCGCCTCTCCTCCTTCGCGGTCCCGCACGCTGGATGGGAATTTTCCCCCCTCGGCGAGCAACAGGGAAACCCCGCTCCCCCCAAGGCTCCTCGGTGCTCCATCGGTCCCCCCGATGGACGGGCCGGGGGCGACGCTACGCAAGCCCCCCCGGGCTGTCAAGGCGAATTGAGCCCTATGTCCGGTCGTTTCGCGGCCGTTTCTTGACGCGCGGCGTCACCCTTTGCGCCACACCGTGATCCTGCTATCGTTACGGCCATGGTGCCCCCGGACGACGGCGCGGATCGCAGACGCTTCCCGCGGTACTCGGTGCGGATCATGGCCGCCATCTCGGGCCCCGGCGCGCCCCAGCCCGTCGCCGTCCGCGACGTCAGCCAAGGGGGCGCCTTCGTCACCACCACCGCGCCGCAGCCGATCGGCACCGAGTTGCAGATCCGCATGTCGATGCCCGGCGAACAGACCGAGGAGCAGCTCGACGGACGCGTCGTGCGCGTCGTCGACGTCCAGGGCGACCAGATGCCAGACCACATCACCGGGATGGGCATCGAGTTCAAGCTCACCGCCGAGCAGCGCGAAAAGCTGCGGCGGGTCCTGATGAGCTACGTCGACGACCCGGACCAGGATCGGGACTAGGATCGCTCGCGGGCTGGACGGAAGCCCCGAGCGGTGCTATCAGTCCGCCGCCGCGACGGGCGATGGTCGCTCGGCGCGCTTCGATTCCCCCCGGCGCCCCGCGCCGCCACCGGCGGCGGGAGGCTTGCGAAGGAGGATCCCCATGGCGAAGTCCCCGTTGCAGCAGGTCAAGGATCGCTTCGGCTCCAAGGAAGCCCTGGTCAAGGAGCTGTCCGTGCTGGCCGAGAAGACCGACCTGTTCGTCAAGCGGTTCAACGAGACGAAGGGCCTGGAGCGCGTCTCCAACCTGAAGCTGCTCCGCCTCCGCCGCATCGCCGCCGAGGTCCAGGAGAAGTTCGAGACCCGCGCGAAGCTCGTCGACGCCCTGGTCGAGCTGCAAGGCCGGGCCAAGGACGCCGACTACAAGAAGCACTTCGACAAGCACACCCTCGGCCGGCTCCTCGACGTCTACCGCGTCGCCGAGCGCCGCGCCAAGCGCGCCGCCAGGAAGTCCGGCCAGTCCTGAGCCCGGCGAGCCGGGCTACTCTCCCCCGAGCCGACGCGTCACCTCCGCCTCCCACTCCGCCGCCGCCGCCCGCCGCGCGTCCAGCGACCTCTCCGGCAGCCAACCGCGCGCGCGACGTGCCAGCTCCGCCAGCGCCTCCGACGCCAGCCGCGACAGCGCCGGCAGCTCGACCCGCTCCAGCTCGCGCGGCTCGAGCTTGCGCGTCGCACCGCCGTACGACCGTGCGTGCGCGGCGAGCGAGGCGAGCGTCCCGGGCCCGTTGAGCGCCGCGACCAGGCAGACGCGCCAGTCCTCGTCGGACACGCCTGCCGGCGACGGACGGGGCCGCACGGCGAGGAAGGTCGTCAGCGCCGCGGCGCGCGCCTCGTTGAGCACGAACCGCGGGTCGCCGCGCGACAGGTACGTGAACAGGATCGCCGGCGCGTCGTGCGCCTCGGTCGCCCACCACGGCCGCCGCCGCGAGAGCAGCGGGCGCTCGTGCAGCCCTTCCCGCTGTCCGCGCGCCAGCTGCCGGGCCAGCGCCCCGTCCGGCTGCGCGTCCCGTGCGAGCGCCAGAAGGTACGTCGGCCGCCCTCGCCGCTCCAGCGCCTCCAGATCGTCCTCCGTGAGCACCAGCCGCCGCGCGTCCCGCGCGCGCGCGATCACGCGGACGAATCGGTCGCCCTCGATCCCGCTGGCGTTCCGCGCCGCCCCGCCGAACAGGAAGAACGCGTTCGCCCCCGTCGCCACGCCTCGCGTGACGCCGGCGTACTCCGAAAGCGCGACGCGCGGCCCGTCCCGGTTGCGCGCCGGCGCCGTCGCCGGCCGCTCCCGCGGCGCCAGCGGCGAGACGGAGCCGTGCGGCGCGAGGTCCGCCCCGGAACTTTCCCCGTCCAGCCACGCGGCGAGCGCCGACGGCCGGGGCCAGGAGCGCAGCACCAGGAGCTGCGGCTCGCCTGCCGCCGCTCCGGGCTCGACGAACGACACCGCGGCCGTCGCGTCGACCCCGGGGAACGCGTCGAACTCCGTCCCGAAGACGATGAGCCGACGGGGCCAGAAGCGCTCCGGCAGCGCACGGAACAACCCCAGGCCGGAGCCGGAAGTCAACAGCTCGACCGGCGTCAGGAAACACAGGCGCGAAGCCGGTGCCGTCGCGTCGAGCGCCCTGAGGAAGAACCATCCGTACGTGCCCAGGAAGCCCGACGGGCGGAAGCCGAAGGCACCGTCGGCCCAGTCGTTGAGGATGCGCTTCACGTCGTCGCGCAGCCGATGATGCCGTGTGTACGGAGGATTGCAGACGACGGGCATCGCCGGAAACCGTGCCTCGGTCCGCAAGAAATCCTCGACCCTCAGCTCGCACGTCTCCGCCGCGCGCTCGCGGCGTGCCGCCCCGCCCAGGTCGGGATCCAGTTCGAAGGCGATGCATGAGGCGCGCCCCGCGCCGAAGAGACGCTCCGCTGCCCTAAGGAACGTCAGCGGCCCGGCCCCCGGATCGAGGAATCTTCCCGGCGCCCCGCGCAGCGCCCACCGCACCATGCACTCCGCGATCGGGTCCGGGGTCCAGAACTGCCCGAGCGTCCGCCGCACGTCGCGCGGCCGCAGCCGCTCGATCGCCTTCCCCGCCTCCTCGAGCGTCCCCTCGCCCGCCAGATCGCCCGCCGGCGCCTCGCCCTTGTACGGCCAGCCGTGCCCAACGTCGGTCACGCTCCGGTGGATACCCGTTGGCGCCCGCCCGTGTAAAGGGTCGCCCGCCCGGACCAACAACCAACAACCAATGACTCCCCTTCGCCCCCCTTCTGCGTCTCTGCGTCTCTGCGCGAGAATTCCCTTCCCCTTCCCCCTCCTTCCCCTCCTTCCCCTCCCTTTGCTACCGTCTCTCGCGTGTGCTGTTCCGGGACGGCGGTGGATTCATGATCGAAGCGCGTGCGCTCAGCCGGGTGTTCGGCGACGCCGTCGCGCTGGACGGCGCGTCGTTCCGCGCCGAGCCCGGCGCCGTCACCGGGTTCCTCGGCCCCAACGGTGCCGGCAAGACCACCACCCTCCGGCTGCTCTCCACCTTCCTCGTCCCGACGTCCGGCACGGCCGTGGTCGCCGGCTTCGACGTCCGCGAGCGGCCGCTCGAGGTACGCCGTCGCGTGGGCTACCTGTGCGAGAACGCCCCGCTGCCGGTCGAGCTGCGGGCCGGCGAGTACCTCCGCGTCCGGGCCGCCCTCAAGGGTCTCGACCGGGCGGGAGCGCGCCGGGCGGTCGGCGAGGGGCTCGAGCGCCTCGCCCTGGCGGACGTCGAGCGCCGGCTGATCGGCGAGCTGTCGCGCGGCTACCGCCAGCGCGTTGCGCTTGCCGACGCCCTGCTCGGCGATCCGCCCGTGCTCCTCCTCGACGAGCCGACCAACAGCCTCGACCCCGAGCAGGTGGGGGCCGTGCGCGAGCTGCTTCGCGAGCTCGCGACGACTCGAACGGTGTTCGTCTCCACCCACCTGCTGGGGGAGGCCGAGCGACTGTGCGGCGCGCTGGTGGTCGTTGCCGGCGGCCGCGTCGTGGCGACCGGGTCGCCGGGGGAGCTCGCCGGGACCGCGGGTGGGTCGCTGGAGCTGGCCTTCCTGCGCCTCACGGGCGGGGTGGCCGCGTGATGCGCGCGCTCTGGGCCCTGCTGCGGCGCGAGCTCCTGGCGATCTACTCCTCGCCGATCGCCTGGGTCGTGCTCGCCACGTTCCTCCTCCTGTCCGGCATCTATTTCTACGAGATCCTCTGGGTGCTCTCGCGGCCGGCGGCGCCGTACGGGACGCCGATGGCGATGTTCTTCGGCGGTTCGCTCCTGTCCTATGTCCCGCTCCTGCTCTTCGTCTCCGCGATCACGATGCGCACCTTTGCCGAGGAGGAGCATTCGGGCACGATCGAGCCCCTGCTCACCGCGCCGGTCGGCCGCAACGTGATCGTCGCGGCGAAGTTCCTCGGCGCCTGGATCTTCTACCTCTCGCTCTGGGCGCCCACCGCCGCCTATCCCCTCTTCCTCTGGAGTCGCGCCGACCCCGCCTTCGGCCCGATCGCCGCCGGATACCTCGGCGTCGCCCTCTTCGGCGCCGCCCTCACCGCGCTCGGGCTGCTCGCCTCGGCCCTCGCCCGCACGCAGATCGTCGCCGCCATCCTCTCCTTCGGCTTCGGCGCCTCGTGGTTGCTCGCGGGCGTCGGGGCTGCGGTCCTCTCCCCCGACTCGCTGGGGGCGCGGGTGCTGCGCCGCGCCTCCGTCTTCGAGATGATGGACCGGTTCCGCGTGGGCATCGCCGACTCGCGCGACGTCGTCTTCTGCGTCTCTCTCTCGCTCCTGGCCCTCTTGCTCTGCCGTGCCGCGCTCGACGTGCGGAGGGCTTCGTGAGCGCCTGGTCACCCCACGCCGCGGTGCGCGCGCGCGCCGCGCTGGTCGCGCTGCTCGCCGTCGCGCTCTTCGTCGAGGTCAACGTGCTCTCGGCGGAGTGGTCCTCCGCCGCGGATTGGAGCCGGGGGAGCATGTACACGCTCTCCGGCCGCACGCGGCGCGTCCTCGAGTCGCTGGACCGCGAGGTGGGGCTCACGGTCATCGTGTCCGAGGCGGCCGAGGCCCGCGGTGCCGGTCGGGCCGAGGTCCTGCGCCGGCTGCTCGAACGCTACGCCGCGGTGACGAGGAGGGTCGGGGTGCGGACGCTCGACCCGGATCGAGATCCAGTCGAGGTCGCGATGCTCGTCGGGTCGCAGGATGCGTTGCGCGTCCGGGCCGGGGTCGAGGGGGGCCGTCTCCCCGATGCGGAGCGATTGGAGAGCGAAGGTCGAGCGGGCGGGTCCTGGCTCGGGGTGCTCGTGCAGGCCGGCGAGCGTGCGGCGTTCCGGCCGCTGGACGAGCTGTTCCCGGCGCCCGCGGCCGACCGGCGGTCATCGTCCGCGCCGCTCGCCGTCGAGTCCGGCATCACCTCCGCGATTCTCGACGTCACCGCGCCGGACCGAGCCGTGATCTGCTTCACCGACGGGCACGGCGAGTGGGATCTGGCCGGGCCGGAGGGCGAGGCGCTCCTGCGCGGCTACCTGGAGGGAGATGCGTACGAGCTCCGCACGCTCGACGCGGCGAGCCTGGGCGAAGGGCTCGAGCGTTGTACGGTGACGGCGATCGTCGGCCCATCCCGCGGCTTCCTGCCGCGGGAGGCGTCGGCGCTGCGGAGCCGTTTGGAGCGCGGTGGGCGACTGCTCGTCATGCTCGACGCCCATCCGGACGCGGGCGGCGATGCCGCGCTCGGACTGGGGCCGCTGCTGGCGCGGGCGGGGATGGAGGTGAGTGCCGGCGCGGCGAAGGAAACCGACCCGGCGCGCCTGTACCAGCCGGGCTCGCCGAACCTCGTCGTCGGCTCGGTGAGCGGGTCGTTGGAGTCCGCGCGCGAGCTGGCCGGGCAGCCGATCGCCGTGCTCCTGAGCGCGGGCGTGCGGGGCCTCTCGACGAGCGCCGCGATCACACCGGTGATCGAATCGGCCGAGAGCATTACGATCGACGGTTGGGGCTCCGGGGCGTTGCTGGGAGCCGCGGCCGACGCGGGAGAGGGGGGGAGGATCGTGGTCTTCGGTGCGTCGAGCATCCTGTTCCCGCCGTTCGCGGCACGGCCGCAGACGGCGAACCTGGCGCTCGTCCTCTCCACAATCGCGTGGCTGTCGGGGCGCTCGAGCGCGCTGCCGCCACCGCCCGTCGCCGCCGAGCGCGTCCGGCTCTTCCTCCAGGCCGGGACGCTGCGCTGGCTGTGGTGGTGGCTCGTGGTCGGAATGCCCGTGGGCGCCGGGCTGGGAGGGTTCATCGTCGGCAGGGTTCGGAGGAGGGCAAGCAGATAGTGGGGTTCCGGCGCTCGACCATTCTCATCCTGCTGGTCGCCGCGGCGGCCGGGGCGGCGTTGTGCGCGCTCGCTCCCGGGAAGGCGGCGGAACCGGAGGCGCTGCGGCTGCTGCCGGAGAACGTCGACGTGGTGGGCCTGGAGGTGAGGTTCGAGGCCCCGATGCGGCTCGAGCTGCAGGAACGCCGGGCGAGGGGCGACGATTGGCGGATCGCGGGCGCGGTGGACTGGCCGGCCGATCCGGGCATCGTCGACGCGATGATCACGGCGCTGGACGTCGCGCGGCCCGAGCGGGCGGTCGAGGTCGGGCCGTCGTCCTCCCTGGCGCGCTACGGGCTGGCGCCTCCCGCCGACGGCGTCTCGATCGTCCTGTCCGACAAGCGCACCATCGTCGTCTCGTTCGGGACCTCGGCGCCGGGAGAGCGACGCGTGTACGCGTGGACGTCGCTCCATCCCGACGTCGTGCTGGTCGTCGACGAGGCCCTCCGCTCCTCCGTCGATCGCAGCCCCGCCGAGCTGCGGGATCGCCGCCTGTGGGTGTTGGATCCGGAAGCGATGGTCTCGGTCGAGGTCGCGGACGCGCGAGGTGCGGTGCTCGTCGAGCGGATCGGCCGGCGGTTCCGCGTGACGCCGCCGGGAGTGGCCGCGGACTTCGAGCGGGCCTCGCGGCTCTTCGAGCTGCTGGCCGTACCGCGGGCGGCGGGCTTCCCCGACGGGGACGCGTGCGCGGCGGAGGAGGGCTTCCGCATCCGGATCGCCGACGAGAACGGCGTCGGGCACGAGCTGCGGATGAGTCCTTGCGATCCCTGTCCGGCGGATGCGGTCCGCGCCTGCCTGGACGGCCGGGACGTCGTGGCCGTGCCCGCCGACCTCGGCGCGTCCGCGCGCGAGCTGTCCGCCGACCTCGCGCGGACCTCGCTCCTGCCCGCGATTGACCCACCCTCCGTGACCTCGATCGCCGTGACCTCCTCGTCCGAGAGGTGGACGCTGCACCGCACGCCCGACGGCTGGCGCTCCGACGACGGCGCCCTGTCCCCGGAGACGGACGTCGTCCTGCGCTGGCTGCGGCCGCTCGCCCTGCTCCAGGTCGATCCCGCGCGGCTCGACGCCGAGCCGTTCGTCGTGGCCGGGACGATCGAGCTGGCCTCGCGGCTCGGATCGACCATCCGCCTCGAACGGTCTTCCGAGGCCCGCGACGGCAGCGTGCGGGTGCGCCGCGAGGGCGAGGAGGCGGCATTCCGCCTGGCCCCTGCCGAAGCCGCGCTGCTGACGGCCGCTCGGACCTATCTCTCCGCCTCCGCCGGCGCCGCCTGCGATCCCCTGGCCGTGCAGACGGTCGAAGTGCTGTCGGGGGCCGAGCGGGCCCCGGCCGCCGGGGTCGTCGCCGACGCTCCGCCCGTGGTCCAGCGGCTGCGCCGCGCGCCCGCCGGTCGCTGGATGCTCGAAGGAACGACCCTGCGCGTCGATGCGGCGGCGGTCGATCTGCTGGTCGGCGATCTCTGCCGCCTGCCCGGCCGACCGCTGGTCCCCCGCGCCGCGCTCGAGCCGGACGTGCGCTGGACCGTCGTCCTGGGGGCCGCGGACGACCGACAGCTCCTCCGGCTGGAGGTGTTCGCACCTGCCGGCGACGAGGACACGTACGCGGCGGCGGGTTACGGGGCTCCCGAACGCCACGCGCTTCCCTCTCCCGCCGTGGATCGACTGGGCCGCGCGCTCGTCGCCCCGGATGCCCTGGACGCCGACCCCGGCCAGGTCGCGCGCTGGGAGATCGACCTGGAAGGCGGTCGCACGATCCGCCTCTACCGGGACGGCGGCGACTGGCGCGTGGACGACGGGTCGACGGGCGGGGGAACGGGGGATGCCGCAGCGTCTGCCGACGCCGCGGCGCCGGACTCCGGGCGGATCTCGGCCGCCGGCGCCGCGGACCTCGCCCGCGCGCTCGCCGCACCCCGCTTGCTCGGAGTCGTGTCGCTCGAGGCGCCGGACGATCCCTCCGCGGATTGGCCGCACCGCTTCGTGGTGCGCCGTGTCGCCGCGGACGGCTCGACGTCGTCGTTCGCCGTCGGAGGCCCGGACGCCGGGGGACGGGTGCTGCTGTGGTCGGAGGAATTCGGGGCCGTCCTGGAAGCGCAGGCCGAGATCCACGCCGCACTCGTCTACCTGGATTCGCTGGAGTCGCCGTGAGGGAGGTGCTCGTGGAAGGATCCTGCAGGAAGGCGGCTGCCCCGTTAGGGGGCGGCGAGACGAACCGGCCGCGAGCGTCGCCGGCCCGTTCGACGGGGCCGACATGTCTCGCCGCGGCCGTCCGGCTCGCTCCGCCCTCGACCGACCCGTGAGCTCCCCTCTCCGAACTCACGACTCACGACTCATGACTCCCCCCACGTCCGTCCTTGACGCTGTCACCGCGGCACGGATAGAAGATGCCCCGAGGCGTTGATGGCCGAGCCCCAGGCGAAAACGGGCGTGTGCCCGGTGTGCGGGAAGTCGGTCGATGCGCTCCGAGCCGGAGCGGTCGGCATCTACGGCGGCACCTTCGTCTACTTCTGCTCCGACTCCTGCCGCGCGACGTTCGGCGGCAGGGGATCCTCGGCACCGCCGTCGGCCGCGGAGCCGCCGTCCGCGCCCGTCGCACGGCCTTCCGCTCCCTCGGTGCCGGCACCATCGGCCGCCCGCTCCTCGGTTCCGTCAACGCCGCCGCCACCGGTCGCGCGCGCGTCGGCGCCGCCGGCGCCGGTCCCTCCGTTCGCGCGCCCCTCCGCACCCTCGGTGCCGGCGGCGGCCGTGCCGGAGGGCGCGGCCGCCGCGGCGGCGGACTGGTCCGGGCCGGCGGACGACGCGGCGGGGACGGTCGGCGCCGAGCTTCCCGACGCGGCGCCGGAGGACGGCGAGGAAGTCGCGCCGGACAAGCTCGTGCTGCCGGCCTACGGGCTCCAGCGGGAGCCGACGCCGCGGGCGGGCTTCACGCCGGCGGCGCTGTTCGTGTTCCTGCTGCTCCTGGGCGTGTTCGCGGCGGCCCATCTGGCCCGGCGCTGGTTCACCTGGGTTGACCTGCCGGGTTGGCTGGGCGACGTTGCGGCGGCGACGGGTGCCGGGCTCCTGCTGCTGCTGGGGTTCCTCGATCTCGCGTTGCGCCGCGGGCGCGGTGTGGATCACCTCATCGTCGGCGGCTGCTCGGCGGCGCTCGTCCTGTGGTCCCTCCTCGGCGGCTCGGCGGTCGGGACGCCGCAGGCGCTTGCCGTGCTGGCGGTGTACTGCGCGGCCGCGGTCGCCGAGCGGCGGTGGCTGGCGCAGCGGCCCGCGCCGCTGGCCCCGGTCCAAGGCGGCCAGCGCCCCGACGCGCTGGTCGACTGGGGCGGTCCGCGGGGCCCCCTGGTGCGCGGGCTGCGTGTCATGCTGACCGTGTTCCCCCTTCTGCCGCTGGCCGCCGCGATCGCCGCCGCCGTCTGGGCCGGGCTGTCGGGGGTGTTCGAGGCCGGCGACACTCTGGTTCCGATCCTCGTCGGTGCGGCGCTGGCATTCCTTCCCTGGTCGATGCGTCACGCGGGGTTGGCCGTCGGCGAGCTGGCGCGCGCGGCCTCGGCGGCCAACATGCGCTACCTCGATCCTTCGGCGGTCGAGCGGGCGGCGAAGGTGCACCACCTGGTCTTCCTGTACCGCGGCGTGGTGACCGAAGGACGGCCGGAGGTGGTGGAGTTCGTGAACTACTCGGAGCAGCCGGACGCGGTGATCTTCGACCTGGTGGCGTCGGCGGAGCAGGCCGCCGGCGGTTCCTCGCTGGCCGCGGCGCTGCTGGCGTTCACGCAGGGCCGGGGGGCGGTGGGAGAGGCGACGACCAGGCTCTCGCGCTTCTGGCCGGGCCACGGCGTCAAGGCGACGTCGGCACGCGGCGAGGTCTGGATTGGCAGCCGCCGCATGATGCTCGAGGAGGGGATCTCCACCGCGCCGGTCGAGGACGAGGCGCGGCACCTCGAGCAGTCGGGGCATACGGTGCTGTTCATCGCCATCAAGCGTCGCGTCCACGCGCTGGTCGCCCTGGCCGATCCGGTGCGTGCCGAGATGGCCGAGGCGGCCGATCGAGCGCACGGCCTGGGGCTGGAGACGCACCTGCTGACGGGCGAGAGCCGGCTCACGGCCGAGTGGGTCGCACGCTCGGCCCGCGTGCGGCACATCCGGCCCGAGCTGACGCGTGAGGAGCGTGCGGCGGAGATCCAGGGACTGCGCGAGATGGGGGCGCCGGTCGGCGTGGTCGGGCGGCCGGCGGAGCCGGCGCAGGTGATCCAGGAGGCCGACCTCGCGGTGGCGATCGGCGTCGCCGATCCGCACGGCTACCCGTGCGAGATCGCAGCGGCCGCGGACGATCCCCGTGCCGCCGTCGCCGGGATCGCCGCCGCGCGCCGCGCCGCGTCGGCGCTGGTCGTCCACGTCGTCGTCGCCGGCGCCGTCGCCCTGCTCAATGCCGGATTCTCCGCGCTCGGCTTCCTTCCCCCGCCTGCCACCGTCGCCATCGTCGCCGCGCTCGGCCTGACACCGTTGTTGCGGCGGCGACGCTTCGAGTTCGGAGGGGGAGGGCGCTGAGGGGAGGGGAGGGCGCGGAGATCCGACTGACCACTGAGACGCTGAGAGCGCTGAGGCGAACGCTGAGAAGACAGGCGGAAAAAGGGGAAGGGACCATGAGGTGGAGCAGGGACGGGACGGGCGCCGGCGGCACCAGGCTGGCTGGGCGGTCGTGGGGAAGAGTCGGCCCGGGCATTGTGGCGCTGCTGGCCGTGGTGGCCGGCCTGGCCGGCGGTTGCCGGCGCTCGCGGGCCGAGGTGATCGAGCAGACTCGCGACCTGCGCGGCATCCCGTTCTCCATCCGCGTGTGGGCCGAGCCGTCGGACGAGCTGTGGAGCGCGATCGGCGAGGCGTTCGACCGGGTCACGGCGCTGCAGCAGTCGCTCAACGAGTGGATCCCGGACAGCGACGTGTCGCGCATCAACGAGGCCGCCGGCTCCGACACCCCCGTACCCATTTCGGCGGAGATGATGCGCGTGCTGCTGGCCGCGCGCGAGGTGTCGCAGCGCAGCGGCGGCGCGTTCGACGTCACCTGGGCGGTGCTGCGCCAGGCGTGGGGCAGCTTCGAGTCCGCCGACATCGATCCGCTGAGCAAGCCGTTCCGGGCGAAGGTCGAGCGGCTGCGGGCGAAGGTCGGCTGGGAGAAGCTGGAGCTGGACGAAGCCGCGGGGACCGCGCGCCTGGCCGAGCGTGGAATGCAGCTCGGTCTGGGCGGCATCGCCAAGGGTTTCGCCATCGACGAGGCGGCGTCGGTGCTGCTCCGGCGCGGGTTTCTCGACTTCGCCATCGATGCCGGAGGCGACGTCATGGTCCACGGACGGCGCCACGGCCGCGACTGGACCGTCGGCTTGCGCCACCCGCGCGGCGAGCCGGACGAGACGTTCGCCATCCTGGCCGTGCGCGATCGCGCCGTCGCGACGACGGGCGACTACGAACACTTCATGATCGCCTCGGGCGTGCGCTGGCCGCACGTGATCAACCCGCACACCGGGTTTCCCGCCACCGGCTGCGTCAGCGTCACCGTCATCCACCCCTCGGCGATGTTCGCCGACGCCCTCGCCACCGCCGCTTTCGTCCTCGGGCCCGCCGCGGGAATCGAGCTGATCCGCAACAGTCCGGGCGCCGACGCCGTGATCGTCGACCCGAACTTGGGGGTCCACGTCACTCCCGGTCTCGAGAGCGCCGTCGCCGTCCGCTGGCTCAAGGAGCGGAAGTCCGACTGAAGCGGCCCGCCCGGCGTTCGATTCCGAACGCGCCGCCTGCGCTGGAACTTTGCCGAACGGACCCCGCCGCCTATCCTCGGGCCGTTGCGGGGCGGGGCGCGCCTGGCCACCGCGACGGAGCGAGGATGCGTGCCGGGATGAGCGAGGTCGGGCTGGTCGTGCCGATGCCCAAGGCCAACGTGCTGGGTTGCGGGCGGGACCGGGCGTTCCGGTTGCCGCAGTTCTTCACGATCGCCGACGGGGTCCGCACCGCGTTTTGCGACGCGGGCCGGGGCACGCCGGTCGTCTTGATCCACGGCCTGGCCGGGAACCTCACGAACTGGCTGCACGTCGCGCCGCGCCTCGCGGGCCGCCACCGCGTCCTGGCGCTCGACCTGGCCGCGTGCGGCGAGAGCGAGCGGCCGCGCAGGCCGCTGACCGTGCGGTTGTACGCCGCGCAGGTCCGCGCGCTGCTCGAGGTCCTCGGCCTCGAGCGTGCCGCCGTCGTCGGCCACTCGCTGGGCGCGATGGTTGCCGCGCAGCTCGCGCTCGAGTTCCCCGCGCGGGTCTCGCGACTCGTGCTCATCAACCCCGCCGGCTTCCAGAGGATGCCCCTCCTGCTGCGCGCCGCTGGCCACGCCTTCCTGCGCGAGTCGCTCCTGAACGCGCTCCTCCCGCCGCTCTGGAGGAAGGTGCTCGACAAGGTGTTCTGCGAGCCGAACGAGCACACCCGCGGTTTCGTGCGGAACGTCGAGTCCACCTACCGTCGCGAGGACATCCACGCACTGTCGGCCGTGATCGCCGCGTTGCGCCGCGATTTTCTCGAGTGCGACTTCCTGGCGGCGCTCCACCGCGTGGCCGTGCCGACGCTGCTGCTGTGGGGCCAGAAGGACCTGCTCACGCCCGCCGGAGCGCTGCGCGACGCGGCGCGGCGGCTGCCGCATTTCGCGGTCCGCGAAATCCCCCGCTGCGGTCACATGCCGATCATCGAACGCCCGGAGCTGACCGCGGAGTTGATCCGTGAACACCTCGCCGCGTGATGCGACGTCAACGACCCGGAACGCCCGCCGCCCGGCGTGCGACGGCCCGCGCCTCGACGGGAACCTGCGGCAGCTCGCTCATCCAGGTCTCCGGCCGCGGCGCGGCGAGCAGCTCCGGCCGGATGGCCCCGGCCTGCTCGTAGTAGCTCTTGAAGCGGATGAAGATCATCAGGTCCTGGAAGATGTCGTTGATGAAGTGGGGATGACGGACCATGACGGGCAGGGCCCGCTGGAGCAGCTCCTTCAGCTCGCGTGCCGTGTCCGGGTGGCGCAGAGTGAAGGAGAGGATGCGCCAGGCGAGCCGGTAGTGGCGGACGCGCACCGCCCAGGTCGTGCTTCCCTCCGTGCGCACTCCCCGGCTGCGGAAGCCGTCGAACTTGCGCGCGAGGCGGCGGCCGAACGCGTCGTACGCGAAGAGCTGCGTAGTCATCCAGCGGAAGCCCTCGAGCATGTTCTCCGGGGACAGCCGTTTGGGGATCACGTTGGTGCGCAGCAGCTCGCCGAGCGAATGGTCGCCGTCGGGGTCGAGGCGTCCTTCGGCCAGCAGCCGCGCGCGCAGCGGCGTGCCGTAGGGCGCCGTGAGCAGGTAGGTGTTGCACACCGGCAGCGCCAGCTCATTGCAGAAGTCGACGTGGTCGCCGAAGATCGCCGGGCCGTCCCCGTCGAAGCCGACGATCAGGCCCGACATGATGGTGATGCCGTAGGAGTGGATCTTGCGCACCGCGGCCGGAATGTCGACCTGGAGGTTCTGCGGCTTGTTGGCCTCGCGCAAGGCGTCCTTGCTCGAGCTCTCGATGCCGATGTACGCGAAGACCAGGCCCGCGCGGGCCATCAGCGCGAGCAGCTCGTCGTCGCGCGCGATATCGATGGAAAGCTGGGCCCCGATGACGAACAGCGGGTCCTTGTCCTTCCGCCACTCGGCGATCCGCCGCAACACATCCTTGGCGTAGGACCGCTTGGCCGTGAAGTTGTCGTCGCCGATCAGGACCGACTGGAAGCCGGCCCGGTAGACGCGATCCAGCTCCTCGAGCACCCGGTCCGCGGGCTTCGTACGGACCTTGTTGCCGTAGAGCACCACCGCGTCGCAGAACTCGCAGTGGAAGGGGCAGCCGCGGGACGTC
This sequence comes from Deltaproteobacteria bacterium, assembly GCA_016218815.1. Taxonomy (GTDB): domain Bacteria; phylum Myxococcota_A; class Polyangia; order DRWM01; family JAAZOP01; genus JAAZOP01. The sequence goes on from JACRCX010000070.1 coordinate 20,479, forward strand.
TGGATCACGGCGGTGACGTAGCGGTCCGCCGGGCACAGGTCCCAGCGGGCCACGGGGGTCAACGCCAGGTCGAGTTTCTCCTCCTCGACGTAGAGGCGCTCGTGCCGCCCGCCGAGCCACTCGCGGAGGAAGCGGGGCCAGGTCAGCTCGGCGTCGCCCGCGAAAAGGGCGTCGTAGGGCTGGGTCGTGGCGATGTCGCGCCAGTGATGGGTGCAGTGCGGACCGCCGAGCACCACGAACTTGCCCCGGGCCTTGAGCCACCGGCACAGCTCGTGCGCGCGCTCCCGGTTGGGGTTGAAGCAGGTGAGCGCGTAGATGTCGGCGTCGATGCCGGCCTGCTCCAGCGGGATGCCCAGGACCTCGTCGAAAACCTCTACCGTGAACGCGTCGTCCGGAGTGAGCGCCGCCACGGTGAGCAGCGAGAGGCTCGGGAAGAACCCCGACTTGCCCATGGCTTCGTTGATCACCGAGGTGTTCAGGAAGTCCGCCGGACAGCCGGGGTTGATGAGCAGGATCTTCTTCTTGTTCGTCACGGAATGCGCCCCTCCAGCCCCGCCCCAGGTGGGTGTGCAAGCGGCGCACCATGACGGTTCCGTGCGGGCAGGTCAAGGGCGACCTGCGTCGAGCCGGCCGCCGACAGGCGGGTCTACCCGTGGCACCCCAGGCACATGTCGTTCGTACGGCCGGCGTGGTTCGCGGGCGCCTGCGGGGCGCCGCTGCCGGGGTTGGCGTGGCAGCTCAGGCAATCCGAGCGGCCGGTGAGCGTGTGCGGCACGGCGGGAGCGCCGTCATCGCCCTCGCAGCCCCAGGTGGCGACCCCGCCCAGCATGCCGAGCAGCACCAGCAGCCCGGCCCCGAAGCGCAATCTCCGCGTCCGTTTCATCGCATTCCTCCCGCCGGTCGCCCGGAGCCGCGCGCGATCGAACGCCGCACGAATCCCTCCCGAGCCGTCGGGGAGCATAGTCACCTTCCCGCGGAAGTCAGGCCCTTGATCCGCGACCCCTTCGGCGTGTCCTCGATCGCCACCCCCAGCGCCGCCAGGTCGTCGCGCAGCGCGTCGGCCTTCGCCCAGTCGCGCGCCGCTCGCGCCCGGTCGCGCTCGGCCAGCAGCGCGGCGACCCGCTCGTCCAGCTCCGGCGCCACCCCCGGCCCCGCCCCGAAGTCGAGCACCGAGAAGACGCGGTCCGCGCGGTACAGGAAGTCCAGCGCCAGCTCCGCGTCGCGGCGTGCGAGCCCCCCCTTCTGCATCCGCGCGTTGAGCGCGCGGGCCAGGCCGAACCACGCCGCCTTGGCCTTCGGCACGTTCAGGTCGTCGCGCAGCGCCGCGAAGAACCCGCGGTCGGCCTCCTCCACCGCGTCGTCGACCTCGCGGTGCGCCTCGCCCTCCGCCCGCACCAGCCGCAGGTTGCGCACCAGCGCGTCCAGCCGCGCCAGCTCGCGACAGGCCGCGTCCAGGCGGTCGAACGAGAAGTCCAGGTGGCGGCGGTAGTGCACCAGCAGGAGCGCGAAACGCACCTGGCTCCCCGTGTAGCCGCGCCCCGCGAGGTCGCGGAACGAGAGCGCCGTCCCGGTCGAGCGCGACATCTTCTTGCCCTTGCGCAGCACCAGCCCGGTGTGCAGCCACGTCCGCGCCATCGGCCGTCCGGAGAGCGCCTCGCAGATCGCGTTCTCGTTCTCGTTGTGCGGGAAGACCAGGTCCTCGCCGCTGGTGTGGATGTCGAACTGCTCGCCGAGGTACTTCGAGGCCATCGCCGCACACTCGATGTGCCACCCCGGACGTACGTTGCCCCAGTCCGTGCGGTAGGTGATCCGCCGCCGCAGCTCCGCCAGGTCCGAGCGTCGCAGGAGCGTGAAGTCGTGCGCGTCGTCCTTCTCGTAGTAGTCCATGTCGACCGTCACGCCCGTGCGGATGCGCGAGCGATCGACGCTGGAAAGCCGGCCGTACGCCGCGAAGCGCGAGATGTCGAAGTACACCGAGCGGTGGCGTTCGTAGGCCAGGCCCGCCTCCACCAGCCGCCGCGTCAGCCCGACCATGTCCTCGACGTGCTCGGTCGCGCGCGGGTAGTGGTCCGCCGGCGACATGCGCAGCGCCGCCAGATCGTCGAAGAACTCCTTGGCGAACTGCCCGGTCAGCTCCTCCAGACGCACGCCCCGCCGCGCCGACTCCGCGATCGTCTTGTCGTCGATGTCCGTCAGGTTGACGATGTGCCGCACCTGGTAGCCGTCGCCCAGGAGCAGCTTCTTGAGCACGTCGACCGCGAGCAGCCGGCGGATCAGGCCCAGGTGCGCGTAGGCGTGCAGCGTCGGCCCGCAGGTGTAGATCCCCACCCGCCCCTCGGAGAGCGGCCGCAGGAGCCCCTTGCGGCGCGTCGCGGTGTCGTACAGCCGGAGCATCGATGACCTCAGGTCGCGAACAGGCTGGTCGAGAGGTACCGCTCGCCGAAGTCGGGCAGGATGACCGCGATGACCCCTTCCTCCAGGCGCGAGGCCAGGTCGAGCGCGGCGAAGAGCGACGCGCCGGCGCTCATGCCCAGCAGCATCCCCTCGACCTTCGCCGCCCGCCGCGTCGTGTCGAACGCGTCGTCGTCCGCCACGTTCACCTTCTCGTCGACCAGCCGCTTGTCGAAGATGCCCGGGACGTACGCCTCCTTCAGGCTCTTGAGCCCCTGGATCTTGTGCCCGAAATACGGCTCGACGGCGACCACCTGGATCGCGGGGTTGTACTCCTTGAGCCGCCGCGAGCAGCCCATCACCGTGCCCGTCGTGCCCAGCGCCGCGACGAAGTGCGTGACCCGGCCGCCCGTCTGTTCCCAGATCTCCGGCGCCGTGCCCCGGTAGTGCGCCAGCGGGTTGGCCTCGTTGTTGTACTGGTCGGCCAGGAAGTAGCGGTCGCCCTCCTTGTCCGCCAGCTCGTACGCGCGCTCGATCGCCCCGTCCGTCCCCATCTTGCCGTCGGTGAGGATGAACTCGGCGCCGTAAGCCGCGAGGATCCGCCGCCGCTCGACCGAGACCGACTCGGACATGGTGAGCCGGATGCGGTAGCCCTTGAGCGCCGCGACCATCGCCAATCCGATGCCCGTGTTGCCGCTCGTGGCCTCGAGGATGGTCTTCTCCCTGGTCAGCGCGCCCGAGCGCTCCGCCTCCTCGATCATCGACAGGGCGATGCGGTCCTTGATCGAGCCTCCCGGGTTGCAGCCCTCGAGCTTCGCCCACACCTCGACCTTCGGCGGAAGCTCCTTGCCCGGCAGCCGGAGCTTGCGCACCGGCACCAGCGGCGTGTGACCGATGAGGTCCAGGGGGCAGTCGTAGCATCGTCGTGCAGCGTCCATCGCGCTCCTCGCACCCCCGATTGCCGGGACTCTACCGCAGCCGGGTGCAAGTTCGAAGGGGGCTCTGGTCCGTGACGGCCGTTCTCGACTGCGATCCGCTTCCGCGGTACCGTTGGGCCTCCGGGGGGTGGTGAAACCGGGATGTCGGCGCCATGAAGAGGTTCGTCCCCGCCGTCGTTCTGGTCGCGCTCGCCGCCGGGCGCGACGTTCGTGCGCAGGATGCGCCGCCGTACCCGCTCGCGCCCGAGTGCCGCGTCGAGGCGGAGACCGACGTGGCCCGGCGGTCCCTCGCGGCGTTCTGGTTCGAGCAGGGCAAGTCGCAGGTCGATCGCGAGGCCTTCGCCGAGGCGGTCGGCTCGTTCGCCTGCTCGCAAGCGATCCTTCCGCACCCCTCCACGCTCTACAATCTCGCGCGCGCGGCCGAGTGGGCCGGCGACTTCGACACGTCGTTGCGCGCCCTCCGGGAGTACATCGCGCAGAACCCGGACGCGGAGAACCTCGCCGAGGCGCGCGACCTGGCGCTCGGCCTCCAGGCACGCGTCGACGCGCGGGTCGAGCCTCCGCCGCCGGCGCCTCCGCCGCCGTCCCCGCCCCCTCCCGCCCGCGAGGCCGACGCGCAAGCCGTCGTCGGCTGGGTTGCCGTCGCGCTGGCCGCGGGCAGCGCCGCCGCCGGCCTCGTCCTGGCCGGGCTGGCCGCGGCCGAGCAACAGAAGATCGACGCTGCCGCGGACGGCACTCCCTGGAGCGTCGTCGCCGGCCGCGAGGCCGATCGCGACGACTACTTGATCGACATGGGCGCCTGCCTCGGCGCCGCCGGGGCCGCCGCCCTGACCGGCATCCTGCTGCTCGTGCTCGACGACGACGAGACGCCAACGATCGATGCCGCGCCGACCGTCGTGGCCGACGGGGTCGGCCTCGTCCTGACCGGGAGGTTCTAGCGTGACACGCCGGAGCACCGCCTTCCTTGCCGTCGTCGCTCTCGGCTGCAGCACCAGCTACGTCGAAGGGCGGTACTCCTGCACGCCGGGAGAACCCGGCGGCTGTCCTCCCGGTTGGGTCTGCCACGAATCGGATCAGCGGTGCTGGTCCGGGCCCGAGGACGCCGGTGCGGACGCGGACGATGCAGGGCCGGACGGGGACGCGCCGACCGACGTGGACGTCGCCCCGGACGAGCCGGACCTGCCGGTCGAGACATCGGAGGACGGCGACTCCGTCGCCTGCACCGCCGACACCTGCGACGACGGGAATTCCTGCAACGGCGTCGAGGCCTGCGGCACGGATGGGAGCTGCGTGCCCGGGTCGGCGGCGCTCGACTACACCGAGTGCACCGCGGCATCCGGCGACCCGGGCGGCTGCTTCTCCGGCGCCTGCGATCCGACGTTGCAGGAGGTCACGATTCCCGCCGGCACCTGCCGCCGCGGCTCGTCGTGGGCAGGCCCGGGCGATCCGGACTACCCCGTGCACGAGGTCACGATCACCGCCCCGTTCCGGATCGACCGCTACGAGGTCACCAACGCGCGCTACGCCGCGTGCGTTGCGGCCCGCGTCTGCCGCGCGCCGGGCTCGAAGGACTCGCACACGCGGAACGACTACGACCGCCTGCCCGAGTACGCCGCGTTCCCGGTGCTCTTCGTCTCGTGGGACGATGCGGCCGACTTCTGCGGCTGGATCGGGCGGCGCTTGCCGACCGAGGCGGAGTGGGAGTTGGCCGCACGCGGAGACTGCGCCCTCGTCGAGCCCGCCGCCTGCGGCGACGAGGATCTCCGCTCCTATCCCTGGGGCGACGCGCCCCCCGGCTGCGCCCTCGCGAACTTCGACGACGCGGCGGGCGGAGGCCCCTGCGTGGCCGGCGGCGACAGCGACGCCGTCGGCGCCCGCCCGCTCGGCGCCGGCCCCTACGGCGCCGGCGACCTGGCGGGCAACGTCGCCGAGTGGGTCGCGGACTTCTACCGGCCGGACGCCTACGAGACCGGTTGCGCCGCCGGCTGCACCGATCCGCTCGGCCCGGCCGACGGCCCGGAACGCGTCGTGCGGGGCGGCTCCTGGACCGACGTCGCCGCGGACCTCCGGGTCTCCGTGCGCGCCTCCGCGGCCCCGGGCACCCGCAACGACCACCTCGGCTTCCGCTGCGCCCGGAATGCGCCCTGATCGGTGACCTTCCGGTTCGTTTGCGGCACGAGAAGGACGTGTGGATAGTCGACAGTCGACAGGCGACTGTCGACTGTCGACGCACTGCCGGGGGCCGCTTGGGTTGCGGGCCCCTGGCCGCCCTACTTGCTCTCTCGCCGAAGTGCCAGTTTGAAAACCTTGCCGACGGGCGTGAGGGGGAGGGCGGCTCGGAAGTCCCACTGCCGCGGGTACTCGTAGCGCGAGAGGTTCTCCTTGGCGTAGCGGCGCACGTCTCCCCGCGCCGCCTCGTCGCCCGGATCGACGCCCCGGAGCTGGATCACCGCGCGGACCATCTCGGAGCCCGGGCGGTCGGGGTCGGGTACGCCGATCGTCGCCGCCAGCTCCACCTTCGGATGTCGCGCCAGGATCTCCTCGACGTGCGTCGAGAAGACCTTGAACCCGCCCACGATGATCATGTCCTTGATGCGATCCACGATCGTGAGGTAGCCGTCCTCGTCCATCACCGCCACGTCGCCCGTGTGCAGCCACCCGCCGCGCAGGGTCGAGGCCGTCTCCTCCGCCTTGCCCCGGTAGCCCCGCATCACCTGCGGTCCGCGGCAGACCAGCTCGCCGGGCTGCCCCGCCGGGACCGGCTCCCCCGTCTCCAGCGACTCGATCCGCAGGTCCGTTCCCGGCAGCGGCAGGCCGATCGATCCGAGCTTCTTCTTGCCCAGCAGGGGGTTCGCCGTGATGACCGGCGACGCCTCCGTCATCCCGTACAGCTCGATGATCTTCCCCTCCGCCCGCAGGGCCGCCTCCATCCGCCGGAACGTCTCCGAAGGCAGCGGCGCCGCGCCGGAGATGTACGCGCGCACGCCGTCCAGCACGTCCGCCGGTACCTTCGACAGCCCGGGGTCGCGCAGCAGCATCTGGTACAGGCTCGGCACGTTCGCCAGCCACGTCGGACGCCGCCGGGTCAGCTCCAGGAGGATGCGCCCCGTGTCGCGCGGGTTGGCGATCAGCACCTGGGTGCTGGAGAGCGCCAGCGAGGCGTTGCAGACCATCATCCCCGCCAGGTGGAACAGCGGGAACGCCGACAGCCCCACCTCGCCCGCCGGCTTCCAGCCCATCCAGGCGATGGCCTGGTGCAGGTTCGCCACGACGTTCGCGTGGGTCAGCTCCGCGCCCTTCGGATGCCCCGTCGTCCCGCCCGTGTAGTACAGGAGCGCCACGTCCCGCTCCGGATCGGCCTCGACCCGCTTCGTCGTCTCCGGCGTCGCCAGCGTCTCGGCCAGATCCACGACCAGCTTCCCCGGCCACGGGTCGACGCGGCCGTGCGGGATTTTCCCCAGCTTCTTCCCCAGCCAGACCTTCAGCCCCGAGAGACCCATGTAGTCGGAGACGTTGGTCGTGACCACGCCCGCCAGCCGCGGCACGTCGCCGCGGATGCGCCCCAGGACCTTCTCGTAGATCGCGTCCAGCGTCACCAGGAACTTCGACCCGCTGTCGTTGAGCTGGTAGGCCACCTCCGGGGCGCTCAGCAGCGGCGAACAGCCGCAGCTCACCCCGCCCGCGAGGATCGTGCCGACGTGCGCGATGAGGTACTGCGGGCAGTTGGGCAGGCTCATCGCCACGACGTCGCCCTTGGCCAGCCCGTTGCGACCCAGCCAAGCCGCGAACCGTCGGGCCCACACGTCCAGCTCGGCGAAGCGGATCTCCCGCTCCATCATCCAGCACGCCGGACGGTCCGGGAACGCGCTCAGCGCCTCGGCGAACAGCTCGCCCAATCCCCTTCGCGGGAAGTCGAAGTCCTTCGGAACGTGCGGATCGTAGCTGCGGGTCCAGAGTCTTTCGTCGGTCACTCTACCCCCATGGAACCGTGACCACCCCCGCCCCCGCGGCGTCACGTCGGCACCACAATAAGGTACTCCGCGGGCCCTGGCAAACAGCTCGAGCCGCTCGCGCCTGGAGAGACCGGCACCCTCCGCTTCGCCCAAGGCTGCTCGGTCTCCTGCGCACCGCGGGCGTCGAGCCCGTCGCCGACGGCAGTGCGCACTTCCCCCGTGATTCCACAGGTCGCCTGGGCCCGCATTCCGGCCCGCCTCCCGCTCCAGACTAGAGGACGCAGGAGCCGAAACCGCCGACCTCCCCGTCGAACGGGTTCTCCAGCGCAATGTCGGGCTCGGCGGCGATGCCGGCCGGGCTGCCCAGGTAGACGAAGGAGAAACCCTCGGCGTAGACGTCGTTCATCTGGGCGATAGCGCCCACCACGGCGTCCGCGTAGCCGTCGCCGTTGACGTCGCCCGCGGCCGCGATGCTGCGGCCGAAGAGCGCCGCGTTCTGGTTCCCCGGGTCGTCGAGGACGAGGGCCGGGGTCGCCGGGAGCCCCTCCGCCCGGCCGGGGTAGAGGAAGGCGTTGCCCTCGTCCCAGGCGCCGTTGTCTTGCCGCCAGGCACCGATGATCACGTCGCCGAACCCGTCGTGGTCGAGGTCGCCGACGAGCGCGACGCCGATGCCGAACAGGGCGCCCTCCTCGCGCGGGGGGTCCACCAGCGAGGCGACCGGAGAGGCGACGATGCCGTCCGGACCGCCGACGAAGGCGAACGCTCGCCCGCCGTCCGGGGCCCACTCGCCGCCCGTCGCGCCGACGACGACGTCGCCGTAGGCGTCGCCGTCGATGTCGCCCCAGCCGGTACCCTGGCAGCCGAAGGCCTCCCCATCCGGCTCCGGGGGATCGAGGACGGCGGCGGGAGTCGCCATGACGCCGCCGCGCGAACCCGCGTAGATGTAGGCCCGTCCCGCCCACCTGCCCGTGGATGGGTCGGCCATGTGACGGCAGGCGCCGACCACGAGATCGGCGCAGCCGTCGCCGTCCACGTCCCCGGCCGGGTCCACGCCGCCGAAGCCGTCGTTGACCCAGGGATCGGATTCCGGGCTCTCGATCGTCGTCTTGGCCGTCCGGATGATGCCGGCCGGCGCGCCTCCGTAGACGAAGGCCTGCCCGGCGCCGGGGGCGCCGATGACCAGGTCGGCGAAGCCGTCCATGTCGACGTCTCCGGGGCCGGCCACGGTGCTGCCGAAGCCTTCGTCCTCCGTGCCGAACGGGTTGTCGAGGATCTCGTCGGGGTACGCCGGGACGCCCGAGGCGGAGCCGAAGTAGACGAACGCGTTGCCGTTCGGCGCGAGCGTCGAGCTGCTCGGGCTGCAGCCGACCACCAGATCGCCGAAGCCGTCCGCGTTCAGGTCGCCGGCGAAGTCGAGCTCCTGGCCGAAACGCGGATGGACGCCGATCCCCTCCGGCGAGGCAAGGATGCGTGCCGGCACGAGCGGCGGACCCGCGGGCGAGCCGTCGTAGACGGCGACCCGGCCCAGGTCCTGGTCGCCGGGTTCGACGCCGAAGATGGCGGAAACCGCGAGATCCGAGAAGCCGTCGCCGTTGAAGTCCCTCGTCACGCGCGCGACGTCGACGTAGCGGACGTCGCTCCAGCCGGAGCAGGCGCCCTCGCAGCAGGAGCGGACGCGCCAGTAGTAGCGGCGGCCGACGGGCGGTGCCTCCTCCACCGGCAGGTCCGCGCCGGGCCGCCAGGACGGATCGGTCACCTCCGTCGCGTCGGCCTCGGGCGAGGGGAAGTCGCAGTCGGCGAAACCGGGCGTTTCGCAGGAGTCGTCGAGCTGAACGTCGTAGGTCGTCCCGATGCCGGCCCCGGCGGGGGGCGCCCAGCGGAAGAGGGGGCGGCGGACGGCGAAGAAGCCGGGCGCGTGCGGGCTTCCGGTCATGGCGCCGTTCCACGGCCAGAGCGGCCGCGGGGGCGCCTCCGGAGCGGCGCAGGGTCCGGGCGGGTCGGTCTCTTCGAGCGCGGCATCCTCCACGCCGGCGTCCTCGACCGTCGCGTCCGCTTCCGGCGGCAGATCGAGGGGAGCGTCCGGGACGGCGTCCGCGCGGTCCTCCGTCGCGTCCGCGTCACGGGCGGCGTCCTGCGCATCTCCTTCCAGGTTCAGCCCTCCGCCGCAGGCGCAGGCGGAGGCGGTGGCGAGCGCCCAGGCCGTCCAGGTGCGCGGTGGTCGATGAAGTCGCATCATGGCTTCTCCCCCGGGACCTCCGGCGTCCCGGCGCGGAGTTTCCGCCCCGGATCGGCCTGCCGGCCCTTCGTCGAGGCTGCACGTTGCCGGAATCGGTCGGCTCTGCGCGCCTCTTGCCCTGCTACGCCGCGCCAGCTCTCCTCCACCCCCATCGCCCTTGGGCTTCCTTGCCTTCTTCCTTGCATCCCACCAGGTCGGCGCCGCAGTGATCGGGACACGTCGCTCACTTGTCCGGAGGCAGCGACCCGCCCGGCACCAGGGACGGCCCGATGGGCGGGTAGGTCGACGGGGTGCTCGCCGGCGTCGCCGAACCGCCGAACAGGCCGCCGCGGCGGAAGACGAGCGCGAACTGCACGACCCACGCCGGGAGGTACACCAGGACGGCCGACCACGCGAAGCGGTGCGCCTCGACGCTGGGCTCCTTCTGGAACGCCAGCACGAAGGCCGCCACCAGCGCGGAGAAGGCGAGCAGGCCGACGAACAACAGGTTGGCGCCGGCGAACAGGCGCGTGACGAGCGGTAGCTGCCTGGCGTTCGTCCTGAACGACAGGGCGAAGGTCGCCGCGTACACGAGCACGCCCGGGACCAGCAGGCCGCCGGCGACGCGGAAGAGGTCCTTCTGTGCATTGTCGCCCATCTTCGTCATCAGCGCGTACATGAACATCGCCGTGCCCGCCAGCGCGACGTGGCAGGCCAGCATGCGGAAGAACCACAGCCCGGTCTTGACCCCGAGCTGCGGATCCAGCGGAACGCCCTCGCGGCCCGCGCGCCACCGCGCGACCACGTAGCCCACGACGCTGACGAACACGAGCATCAGGGCCAGAGCCATCACGATCATGCCGACGCCCACGCCGATGGCCATCCCGATGATCTCTCCGAGACCCTCCATCGACCCCGTCCCGTCGTGCCGGAGCGGCGCCGGTGTCCCGAACGGCTCGGCCCGCTCCGCGGAGTCGTACGGGTACTGCGTTTGCGCCGCGGCGGAACCGACCGAGCCGGCTCCCGCCGACAACGCGGCGGCGACCACAAGACAACCCACGAACCTGCGTGCCATGTCTTCCCTCCCCGTCCCCGTTGCGGGAACCTCGCGGGCCCTTCCGAATGCGGCCTGATCCCCTTGTACCACCGCCGCGACAGGGGGGCCACACCCGCCGTCCGCACCTCGCGCGACCGGCATCTCGTCCTTTGCCGTCCGGGCCTTCCTGGAGTATGGCAGATCCAGGATCCGGTTCCGGCAAGGGTGCGCGCGGGGTGAGGCTGCACCGCCCGGATCCGGGAAGGAGGGGCCATGCGCATCGCGCTCGTCGTGATCCTCGCCGTCGGCGCCGGTTGCGGGTCGAGCCAGGAAGGGGGCGACGCCGGTCGTGACGTCCTGCGCGACGATGCCGCCGACGAAGCCCGGGCGGACGTCGGCGGCGACGACGCCGGGGACGCCGACGACGGCGGCTCGGACGTCGAGGAGGACGCGCGCCCGCCCGGCTTGCAGTCGTACATCTGGATCGCGAACACCGCCGAAGGCACGCTCTCCAAGGTCGACACCATCGATGCCGTCGAGGTCGCGCGCTACCAGGCCGGCCCGGACGGCGCGGCGAACGATCCTTCGCGGACGTCGGTCAACCTGCACGGCGACATGGTGGTGACCAACCGCAACGTGGGCGGCATGCCCGGCGGGGCATCCTCGGCGACCAAGTTCGCGGCCGACCCGGGCGACTGCGTCGACCGGAACGGGAGCCTCGAGATCGAGACGTCGACCGGCCCGACCGACGTGCGGCCGTGGGGCGAAGACGAGTGCATGCTGTGGCACGTGCCGCTCGGCCCACCGTACGGCGCGCGCGCGACCGCGTGGGACGGCCGCGAGGATCCGGAGACGGGCGCGGGCGGCAACGTCTGGATCGGCACCTGCACCTGGGGCATGGGCGCGAACCACCTGGTCAAGCTCGAGGGCGACACGGGCGTCGTGCTGGAGGATGCCGTCATCCCCGTCCGCTGCGCCTACGGCGGCGCGATCGATGGCCGGGGCGGGCTCTGGATCATCGATAATTTCGCGCCGGACAAGGTGATCCGCGTCGATCAGGAATCGCTGGCCGTCGAGGAGCACGGCGTGGGGATGTGCGGCTACGGGATCTCCGTCGACGCGCAGGGCCGCGTCTGGACCGGGGGCGATCTGTGCATCAACCGCTACGATCCCGCCACGGGGACCGACGAGCGCGTGCAGATCGCTGCCGCCTGCCCGGGATGCACGATGCTGCGCGGCATCGCCGTCGGGCGCGAGAGAAGCTCGGGCTTCGTCTGGGCGGCCGACTCCAGCGGCAACCTCGTCCAGCTCGACCAGGAGACCGTGGAGGTCGTCAATGCCTTCCCGATCGGGACGCCCGACATGATCGGCGTCGCCGTCGACTTCGAGGGCTACGTCTGGGCGGTGTCCCAGGGCGCGAATGCCGCCTACAAGTTCAATCCGGCCGACGCCGCCTTCGACACCGTGCGCATCGGCGCGGGACCGTACACGTACAGCGACATGACCGGCATGCAGCTCCGCGAAGTCATCCTGCTCAAGTAGGGTGGACGGAGGCGGCCGGGGGCCCCTGACCGCGCCGCCCCTCCGTCACGGCCCTCCGCCCCAGAACGGGCCGCTTAACGCCTCGACGAACCCGCCGTAAACGTCCGCGTCGGCCAGGTCGTCGCTGAAATACCACCAGAAGAAGCCACCGACGAACCGCGGGTGGTCGACGTGCATGTTCGCGAACTCGGCGTCGGGCAGGTCCATCCCCTGGTAGTACCGCCGGACGTACGCGACCTTCGAGCCGGCGACCTGCGTCCCGCACTCTCCGAACCCGAGCGCCGCGCCGGGGAACACCTCGCCCAGGTGGTCGAACACCGGGCCCCATTCGGGTTGGAGGCCCTCGCAGTCGTCCTCGTAGTAGCTCACGAGCACCAGGTCGAGCACCGGCGCGATCCGCTCCGTGCCGAGCGCACCCGGCGCCGCGAACCCGTCGTCCACCCAGCGCTCCATCGCGTGCGACGCGTCGCTCCAGCAGTTGTCCGCCGTCGGAACGCCGCCGTCGTACGGACCGTTGTAGTAGAAGGTCAGCGCCAGCCCGAACGCCTTCTCGTCGGGCCGCAGTGCGAAGCCGGGACACGCCGCCGCGAACCCCGCCGCGTCCGCCGCGAAGACGTCCGCCGCCGCCGCGAGCTTTTCCAGGACGCCGCTCCCGAGCCACTCGCCGTTGACCTCGTTCCCGATTTCCCAGGAATCCACCAGGTGTCCGAGCGTCGCACGGTACTCGCACGCCCGCAGCCGGTACTGGTCCAGGTCGTAGTCCCCGACGTACAGCGAGTCGAGCAGCTCGCCCATCACGACCGCGTGCGACGCGATGCTCCCCACGAGCGGGACGTACACGGACGCGTCGAGTCCCCCGCTCCGGAAGATCCGGTCGATGCCCTCGTCGAACACCACCCGCGCCGTGGGCCTACGACCGCCTGCCCCGACCAGCCCGTCGAGCGCCGTGCCCAGCGCGCCTCCTGGCGCCTCCGCCGCCCATGGGTCCGTCACGGTCCCGCCGAAAATCCGTCCCGCGACCTCCGCGGCGTCTCCGTCGGTCCCTCCGCCGTCGTCGGAGTCGCCGTCGCCGCCGTCGCCGCCGTCGTCCGCGTCGCCGTCCCCGCCGACCTCCGCATCCTCTCCATCGTCCCCCACGCCGTCCGAGTCGCCGTCGAGGCCGCCGTCGGGTCCCTCGTCGCCCGGCGCGTCCGCGTCGCCCCCCGTTCCGCCGTCGTCGTCGCCGACCTCCGCGGTCTCCCGGACATCCGTCGCATCATCTCCCGGTGCGCTTCCCCCGCACGCCGGAGCCAGCGCCACCGCCGCCGCCAATCCGCCCCACCACCCGCGCATCGCCATCCTCCTGCCGGCGAGGATGGTACCATCACAGGCGCCGACGGGATGCTGGAGATGACCTACGGGTCGCGGTCGAGCCGGACGACCCAGACCTCGGGGGGCTGCCGCCACAGGACGTACACGGCGCCGGCGCCGGTCGCGATCCGGACCTGCTCGATGCCGGGAAGGTGGGACTCGGCGACGCCCGGGTCGACGCGCACCGTCCGGCCGCCGGGGGCCGAGGCGGCTTCGAACGGCGTGATGTAGAGGCACGACGGCACGGGGCCGCCGTCGCCCAGGCTCCGGCGCGCCACCCATGCCAGCACGTACTCGCGATCACCGGTCCGCTCCAGGGCGCGCGGCTCCGGCCGGTCAAGCGCGGCGACCCAGTCCGCGAGCGTGCTGCTCGCCGCACATCCGAGGTCGGTGCCGGCGCGGTGCTCCACCCAGAGCGTGGCCCCATCGGCGCTGTCGCTTCCGGCGCGCAGGAAGTCGGGCTCGAACACCAGGTCGGAAGGCTCCGCGGCGATTGGGGCGAAAGGCTCGGAGGGGTCGAGCGGGACGGCGGCGCGGGGCGAGTCGTCCACCTCGCGCAGCTCCAGGGCGTCCGGTTGCGACCACAGGACGGCGCCGTCCCCGGCGGGTCCCCCGGCTCCCCAGGCGACGAAGCCGGCCGCGGGCGCGGGCGACGCGGGACGAAAGACCCGCACGATCGTCGGTTCGCCCGGCTCGTCCGAGGCGTCGAGCGTCACGGCGTGCAACATCCAGCCCGAGGGGGCGGCGTACCCGCCGGTCGCGGCGTACGTGCGCGGGCCCACGGCCAATTGGAGGTCGCGGACGGTCACCCCGTCCAGAACCACCGGGCGGACGAAGACGTCGCGCACGGCTCCGCCGGCCGTCGGCGTGCCGGCCACGAGGTCGGCCGTCCCGTCTGCAGCGGTCCCGCGGGCGGCGACCAGCGCGTGGGTCCCGCCGCTGGTCGTCGTCGCTGCCAGCGCGGTGACGGAGTCGAAGGTCGCGTCCAGCCGGGGTGGCGCGTCGTCGAGGACGGCGCCGGAGTCGGCGGCCAGGCGCAGGACCATGGGAGAGAGTCCGTCAGGTTGCGGGACGATGACGAGGACCACGTTGTCCACGATCGCGAGGGCGGCGGAGCCGGGCTCGGTCCAGTCGGAGGACACGTTCCGGCGCCAGGCGACGCGCAGCGAGACGGCGCCCGGCGTGGATAGCGTCGCGGGACAAAGCTCTACCGCGGCGTCCCCGCCGTCGACCACGCTGTCGTGGGCGTCGTCGACGATGTCGTCGCGGGCTTCGGCGTCCGGCCCGCCGGCGTCGTCGCGCCAAGCATCCTCGGGAGCGGCCGCGTCGTCGGCGGGTCCGCCGCCGCCTTCGGCCAGGTTCTGGTACGAGGCGTAGCAGGCGAAGCTCGCGAGAGCCGGCAGCAGCACGTAGTGATGGAAGCGCGAGCGTGATCCGCCAGGAGCGCCCCAATCGGCGCGAACGACAGCGACTTCCGCCTCACCCGCCATCCCGATCCTGCCGAAGTGAATCATAGCCTGCCGTCCCACCCGCGACAACAAGGAGCACACCTCCTTTCCCCCCTCTGCGTCTCTGCGTCTCTGCGCGAGAATTCCCTTCCCCCGTGAAGAAGAAGCGCGTGCCCACCACGTGCCCGCTGTTGCACGCCGCCGACTCCACGACCTCGAACACGATCGTCTTCGCCCGCATGTCCGGCGCCGTCGCCATCACCCGCGCGTTCCGCGGGTTCTTCCGGAACAGTTCCAACTCCTCGTCGGAGTAATGCCGATGCGACGGTTGCGAGGTCGAGTGCACCCCGCCGTGCACTCACTTGACCATGATGCACAAGAAGTGCGATATTTGTGCACTATGGTACGAACAAGTCCCACAATTGCCGCATCCGACGCGCTGCGCGAGTGCGTTCGCAGCCAGCGCCGCGAGCTGGACCTCCGGCTCGCCGACACCTACGTCGAGCGGGAGTTGTTCTCTCCGGTTGCCGACGACGATCTGATCAAGGTCGTCATCGGTCCGCGCCGAGCCGGCAAGTCGTTCTTCGCCGTGCGCCTCGTGCACCGCTGGGGCAGCTACGGCTACGTCAATTTCGACGACGAGCGGCTGACCGCGCTGGGCAACGCGGATCGACTCGTCGCGGCCATCGACGAGGAGTACGGCCGCCCCACCCACCTCCTGCTCGACGAGATCCAGAACCTCCCGCGCTGGGAGCTGGTCGCCAACCGCCTGCAACGACAGGGCCGCCGGCTGGTGCTCACCGGCAGCAACGCGCATCTGCTCAGCCGCGAGCTGGCCACCCACCTGACCGGACGCCACCAGGCCGTCGCCATCTTCCCCTTCTCCTTCCCCGAGTACCTCCAGGCGCGCGGCGGGGCCGACGCGCTCGGCACCGCGGAGCGAATCGAAGCGCTCCGGACCTACGCCGACGCCGGCGGCATGCCGGAACCGCTGGTCAAACGCATGGACCGGCGCTCGTACGCCGCAACTCTCGTCGACGCGGTCGTCTACAAGGACGTCGTCCGCCGGGCGCGCATCCGGGGTCCGCGGGCCATCGAGGACCTTGCGCGCTACCTGCTCTCCAACGTCGGTGCGGAGTATGCCCTGCACCGCCTGGCCCAAGCCTCGGGCTGCGGCAGTGCCCACACCGCGCAGAAGTACCTCGGACTGCTCGAAGAAGCGTTCCTCGTCTTCTCCCTGCGCCGGTTCTCCTTCAAGGTGCGCGAGCAGCTTCGCGCAAACCCGAAGTGCTATTGCATCGACAACGGGCTAGCGACAGCCGGAGGCTACCGCGCCACCGCCGACCTGGGTCACCTTGCCGAGAACCTCGTCGCCGTCCGGCTCCTTCGCGAGCAGCTCGCGGGAGGTGCGGAGGCTTTCTTCTGGAAAAGCGCACAAGGCGAGGAGGTGGACTTCGTCGTCAAGCGCGGCCGAGGGATCGCGGAGGCGATCCAGGTCGCGTGGTCCGTCGAGTCCCCCGCGACTCACGACCGCGAGGTCCGCGCGCTGGTCAAGGCGGCTCGCGATCTGCATTGCCCATCGTTGCTCGTGCTCACCGCGGCCGAGCGCGAGACGACCGAACGCGTTTCCTGGCACGGCGACTCCGCGACCGTGCGCTTCGTCCCGCTGTGGCAGTGGCTGCTGCGGGCGCCGGCTCGAGAGGTCTGATGCCGATGTCCCCTAGCCCCCCCCCGGCCGACGCACCACCGCTCCACCGCCCTACCGCTCCACCTAATACACCTCGAACCAGAACGTTCCCTCGATCCCGTCGCCGTTGTACTCGCCCACGGTGACGTCGACGGTTTCGCCCTCCAGCACCCGCGCCTCGCCCTGGGCGTAAGGCGCCGGGGACCCCGCCGACGCCGCGTACTCGATTGGCCACTCGATCGGCGTCTGGAACCCGGTCGCGTCGCCCGGGTACGGGTCCCCGCCCGCCACCCGGATCACCAGCTCCTCTCCCGGCTCCGTCGGCAGGCCCATGCCTGCCAGGCAGAGGAACTGCGGCTCGCCCGAGTTGCGTGCGATGGTCCAGTGCGCCGGACCCCAGACGATGCCGTGGCCGGGCCGGTACACCGAGAAGTTGAAGCCCTCGTGAAACGCGCCGTCCGCGGCCGTCTTGACCACCGCGATCCGGATGCCGTGCAGCTCGGGGCCCGGCGCCCGGAACGTCTGCTCCAGGATCTGGCCGCCGCAGCACTGGTCGATGCCGACCGTCTCCCCCACCGTGTCCCCCAGGTGGTCCATGACGGGAGCCGTCCCGTCGCAGTGCGCGTACCCGCCCGTCAGGAACGTCGCCAGGAAGTCGTCCCACGTCGCCCGAGCGCTCCACGTCGCGCCCGAAGCGGTGTACTCCGGCGCCATCTGGAAGTAGCGCCCGGGCAGGTATACCGAGAGTCCGTTCTGGCCGGCCAGGCCGATGGAGCCGTAGTACGGAGTCCAGCCCGCCAGCTCGACGTTCGCGTAGCCGTGCACGATCGACCGGTCGAGCTGCGCGCGCAGCTCGTCCGCGGCCGTGACGACCTCCGCGGGCGTGCCGCTCTTTTCCGACACGAGCCTCGCGAAGTCCGTCAGATCGACCAGCTCGTTGTACGCCGTCTGCTGCGCGCCGCGCCGCACGGCGTCCAGCTCGTCGAAGAAGCCCTCGCTCTCGTTGGCCAGGAGCGCGTCGGAGAAGACGCTCACCGCCTCGTTGAGGTCGTCGACCGTCGCCAGATCGGTCAGCGCCCCGGTCGTGACGTAGTCGGACATCCCGTCCATCGTCGCCCGGTAGTTGTCGATGAACGACTCGGCCACATCCAGCGGCGTCATCGTGTCCGCGCCCGCGACCAGCCCGTCCAGCCAGTCGGTCCACGAGCCCTCGCGCACCATGAACCCGTACGAGCTGTCCTCCGACGCGAGCATGTAGTCCGCAAAGGGCTGCGTCGCGTTGGCGGTCTCCCACTCGCTCATGAGGCACGCGTCGTAGATCACGAGATCGATCTTCTTCCCGGCCGCTTCCGTGATCCCGCCCAGCGCCGCCGCCAGGTCGCCGTTCGTGATCATGATCCCGTCGTCCGGGGTGTCGCTGTCGTCGTCCCAGCAGATGCCGCGCGCCAGCGGCGGCGCTCCGGGCCCCGCCTCCGCGCTCTTCCACGCACCGCCGTGGTCGGCGAGGACCAGCGCGTAGTGCTGCGCCGGGTAGTTCTCGACGGCCCAGGCGCCGAAGTCGCGCAGCGTCGTCCAGTCCCCCGTGTCGGGATCGACGCCCAGCTCGACCACCTGTTCGAAGCCCCCGTCGTTGAACTCGGCATAATACCCGCGGGGCTCGTCCAGCCGATCGACCAGTGCGACGACGCGCACGTCCGGAGAAAACGCCGCCGCCGCCACGTCGTCCAGCTCGTGCGCCGTCTGGTAGTAGAGGTTGTTGTCCATCGCGAGGTACCACAGGATCGTCCACTCCGCGTCCGGCTCGAGCCTGCACCCGCCGGCCCCGTCGGAAACATAGATGCCGCCGCAAGTGCACTCGGAGGTGCCCGCCGCGTAGTCCGGAACACATGACAGCTCCGGCTGGTCGGTGCACGGGTCCGGGTCGCACGGGTCGTCCACGCACGAGCCCTCGTGCAGCACCTCGCCCGCGCGGCGGCACGCGCACGAGAACCCGCTCCAGTCCGCCGACGGCGTGCACTCCGGGTCGCCGGGGCACGCGGAGTCCTCGTCGAGGCACGGGTTCGAATGGAACGAGTACGTGAGCGTGAAATCGCCGTCCGACAGCGTCTCGTCGTCGCGGCCGTTCCAGCCGTCGACGAACAGGTAGTAGTCGCCGGGCGCCAGCGTCACCGACGCCTCCTCGGGGTCGCCCGGAGCGCCGCGGTCGGCGCACAACAGCTCGCTGCCGCGCTCGTCGCACGCTCCGCGCAGGTGCATCAGGCAGTCGTAGCGGTCGTCGCAGTCGATCCGGAGGCTCGCCCGGACCTGCTGGTCGAGCGCGAAGCCGAAGACCCGATCGCGCGCCGGACGGTCGCCCGTGCAACTCCCCTCGCCGTCGTCGGTCGCAGCCGCCGTCGAACCGGTCACGGAGCGCTCGGCGCCCACGACGACCGCGAGCGGCGTCACGTCGTCGCACCCCTCGCCGACCGTCGAGGCGTTCGCCGCGCAGCCTCCGGAGCCGTCCTCGTGCCAGCCGAGGTCGCAGCGGCACTCGTGCGCCGGAGCGGCGCCCGACAGGTCGGTCACGCACCACGAGCGGTGCGGGTCGGTGCACGGATTGGTCGGCACGCACGGATCCGTGACGCAGGTGTCGACCGTCGGGCTGTAGATCCCGCCCACCCCGCACACGTGCTCGAGGCGCACGATCGCCCGCTGCGCCCGCCCGCGGCGGTCGTACATCCCGACCACCACGTGGTAGTCCGTGCCGCCGGGGCCGCCTTCCAGCGTCGCTTCCGCCGAAGCCGCCGAGCGGCTGAACGTCGTCGGGTCGAAGCCCACCCCGCAGGCAATCTCCGCGGCCGAGTCGCAATCCGGCCCCGCGAGGATCGCGACAGCCGGCGTGAACGACGCGCCTGTCGTGTCCACCCGCTCCACCGTGAACCGCAGCCGCCGCGTCTCGCCGGCCCCGAGGTGCACGCGGTACACCATGTCCAGGTACGCGAAGCCCATCTCGTCGCAGCCGAACGAGTGCCCGGTCCGCGCTCCGTACATGTCGGCGTAGAACAGCGGGACCGTGAGGTCCAGGTCGATCTCGGTCGCGCACGAATCGCCGTCTACCCCGCCGATCGTGCGGCACATCCCCATGCCGTCGTCGTAGGTGACGCCGTCGCAGGCGCACTCCGCGGTCCCGGATTCGTCGCGGCACACCCGGTGCTCGGCCGGGTCGCAGACCAGCGCCGCCGTGGCGCAATCGGGCGAACAGGTCCCGTCGTTGTCGTTGTCCTGCTCGCCCGCCGCGCAGACGCAGCGCGCCGCCCCGCCGGTGTCGTCGCACGCCAGCGCGCACGGCAGCCCGGATGTCGCGCAGTCGGGCAGGCAAGTCCCGTCGGCGTCGTTGTCCTGGTATCCCGCCGCGCACGCGAGGCAGTCCGTGCCCGCGCTCGCGGGGTCGTCGGCGAAGCCGAAGCGGCAGCGGCAGGCCGCCGTGCCGCTCGAGTCGTCGCACACCCCGTTCGGGTCGGCGCAGACCAGCGGCGCGGTCTCGTCGGCCGTCGCCGTCGAGCAGCTCGCGGCGCAGGTGCCGTCGGCGTCGTTGTCCTGGTACCCGCGGGCGCAGACGCACTCCAGCGAGCCCGAGGCGTGGCTGCAGACCTCGTTCTCGCCGCAGGAGAACGTGCCCGCCGAGAAGTAGCAGGTCGGCGTGCAGACCCCGTCGCCGTCGTTGTCCTGGTAGTAGGCGCTCTCGCACACGCCGCAGTCCGAGCGGTCGTAGCCGTCCTCGCAGACGCAGTGCGGCACTCCCCCCGCATCGTCGCACGTCCCGTGCTCGTGGCAGTCCAGCCCGGCCGTCGCGCAGTCCGGCAGGCAGACGTCGTCGCCGTCGTTGTCCTGGTAGCCGGCGTCGCAGACGCAGCCGGCCGAGCCGGTCGAGTCGTCGCACGTCCCGTGACCGCCGCATCCCAGCGCCGCCGTCGCGCAATTCTCCGTGCAGGTGCCGTCGTCGTCGTTGTCCTGGAAGCCGTCGTCGCAGACGCACTCCGCCGTGCCGGACGAGTCGTCGCAGGACATGTGCTCCGACGGGCAGACCCGCGTCGACGCGCAGTCCGGCGTGCAGGTGCCGTCGTCGTCGTGGTCCTGGTAGCCCGCCGCGCAGTCGGCGCACGCGTCGCCGCCGTATCCGGTGTCGCACTCGCAGGAAGCCTCGCCGGCCACGGTGGTGCAGGTCCCGTTTCCGGAACAATCCTGTTCGGCGCAGGGGTCCGTGGTGCCGCCGTCGTCGCACGCGGATGCCGCGAACAGGAGAACCGCCGCCGTAGTGATCGCCCGAACCCGACTCCGACACGCCTGCCGCATGCTTGCCTCCCTCCCCCGCGAAGTCGCCGTGGACCTCGGCCGGACGCCGATCCCTTCGTACTGACGGCCGGGCTTAGTCGCGCGATCGGCGGGAGTCAAGGAGGGGAGGGGGCGAGCGATGGAAAGGTAATGGGAACCAGCGATGGACATGGACGAGCACGGCGCGGCCGAGCACGGCGGGTCGAAGCCGGCAACGGAGAGGTGGAGAGGGCGCCAGCCCGACTCCTCCTAACCGCCGGTCATCCGCACGATTTCATCGATCTCCTCGTCCGTGAGGTCGCGGGGCGGCGTCGCGAGCTTCTCCGGATGCTTCGCTTCCCGCGCACGGATCCACTCGAAGAACCGCTCGGCATCAGGGCCGTGCTCCTGCCAGAGCCGGCGGCGGATCGCGCGGATCTGCTCGACCAGGTCGAGTTCATCCGTCATCGAAATCCTCCTCGAGCAACGCCTCGGGGGTGTAAACGACAGGCGTGCTCAGCCCGAGTCGCCGGTTCAAGGCCGCCAGACGCTCGGTCTTCCCCGGGTTTGCCAGGTGGCGGATGTTCCACGTCAGCACGATCTCCATGCCGTGAACCGAGGCGCACGCGTAGTGCGCCGCATCGCCTCGGGCATCGTCCGGCATCACCCGCGCGCGGATGTACGCCTCCGTCGCGCGCCTGACCTCGGGTGTCACCGGAAGCCGGAGCAGAGCGTCGACGGCCGCCAGAGCCTCGTCTCGTCCAGGCCAGGCATCCGCGGTCAACTCGGCCAGCACGAGTTCCGAGACGAACAGCCGGTACTTCGCACCGTGCCCACGCCAGAACTTCTGGGTCAACTCGCGCCGGAACACCGACGCCGGATCCTGACGCGTCGTGGTCAGGAAGCTCGGTACGTTCGTGTCCAGGTACACGTTTCTCACGGCTGCAGCTTAAGGTGTCCGGATCGCACGGTCAAACCGGAGCAACGTCGCGCGGCAACTCGCACGGCGGCTCGCGTCGCCGGCAACGACATCGGCCTCGGGAGAGGAAGCGGACCGGACGGGGCCACGAGCGGACCGTAGTCGCACCTGGTGCCGCGGTTTGCCCATCGGCCGTGTTCCTGATAGGCAACGGACGAAGGGGAGTTCATCGGTGCGAACGGTTTCGGCGGGCGTGGAGCGCGTGCTGGAGAAGGCGGCGGAGGATGCCGCGTTCCGCGTGGCGTTGACCGCGGCCCAGGGCGCGGCGCGAGTCGACGTCGCCAAGGCCGCATCGATCGACCTCACCGCGACCGAGGCGGCGGTCCTCGGTGCCGTTCCCGCCGAGGACCTCCGACGCATGGTCCAAGAGGCGATCACCACGCGCGAGCGGCGCCGTGCCCTGCTCCGCATGGCGTTGGGCACCACCGCGGTCGGCTTGGGCGGAATCTGCGCCGCCTTTTTCGTCTGTCCACGCCACTACATTGTGTCGGCGGGCGACCGCGCCGACATGCCCGTCCAGCCTTCACCCCGTTTGACCGGCTGGCTGCTGACCGACGATCTGGTTGGGCCGAGGTCATGGGAGGAGATCCTCGACGCCCTGCGTTCCGGCTTCGCCAATTCGGGCGTTTCCGCCTGGACCGTCCGGGCGGGCGCGGAAGCCCCGACGAATTCGGTGGGATTCCGGGTTGGCCTGTCCGCCGAAGGGACGGTTGCGGAATTGCGCTGGAGTGACCTGGTCGGCGCCGCGTGGCAGGACGTCGTCCGCCGTTGCGCGAAGGCGCTCACGGACGATTGCAGGTTTCCGCCCGCCTCCGGCCCCTCGGAGTTCACCGTTTGGCTCGTCGTCGAGGACCGAAGCGGGCCATCGCGCCATTGAACGAGAGCCTCTACCAGCCCCCTCTCTACGCGCAGGTGCCGATCGCGGTCCCGAGCGTCGAGCAGATCAACCCCGACTCGCAGTCGCCGTTGTCGTGGCACAGGCTGCCGGCCGAACCGTCGCTGCAATGGCCGATCAGCGGCGGGGAGTTGCGCTGGATGCAGTGCCACCCCGCCGGACAGTCGCCGTCCTCCGGACAGGGCGGCAACGTGTAGCACCAGCGATCCTCGACCACCGTGCCGTCGACCTCCAGGTACGACAGGCACATCGCTCCCGGCACCCCCGGACCAGGAACTCGACCCGATTCTCCCACCAGGAACCAATATCCAACAACGTCGCGTTCCTGCTACCGTCCCCGTCACAGGACGCGCGCCACCATGCGAAACGCACCCCTCCTCCTCGCCTTCCTCTCCGCCTCCTCCCTCGCGTGCTGGTCCTCCTACCGCGAGTACTCCGATCGGGAGCCTCCGCCCGCGCCGTGGGAGTGCCCGCCGCCGTCAACGCCGGCCGAGCTGGCCGCGATCGTCGACGGGTCGCTCCACCTTGTCGCGCTCGACGGGAGCGCGCACGAGGAAGTCCGCGTCGACCGGCCGCTCGCGGGCTACGGCGGACAAGCCGTCACCGCCGCCGGACCGTGGGTCGCCGCACTCTTCTGGACGGCGGCGACCTCGCCCGGCGAAGCGGCCGTCGACCTCGTCGTCGCCTGCCGGACCGGCGGCATCGCGTGGCGGACCCACGAAACGCTCCCGTACGAAGCCTGGGGCAACGAGGCGAGCGTGCGAGGCAACACCGACGGCCGCTTCGTCTTCAGCTTCCGCTTCGGAGAAGGTTCGCTCGTCGTCGCCGCGTCGCCCGACGGAGTCACCACCGTTCGCGAGCCCTACCTCGTCCGCGGCCGCCCGGCCCGGGCAGGCGGGACGCTCGTCTGGCGCGCCGACGCGTCGTCGACCGAGGAGTACGAGTGGTTCGACTCCGTCGCCGGCACCTTCCGGCCGACTGGCTACGCCGACGGCGGCGCCGGCAGCCGGCTCGCCCTGGCCGAGACTCTCGCCTATGGCCTTCGTGGCGGACGCGAGCTGCGGGTCGAGATCTTCGACGACGCCTGGACGATCCCCGTCACCTGGCCTCCCGGCGACGTCGAGTACCTTCCGCTCGAACGTGGTGACGGCGAGCGCTGGGCCCTGATCGAGGAGCGCGACTGGACCACGGGCACCGTGTCGGCCTACTCGACGGTCGACGTCGTCGGACGTACGGCCCGTCGCTTCACGTTCCGCCCGCCCGCCGGCCTCGAGGCCTGGTCCGATCCCCGGGACTCGACGCCGGGCATGTGGATCGCGCAGGACGGCTCGGTCTTCGAGGTGTTTCGCGATCGCCGCCAGGCGTCGCTCATGCGCACCCGCGACGGGACGACCTGGGAGCGCGTGGGGCGCCCGATCACCGACGTCGACATCTGGTACGCGGCCGAGGGCGCGGGCGCTTTCTTGTTTCTCGGGTCGGTGTCCGGGTCCGGGGGTGTGACGTGGGACCCCGGAGCGGACGCGGACGCACTGGCCGGCGGCAGCGTGCAGCTCACGGCTCCGGCCCGCACCACGGTGCTCCCGGCCACGGCGACGCACTTGCGCCTCGCGCACGATGGCCGCGCGGCGTCCGGGTGGGTGGACCGCCGCCTCGAGCGCTTCGACGCCGCCACGGGCGAGACCACGGAAACCGGCGTCACGTACGCCGACGACGTCGCAGCGGGACGTATCGACACCACGTTCGCCGGCGGCGAAGATCGCCGGACTCCGGCGTGGTGGTAGCCGGCGGGTACCGGGCCGTGGTTTGACGGCCCCGTATCGATCGGCAAGGGTTGTGTCGGATTGCGGGGGAAGAGGGGATCCATGATTGAAGGAATATCGCACGGGACGCCGATCTTGAAGCGGCGCACGACGCGCATCGTCCTCGCCGTCGCCGCCCTCGCCCTCGCCACCGGCGCCTGTCGCAAGGGCGGGAAGACCGGCGCGGACGGGAACTCCGGCCCGAGCGCCGTCGAGCCGCCCGTCGTCCTCGCCGACCCCGTCGCTCGCGCCTACCCGGACGACTTCCTCCAGGTCGTCGCGGACGCGGCGTCGGGGAAAACGCCGGCCACCCCCGAGGATCGCGCGGGGAAGATGGTCGTGACCCTGTCCGCGTGGAGCGAGGGCCGCGAGGCCCCGTACCAGGTCACGCTGGACACCTCGCAGCAGGTGCTCAGCCTGTCGCTGCCCGAGGACGTCTCCTACGGCGACCAGGAGGGTCCCGTCGCCGTGCCGCTCGAACCCACGCTGGCCGCGGCCGGTACGTCGGAAAACTTCCGATCCGCCTCCGCCCTCGCGTTCAAGGCCAAGCAGTTCGACGACGGCCTCTACGCCGCCGTCGAGCTGGCCGTCGACCAGGGCGCCGGCACCTTCGTCTCGCGACGGCAGTTCCTCGCCGACCTCGCCAAGGCGTTGCAGGCCTCGGCCTCCGGCGCCGGGCAGACCGCCGCGCTCGCCCTCCTGCGCGCCGCGACCGAGCTGGGCGGACACGCCGTCGACGTCCCGCCCGCCGCGACGGAAGCCGCGCAGACGCTGAGGTTGCAGTTCCTCGCCTCCGAAATCCAATCCAAGCCCTTGGGCTTCTACACCTGGAGCCGCGAGCTGTCGGCGATCTTCCAGCGCGACCGCCTGCTCCAGAGCACGCTCGAGCCCGCCGAGGCGTCGGCGCTGGCGCAGGCGCTGGGGCAGAACGCCGATCTGCTCGCGCGCTACCAGGCCGAGCTGGACCTCCCGAGCAAGCTGACCAACGCCCTGGCACGCGGCGACCTGGCCGCCGCCGCGGCCGGCGGGCCGGCCGGCGAGGGCCTCGCGCTCTTCCCTCCGTCGCGCGCCTACGAAACGGACCTCATCAAGGCCCTCTATGGCGACGCGCCCATCCCCGACGGGTTCGACCTGGCCGACGAGATGGTGCGCCGCATCCAGTCGGGACAGCTCAGCCTCGAGCCCCGCGCGGATTCCGGCTGGTTTGACTACCAGACCTGGGCCCTGGAGCCCCTGGTCGTCCCGGAGCGCATGTCCGAGGCCGCGCACCTCCAGCTCGCCGACTCGTACAAGAAGGAGCTGGTCAAGCTGTTCAAGGCCCTGCTCGCCCTGACGCGCGAGACCCACATCAAGCAGCTCGAAATCCCCTCCGCCGGCGCCGCGGCGCCGCCGCCCGGCATCGTGCTCCACCTCTCGCCACGCCTGTCGCAGGAGCCGCTGGCGACGTTCTACCTGCGCCGCGCGCTGGCTTACCGCTTCGTGCGGGGCGTGCTCCTGGGCGCGTTCGGCGCCGAGGGCCTGGCCGCGATGGGCAGGATGACCGCCTCCGGGCCCGTCAACCTCGCGCTCGACAAGGAGCTGGCGCTGCTCGAATCGCTCTTCTACGGCGCCTACGCGAACACGATGCTGGAACTCGGCGCCGCGCCCGAGGAGCAGCAGGACCTGGGCTGGGGCCTGCCCAAGAGTTTGGCCGTCTACCGCGCCTGGGATCCTGCCGCGGACCCCGACGTGGGTCGCGACGTGCGCATGATGGTCCCGGTCTTCTACGACGTCGAGCGCCGGAAGACCAAAGTCTGGGTCGTGCTCGGCGTCACCACGCGGCCGCTGCAGGCCTACTTCGCGAAAGCGCCCGTCCTGGAGTCGGTTACGGACGACCAGGGCGCCGCAGTCGACCCTTCGTTGGTGACCATGAACTACGAGTCCACCGAGTTCACCGTCGCCTACCCCGTGATGGCCGAACTGTACGTGGACCGCATCCTCAACCGCGACGAGTTCCGCGCCCTGTGCGACCAGTACAAGACCGCCGAGGAGATCCTCGCGCACCTCGAGTGACCGGTCCTGCCAGCCCCCGACCGCTCAATCCCCTCTTGTCCGCCCCGCGACCGCTCGCCCGCTCGCCCCCGCCCGACCGCTCGCCCTAGAAGTAGCGATACCCCACCCCCACCGAGATCACCGGCAGGAACAGGTACTTCGTGTAGATGCCGTCCAGGTACTCCGCGCTGCGGCGCGTCGCCTCCGCTACCGCGCTCGGATACTCCGGCTTGAACCGCGGCTCGATCGTCGTCTCCGACGCCACCGTCCCCGCGAAGCCCAGCGCCAGGCGCACCGTCAGGTGGTCGTCGATCATCGACCACATGTAGCCGATCTCCGCGTCGATCATGTGCACCGTCGACGAGACCCCGTACGACCCGTTGGCGTCCGGCACCCCCTCGGCGATCTTCTGCCCCAGGACCGCCAGGATCAGCTTCCCCGCCCCGACCTCGCCGTCCATCGCCACCATGCCGTAGCCCCCGGAGAAGTAGAAACCCCACTCCGCGGACGGCCGCCAGCCGACGTGGACGCGCCAGACCAGCGAGGACGACACCACCGAGGCGATCAGCGTCGCCGTGTCCTCGCCATAGCCGCCCAGCCCGACGACCGCGGAGTTGATCAGATCCACGTAGCCCGCCGGCAGGGAGCCCAGCGACGTGTCCAGATGGAAACCGTACGGCGCCTCGACCCACCACCGCCCTCCCGCCTGCAACGGCAGGTCCGTCAGGGCCTCCATCCCGAGTCGCCAGTCGGCGGCGCCGGCCGTCGCCGGTGCGGCGGCGAGAACGGCGACGACGACCAGGAGCCTGGAAGATTTCATACGCGCCACCCACTCCACCCCGCGCCCGTGCGCCGTCCCTAGAAGTTGCGGGGCGGTCGGGCGGCGTTCATTCCGGAGGGAACGGGTCAGACCAGCGGCTCTTGCGTCCATCCCGACCGGACCAGGTCGATGCGCGCCAGGTCGGCGACGCCGAGTCCGTGGCGGGTCTCGGCGAAGCCGATGTGCTTCGTCGAGACCATCGGGCGGTCCTCGCCGAAGTACGCCATCCGCTTGCGCCGCAGCAGCTCGGCGCCGACGGCGTCGACCGCGACGGGGTCGCGCGACGCCAGGATCCCCTTGTAGGCCCAGACGAAGCGCCGGTCGAAGTGGTGCGGCCCCCGGCCGTAGAACAGCGGCGTCAGCACCACCAGCAGGTTGAGCCTCGTCTTGTCCCGCACGATCGGCAGCGTCCAGATCGCGCCCAGATCCGCGCAGGAGTCGGGATGGAAGGCCGACGGCTCCTCGACGAACGGGACGTAGTTCTTGATGCAGCCGCCCATCCCGGCCCAGTGGTGCGAGCGCGCCGGGCGCGCATTGACCAGCGCCGTGCACGCCGACATCGTCTCGAGCGCCCCGCGATCGTCCAGGAACAGGGACGACTCCGGTACCCCGGCCCCGAGGATCCGCTCCCGCAGCCGCGACTCCACCGCTGCGGGAGTGGGCAGCGAGTCCCACACGTTCGTCTTGATCCCGACCACGTCGCCCGGCGCGACCAGCGTCCGCCACGCCTCGACCGGGTCGTCCACCTCGACCACGCCGCACACCGCGTCGTCCACCATCCGACCGACGACCTCAGCGTCGATTCGCCCGGCCTCGTCCACCGCCGCCTCGTCCCGCACCAGCACGACGCGCGCACGGGGACCCGCAGGCGGCGCTCCCGCCTCGTCGGCCGCCGGGCCGGCGACGTGCGTTCCCCCGTCCGGGCTCTCCGCACCGGAAGCGCCCGCCGTGGCTGCTTCCCGGCCGGCCGTACCCGCCGCTCCCTCCGCGGCGGCGCCGTCCGTACCCGCCTTCCCTGCCCGCGCGCGGCGGCAACCGGGCCCGGCCAGCCCCGCCGCCGTCCCGAGCGCCGTCACCGCCACGCCCCGCACGAACGCGCGTCGCGAGAGCCCCTCATCCCTGCGGTCGCTCATCGCGCAACCTCCAGTCGCCTCGCCGTCGTCTCCAGCAACGCCGCGGCGCGCTCCCGTGCGGGCGCCCCCCGCACGAGCATCGCGAAAGGACCCGCCGCTCGTGCCCCGCCCCACGTCCCCTCCCCGTCGCTCGCGAAGCCATCGCCGTCGCCCTGCGGCCACAGCGCCGCCCGCACGCGCGCCACCCCCGCCTCCGCCGCGGCCGCGTCGCGGCAGCGCGCCACGAGGAGCTGCGTCTTCTCGCCCAGCGGTCCGTAGCGGGCGAGCACCGACTCGGCCCCCGCATCCAGGCCCAGCGGGTTCCCTTCCATCGATCGCTCCTGCCACGCCAGCAGCTCGGGGCCGAGCAGATAGCGGATGGAGAGCGGGCGGAGGCTGTCCGGGGGGAGTCGCGCGGGCAGCCCGGGAGCCGGCGCGTCCGCGCCGCAGCCGGCCGCCATGGCGCGTCCCAGCTCGAGGATCGCGCCGTCGGCGCCGGGCGACTCCCGCTCGGCCCGCACCGTGCCGAAGCAGCGCCCCTGGCGGAAGCGGAGCATCCCCGCCGCCAGCTCCGCATCCTGGCCGAGGTCGATCGTCGGTCCCTCCAGCTCGAAGGTGTAGATGCCGAAAGCCCCCGCCGCCGTCGCCATCTGGAACAGGTCGGCGACCAGGTCGGTCTCCCCGGCGCGCACGTAGCGCCGCGTCGCGAGACTCGTCATGCCGTAGGCGAGGTAGACCTCGGCGCCACCGTCGAGATAGGAAAAGACGGTCTGCCGGTCGAAGGATCGCGTCGGGCCGTCGGCTATCCAGCCGGCGATTCCGGCCGGCAGCGGGTCGGGCATGTCGCGTTGTCCCTTCCTCGCACAGCTCGCCGCGCCGGCCCACAGGGCCGCGGCCAGCAGCACCCGGCCTGCGAAGCGCGTCATCCCGCCGAGGGTATCACGCCTCGCCGCCGCGCGAGGGGGCGGCCGCGGCGGCGACCGGCGCCGGCTTGCGGCGCAGGAAGATGGCCAGGATGGCCACGCCGAGCGACAGGGCGAGGAGGGCGATGTCCGCGACGACCAGCGACCACTGCGCGTCCCGCACGTACCGCTCCAGCAGGATGACCAGCGACACCCCCGTCGTCACCAGCATCGCCACCGCCGGCACCAGCGTGACCAGCGGCCGGCGCTTGCCTCCCTTGGTCACCAGCCACGCCGAAACCGCGATCAACGACAGCGCCGCCAGAAGCTGGTTCGCCGCGGCGAAGATCGGCCACAGCGCCAGGAACGCGTTGGTCCACGCCAGGAACAGCATGAGCGCGACCGAGAGCCCCGAGTTGAACCACGGGTGCCGCATCACCGCCGGCACGCGGCCCTTCCCCAGGATGATCTCCCACAGCTCCTCGAAGAGGTACCGGTTGAGCCGCACCGCCGCGTCCAGCGTCGTGATCACGAAACCCTCGATGAGCAGGATGCCGAACACCGTGCCGAACGCGGTCGGGATGCCCAGGCCCATGTTCAGGAGGTGGCCGACGGCGAGCGAGAACGCGAGCGCCGGGTTCGACTTCGCGGCGGCGCCGGTCGGGAAGAGGATCGACTTGTAGTCGCCGAACGCCAGCATCGAGCCCACCACGACGAGCACGCACAGCGCCAGGAGCGACTCGAGCAGCATCGCGTCGTAGCCGATGCGCTTGACGTAGCGCTCCGAGGACACCTGTTTGGCCGAAGTGCCCGAGGCGACCATGCTGTGGAAACCCGAGATCGCGCCGCAGGCGATGGTGATGAACAACATCGGCCAGATCAGCCCGAGCTTCGCCGTGCCCTCGGCCAGGTTCGCCGCGGGCGCCCCGAGCTGCGCCCCCTGCAGACCCGCCGAAACCAGCCCGACCACCAGCAGCACGATGCCGACGTACAGGATCTGCACGTTGATGAAGTCCCGCGGCTGCAGGATCAGCCAGACGGGCACCCCCGCCGCGAACAGGACGTACACGGAAAGGATGAGCATCCAGACCTGCGTCCCCAGCAGCGAAACCTCCCAGCCGTCCAGCGGCCAGGGCAGGCCGAAGCTCAGCTCCGAGAACCGGACCGGCCAGTGGAACCCCGCGACGATCGACAGCGCACACACCGCGGCCGCAATGCCGTACGCCGCGAGCGTCGGCAGGCGCCGCTTGTAGACCAGGTACCCGAGCAGCGGGGAGAACAGCGTGACGATGATCACGGACATCGACGCGATGCCGCCGATGACCCCCAGCGGCTCCCCCTTCGGACCGGGGACCGTGTTGAGCACCGTCTGCGAGGCGTCCAGCCCCAGCTTCGCCAGCGGCCACATCGAAGTCAGCGAAATGGACGTCAGCGCCAGGAACGCCGAAGTGACCAGGATGATCATCATCAGCGAAAAGAGGATGAACAGCGTGAAGCCGGCGCTCCCCAGCGTCGTGCGGGCGATCTCCGCCATCGAACGCCCGCCGGAACGCACCGAGACGAACAACGCCGACAGGTCGTGCGCCGCCCCGAAGAAGATGCCCCCCAGGATGATCCAGAACCACCCCGGCGCGTAGCCGTACAACAACGCCATCGTCGGACCGACGATCGGGCCCGCCCCGGCAATCGCCGAGAAGTGGTGCGCGAACAGGATGTGCGGACGCGTCGGCACGAAGTCCCGACCGTCCTCCTGCGCCACCGCCGGCGTCTTGCGCTTCTCGTCGATCCCCAGCCACTTGGCCAGGAACCCACCGTAAAACCGGCTGGCCACCGCCAGCAGCACGCCCCCCACCAACAGCGGGACGAGCACGTTCATCCCCGTAGTCTCGTGCCGCCGGAGAGCCCCGTCAAGCGCTCAACGCCAAGCGGTGGATCCCCCCAACGGGGGCCTCGTCCGCCGTGCCGACCGGCAGGCGGATTCCCCTCGGGTTCGTTCAGGGCAGGCCCGCGCGGCGTTTTCCGGACCGGGCGGGGGGAGGTGGAGAGGCCGGCTGGTGAGGTGGGGAGGGTCGGGGTGCAGATGCCGGGGCGCGCCGCCCCTTCGGCTGCGCTCAGGGCCTCCGGGGCGCCGCGCCCCGGACTCCTCCGCCGCCGGGTAGAACGGTGGACGGTTTCCGGAGATGGCAACTCGCGCAAACCTCGCGGCGGGCCGGGGCTGGTCCACCGACCTCCGTGGCGGGCGGCTTGACCGCGAACGAGTTCGGAGCCAACGTTGCGGTGTGGCAAGTCAAGTTGCAGGTCGGCGACCCTTCCGGTGGTGCTCTACCGCGGCGCTCCTCATCGGCTCGCTCCCGGCGGCCTGTGGGCAGCGGCCCGTCGACGAACCGACTGCCGGACCGTCCGATCCCGACGCCCAAACCCTTGAGCCGCCAGCGCCGCCCGTACCAGGCAGCCTGCTTTCGGTGTGCCCCGCTCGCCTCGGTCCGGTCGCGCCGGGGCGGCCGGTGAGGCTGATCGAGACGGAAATCGACTTGACGCGGCGCCTGCTGAACACGACCCCGGCCGACGACCCGGTCCGACCCGACATCCAGTTTCGCCAGGCCGAACTCGAGGAGGAGTTGCGGGATCTCATCGCCTCCGAGGCGTCGGAGGCGGAGGCGGGCGCGATCGAGGCGGAGGAGTCCGGAGAAGCGGAGCGCGGGGCGAGCCTCCGCGGTGAAACGGCTCGGCTCCGTGAGAAGGCGCTCGGATCGGCCGCCAAGGCGATCGATTCGCTCCAGGCGATCGCTTCCGAGAGCCCGGACTGGGAACGAATGGACGAGGTCTGGCTCCACCTCGCCTGCGCGCTCGATCGTCGCGCGATGCTGTCGACGGACGTGGCCGAGCGCGCCGACTTCGCCGCCCGGGCGAGGACCACGTACGATTCCCAGGTGCGTGGGCGTGGTGGCGCGTCCCGACCGTAGGTGCACGCGACTCGGGGAACAGCGGCACGCCGGCGAACCGCCCCACGTCAATTCCTGTCATGGGGCCCTTGCACCCTGGGGCCATTCTGCGGCAGGGTCGAGCGCACAGGTTGCTTGTGCCGTCGCAGCGGGAAGGAGTGTTCGGCATGCAGATCGTGGATCTGGCTTTCCCGATCATCGGTCGTGACGCTCCGGCGGATCACGGTTACGCGCTCTACGGCGCCCTCTGCCGCGTTGTGCCGGACCTGCACAGTGTGGGGTGGCTGGGCGTGCACCCGCTGCCCGGCGCGCTGGTTGGAGGAAAGACGATCCAGTTCGGGCGCGAAGCAAGCCTCCGGCTCCGGCTTCCGGCGGAGCGGATCGCTGTGGCGCTCGGATTGGCGGGAACAACCCTGGACCTTGGCGGACACCGGCTCGTGCTGGGTGCGCCGCGGATCTGGCCCCTCACCCCAGCGCCCTCGCTGGACGCCCGCTTGGTTGTGATCAAGTTGACCCACCTGCCGGTGGCGAACGACGCGATCGACACGAAGGAACTGGCGAAGCGTTTCGGGGCGGAGGCTCAGCGCCAGCTTCGCAAGCTGGGCATCGAGCGCGACCCGCTTCTTCGCGGCAAGCGGTCGATCGAGGTCGGCGGCCGGCGGGTGATCGGGTACTCGGTCCGGGTGGAGGGCCTCCAGCCGGAGGAGTCGCTGCGCCTCCAGGTCGGGGGGATCGGCGGCAAGCGGGCGATGGGGTGCGGGGTGTTCAGGCCCACGAGGGGAACGCAGGACAGGTAGGGGGGTGGCATTGCCCTACATCGCACTGCTGGCGAAATCGTCCAACTCGCCGGACGCTCCCCGGGCGGCGGAGACGCTCGGGGGCCACACGGCCATGGTGCTGGCGGCGGCGGAGCGGCTGCTGGCGGTGCGCGGCGCCGAGTCCCTGGCGGCGGTCGGGCTTCCGGGATCGTCCTTGCCGACGCTGGAGCAGATCGTCCGGCTGGCGGCGCTGATGCACGACCTCGGCAAGGCGTCCGACCACTTCCAGGGGATGGTCCGGCACCGTCGGGACGCCCCCCAACTGGTCCGGCACGACGCGCTGGCTGCGTGGCTTGCATGGCCTGGCCAGCCGCTTCACGAGGTCGTGAGACCCGCCGTCGAGACCGACACCCAGTACCTGATGGCGATCATGGCGGCCGCCGGGCACCACCGTCGTTTCCCGAGCGCCGCGGTGGCGGCCAGCGACTCGGGTGCCGGGTTCGAACTCACCCTGCTCCTGTCCCATCTCGATTTCGTCCGGACTCTGGCGCTAGGAACCGACCTCGGCGTCGTCGTACCGCACGACTTGGCGGACGTGACCGTGTCGGTCGGCCGGCGGTCGAGCCCGGTGCACCTGTTCGAAGAGTGGTCGCTGGACGCCGAGAAGGCGCTGGACGCCTCCGATCGCATGCTCCTCGCGGTGGCGAAGGCCCTGCTGATCGCGGCGGATGTCGCGGGTTCCGCTTTGCCGCGGGTGGGTCAAGGTGCCGCGTGGGTGGAGCAGACGCTGCAACCGCGTGCGGGATTTGCCGACCTTGGGAAGGTGGTGACGCATCGGCTCGGCCTGGGCGTGGGCCCGCGTCCGTTCCAGAAGGCGGTGGCCGCGAGCAGTTCGGCGGTGACCATCGTGCGAGCAGGCTGTGGGACCGGCAAGACCGTTGCAGCGTTTCTCTGGGCCGCATGCCGGCACCCGGGCAGGCCCTTGTGGATCACCTACCCCACGACCGGAACCGCCACCGAGGGATTCCGGGACTACGTCTTTGATGCCGATGTGGTCGGGCGCCTGGAGCACGGCCGGGCCGAGGTTGACGTGGACATCTTCGGCCTGGACGAGGTGGGCGCGATCGGTCGCGACCTGGATCGGCTGGATGCACTTCGAGCATGGGGCTGCGACGTGGTGACCTGTACGGCCGACACGGTTCTGGGCCTCCTCCAGAACCACCGGCGAGGGTTGTACGCCTGGCCGGCGCTGGCCCATGCGGCGGTGGTGTTCGACGAGGTTCACGCCTACGACGACCGGATGTTCGGGACGTTGCTCCGGTTTCTCCGCGGCCTTCCGGGCGTGCCGGTACTCCTGATGACGGCCAGCCTGCCGGCTGCCCGATTGGCGGCCATTCAGCAGGCGGTCCGGCGGGTCCACGGAGTCGATCCGGCGGTGGTCGAAGGGCCCGCGGAGTTGGAGCAGCTACCGCGGTACAGGCGGTGTCAGGCGCCCGATCCGTTCGAGTTGGTCGGCACGGCGCTGGCGGCGGGCGGCAAGGTACTGTGGGTCACCAACACGGTCGGGCGGTGCATGCGGGTGTTCGACGACTCGCGGCGACGTGGGTGGTCCCCGATCGCGTACCACAGCCGGTTCCGCTACGTCGATCGGGTGAGGCAGCACGGTCGGGCGATCGAGGCGTTTCGCACCGACGGGCCGGCGCTGCTGGTGAGCACCCAGGTCGCCGAGATGAGCCTCGACCTGTCGGCCGACCTGCTGGTCACCGATCTTGCGCCAGTGCCGGCGCTCATTCAGCGCCTCGGCCGCCTGAACCGCAGGAGCACGCCCGAACACCAGCGCCCGGCGGCGCCCTTCCTGATTCTGCCGTTCAAGGGGCAGCCGTACTCGAATGCGATGGTCGTTGAGGCGAAGGCTTGGCTGGACGGGCTGGGCGACGGTGACCTATCGCAGGCCGATCTGGCGGCAGCCTGGAAGCCCGCACTCCAGGCCGCGCCCGCCGACTCGACCTCCCCCTGGCTCGATGGGGTGTTCGCCACCGAGCCCGGAGATCTGCGCGAGCCGTCCCCCGGCCTGACCGTTGTGCTGCCGACGGACGCGCCGGCGGTTCGCGCCGGCACCTTGCGGGTCGTTGAGGTTTCCTTGCCGATGAACCCGCCACCCGGGCGGTCCCGTTCCTGGATGTCCTGGCCGAGACTGCGTCTGCATCCTGTGCCGCCCGCGGAGCGGGTGATGTACGACGCTGAACGAGGTGCGGAATGGCGAAAGGCGTGAAGGCCGCGGCCCGGCGGCCCGATCCGCTCGTGATCGGGCTAGGTGACCCGGGAATGACCCCGCTGCTCCGAGGCGGACTGGGCGGACTGGCCGCCGCGCTCCGCTTCCTGCGGCGCGAGTCGGACCGAAAGGCAGCTTGGCCCGGGGAGGTCAAGCTGGCTGGCGGGATCGCCCGGGTGGAGCCGGCGCGGGTGATCATCGAATGGGGAGATGCCGATCCCGAGGAGGTTCTCCAGGACCTTTTCGAGCGGTGCTTCCGGCTCACGAAGCCGCTGGGGCTGATCGACCTCGCCGGCACCTACGAGCCGGAGCGGCCGCCGGCGGATGCCCTCGCGGCGGCCTGGCAGGGGGGACTCAAGCGCACGTTCCTTCAGCACGGCAAGACCACGCCGAAAGCCGGCGCACCGAAACCGGTGACTACCGAGATCGACGGGAGGCCGGTTCAGTTCGAGGCCCAAGGCTACCTGAGCTTCGCCCACCAGGGGGTTGGTGCCGACGTGGCCAAGGCGCTGACGCGCGGACGCGTCTCCCTCGCCGGCTGGGCCTATCCCGGTGCCGCCCAGCGGCACATCCAGTTCAACGATACGAAGTTCTCCTACACGGCCTCGGAGGCGACGGCGGCAGCGTTCGCGCTGATCGGGTGCGTGTCGTTCGCAGGTACCCGCGGTGGTGCAGGCGCGCTGGTGGTGCCCGAACCGGCCGACCTGGTCGCATTCGCCGAGATCCGGCCCCGGCTGAGTCCGCGCACCGCGGCGGAGTCGTACGTCTCCGGCCTGGGTGACGCCGTCCTCGCCGTGAGCGCGGCCCTCCGGATGGATGACGTTCTGTCACGCCGCGGCGTGGCCGCGGCCCACGGTGTGCTCTTCGCGACGACGGTTTGGGCGAAGCAGCAAAAGAGCCGCGTGGCGACGATCTCGGGAACTTCCTACCCGCCCGCGGTGCTCGACCAGTATGAGAAACTGGTCAGCGAGCTGCCGAACGCGATGAGGGCGCGCGGAACCGGCGAAGCCGACGCGGAGGAAGGCGGCATCTTCGCCGTGGCCAGCGCGCTGCGGGCGTTCGTGAGCGACAACCTGGCGCGTGGGCGACCCTGGCATTTCGGGTTTGCCGACGCTCGAACCGCGGAGAAGAAGCCTCGCTGGATCCATCGGGACGGCCGGGACCAAGGGGCATTGTACGCAACCGACAAGAAAGGACTGGTGGCGATGGTGGAGCATCTCGACGGACCGGAGGAGGCGCTGGTCGCAAGCGTGCATGTGGCGCTGCGGCAGCGGTTCGGGGCGATCGCTTCCGAGAGCAAGGACGCTCCCGGCGCGATGAAGAACCGCTTCCAGCGGGAGCGGGACAAGTGGCGGCTGGCGTTCGCGGGAGCCAAGACACAGGAGCAGGTGCGGGCCGCGCTCGCCGATCTCTGGAGTCGGGCCGGCTCCAACAGCGCGCTCCAGGAGGGGTGGCGGATCGTCCTGCCGCTGCTGAACGGTGACAACTGGCGCACAGCCCGGGACCTCGCGCTGGTCGCGCTGGCGAGCTACCAGGGGCGCGACACCGAGGCGGAAGCGGAAGGCGCGGAGTAGAACGGCGGTCGGCGCAGACCGCCGCAGAGGGAGGACGCGATGATGTTGCATGTGTTCGGGGCCATCGTGACGGCTCATGGCACCGCGGCCAACAACCGCGGCGAGACCGAAGGGAACGTGACCACCCTCCAGAAGATCGTCTGGGACGGGAGGGTGCACAGCACGGTGTCGGCCGAGGCGATCCGCTTCGCGCTGCGACGGCGGCTCGCAGAGACCGAAGAGTGCAATCGGCAGTTCGACGAGGGCGAGCGAACGAACACCTGGAAGGACCCTTCCTTCACCGGTTGGTCAGGCAAGGGCAAAGGGCCCCGGTACATCGATGACGACCTTCTCGGCTTCATGGCCGCCGAGGCCGCCAAGGAGGAGGGAGGCAAGGGCGCGACCAAGGTGCGCCGCGCGGTCCTGGAGATCACGCGCGCCATCAGCCTGACGCCCTGGCCTGGGGACGTGACGTTCAACGCGGCGAGCCCCGGCGCGACGCCTTCGGCCCAGAAGAAGGGGAGCAATCCCGTTCCCTACGGAACCGAAATGCACGCGACGCGCTACCAGTACGGCTTCGCCCTGACCCCGGATACCCTGGACAAGCGCGAACGGGCGGCGGTGGCCATCCGGGGGCTGTGCGGCCTGGGCGAGGTGGCCGGCAACCACGGGCGGTTCCTCTTCGACTTCAGCCCCGAGTCGGTGGTGTTCCGCCTGGCGCAGGAGGCGGCACCGCGCATCCTGTACTCGTTCGTGCCGGATGCCGCCGAGAAGCCGACGATGCCGGACCTCCTCCGGAAGGTCCGAGCCGGCGACGTGAAGCCCGCCGAGCTGGTGCTCGGAGGCGCCGTGGTCGGCCTGCTCTCGGATGCCGACCGGGAGGCCCTCAAGGGCGCGGCGCTGGAGTTGGGTGTGAAGGCCGCTTGCGAAACCGCCTGCAAACGGCTGTGAGGAGGGGCGCATGATCGCGCTCGAACTGACCGTGCCCTTCGCCTGCTGGCGCAAGGGACACGCGCGTGAGTTCGTGGAGACCTCGGTGCTCCCGCCTCCGGCGACCTGCTATGGGGCGCTCCTCTCGCTGGTCGGCGAGACCGATCCCCAACGGCACCGCGGCTGCCGGGTGACCGCGGGGTTGCTGAACGAGCCGCAGGTCTCCGTCGTACTGCGGACGTTCTGGCAGATCAAGAAGCTGGAGGTCGGACAAGGGCGGGGGCCGAACGCCGGCCCGGACTACCAGCAGCTCGTGGTCGGGGCGAAGCTTGTGGTCTGGTGCGACAGCGCCGACGAGCCGGATCCCGCGGCCGGCCTGGAGGCGCGGGTGCGCCGGGCCATGCGGGATCCGGGTGCCGTGAGCCGATTCGGAGGCTGGTCGCTCGGCGAATCGACGCACCTCATCAACGACGCCCGGCTGCTGGACGGCGGCGCGCCGCCCGGGCCTTGCCGGACGTTCGTCACCGATCCAACCGGAACGGTGACGATGCCGGTCTGGGTGGATCACGTCGGGGCGGCGGGAACCCGGTACGCCACCGGGCGCCTGGAGCAGATCGATTCGGCTCCGGGCCGGGCCCGGTTGCCGCTGATCCCGCTCGCTGCCGAGGCGAGCGGGGCATAGGAGCGGGGGAACGGTGATGGACGACTCGCTCGTCAACGTCATGGCGCTGCACGCGCTGGCGTACTGCGAGCGGCTCTTCTTCCTGGAGGAGGTCGAGCGCATCCGGATCGCCGATGCTGCCGTGTATGCCGGCCGGCGCGTCCATGAGGAGTTGCCGCGCCCGGCGGACGATGAGGGTTCCTGGGACCGGCGGACGCTCGAAAGCGAAACACTCGGCCTGCGGGGCGTGGTCGACGTTCTCAAGCGCCGAGACGGACGGCTCGTCCCGTGGGAGCACAAGCGGGGGCGCTCCGCGGGGCGTGCCGGCGCCCGTGAAGCCTGGCGGACCGATCGCATCCAGGTTGCCGCGTACGCCATGCTCATCGAGGAGGCCACGGCCGATCCGGTTGCCGAGGCCCGAGTCCGCTACCATGCCGATGGGGTCACCGTCCCGGTGGCCGTGGACGACGCTTTGCGAACCGAGGTGCGGGCCACGCTCGCCCGCGCCCGGGAACTGCGCTCGACGGTCGAACGGCCGCCGGTTCCCGACAACGAGAAGCTGTGCGTGCGATGCGCACTCGCCCCGGTCTGCCTTCCGGAAGAGTCGCGGGCCGCCCGCGATCCGTCCTTCCGGCCCATCCGGCTGTTTCCGCCTCACCAGGATCGAAAGACCCTGCATGTGACCGAGTCCGGGGCGAAGGTCGGCAGGGCGAGCGCGGAACTCGTGCTCCGGTCGCGCGAAGGCGGCCGCGAGGATCGCTTCCCGATCACCGAGGTCGGACAGGTTGTGTTGCACGGGTTCGCGCAGATCAGCACCCAGGCACTGCGGTTGTGCGCCGACAACGATGTTGGCGTGAGTTGGGTGACTGGCTCGGGTCGAGTTCTGGGGACCCTGGCGCCTCCTGCCGCGGCGGCGCAGCGGCACCTGCGGCAGTTCCGGGCACTTTCGGACGCCGAGATGCGGCTCGCCCTGGCGCGTCGTCTGGTGGCCGCGAAGGTGGAGTCGCAGCTCCGGTTCCTGCTGCGAGCGACCCGCGACAGCCCCCGCTCGCCGGAGTTGGCGGGACGCCTGGAGAGCATGCGAGCGATGCTGCGGCGGATCTCGCGCGTCACGGCCCCGGACGAACTGCTCGGGGTTGAGGGCAACGCCGCTGCGGCCTACTTCGAGTCATGGCCTGATCTGCTGATCGCCGGCCTCGACCCGCGGCTCCGCATGTGCGGCCGCTCGCGCCGACCGCCCAAAGACCAGGTGAACGCGCTGCTGGGCTACGGCTACGGCATGCTGTATCGGGAGGTCCTGGCGGCGGTGCTGGCGGTCGGGCTGCATCCCGGCGTCGGGTTCTACCATCGGCCCCGGTCGGCCGCGCACACGCTCGTGCTGGACCTGATGGAACTCTTCCGGGTGCCGCTGGTGGACATGGCCGTGGTGGCGGCGTTGAATCGGCGGACCTTCGATCCGGATGCGGATTTCGACTCGGTGCCCGGCCAAGTGCTGCTCTCCGAATCCGGCCGCCGGAAGGCCATCGAGGTGTTGGAACGCCGTCGGGCGGATGTCTGGCGGCATCCGGCCGTCAACTACTCCCTCAGCTGGGCACGGATGGCCGAGTTGGAATGCCGGCTGCTGGAGAAGGAGTGGATGGGAGAGGGGAACCTCTTCGCGAGGTTTCGGTTGCGCTGATGTCGCACGACAAACGATGGCGGTTGGTGTGCTACGACATCCGGGATCCCGGTCGCTATCGGCGCGCATCCAAGCTGATCAAGGGGGCCGGCCGGCGCGTGCAGTACTCGGTGTTCCGGTGCCGCCTCGACGACCGCGAGCTCGAACGACTCCGGTGGGAACTGTCGAGGGTGCTGGATCCGGCCGACGGCCTGCTGGTCGTGGACCTCTGCCCCTCGTGCGCCGCCCGGGTCGTCACGCGCAACCGCGACGAGGACTGGTCCGGCGAGGAGGAGGCGTTCACCATCTGGCCGCCGGTCGATCACGCACCCCCCGCCGGCGGCGCACCGGACGGTCCATGCGCCCGGAACGCCGCGGCCCCGCTTGGAAAATCCGCGGCTTCGCCCGAAGGAGGTACATGATCTCCGAATCCGGGGCGATTCCGCGAACCTGTGGGTGGTCCGTGTCAGCCGTGGGTGCAGGCGTCGCTTGACGAAGCGGGTGCTTGCGTCGCTCGTTGAAAACGGAATAAGGTTCGAGGTGATGCGGAGGAGGGCTGATCCCCGCTCCGATGCCTTCGGGCGTTGAGCACGGTAAGAAAATCACGATCCGCAACGATTTCCACGGCTGATCCCCGCTCCGATGCCTTCGGGCGTTGAGCACATCGGAGTAGAGGTTCGTCCAGGAGCGTGGTTGGTCCTGATCCCCGCTCCGATGCCTTCGGGCGTTGAGCACAGGAACCGAGGCACCCGACGACCCCGTGTTGCTCGCTGATCCCCGCTCCGATGCCTTCGGGCGTTGAGCACGACGAATCGACGTTGGACAGGTGGCCGTGCCCCCAACCCTGATCCCCGCTCCGATGCCTTCGGGCGTTGAGCACGGAAAGCCGATAAAGCCGGTGTCGGCATCGACGATCCTCTGATCCCCGCTCCGATGCCTTCGGGCGTTGAGCACCAGGGCACGTTGAAGCTGTCCGACCAGCAGACGGCCCTGATCCCCGCTCCGATGCCTTCGGGCGTTGAGCACCCA
>JACRCX010000071.1 GCA_016218815.1 Deltaproteobacteria bacterium
ACGTTCACCGACCAGGACACCAAGGTCGAGATGTTCGAGACGGGGATCAAGGTCGTCGACCTGCTCGCCCCCTACCGCCGCGGCGGCAAGATCGGCCTGTTCGGCGGCGCCGGCGTCGGCAAGACCGTCCTCATCATGGAGCTCATCAACAACGTCGCCAAGCAGCACGGCGGCCTCTCCGTGTTCGGCGGCGTCGGCGAGCGCACGCGCGAGGGCAACGACCTGTACCTCGAGATGCAGGAGTCCAAGCTCCAGAGCGGCGAGCACGTCATCGACAAGACCGCCCTGGTCTACGGGCAGATGAACGAACCCCCGGGCGCGCGCCTCCGCGTCGCCCTCTCCGCGCTCACCGTCGCCGAGTACTTCCGCGACGATCTGGGCCAGGACGTGCTGCTGTTCATCGACAACATCTTCCGCTTCACCCAGGCCGGCTCCGAGGTCTCCGCCCTCCTGGGCCGCATGCCCTCCGCCGTCGGCTACCAGCCCAACCTCGCCACCGAGATGGGCGAGCTGCAGGAACGCATCACCTCGACCAAGAAGGGCTCGATCACCTCCGTCCAGGCGATCTACGTCCCCGCCGACGACCTCACCGACCCCGCCCCGGCGACGACCTTCTCGCACCTCGACGCCACCACCGTCCTCTCCCGCCGCATCTCCGAAATGGGCATCTACCCCGCCGTCGACCCGCTCGACTCCACCTCCGCCCTGCTCGACCCGCGCGTCATCGGCCAGGAACACTACGACGTCGCCCGCCGCACGCAGGTCGTGCTCCAGCGCTACAAGGACCTCCAGGACATCATCGCCATCCTGGGCATGGACGAGCTGTCCGAAGACGACAAGCTGACCGTGTCCCGCGCGCGCAAGATCCAGCGCTTCCTCTCCCAGCCGTTCCACGTCGCCGAGCAGTTCACCGGCCTCGCCGGCAAGTTCGTCCCCGTCTCCGACACCATCTCCTCCTTCAAGCGCATCCTCGACGGCGAGCTCGACGACATCCCGGAGCAGGCGTTCCACATGGTCGGCGCCATCTCCGAGGCCCTCGACAAGGCCAAGAAGATGGCCAGCGAGGCGTGATGAGTTTTCAGTTCTCGGCTTTCAGTTTTCCGTCCCGACCCGGTCCGCTGCGAAGACCGGACAGCGGAGGCGGATCCGTGGGACCGGAAACTGAGAACTGAGAACTGAGAACTGAAAACAAAGGAACGCCGGAGCGGTAGGTCAAGACGGAGTCAAGATGCCGATCACGATTGAAATCGTCACCCCCACCCAGCTCGTCCTGCGCAAGACGGTCGACGCGTTCACGGGCCCCGGCGAGATCGGCGAGTTCGGCGTGCTCGCCGGTCACCGCCCCCTGCTCGCCTCGCTGAAGGCCGGCATCGCGAAGTACTCCGAAGGCGGCGCGGAACACCGCCTGGCCGTCGGCCCCGGCTTCGCCGAGTTGGACAACGACCGGATCATCGTGCTCACCGAGAAGGCCCTCGACCCGGCGAAGCTCGCGACCCCCGAGGACCGCCAGGCGGAGCTCGCCTCCGCCGAGGCCGACCGCGAGCGCAGCGACGCCGCCCTGCGCGCCTGGACCGGTCCGGTCGGCGCCTCCGAGTTCCAGGAGGCCCAGCTCGCCCTGGAGTGGGCCCAGGCCCGCCTCTCCGCCCTCCGCTCTTGAAATCCCCCGGTCCCCTACCCCTCCCGCACCGCCTTGGCCACCGTCCGCCCCTGCTCCTCGCACGCCGCCAGCGCCGCCGCGTCGGGCTGCCACTTCGCCAGCACGCTCTTGGCCACCACGGGGATCCTGCACCGGCCCAGGTGCTCCTCGATCGCCTTCGTCGACTCGCCGCTCCAGCCGTACGAACCGAAGGCGGCGCCGAGCTTGTTCTGGAACTTGAGTCCGCGCAGGTCCTCGAGGATCGGCATGATCGTCGGCAGGACGCCGTTGTTCAGCGTGGGCGAGCCGATGATCACGGCGCGCGAACGGAAGATCTCCGTCAGCACGTCGTTGCGGTCCGACACGGACAAGTGAAAC
The DNA here is from genome assembly GCA_016218815.1 of Deltaproteobacteria bacterium. Taxonomy (GTDB): domain Bacteria; phylum Myxococcota_A; class Polyangia; order DRWM01; family JAAZOP01; genus JAAZOP01. Next base: position 2,015 of record JACRCX010000071.1, read on the forward strand.
ATCCGGTACGGCACGCCGCCCTCGACCAGCCCCCGGCCGATCGCCTCGGCCATCTTCCGCGTCGCCTCCCACATCGTGTCGTAGATCACGACCGCGCGCGGCTCAGGCTTCTGTGCCGCCCACTCCTGGTACTTGCGCACGATCTGCAGCGGGTCCTTGCGCCAGATGACGCCATGGCTGGGCGCGATCATGTCCACCGGCAAGCCCAGCGCCAGGACCTCCTCGATCTTCTTCGAGACCAGCTTGCTGAACGGAGTGAGGATGTTCGCGTAGTACTTCAGCGCCTCCTCGTAGAGCGCCCGCTCGTCCACCTGGTCGTTGAAGCGGTGGGCCGTCGCGTAGTGCTGGCCGAAGGCGTCGTTGGGCAACAGCAGGTTCCGCGCCGTGTAGTAGGTGAACATGCTGTCCGGCCAGTGCAGCATCGGCGCCTCGATGAAGGCGAGCTTCCCCTCGCCCAGCGCCAATGTCTCGCCGGTCTTGACCGCCCGGAGCTTCCATGGCTGGTGGTGGTGCCCCGGCACGGTCTCCATCCCGCGCGGCGAAACGAGCATCTCCGCCTGCGGCGCGATCCGCATCACCGCCGGCAGCGAGCCCGCATGGTCGACCTCGGCGTGGTTGGTCACGACGTAGTCAATTCTCGCCGGGTCGACCACCTGCCGGATGTTCTCCACGAGCTGCTCGGCGAACGGCGTCCAGACCGTGTCCACCAGCACGATCTTCTCGTCGACGATGAGGTACGAGTTGTACGTCGACCCGCGGTGCGTCGAAAGCTCGTGTCCGTGGAAGTGCCGCAGGTCCCAGTCCACCACCCCGACCCAGTACACGCCCTTCGACAGCTCGGTGACCGTTCCCATCGTTTCTCCCTTTCTTGCCCCGGAAATTCTCGTTCGGGCGCATGCTGCGAACGCAGCGCGAAGATGTCAACCCGCACGGCGCTGCCTGCGGTGCTGCCTGCGATTCGGAGTGCGGACCTGCGGCGCTACGGCCCGGCCGCGGGCCCGAGCCGGACCTCCACCGTCGCGCCGGCGAGCGCCGGAATCTCCACTACGCCCGCGGCGCTCGCCCCGTCGGCAAGCGCGGCCGTGACTCCCGCGGAGGAACCGGGGACCACGAGGAACGTCGCCACGCCGTCGGCGCCGGCTTGCGCCACGCCCTCCCCCGCCGCGGCAATCGTGCCCGCGGCGCCCGACGCCTGCCACCGCTCGCCGAGCGCCCTCCACCAGGCCGCCCGGTACAATCCCGGACCCTCCGGCGCGATGGCCAGCCACGCCCGGTCCGCCGCGGGATCGGTGTCGGCGCCCGACGGCCGCCGCACGAGCCGCACCGTCGCCCCCGCCGCCGGCTGCCCCGCCGCATCGACCACCACCGCCTTGACCACCACGAACCCGGCCGCCGGCGCCGACTCGACCTCCCGCGCCGCCAGCGCCTCGACCAGCGCGGCGAAACGCACGCACGGAACCCGGATCCGCGCCGAGCCGAGCGGCTCGCCGGGACCGCCGTCGTCCCCCACGAGCAGCAACGGCACCTCGAGCGCCACCTCCTCGACGAAGGGCCGGACGTCCGGACGCAGCGCCAGCGCCTCCTGGAACTCCGCCGGAATCGTGCACCGCTCGGGACACCCCAAGTACGCGTTGGCCGGCAGCACGACCCCGCCCTGCGCGTCCGCCGGAACCAGCTCCGGCAACGACGGATCGTCCCCCGGCGCGACGGCGACGTAGCCCGTCACCTCGCGCCACTGGTCCGGCGGCGCCGGCAGCGCCACCCGCTCGCGCCCCGACTCCACGCAGTCGAACGGCTCATCGGTCTCGTACATCGCGTCGATCGAGATCGAGGCGCCCAGGAAGCTGCCGGAGACGGCGAGCACCGCGGCACCGGCCGCCGTTTCGCCCACCGCCACCCCCAGGCAGTCGCCGCCGTCGCAGTCGGCGGAAACGTTCCAGAGGCCGACGCCCAGCAGGCTGCCGCCGAGCGCGACGCCGAGGCCGGCGAGGATCTCGCCCGCGAGAACCGCGGCGCCGCTGACCGTGCGACACTCCTCGAGCACACCCTCCACCGCCGCGCCGGGCTCGGCGCGGTACCTCCCGCGCACGCCGATCGCGAGGTCGCCGGTCGCTCGATCGAAGACCCCCTGGATCTCCGGATCGAAAGGCCCCGACCACGACGTCGCCTCCCCCCCACCCTCCCCCTCCGGCACCCGGATCCTCGTCACCGTCGAGAAGCAACCCGCCAGCACGAGGCCGATCACGAAGGGAACGCACCACCGCCGCCGCGATTCTGAACGCTGTCTCATGGACGCCTCACCCCATCGTGTGGCATTCCCACTGGACGTGGACCCAGCGGAAAACCGGGGTGTCGCCGTCGGAAGTCCCCTCGAGCGTCACATCGATGCGCAGGTAGGGGAACGTCGGAACCCCCGCGGCGGAGAACACGGCCTCGACGTCCACGGGCGACGTTGCCGTCGGGATGACGGCCAGCGTGACGGGCGGGGCGGCCGTCAGCTCGGCCGCCGATGGCGCCGACCGGGCGACGATGGTCACCTCCCCCGGCGGCGCCGTGACGTCCCAGAAGATCTGCGACCAGTTGTCGGCGGGATTGATGTCGCAGCGGTGGTAGTCGTGCGTCCAGGTGCCGCGCGGCACGAGGCGCCGCCGCTGGTAGCCGGTGAAGTCGCTGTACGTGTAGGGGCTGGGCCCGACCGGGAATTCCTCCAGCGCCGACGTGGCGAGCGTCAGGCGCGTGACGTTGCTGGTGCTCTGGTTGACCGTCCAGACGTGGTCCAGCTCGTCCAGCGCGATGCCGACGGGAATGACGCCCGCGATGTCGCGGATGGTCATCCCGCTCCCGTCGACCATGTTCCACGAGGCCATGGCCCCGCCGCCCCAGTTCTCGTGGATCGACATCCAGATCGTCCCGTCCGCAGCGGCCGCGATGCCGCGCCCGCCCCAGTTGGAGCGGCCCGTGTGCACCGCGAGCCACGTGCCGTCGACCGGGTTGTACCCCGCGCCGCAGGCGTCCGAGCCGACCCACGCCGCGGCCCACGGCCGGTTGTCCCGGTCCACCGTGATCCCGTACGGCGCGCCGTCGCACCCGCTGGCGCCGCCGAACTGCACGGGCGGATCCACGACCCGCGTCTCCGTGTTGAACTTCTGAAGGTAGCCTGGGTCGGGCGCACGACCCGAGACCCAGATGTTCCCCAGCGCGTCGGCGGCCAGGCCGTACGGCTGGACCCCGAGGTCGACCGTCGCGAGGACGGCACCGTCGTCGGGGTTGAGCTGGTAGACCCGCTGCTCCGTCCACGACGCCACCCACGGATACCCGCCGGGGTGGAACTCGCCGTCTCCCAGGTCGATCGCCAGACCGCGCGGAATGCCGCCCGCCCCCGCCACGGGTACCGTCCACAGCACACACTCGTCGGTGCCGAGCGGCAGCGGCGTCGGGCCGGTGGAGGTCTGGGGGACGGTGTCGCCGTTGCGGTCGACGCAGTACATCGGGTCGCCCGCCATCTTCGTGACCGAGCCCTGGTTGCGGCCGGCACAGCCGACGTGGGCGCGCGCCGCGACGTAGGCGTTGCCGAAGCCGTCCACCGCGGTTCGCGAAGGGCTGTCGCAGTTGTCGCCCCACAGCCCGACCTTGTAGCGCGCCACCTCCGCGCCGGTCACCAGGTCGAGCTTGGAGACGGAGCCGTCGGGATCGTTGGCCGCCCAGAGGTATCCGGCATGGATGTCCTCGGCGCCCAGCACGACGCCGCCCGTCCCGTCCGGGTTCGGCGCCAAGCCGCTGGCGCCGGGGTCGTCGGCCGACGGCGTGGTCTCCCCCTCCGACTCGCACTCCGGATCGCACGTCCCGCAGGGCCCCGCCAGCGACTCGTCGCCCACGCCGTCGCAGTCGTCATCGACGTCGTTGCACAGGATGTCGGGCGAGGCCGCCGGAAGCACCTGGCCCGTGCACTCGTCCGGGATGATCCCCGCCGCGCACGTCCTCGCGCCGCCGCGGCACGCGCCGACGTCCGCGGTCCACGGCGGACCGTCGTAGCAGTCGAACGACTCGCCCGACGAGCAACGGCAGCCCGGCGCGTGCGTCGTGGCGCAGTCCGTGCAATCGTCGTGGTGCGCGCCGTCCGCGTCGTCGCAATCGGGTCCCGCCGCGCACCCCGGCCCGTACCCGTCGTCATCCCAGTCCACGCACACCGGCGTGTCGCTCGTGCCGTCCCCGCCCTCGCCCCGGTCCTCCCTCCCCCCGTCCCCCGGCGGCGTCGTGTCCCCACCCGAGGCGCTGCACCCCAACGCGATCAGCAGAGCCAGGACGGCCACGCCGCGCCCCGCGGATCCCCGCCGCTCATTCCAGACGTCGTCTCTTCGCGTCATCTCCACCCCTGCTTTCCGTCCCCTTTGCGTCCTTTGCGGCCCTTTGCGTCCTTTGCGCGAAATCCCCCCGGTCACGGCATCCGGTAGCAGTGCCACTGCACGTTGATCGTGCGGAACACCGGGGACAGCCGGTCCGGGCTCGCCTCGAGCGTCACCGTCACCCGCAGGAACCGCTGCAGCGGCACCGCGGCGGCCGCGAAGAGCGCCTCGAGGTCCACGGGAGGTGCGTCGGACGGCACCGTCGCCAGCAGCACTGTCGGAGCCGCGTCGAGCGCCGCGGCCGTGTCGGCCGAGGCGCCATCGATCCGCAGCAGCGCGCCCGCCGGGACGTCGGCGTCCCATTCCAGCATGCCCCAGCGGTCGAACGAGTCCACCGCGCAGCGCTCGTAGTCCCGCGTCCAGCTCCCGCGGGGGATCATCAGCCGCCGCTGGTAGCCGGTGAAGTCGCTGTAGGTGTAGGGGTTGGGACCGACCGGGAACTCGTCGAGCGCGCCGGTGGACTTGGTCAGGCGGGTTACGTTGCTGGACGACTGGTTGACCGTCCAGACGTGACCGATCTCGTCGACGCCGACGCCGACCGGGATGACGCCGGCAATGTCGCGCACAACGAGTCCGGAGCCGTCTTCCATGTTGAACGAGGCGATGGCCCCGCCGCCCCAGTTCTGGTGGATCGATGCCCAGATCGTCCCGTCCGCGTCGGCGGCGATGCCGCGGATGCCGCCCCAGCTGGGTCGCGTGTTGACACCGAACCAGCTCCCGTCGGCGGGGTCGTACCGCGCGGCGCAGCAGTTGCCGTCCAGCCAGATCCCGGCCCAGACCCGGTTCCGGATGTCGACGGTGATGCCGTACGGGTACTGCCCGCTGCAGGCGCCGATCGCGATCGCCGGTTCGACGGCGAGCGTCGTCGTGTGGAAGCGCTGGATCAGCGGCGACGGTCCGCGACCCGAGGCCCAGATCCAGCCGTCGGACGAGATGGCGAAGCCGTACGTGTTCACGTTCAGGTCGACGGTGTTGAGCACGGCACCGGTGTCGGGGTCGAGCTGGTACGCCCGCATCTCGGAGAAGAGGCCGATCCACGGGTGCCCTTCCGCGTGCGCCTCGTCGCCCAGGTCGATCGCCAGCGCGCGCGGAATCCCGCCCGCGCCGCCCACCGGCACGCGCCAGATCACGCACTCGTCGCTCCCCAGCGCCAGGGCCGCCGGACCGGTGGAGGTCGTGATCGTCGTGTCGCCGTTCCGGTCGACGCAGTAGCGCAGGTCGCCCGCCATCTTCGTCACGGAGCCCTGGTTGCGCCCGGCACACCCGACGTGGGCGCGCGCCGCGACGTAGGCGTTGCCCAGGCCGTCCACCGCCGTTCGCGACGGGCTGTCGCAGCTGTCGCCCCACATGCCGACGCGGTACCGCGCCACCTCGGCCCCCGTGGCCAGATCGAGCTTCGACACGCTGCCGTCCGGGTCGTTGGCCGCCCACAGGAAGCCCGCGCGCACGTCCTCCGCGCCCAGCGTCACACCCGGCCCGTCCGGATTGCTCATCAGCCCGGACGAACCCGGGTCGCCCGACGCAGGCTCGACCAGGCCGTCCGAACGGCAGGTCACGTCGCACGTGCCGCACGGCCCGAAGACCTCCTCGTCGCCCGCGCCGTTGCAGTCGTTGTCGACCCCGTCCCCGCACGTCTCGAACGCCGCAGGCAGGACCTCCCCCTCGCACTCGTCCGACAGGACCCCCCCGACGCACCAGCGCGAGCCGACCGTGCACGCTCCCACCCCCATCGTCCCGGCCGGCCCGGAATAGCACTCGTAGCCCTCGCTCGGCAGGCACGCGCAACCGGGCGCGTGGGTCGTGCCGCAGTCCGCGCAATCGTTCCAGTGCAACGGGTCCGCGTCGTCGCAGTCCAGGCCGCCCGCGCACCCGGGTCCGTGCCCGTCCCCGTCGCCGTCGAGGCACGCCGGAACGTCGGCCGCGTCTCCGTCGTCGTCCCCGTCCGCATCCGCATCGCCGTCGGCCGCCGCGTCCTCCTCCCCGGACTCCGTCTCCGCCTCGAACTCGACCGACGCCTCGTCCGACGCCTCCCCGTCCTCGTCCCCGTCCGCCCCCGCGCCGTCGTCGACCGGCGGGAGGTCGAGCACCTCATCGGCGTCCTCGTCCTCGCCGTCCGGAGCCGCGACGTCCCCGCCCGCGTCGTTGCCGACGCATCGCCCATCGATGCAGTGCCCGCCCGGGCACTGGAGATCGCTGGTGCACGTGGTCTGGTTGTCGCCCCCGCTCCCCCCGCAGGCCGGAAGCGCGATCGCCGCGCAGAGCATCCAGAGGAGCACGCCCCGGCTCGCCGTCCCCCAATCCCGTCCGCGCCTGCCAGCCCGCCCTGAGTCCGCCGAAGGGCCCCCGATCCCCATTGCCGCCTCCATCTTCGTCTCCCGCCCCCCGCGCACCGCCTACTCCGCGCAGTGCCAGCGCACTTCGATCCCCGAAACCACCGGCGACTCGCCGCCCGTTCCGGCCGTCAACGCCGCCGTGATCCGCAGGTGCGCGTTGGACGGGATCGCCGCCGCCGCCAGCGCCGCCTCGAGGTCCGCGGACGTCGCCGTTGCCGGCGGGATCGTCGCCAGCACGACCGGCACCGCCGTCTCCAGGTCCGCCGCCGTCGCCGCGCTGGAGGCGCTCAGCGTCACGCTGCTGTCGGCCGGCGTCGAGATCGCCCACCGCACCTCGCCCCAACGGTCCTCGTCCGCAACGTCGCAACGCTCGAAGTTCGCGTACCACCCGCCGCTCGTCGCCACGATCGTCCGCTCCACGCCCACGAAGTCCGAGTAGGCCACCGGGCCGCGGCCCACGTCGAACTGCGCCGTCTCGCTCGTCCCCGCGTTGAAACGGGTCACCGTCGCCGAGTCGTGGTTCACGGTCCAGACGTAGCCGAAACCGTCCGCCGCGACGGCCCAGGCCGCGTCGCCCGGAACGTCCGTGCTGACGATGGCCGTCGGATCGGACGCCGGGAACTGGGACAGGGAAACCGCGGTCGCGTCGTGGCTCACCGCCCACACCACGTCCGTCGGCGACACCGCGACGCCGGTGGCATTCGGTCGCGGCAGCGTGATCGTGAGCCACGAGCCGTCCGCGGGGTCGTAGCGGCAGACGGTGGAGCCGGTGCCGCCGAGGTACACGCGGCCCTCCGCATCGACCGCGATGCCGTAGGCGTCGCACTCGGAAGGCGCGACGACGACCGGGTCCAGCCCGCCCGTCGCCGCGCTGAAACGCTGGATGCCTGCCGGCGCGGGCTCCCGGCCGGAGATCCAGATCCAGTCGCCGGGGGCGGCCACGGCCCCGAACGGCTTGACCTCGACGTCCACCGTGTCCGCGACCGAGCCGTTGCGCGGGTCGAGCCGGTAGAAGCGCTGCTCGTTCCAGGTGCCGACCCAGGGCGAGCCCGCCGTGCCGGCCGCGGCGACGTGGACCGCCAGCGCCCTCGGCACCGCACCGGGATCGCCCACCGGAACCCGCCACAGCACGCACTCGTCCGTCCCCAGCGGCAGGCGCGTGGCGCCGACCGACGTATCGATCGTGCCCGAGACGTTGCGATCGACGCAGTGCGAGACGTCGCCGGCGATCTTGGTGACCGAGCCCTGGTTCATCACCGACGAGACGTCGGCCTGGCCCGCGACGTACATGTCGCCGAAGCCGTCGACGGCCGTGCGCGACGGGGCGTCGTTGTTCGTGCCCGTCTGGCCCACGCGATAGCGCCCCAGCTCGGTCCCCGTCGCGATCTCCAGCTTCGAGACGCTCCCCTCCTCGGTGTTGGGCACCCAGACGAACGCGGCGTGGATGTCCTCGACGCCCAGCACGATGCCCGGCCCTGCGGGATTGCCGCCGATGCCGGTGGAGCCCGGATCCTCCGGGTCCGGGACGACGGTGCCGGAGGTGTTGCAGGTCGAGTCGCAATCGTGGCACGGACCGGCGGCCTCCTCGTCCCCCAGCCCGTTGCAGTCGTTGTCGATGCTGTCGCCGCAGATCTCCGCCGGCGCCGGCAGCGTCTGCCCGGTGCACTCGTACGAGAGATGGGTGCCGACGCACGGGCGCGTGCCTGCCACGCACTGGCCCACTCCTGCCGTGCCCGGCGGGCCCTCGTAGCACGCGGGCGTGTCCCACGGGGCGCACAGACAGCCCGGCTGGTGCGCGGTCGCACAAGTCGCGCAGTCCTCGAAGTGCAGCGGATCCGCATCGTCGCAGTCGGACCCGGCGGCGCAGTTCTCCCCGTGGCCGTCCAGGTCGACGTCGACGCACACCCCCCCCTCGCCGTCCGGAACGTCCAGCTCGTCGGTCACGTCGGGCGTGTCGGTCGCTTCCGGCACGTCCGGCACCTCGGACAGCTCGTCCGCCTCGCCCCCGCCGTCGTCGATGACGTCGGGCGTCGAGCCGCCGTTGCCGTCGCACGCCGCCGTCGTCGACCACGCCGCGGCGGCCCCGGCGAGCAGTCCGAGCAGGATCCCATGGTCGAAGGTCGATCGCTTGTCCGCGCGCTTCAAGTTTCCACCCTCCGTCCCCCCGGGGCGTCGCCCCCCGTCAACCGAACACCGAGCAGTGCCACGTCACGCGAATCGAGCGGAGCACCGGCGCCGCTCCGTCGGGCGCGGGCTCCATCGTCACGGTCAGGCGCAGGAACCGGTACGTCGGTTCGCTCGCCGCGACGAACGCGTCGTTGAGGTCGGCCGGCGACACCCCCGCCGGCACCTCGACCACCGTCACCGTCGTCGCCGTGTCCAGCCGCCCCCTCGTCGCCGCCGTCGTCGCGACGATCGTCAGCGAGGCGCCCGCGGGCACGTCCGCGTCCCACGACACCGCACCCCAATGGTCGTCCGTGCCCGTCACGCACCGCTCGTAGTCGTGCGTCCAGACCCCGCGCGGCACGACCGTCCGCCGCTGGTAGCCCGTGAAGTCGCTGTAGCAGTACGGCCCCAGCCCGGTCGCGAAGCTCTCCATCACGGCCGTGGACCGCGTGTAGCGCGACGCCGTGTTCGACGACTGGTTGACCGTCCAGACGTGGCCCAGCTCGTCCAGCCCCACGCCGATCGGGGCGACCCCGCCCGTGTCCAGCACCGTCATGTCGCCGCCGTCCGCCATGTCGAACGAGACGATCGCGTTGCCGCCGAAGTCGTAGTCCGCCACCCAGATCCGCCCGTCGTGGCCGGCCGCGATGCCGCGCGTCACGCTGCGCGGCATCGAGAGCGTCAGCCACGAGCCGTCCCGCGGGTCGTAGCGGCAGACGAAACGGTCGAAGCTCGTCACCCACACCCGGCCCTCGAGGTCGACGCTGATGCCGTACGGCGCCCGCTCCAGGTCGTCGTCCGACGAGCATCCCGTCCCCTCCGTCGAGATCGCGGCGTCGGCCACCCCGCTCGCGGGATCGAAACGCTGGAGGTACCCGGGACGGGGCCGCATGCCCGCGGCCCAGATCGAGCCGTCCGGCGCGACCGCGGCGCCGTAGGGCTGGACCGTCGTGTCCACCGAGGCCAGCGCCGCGCCCGCGGCCGGGTCGAGCTTCCAGAAACGCATGTCGTTCCAGCACCCGACCCACGGGTAGCCGCCCGTGGCGCCGGCGTCGCCCCGGTCGATCGCCACCGCCCGCGGAATGCCGCCCGGCTCGCACAGCGGCACCGTCCACAGCGCGCACTCGTCGCGCCCCAGCGCCAGCGGCGTCGCCCCGCCGCTCGTCTCGATCGCGCCGTCGCCGTTGCGGTCGACGCACGACCGCGGGTCGCCGGCCAGCTTCGTCACCGAGCCCTGCGTCATTTCCGGCGAGACATGCGCCCGCGATGCCACGTACGCGTCGCCCCCGCCGTCGACCGCGGTGCGCGACGGGCTGTCGTAGCCCGTGCCGGTCAGGCCGACGCGGAAGCGCGAGACCTCCGTCCCCGTCTCGAGGTCCAGCTTGGAAACCGTCCCCTCGTCCGCGTTCGCGATCCACGCGAACCCGGCCGCCAGGACGTCTCGCCCCAGCGTCACGCCCGGGCCGTCGGGGTTGGCGATCAGGCCCACCGACCCGGGGTCGTCCTCGCTCGGCGGGATCTCGCCGTCGGTGCGGCACGTCAAGTCGCAGTCCCCACAGTCGGAAATCAGCTCCTCGTCGCCGATTCCGTTGCAGTCGTTGTCGATGCCATCCCCGCACGACTCGTGCGCCGCCGGCAGCACCTGGCCGTCGCAGGCCGCCGCGAGGTGGCCGTCAACGCACGCGCGGGTCCCGGCCGTGCAGCCGCCGACCCCTTCCGTGGCGGCCGGCCCGTCGTAGCACCCGAAGCTCTCGCCCGCCGTGCACAGGCAGCCCGGCAGGTGCTCGGTCGCACACGCCGCGCAGTCCTCGAAGTGCAGCGGATCGTCGTCGTCGCAGTCGAGGCCCGCGGCGCAGCCGGGGCCGTGCCCGTCGTGGTCGAGGTCGACGCACGAGCCCCCGCCGTCCTCCCCCGCTCCGTCGGCCTCCGCGGCGTCGGCGTCGGCGCCGGCGCCGTCCTCGGCCCCCGCGTCGAGCGCGACGCACCGGCCGTCGATGCACTCCTGCCCCGCCTGGCAGTCGGCCCTCGTCGTGCAGCTCTCGCCGGAGCCCCCGTCCGAGCCGCACCCGCCTGCGGCGAGCATCGAAACGACGCAACACACCATGCCCCATCGGCTCATCAAAGTTGCCCCACGGTGTGCCGCCGTCGTGCCGCCAGCCTGTGCGGCGGGAGGCCGCACACCTGGACGGAAGCGTAGCAGGAATCAGGGGAGGCGGCCATCGGGTTTCGCGCCAAGGGCGCCAAGAGGCGAAGCACGCCAAGAGAATCCGACGCGGGCTACGGCTCGACCGTGACCATGACCGCCCCGGAACGGCCGAAGACCTCCGGCGTGTCGACTTCCTGCACCACGACCGGTCCCACGGCATAGGTCCCGGGGGTGACGGCCTGGAGGAGGTACTCGTAGCGGTACAGGCCCGGTACCATTCCCGGCAACGCACGGGTCACGTGTTCGAACTCCGCGTGCGGATCGCCCATCCAGCCGAACGACGATCTGCGGTATCCGTCCGCGACCGGCCCGCGCAGACGATCGGCCGGGTCCCCCTCCCCTTCGCTGTCCGGCAGAAGCGCCGCCAGCCGCCGTATCGCCCGCGCGGAGGACTCGAACCCGAAGTCGATGAACTCCAGGCCCGGCGGCAGCGGATCCTCGACCGTCACCGCACCGCGGGTCTGGACCGTCCCGACCGTCACCAGCACGCGGATCTGGTCGCCGGTGTGAACGATCATCCGGGACGCGTCGCCGTCGACGGTTGCGTCCCGCGCTCCTCGCGCGTCCAGCACCTGGTACCGGCGCTCCACCGCGAACCCCCGATCGATGGCGGTGGTGGGCAGCACCTCCGGCGCATACTCGAGCGACAGCGCGTAGTAGAGCTTCCCCGCGCCGCCATCCGTCGAGAAGAGCACGTCCGCGCCGTCCGCGGGCAGCTCGGACATCGGCACGACGACGCTCTGCTCCCGCGGCGGCCAGCCCTCGAATGACGTCGCGAGGATGTCCTCCTCCCCCAGCCTCACGCCGGCGACGAAGTCCGGGGGGACGTCGTGAACGGTGCGGTAGAACGTGCCGAGCGCCGTCAGCACCCAGGCCGAGGTCCACGACGAGTCCCAATCGCCGTCATCGGAGCGCTGCGCGAGCAGCCAGCGGACGACCTTCGCTGCCAACGGGTGTGCCGAATCGATCGCGAGCAACGCCTCCAGGATGATCGCGTTCAGCTCGGTCGAGGTGCGCAGCATCGGTTCTGCACCGATCGAGACGTCCTCCTCGAAGTGCGCCGTGCCGGCCTCCTGGACCGTCCGGGCTTCGATCACCCGTCGCAACTCCTGCACCGGCGCGCACGATGCATCGGCGCAGACGCCGGATCGCAGGTAGGCGAGCGCCAGGAACGCGGTTCCGGCCACTCCGAGCTGGGCGCGTTCTGCGTACGCCGCCGCCAACTCGCCCGCGTAGACCCGCCGGTCGCAAGCACGGACGTACAACACGAACGCCCATGTTGCGGGATCGTCCTGCGGCGCTGGCGGCACGTCCCGGTAGTGCTGCTCGTGCCACGATTCGGACTGGACCAGCCATCCGTCCAGGAACTCGTCCGCTCGATCCAGCGCATCCGGTGGGACGGCGTGTCCCTGCTCCTCGGCGCGCCGGAGCGCCCAGACGGCGTACGCGGTCAGCCAGACGGACGGGCCGAACGAACGGTCCGCGTCATGGAAGAACCCGCCCGAGTACTCCTGGAACTGCGGTAGGCGCATCAGCGCCTCGGACACCCTGCCCTGCGCACCGATCGGTTCGGCCAGTCCCAGCCCATCGGCCAGTTCCCGGGCAGCAACGAAGGGCACGATTTGCGACACGAGGTCGTCGGTGCCCAACCGCAGGATCCGCCGCTCGTCGTCCAACGCCAAGCCCAGCCCGACCAGCGGCGACGAAGCGACCGACACCGTGAGCCCGCCGAAATCCCGCCTCAGTCCGTCCAGCGATCCGAGTCCCTCGAGAACCTCCCCGCCGGTCTCGCCGTACGTCGCCACCGTCTCGACCAGGGCCGGTCGCTCGATCGGCAGGGCGAGGGCAAGCCCGTCCCATTCCCCTTCCAGCCCCGCCCGGAACCGCAGCTCGGCCTCGCCCGGCGCCCCGGCCTTGATCGCGAAACGCACCTCGGTCGTGGCTCCCGCGATCAACGGCGCCGACCGCTCGGTCTCCCCGACGTACTGCACGCCGTCCGCCTCGGCCCCCACCGTGACCACCCCGTTCCGGCCCGTCACGTTCGTTACGGCGACACCCGCTTCGATGCGGTCGCCGGTGCGGGCGAAGGGCGGGATCAACGGGCGAAGGACAAGCGGTTTGGCCACGCGCAGCGACGCCCGTCCCGTCCCCCAGCGATCGGCGCCCGCCGCCGCCACCGCCATGATCCGGAACTCGGTCAGGCTGTCCGGAAGGCGGAACCGCACCGTCGCCGCGCCGTCGCGATCGGTCCGCACGTCCGGATTCCAGTACGCGACGGCCGGGAAGTCGTCCCGCAAGTCGCCCGCATCCCACAAGCCCAGACCGCCAGTCCCGGTCGTGCGACCGCAGAGGTCCGGACCCTCGAGGCTCCGAGTCACCACGCCTCCCCGCTCCCGCTCCAGCAGCCGCGTCCGGTCGACGATCTCGTCGTACATCGACCACGTGCTCACCAGCCGCGGCCGGTCCCGCCAGAACAGCTTCACCGGGTCCGGCGGCTCGTACCGCGTGAGCTGCAGCATCCCCTCGTCCACCGCGAAGACCGTCACCGAGGCGGCCGTTCCCGCGCCGGACGAATCCCGGACGTGCAGGTCGAGCACCACCTCGTCCCCCGGCGCGTACGTCCCACGATCCGGCTCGACCGTTACGTCGAGCCGCCGGCTATCGATCTCCACGGGGAGCACGACCGAATCCGTCACGCGGACCGGCTTGCCAAGATCCGTTCCGTCGGGGCCGACCGCCGTGCCGGTCCGTCCTCGCACCAGCGTCACCGTCGCCGTCACGCCGGGACGGTACGACTCGAGGATCGGGATCTCGATCACGGGCGACCCGCCCCGGATCCGCTCGTGGCGCTGGAGCAGGATGTCCCCCCGCTCCACCGCCACCAGCGCCTCGACCTCCGGGAACGGCGAGTCGACGGCGATCCGCGCCACGTCTCCCGGCCGGTATTCGTCACGATCGCGGACCAGCCGTACCCACGGCTCGGCGGCAGGCGCGTCCGCCTTGGGACGATCACCGCTCACCCAGGTCCTGGTGTCGGTCCGGACGACGTTGCCCCGGCCGTCGGTCGCCTCGAGGCGCAGCACGTACTCGCCGGCCTCGCCGAACGTCACGTTGCACGAGGCCGCCCCGGCCGCCGTGACGACGTCGCAATCCCCGACCTCGGTCTCTTCCGGAGTCAGCTCCGGGCGCCACCAGCAGCGTCCATGGTCACCTCGGTCGTCGTCCTCATCGCCCGGCACGGACCACGTCCGGCGCAGCAGCCGACCGGTCGCCCGGACGCCGGGCACGGGCCTCTCGTCGGGGTCGAGCGCGATCACCTGGAAGGTACCGGAGCCGCCCGCCGTCGGCGCCGGACCTTCGCGCCGGACGCCGAGCTGGAACTCGGATGGATGCAGGACGACCGATGTCCGCGCGGCGGCGCCGGCCGAGCCGATCAGCGCTTCGAAGTGCATCCGCGTCATCTCGGGACCGCCTGCCCCCGCAGGGAAGTACGGGATCTCGACCGTTCCGTCCGCACCGAGCACCGCACGGCCGACCTCGTCGGGCATTTCCTCCCACCACGTCCCGTTGCCCTCTCCCCGCGACTCGGATTCCTCCCACCACCTCCGCTCCGGTCCGAACCGGAAGCCCCGCCAGCGCGGATCCAGCGGTGCGAACTGCTCGCGATCGGTGAACATCCACAGCTCGACTTCCGACCACGCCATCGGCGCGCCGAACAGGTACCGCCCCTTGATCCGCACGGCGATCGCGTCCCCACGGACGTAGGACTCGCGCCCCGTGGTCACGTCGACGTGGAAGTCCGGGGCCCGGAACTCCTTGACCTCGAACCGCAGCGTCAGCTCGTCCGCGGGCGGCCCATCGTCCGGCACGGGCGTGACGCGGATGTTCCGCGCGTAGGGCGCCGCGTCCCCGGGGATCCTGGCGTCGAACGCGAACGCCCCGTCGTCACCCGTGCGCACGTCCTCGGGCAGCACGAGGCCGCGAGAGCCGGCGTCGGCCGCGGAATCCTCGGCCAGCAGCAGCCGCCGTCCGCTCGCGATCGCCAGGCCCTGCTCGGTCTCGATCCGGAGGTAGCCCTTGACGTGGACCGTGTCCCCCGGTTCGTAGAGGTCGCGGTCCGAAAACACCAGTCCGACGACCGACGCGACCGGGTCGGCCGATTCCGGACGCCACTCCGAGTACTCCCGCTCGAACGCGACGAAGTCCGCATCGCCATCCTTCAGGGCGACCGCGTACAACCGGCAGTTCCCGCCCCACCGGCAGGCGCCGAGCGCGTCGTCAGTCGCGCCCGCCAATCCCTCCCGGTCCGTCTCGCCGCTCCACAGCGCGACGGCCTCCGAATCGAAGATCGTCACCTTGGCGCCGCCGACCGGCCGGCCGGACGCCAGGGAGGTGACCCAAACGGCGAGCCGGGCCGGCGAGCGCTTGACCGAGACGCCGAGATCGGTGACGCGGAACAGCGTGGCCAGGCTCGGGTAGGCGTCCGGTGGCTGTAGCGCCACCAACCCGCGACCGCCGTCGCCGAGCGCCCGGTCGAGGTCGATGCCGTCCGTCCAGAAGTCGTTGCGCGGCGCGCGCGAGCGAATGTCCCTGGTCACCACGCCCGCCAGGTCGGGAAGCGGCTCTTCCATCCGTTCCCACGGGGACTCCGGCACCACCTCCGCCCAGGGCACCATGTCGGCCGGGGACAGTGCGGCAACCCCGAACTTCGCCTCCGCCTCGTTGCACATCCACACGGGTACCACTCGCGGCCCGCGCGCCTCGATCACGCCCCCGTAGACAGGCAGCGACACGCTCGGCGGATACGGGCCGACGTGGACTTCGCACTTCGTGGGACCCGCCAGCGCCATCCCGACGCCGTCCCGCAATTCCGTGTCCACCACGAACGTGTAGGTCGTGTCGGGACGAACGTCCACGACGCTGCGGAACTCGTCGGTCCCTTCCCCGCGCAGTTCTTCGCTCCAGATCGACGGGTGTTCATCCACCGGCGCACGAGGCGACACGTGCAAGTGCTCCCTCAGGTCGCTCCATCGGACCGGGTTGGAGAAGTGCAGTACGGGCGGGTTCAACGGCGAGCACGGAGACTCGCCGCACTCGCAGGAAAGAAAGCGCAAGGCATCGCGAACGTGGAAGCCGGCGACGAGGTCCGCGCCCATCGTGAGCGTGCCCGCCATCGGCCGAAGCTCGCCCGAGACGGTGAACAGGACTGACGACGCCGGCGGCAGCGGCTCGACCGGACGCGCCACGAACAAGCGCCCGTCGACCTCGCACGGCCCCTCGACCGTCGGCACCTCGTACGGCGCATCATGCCAACAATCCTCCGGTTGCTCCGCGCACGCCGCCTCGACCAGCGCCGCGACGACGGTCGGCTCGCTCTCGCCGGCCAGCACGTGAAACGCGGACTTCGCCCGCAACTCCTCGAGCGCCACGGGTTGGTGCAGGGATACGTTGATCGGAACGTCCAGCGCCGCACGCCGATCGTCGCCCGTGACGAAGGCGTACCCTTCGACCCTCTCGGACTCGAACGCCCACGCGAACGGCTCCTCCAGGGTTGCCCCATCCAGCGCCCGCAGATCCGGCGCCACGGTCACCGTGAACGCCGTCGACAGCGGCGGGTCCTCGAACGGCACGAACGTCGCGATCTGCGTCCCCAGCCACCGCGTCTCCCCCTCGATCGGCGGGTCGAAGAGGACCACCGGCGTGGTGTCCACCCTCCCCGCCTGCGCCAGCGGGATCATCGGCCGGTCGAACCCGACCGCGATCTCAGTGCGCCCCGTCGTGGTCCCCACCGGCGCTTGGAACAACACCCGCAGCGGCCCCTCCCCGGCCGCCGCCGGCGCCGCCTCCTCCTCCCCACGCGGCGCCAGCACGTGCAGCCGCACGTCCGGCCCGCACGACACCAACGCCGCCGCCAGCAGGACCCGAACCGCCTCTGTCCCCGGTCGATTCATGGCTCGCCTGCGACACCCGCGCCCTGACAAGGTTCCTCCAATCTGCCGTTCCACGGATAGGAAACCACGGGTGAACTCCATCGGCAACAGCCACCGGTCCCCCGACGGCCCGTCGCCCCGCTCACCGCCCCAAGAACCGTGCCGCGGTCATGCTACGATAGGCGCCATGCCGCGGACGCGCTCTCTACCGGTTGTCCTCCTGCCGTTGTTGGCCGCCTCGTGCGGCGGGGACGCCGGCGGGAACGATGCAGGGGGGGAGACGGTGGACGACGCCGTGGAGGAGAGCGGGGAGACGGCGCCGGTTGTGTGCAACGGCTCGATCCACCTGTGCGACCGGCGCTACGACCAGGTCGCCTACCCCACCACCCACAACGCGATGTCCAACGCCGACGACGGGTGGATCGCGCCAAACCAGAACCACGGCATCACCCGCCAGCTCGAGGACGGCGTCCGGGCCCTCATGCTCGATACCCACGACGACGCCGGACAAACCATGCTCTGCCACGGCTACTGCTGGGCCGGCAGCAAGCCCCTGGCCGACGGACTCGGCGAGATCGCCGCCTTCCTGGAAGATCACCCGCGTGAAATCGTGACGATCATCTTCGAGAGCTACGTCACCGCCGCCGCGACCGCCGCGGCGTTCGAAGACGCAGCGCTGATGGATCTACTGTTCGTCCCGCCTCCCGCCGGCCCCTGGCCCACCCTGAACTCGATGATCGATGCCGGAACCCGCTTGGTTGTCTTCACCGACAACGAAGGCGGAGCCTACCCGTGGTACCTCGACGTCTGGACCTGGGCCTGGGAAACCGACTTCGACAACCAGGCGCCCCGCGACTTCTCCTGCGCGCGCAACCGCGGAAGCGACGGCAACCTGCTCTTCATCTTCAACCACTTCCTGACCAACCCCGTCGCCGATCCAGACCTGGCGGAGCAGGTGAACTACAACCCCCTGCTCATCGACCGCCTGCACGAGTGCCAGGCCGGAAGCGGCCGCCTCCCCAACTTCGTCACCGTCGACTTCTACGACCTCGGAGATCTGTTCGCCGCCGTGGACGCCCTGAACGCCCCGTAGCCTCCCCATCTGTGTTCATCGGTGTCCATCGGTGGTTGCTACTGTCCGGATCCCTGTCCCTCGGTGGTTTCTTTCTTCCCGCTTCCCCCCGCCCCCCCCTTCCACCACTTCGCCACGTCATCCATCCGCGAAGCCCCCGCGCATCGCGGCAACGCCGCCAGGAACGAGCGGCCGTACCCCCGCGTGCGCAGCCGCACGTCCAGGATCGCCACGATGCCCCGGTCCCGCTTCGTCCGGATCAGCCGCCCGAAGCCCTGCCGCAACGAAATCGCCGCCACCGGCACCTGGTAGTCGTTGAACGCCTTCCCCCCCATCCGCCTGATCCGCTCGATCCGCGCGTTCGTCAGCGGATCGTTCGGCACCTCGAACGGCAGCTTGTCGATCACCACCAGCCGCAGCGCCTCGCCCGCCACGTCCACCCCCTGCCAGAACGACGCCGTCGCCAACAGCACCGCGTTGCGCTCCGCCCGCAACCGCTCCAGCAACAAGTTCCGCGGCGCCTCCCCCTGCACCAGCAGGTCCTTCCACCCCTCCGCCCGCAATCGATCGGCCATCCAGCGTTGATTGCGGAAGGACGTGTACAGGAGCAGCGCCCCGCCGCCCGTCACCCCGAGCAGCGCGCGCGTCTGCTCCAGCATCGCCTCGCGGAACGGCTCCCCGACTCCCGGCTCCGGCAGCTCCTCCGGCACGTACAACATCGCCTGCGTCGGGAAGTCGAACGGCGAGTCGAGCTTCCGCTCGACCGCGTCCTCCGGAATCCCGAACCGCCCACGCACGAAGCCGAAGCCGCGGTGATCGGCGAGCGTCGCCGAGGTGAACACCACCGGGTCCCCGCGCGCGAACAGCTTCTCCCGCAGGATCCCCGCCACGTCCAGCGGAGTCCGCCCCAGCGCCAGCCCCGGCGGCATGCGCGGCCTCGAGTCCCCGCCGCCGCCGCCGGCCTGTCGAGGGGCGAAGCGAGTCGAAGGGCCGATCATCGACGCCCCAGACCATCCATCCCGGAACGGTGCATCCAACCACGCGACGTGCCCCTCGTCGTCTCCCTCCATCACGTCCGCCAGGTCCGCGCGCAGCGACTCGCTGCGTCCGGCCAGCAGGCCCAACTCGTCGTCCGCCTCGCCCATGTCGTGCAGGCGCCTGCCCAGAGTGCCCAGGGAGTTGTCGGCCGCGTGGTACAGCGCCACGACCGTGTCGGCCCGTACCGCTTCGCCCAGCGGCGCGCGCCGGCCGGCGCCGTCGCCCTCCCCTCCCCCGCCCGCCAGCTCCGTCAGGCGCTCGCCCAGGCGCGCGAGGTCGCCGACGGCGTCGTCGAGCTGGTCGAGCACGACGGCGCGCGCCTTGCCCTTGATGCGCTTGCTGCCCAGGCCGAGCGACTGGACCCGGCGGCTGACGTCGCCGCGGAACAGCTCGATGCGCCGCGAGGAGACGCGCACGCCGAAGAAGCCCGCGGCTGCGTCCTCCAGGTCGTGCGCCTCGTCGAACACCACCGCGTCCCACTCCGGCAGCACGCGCGAAGGCGCCTCGTCCGGCACCGCCAGGTCGGCGAAGAACAGGTGGTGGTTCACGACCAGCAGCCGCGCCTTGGCCGCACGCTGCCGCATCCGCGTCACGAAGCAGGTGTCGAAGCGGGGGCACTTGTATCCCAGCCTCACGTCCGCCCCGCTCGACACCTCGCGCCAGATCGAATCGTCGTCCGTCAGCCACGGAATCTCCGAGCGTTCGCCCGTCTCCGTCGTCCGGGCCCATTCCACGAGGTCCGCGATGCGGTGATCGGCCGTCCCCAGCGCCCCGACCGACGCCAGATAGGCGTCCAGACGCCGGCGGCAGAGGTAGTTGGCCAGTCCCTTCATGACGATCAGGCCCAGCGGCCGGCCGAGCGCCGACTCGACCAGCGGGGCGTCCTTGGTCGCGATCTGGTCCTGCAGGTTGCGGGTGTGGGTGGAGATCACCGTGCGACCGCCGTGCAGCGCGGCGGGGACGAGGTACGCGACGGTCTTCCCGGTGCCCGTCCCGGCCTCGATCAGCGCGACTCCGTCGTTCTCGAGGGCGTCGAGCACCGTCTCGGCCATCGCCGCCTGCTGCGGCCGCGGCTCGTAGCCGTGCCCGAGCTGCCGCGCCAGCGGCCCGTGCTCTGCGAAGAACGCGCGCACCCGCGCGCGCGTCTCCTCCGGCGAAGGCCGCGGCTCCTCGCCCCGCGAATCGTCACGCTCGTCACGCATGGAGAGGTGGCGCCGGCAACTCGCCGCCGAGCGCTTCGGCGTGGCGCCGGGCCAGCTCGAGCAACACGGCCTCGCCCATCGGCCGCCCGACGAGCTGCAAGCCGATCGGCAGTCCCTGCCCGTCCAGGCCGGCGGGGAAGGCGAGCGCCGGTCCGCCGGTAAGGTTGGCCAGGACGGTGTAGACGTCCGCGCGGTACATCGAAAGCGGTCGGTCGAGGCGCTCGCCGAGCGGGAACGCCGTGGTCGGCGACGTCGGAAGGAGCAGCGCGTCGACGCGCTCCAGGAGCGCCTCGACCTGGCGGCGGAAGACCGTCCGCACGCGCTGTGCCTTGTCGTAGTAGGCGTCGTAGTACCCCGCGGAGAGCGCGAACGTGCCGAGCATGATCCGGCGCTTGACCTCAGGGCCGAATCCCTCGCGACGCGTGGATTCCCAGAGGTCGTCGATCCCGCCCTCGCCGCCGCGCCGCAGGCCGTAGCGTACCCCGTCGTAGCGCGCCAGGTTCGCCGACGCCTCGGCCGCCGCGATCAGGTAGTACGCCGCCACCCCCTGGTCCGGAGACGGAACTTCGACCTCGATGACCTCGCAGCCCGCCTCCGCCAAACGCCGCGCCGCCGCCGTCGTGGCGTCGGCCATGTCCGCACTTTCCGCAACGAGCCGCTGATCGGTCTGAACCGAACCGCGCCCTTCAGGGCGCGGCTCCGCCGACGCCCGCGGGCTGAAGCCCGCGGTTCGGATGTGGAGGTCGCTCCTCACCAGCCCCACGCGCAGCGGGCGACCGCGCAGCGCCGCGAACTCCTCGGCCGTGAACGCCGCCTGCGCCAGGCTCGTCGAGTCGCCGGGGTCGTAGACCGCGGTCGCCGCGAGCAGCAGCGCGAGGTCTTCGACCGAGCGGGCGAAGAGGCCGACCTGGTCGAGCGAGGAGGCGAACGCCACCAGGCCGCGGCGCGAGAGGCGGCCGTAGGTCGGCTTGAGGCCGTAGACGCCGCAATAGGCGGCGGGCAGCCGCACCGAGCCGCCCGTGTCGCTGCCCAGCGCCGCGGGGACGATGCGGGAGGCGACGGCGATCGCCGAGCCGCCGGAGGAGCCGCCGGCGACGCGCGAGGGGTCCCAGGGATTCCGTGCGACCGCGAACGCCGAGTGCTCGGTCGAGGAGCCCATCGCGAACTCGTCGAGGTTGGTCTTGCCGACGAGTACTGCGTCCGCCGCGCGCAGGGCCGACACCACCGCCGCGTCGTCCGGCGCGACCCACCGCTCGAGCATCCGCGAGCCGCAGGTGCAGCGGCAGCCGCGCACCAGAATGTTGTCCTTCACGGCCACGGGCACCCCGGCCAGCAGGCCGAGCGGGTCGCCGGCACGGCGGCGGCGATCGATCGAACGCGCGGCCTCGATCGCGCCCAGACGATCGACGGTGAGGAAGGCGCCGAGCGCAGTCCCGAGGCCGTCGGCGGCGTCCAGCGCCGTCCGCGCCAGCTCGACCGGGTCCAGCTCGCCCGCGCGGACCCCGGTGGCGAGGTCCGCTACTCCCGGCCCCGGATGCGGAGCCCCGGTCACTCGTCGCTCTCCACGACGCGCGGCACGGCGAACAGCCCGTGGACCAGCTCGGGCGCGTTGCGCAACAGCGGCTCGACGGCCGACGCGGCGGGGTCGTCGCCGCGCATCGGACATGCCGCGGCAAGCGGCTGCGCCGTCGGCGGAACGTCATCCGTGGGAACGTCGCGCAGGACCTCGACGTAGTCCAGGACCTCGCCGAGCTGCCCGGAGAACAGCCGGACCTCGTCGTCGCTCAGTGCGAGGCGCGCGAGGCGGGCGACCTTGCGGACGCGCTCCGGCGGCAATCGCTCGCTCATCGGTCGCGCAGTCTACCACAGCCGGACCGGCGCCTTCAGCCCCGGGAACCCGTCACATCCCGCTGATCGACAGCGTGTAGCTGCCTTCCGACGGCAGGAGCGGCAGCGTCTCGACGTAACCGTCGACGAAGACGTAGTACAGGCCCTGGCCCGTGGCGCCGAAGCTGATGCGCGAGCCGTAGGAGCCGGGAGGCCAGCCGGTGCACGTCGCGTCGTCGTTGTTGCACGCGGTGTCGCCGCTGCCGGCCGCCGCGCACCCGCCGTAACGCGCATAGAGCACGGTGTCGAAGTCCGTTCCTCCGCCGGAGCTTGAGCCGCACGTGTTCATGGTCACCGTGCGGGAAGGACACAGGCCCATGTAGTAGTAGACGTCCGCCGCGATTTGTCCCGCGCCCGAGGCGCAGAGACCGGTCGAGTCGTTCCCCTGGCCGATGGTGGAGCCGCTCAGGGTCGGCATGGTCGACCGGATGGGATCGATCACGGCGGTTCCGGTGTCGGCGTCGCGTACCGCGACACACGGTGACGCCTGGTAGTACAGCGTGAACGGCCCGGCCGACGTCGCCCCGAAACCGTCGATCGCGACGAAGTAGGTCCCCGCCGGCAGGATGCCGACGAACTGACCTCCCCTCGCGGAGACGCCGCAGGCGTCGTCCGCGCACCCGTACGCGGTCAGGGCGCCCGTGCAAGAGCCCGAGCGTACGTGGATCACGGTGTCCCAGGTGGCACCGATCGTGGACAGGTACACGGCGTGCGACATCGGCAGGCGGAACGTGTACCAGACGTCGCGCCCGCCGGACCCGGCGCAACCCACGTTGTCCTCCGTCGCCGACGTCGTGTCCCCCGCGACGTTCTGGAGCGTGCTGCTCATGGTCAGGGTGGTCGCCGTGGCACAAGTGTCGTTGGCCGGACCCACCGGCGCGTCGCTGAGCACCGCGCTGAGCGAGAAGTTGCCCATGTCGGCCGCGGTCGCCCCGTCCACGATGATCCAGTAGGTCCCCGCGGCGAGCGTGCGGGTGATCCGGGCCTGGCCGGGGGTGCCGCCGGCGGAGTTGTCGTCGCAGGTCGTGGCCGCGCCGCCCGGGCACGCCGCACCGGAGCGGATGAAGAGCACCGCGTCGAAGCTCGTGCCCGTCGTGTCCAGCACGACCGTCTTGGACGCCGCCAGCTCGAGCCGGTAGACGACGTCGGCGCCGTCCGCGGGTGTCATCGCGGTACAGTAGTACGACCAGTCGCTCGCCGCCCCGCAGGTCGAGCCGCTGTAGGAATACGTCCCGTTGCTGCCCGGGATGCTCACGATCGAGGGGCTGGAGCAGTTGTCGTTGCCCGGCGCCGCTCCGCCGGTGCAGAGCCCCCAGGCGCAGGAGGCGCTGCAGGTCTGGTTGCCGGAGCAGGTGCCGACGGAGCACGAGCGCGTCGCGCCGCGGACGCAGGCGAAGGTCTCGTCGGTCGCCCCGTCGCAGTCGTCGTCGACCGCGTTGCACGATTCGGCCGGACCCGCGCAGGCCGCCGGCGCGGGGATCGCGCAGGCCGCCGTGCACACGCCCGTGCCCGTGGTGCCGCAGGTGGTCGTGCAGAGGACCGCGTCGCCGGCGGAGCAGGGGAATCCGTCGTCCGGCAGCGTGTCGCAGTCGTCGTCCGCGCCGTTGCACGTCTCGGCGGGCGGCGTGCAGGCCGCCCCGGTGGGCAAGGCGCACGTCGCCGTGCAGACCCCCGACCCCGTGCTGCCGCAGGTCGTGGTGCAGCCGCTGGTCGTGCCCCGGACGCAGGGGAAGCCGTCGTCCACCAGCGTGTCGCAGTCGTCGTCCGCCGCGTTGCACGCCTCGACCGGAGGCGTGCACGACCCCGCGCCCGGCAGCGCGCAGCCGGCCGCGCAGACGCCGCTGCCCGTGGTGCCGCAGGACGTGGTGCAGGAGACCGCGGCCCCGAGGCAGCAGGCGAAGCCGTCGTCGCACCCGCCCGCGCAGTTGTCATCGATGCCGTTGCACGTCTCGGCCGGCGGCACGCAGGCCGCGCCCGTAGGCAGCTCGCACGCCGCCGTGCACGTGCCGGTGCCCGCGCTGCCGCAGGCCGTCGTGCAGGCCACCGTCGCCCCCGGAACGCAGGGAAGACCCTCGTCGGTCGAGCCGTCGCAGTCGTCGTCCGCGCCGTTGCACGTCTCGGCGGGGGCCGCGCACGCCCCGCCCGTCGGCACCGCGCAGTCGACCGTGCACGTCCCGCTGCCGATCGTCCCGCACGTCGTCGTGCACGAGGTCGAGAGGCCGCGGACGCAGGCGAAGCCGTCGTCCAGCAGCAGGTCGCAGTCGTCGTCCGCCCCGTTGCACGTCTCGACCGGCGGCACGCAGTCGGTGCCGAACGCGCAGTCGAGGCACTCGCGCGCTCCCGCCGTGCCGCAGGTCGTCGTGCACGGCTCGGAGGCCGTCCCGTCGCAGTCCTCGTGGTCGGTCCAGACGATGCCGTCGCCGCAGCTCGCGTCGACGCACGTCGAGAGGCAGGCGTCGGTGTCGATGGTGTTGCCGTCGTCGCAGTCCTCGCCGGCCTGGACCTCGCCGTCGCCGCAGGTCGGCAGGCTGCAGTCGTTGCGGCAGGCGTCCGTGTCGACGGTGTTGCCGTCGTCGCAGCCTTCGCCCGAGTCCGTGACGGAATCGCCGCAGTGCGCGTCGCGGCAGTCGAGGCGACAGGCGTCGGGGACGGTGTCGCTGTTGTCGCCGCCCTCGTCGCACTCCTCGCCGGGGTCGACGGCGCCGTCCCCGCAGACCGGCCCGGCTTCGTCGCCGCCGCCGTCCTCGACGGCCTCGACCTCGGCGTCGCTGTCGCGCCCGTCGTCGCGTGCGTCCTCGCGCGGGGCGTCCTCCCCCACCGCGTCGCCCCCGGCCTCGGCGTCGCCGGAGTCCCCGTCGACGAAGTACCCGCTGTCGATGCCGCCGCCGCACGCCGCCGCGAAGGTCGCCGCCGCCGCCAGAGCCAGCCGTATCGCCATCCGCTTCCTGCTCCGCATCTTCCTTCCTCCCGCGCGATGGGCCCTCGCGCACTCGCCCGAGTCTCTGTGCGACGTTGGTAGCATGCGGGCGCCGCCCGCGCAAACCACGGCCATCCATGGAGCCCGCGCGCCGAGTGTGCTACGCATGCCGCCATGGACGCGTCCGACGGGCGGCGGGCGGAGGGCGGCGGGGCGGAGGAGACGCCGGCGCGCAGGCGCCCGGACCTGGCGTCGCGGGTCCTGCGCGCCCTCCTGGCCTGGCCGGCGGCGTTCCTCGGCGGCATCGGCGAGCTCATGCAGATGACGCTGCGCATGCTCGGCTGGATGTTCCGTCCGCCGTACCGGCTGCGCCTGCTGCTTCAGGCCATGGCCTTCATCGGCGTCGGCTCCCTGTTCATCATCACCTTGACCGCCCTGACCTCGGGCATGGTCCTGGCGCTGCAGGGCGTCTACTCGATGCGCATGTTCAACGCGACCGGCGCCGTGGGCGGCGCCGTCGCCCTGTCGCTCACCCGCGAGATCTCCCCCGTCTTCACCGCCCTCATGGTCACCGCCCGCGCGTCGTCGGCGATCGCCACCGAGTTGGGGACGATGCGGGTGACCGACCAGATCGACGCGCTGGCGACGATGGGCGTCAACCCGGTCCAGTACCTCGTCGTGCCGCGCGTGCTCGCCGGCGCGCTCATGACCCCCGTGCTCTGCCTGCTCTTCACGTTCATCGGCATGCTCGGCTGCTACCTCGTGGCGGTGGTCTGGATGGGCGTCGACCCGGGGCAGTTCATGGACAAGGTCAGCCGCTGGGTCGGCCCGGCCGACTTCCGGCAGAGCCTGATCAAGGCCGCCGTCTTCGGGACGCTCACCATCCTGATCGCCTGCCAACAAGGGTACGCCGCCAAGGGCGGAGCGGCCGGCGTCGGCCAGGCGACGACCCGCGCCGTCGTCATCGGCTCGGTGGTGATCATGGTCTGCGACTACTTCCTGACCGCGGCGATGCTGTGAGGTGCCCGCCGTGACGGAGCCGCTGGATCCCATCCACATCCGCGTCCAGGACGTCCACAAGTCCTACGGGGACAACCACGTCCTGCGCGGCGTGGACCTGGATATCCACCGCGGCAAGACCAACGTCGTGATCGGCGGCTCCGGCGCCGGCAAGACCGTCCTCCTGCGCCAGCTCATCGCCCTGGAACGCCCCGACCGCGGCCACATCCTCCTCGACGGCCAGGACCTCGTGTCCCTGAGCGAGGTCCGGCTCAACCGCATCCGCCGTCGTTTCGGCATGGTCTTCCAGGCCTCCGCCCTGTTCGACTCGATGACCGTCTTCGAGAACGTCGCCTTCCCGTTGCGGGAGCACACCCGGCTGTCCGGCCGCGAGATCCGCAAGCGGGTGTCGGCCAAGCTCGAGGTGCTCGGGCTGGCCGGGACCGAGGCCCGCACGCCGGGGGAGATCTCGGGCGGCATGCGCAAGCGCGTCGCCGTCGCCCGCGCCCTGATCCTGGAGCCGGAGATCCTGATCTACGACGAGCCGACGGCCGGCCTGGACCCGGTCGCCTCCCGCAACGTCGACCGCCTGATCAACGACACCGCCGAGCACTTCCGCGGCACCTCGGTCGTGATCAGCCACGACATGAACACGACCTTCGGCGTCGGGCACTACGTCGCCCTGCTGCACGAGGGGCGCATCCACGCTAGCGGCCGCCCCGCGGAGATCGCGGCCAGCCAGGATCCCGTCGTCCGCCGCTTCCTCGCCGCCTCCGGCGTCACCCCCGTGATCACCCACGCGCAGTAGCGCCCGGGCGCGCGCGGTGGTACAAGCGGCGGCGGATGCGCGAAGCGGGTCGATCCGCGGGATCGCCCCGGCGAAAGGAGGGTGCCGATGACCGGAGCCTACGTCCTGATCAACTGTGCCGCCGGCAAGGTGGGAAGCGTGCTGCGCTCGCTGCGCCGCGTGGGCGTCAAGGAGGCCCGGGCCGTGACCGGCCTGCACGACATCGTGGCCTTCGTCCAGGCCGCCAACCCCAACGCCCTGGGACGCGTCGTCGTCGAGAAGATCCAGACCGCCGACGGCGTCCAGCGCACCATCACCATGGTCGCCGTGAAGGTGTAGGGCGCGGCGGCGAGTGAGCGGCCCGACCGGAGCCCCGTCCCGTCGCCACCCGCCTCGCGCCGGGCGGCTCGACCTCGTCGTCGCCGCCGCCGTGCTGCTCCTCTGGCCCTCCCCGGCCCGCGCCTGGGGCCCGGCGGCGCACATCGATTTCGCCGCCGAGTCGCTGCGCTACCTCTCCCTTGCCGTCCCGCTCCTGCGCCGGCTGCTGCTGGCCCACCCCGACGCCTACCTCTACGGCAACTTTCTCGCCGACAACGTGGTCGGCAAGAACCGCGCGCCGGAACCGCTCCACGCACACTCCTGGCCCGTCGGGCGCCGGCTGCTCGACGCCGCCTCCGACCCCGTGGAGCGCGCGTTCGCCACGGGCTACATCGCCCACCTGTGGGCCGACCAGGTCGCGCACCGCGAGTTCGTCCCGGCGAAGCTGATCGAGTCCTTCGCGGGGCGGGGACTGCGCCACATCTACTGGGAGCTGCGCTTCGACTCCCGCGTCCTGCAGGCCCGCCCCGACACGGCCGAGACCTGGCGGCGGATCGTGCGCGAGCGCCCCGCCGGCCTGGAGCGCTTCCTCGCCGCGCACCTGCACCCCGCCCTCCTCTCCCACCGCGCCTCCCACGGGATCTTCTCCGGTACCATGGCCATGCAGCGCCGCCCGGCCTGGATGCAGGCCGCCGAACGGGTCGATCACCGCTCGCCCTTCCCCCTGCCCGGCGACGAGTTCCGCTGGTACCGCGAACGCTCGGTCGACGCGATCCTCGCCTTCCTCTCCGACCCCGACGCCCGCCGCACCGCGCCCCCCGACGCCGTCGGCGCGCCCGTGCTCGCCGAAGCCCTGCGCATCCGGCGCGCCCTGCGCCTTTCCCGCCGCCACCGGTCGCTACCGCCCGGCGCCTGGCTCCAGCTCGGCCCGGCGCTCCGCGCCGCCGTCGCCCGCGGCCGTCCCCTCGCCGACGCCGTACGCGACACGATCGGCTGGCGCCCGTAGCCGCCCGCGGTCACCCTCCCCGACGATCCACGCGCCGGCGCAGCCCGCCGCCCGCACCGGCCGCGGCGCCCACCAGTTCGCACGACCGAACAGCAGCATCGACGAAGGCACCAGCAGGAGCCGCACGAAGAGCGCGTCCGCAGCCACCGCCGTCGCCATCCCGAAGCCCACCGCCTTGAGCAGCACGACGTCCGCCAGCGCGAACGAACCGAACACGGCCACCATGATCCCCGCCGCGCTCGCCACCAGCTTCGACGTCCTCCGCCAGCCCTCCAGCACCGCCTGCCGGTTGTCGCACGTCGCCAGCCACGCCTCCTTCATGCGCGCCAGCATCAGGACCTCGTAGTCCATCGACAGCCCGAACAGCGAGCAGAACAGCAGGACCGGCAGCGCCGGCTCCAGCGGCCGCGGCTCCGCGACGAACAGGTGCCCGTCCTGGAACACCCAGACCAGCGCCCCCAGCGACGCGGCGACCGACAGGAAGCTCAGCGCCACGGCCTGGAGCGGCACGACCACCGAGCCCAGCAGCAGGAAGAGCATCACCAGCGACACCCCGACCACGAAGGCAACCGCCCGCGGCACGCGCGCCAGGACGTAGTCCGTGACGTCGAGGTCGTTCGCCGTCTCGCCTCCCACCAGCAGCGTCCCGTCGCCCACCCCCCGCTGGGCGCGGATCGACTCCACGATCTCGCGCGCCCGCCCACTCGACGTCGCCGCGTCGGTGAGCGCGTAGAGCACGACCGTGCGCTCCCCCACCGTCAGCTTCTTCCCGACCTCGATCAGGCCGGCGAACATCGCCGGAGGGTCGAGCAGCAGCGACTGGTAGGCCGAACGGGGAAGCGGGAAGTCCGCGTCGACGATGCTCTCCACCTTGCGCACTCCGGGCAGCTTCCCGATCGCGCGCGAGCGGTCGTAGAGCGCGCCGATACGCTCGGCCGTCAGCGCCGGCGCCGAAGGGAACCGCGCCACCACCAGGATGCGGTTGGCGGCCAGGTCCGGGAACCGCGCCCGCAAGCGCTCGAATCCCGCCCGCGCCGGCACGGCCGTCGACAGGACGTTCACGTCGGCCGCGGCCAGCCGCAGGTGCAGGGCCGGCAGGCCCATCGCCAGCACCAGCCCGAGCGCGGGGAGCAGCACCAGCAGCGGACGACGCGCCGTCAGCTCGGTGAAGCGTGCCCAGACCCCGGCCGCCCGCCCCAGCCTCGGGACCGGCACGCGGCCGGCATCGATGCGCGGACCCAGCACCGCCAGCAGCGCCGGCATGAAGGTCAGCGCGAATGCGACCGCCAGCACCACGACCACGGCCCCGGCCAGGCCCATCGTCTGCAGGTACGAGCCCTCGAAGAACAGCAGACCGCCGAGCCCCGCGGCCACGGCCGCGCCGGAAAAGAGGATGACGCGCCCCGCGCGGTCCACCGCCCGCGCCAGCGCGTCCCGCCCGTCCCGGCCCGCCGCCAGCTCCTCGCGATAGCGGCTGACCAGGAACAGCGAGTAGTCGATGGCCACCCCCAGCCCGATCAGCGTGCAGATGTTGATGGCATAGCTCGCGACCTCCACGTGGCGCGACAAGGCGAGCACCACGGCCAGCCCGCCCGCCACCGCGAGCGAGCCCACCCCGACCGGCAGCACCGCCGCGACCGCCGTGCGGAACACCAGGAGCAGTACGAGCAGCGCGAGCGGCAGGGCGATCAGCTCGGCGCGCAGGAGGTCGCGCTCGAGCGTCCGGTCCAGGTCGTGCAGGAACGGGATCTTGCCCGTGACCGAGACCGCCACGCGGGGGTCCGACGGCAGCCCGGCCCGCACGCCGGGATACGCCGCCAGCGCCTGCTTCAGGTCCCCGCGCAGGCCGACGTAGGCCAGCGTCGCGCGCCCGTCCGCGGTCGTCATGCGCGCCGCGACCGGCCCCGGCGCCTCTTCCGACGTGGTCACGGAAGCAACCCGCGGGTCGGCGCGTAGCGGCTGCAGCACCCGGTCGACGGCCGCGCGGAACCCGGCGGCATCGCCGGCCCGGCCGCGATCCTCGAGGATGACCACCAGCAGCGTGTCCTGCGACTGGCCCGTCACCTCGTCGGCCAGCCGCTGCGCCTCCCCCGCCTCCAGCCCGTGGACCACCCCGGCGCCCAGGTCGCCGCCGCGCAACAGCAGCGCCACGGCGCCCGCGAGGAACACGCCGGACAGGACCAACGTCAGCACGGCGTGCCGGTGGATCGCCCGGCCGAGCGCTTCGAGCATCCGAGCCCCCTTCTCCACGGCCCGGCGCCTTCGGCGCCGGTTGCCGACCGGGAGCAATGTAGGCATTCTTTTCGACGACCCGCCAGGTCGCCAGAGCGTCGTCGGTTGACTTCGCCCGTTACCCCCCCATCGGCGCAGCGTCCTCCGCTGGCCCTCGCGCCCGTCCCGGAGCGAAGGGGCTCACCCCGTCCAGCCGTTCTCCTCGAGGATCTCCCGCAGCCGCTCTTCGAAGCTCGCGAACGCCGGCAGGGCGCGCAGCGCCGCGAAGCCGGCGTGCAATTCGGCCACCCGGTGCACGAGTCGGCCCGAGTCCCGGCGCAGGGACTCCAGCCTGCGACCACTCAAGCCGGAAGCACGCTGGATGGCCCTGGCGAGGACGTTCTTGGGGTTCGGAACCGACTCGATCTGCTTCGTCGGGGGCAACGACAGCGGAACGGTCCCGTTCGGATTGCCGGCGGCACGGCGGATCGCCGCCTCGTCGGTGAGCAGCCACGCCTCGGTCATCCGGACCGGCACGACGCACACCACGGGAGGCGGTGCCGAACAGCGAGCGACGACTTCGCCGATCTCCTGCAGGCGGGCCTCGAGTCCGACCGCTTCCGCATCACGATGAACGAACAGCAGATCGCACCCGTAGAACTCCAGGGCCGTCGGGATCCGGACCTCCAGGCTGCGCGAAGGGTCGTCCAGGACGGCCGGATCCGCCATTCCCCGGAGAAGTCGATGGTCCCAAGGTCCGCCAGCAGCCAATCCAGGATCCGGAGCAACACGCGATCCGATCGCCCATCGGTATCCAGCGTGTAACGCACACCCTCATCCGCGAGTTCCCTTGTGCCCGGGAGAGGGAGCAACCTGCTTGTCGCCGACCCAACTCCTGACGGCAGGCCCGCGATCGGACCGGCCGTGGTCGTGCGGCGCCGGGTTGAGATAGGACAACACGGTGCCCAGGGAAACGCCGTCGCGAGGCCCTTTCGCACGCCATGTACCTGAAAGTCCCGTGATGGTCAGGCCGGGCAGTCGCGAGTCGCCCACGCGGTGGTTCCGCCGGCCGGCGAAGACCAGATCGTCCCGGGAAACACCTCCGGCGATGAGCGGCGAGTGGGTCGAGATGATCACCTGCCGGAGCGGGTTGAGCGGGTCGACCGGCTCCTGTGGGTCGACGGCAATGGCGTAGAGGAGCTCGACCATCGCCCCGAAGCGCTGCGGGTCGATGCCGTTCTCCGGCTCCTCCAGACAGATCACCCCCGACACGCGGGGATCCTGCTGGATCACCGCGAGCGCAACGAACCGCAGGGTGCCGTCGGAAAGCGAGGCCGCCGGCAATTCCAACCCGAGGGAGTCCTTCATCATGAAGCGCAGGACCCGCCTCAGCTCATCGCGATCGACGCGGAGGGCGGCCACGCCCTCCACGAGTTCGGCCAGGCGGTTGGCGAGTGCGGCCCGGACCTTGTCGCCGCCGCCCAGCGCCGGCTCGGACTCGAGCCGCGCCAGCGTCGCGGGAAGGTGCGCTCCCGATGGCGAGAGCCGGTCCGGGCTCTGGAAATCGTCATGCCGCCGCAGCGAGGACGGTTCGAGCTGCAGCAGACGCCAACTTCGCATCTCCTCCCGCACCAGGACCGCGGTCCGGGTTTCCGCGGCGTTCTGGGCGGACGAGAGGACGGTCCGCGGAAGCTGCGCGGCGGGGTAACCGAAGGCCATGCCGCCGCCGCGCCTGGGCAGGCTCTCGGCGCGCATCCGATCCGACTGCAGTCGGATGATCCGCCCCGGGCCGTCGTCGCCCTCGGTCCTGATGAAGCTGGTGCGGCGATGCGACGCCCGGAGGACCGACTCCCGCCAGTCCAGCGCATGCGGAAAGGCCAGATGCCCGGCCGCCTCACCCTTCGGGACGTAATCCAGTTCCTCGGATACGAGTCGAATCCGGTCACCAAGGCCGTTCTCCGCGCGCTCCAGCGCCAATGCGAGCTGGTATCTCAGCAACGTGGCGCTGGCGTCGCTCGGCTGACCGAACTCGTCGGAACCGTGCCCTGGGATGAGCATTTCGGCCGTGAAGGTCATCGCGCCCTGGTAGCCGGAGGTGAAGAGCGACCGCGGGTCCTCGCCGCCGCGGATCGCGCCAACGGCCTGGACGATCGGCTGGTCCACGAGGCCGCTCAATAGCTGGATCGCGTCGAACAGGTTGGACTTGCCGGCTCCGTTCGGGCCCGCGATGCAGGTGAGGGGCCCGAGCCGGACGTCGACGTCCACCATGGTCTTGAAACCCTGGACCCTGAGCCTCGTGAGCATGGGGAACCACCTGCCTTCCAGGCGCCACCGTACCGCCTCGCCGGTCGAGGCGCAATTCCCAGGTCCTGACCCACACCCGGAGATGCTTCGGGCCAATGAGGGTTGGCTCGTGTTTGTTGACAGGAAGGCCACCGAGGACGCCCTGGATGGCGACGTCCTCTCTCTGGCGCGTTCGGCCGAGATCGGCTGCTCGAGCAGGCGATCAAGAACCTCCGATGCGAGAAGGGCTTCTCGGACAACAGGCCTCTACGCGAAGCACTGGGACCGTTGTTGAAGGAGGACGCGGACCGTGTCGCTGCGGTCATGCTCAACAGAACGGAGGGCCGTTCTGGCAGCGCCCGCCGACCTCGTCCGCGGACGGGGGACGAACCCCGCATCGGATGAAGCGGACTATGGTTCGGCGGCACCGCCGGCTCCCGGCAGCTCCCTGCCGACGAAACGGCCGATCTGCGCCAGGAACGATTCGAGGCCGGGCATTGCGGCGGAGACCTCGCGGCGCAGCCGCAGGTCGTCGATGGTCCAGTGCTGGTGGACGAGCAGATTCCGGACCCCGGCCAGACTGCGCATCAGGGCGCAAACCTCGACGGCAGCCTCGGCCGCGACGACCACGTGGTACCGGAACCCGGCAGTCTTGTCGCGATCGGCCGCGAATTCCGCCTCGGGGATGGCGAGCAACCGGCCGAGATCCGCGAGCGAACGTCGCAGTGCCGCCGCCTTCTCCGTCAGGCGCTCGAGGTCAACGGTCAAGGCCCAGCGCTCCCCGGAGGAGTTCCGCGCGCATCCAGGCGGTATCGAAGTGCTCGATCAACGCCTGCTCCACGAAGTCCGCCCGGGCCGTGGGATCGGATTCCCATACGACCCGCCCCTCCGCGATTACGCGGTAGGCGAAATGGGTCGGGGCCTCGTCCAGCCAGCGGAGATCGACGTCGTAGGGCGCGGCGGCCGTCTCCAGCGCATCGGTCACGGCCTTGCGGCCGGCGTCCGGAATGCCTCGACAGGGCAGGACCGCCAGGTCGATGTCCCGGAACGGCGCGTCACCCGCGAACGAACCGTGCAAGAAAACCGCTGCAACTCCGCCCGCATCACTCGCGGCCTTCGCGACCCGCTCGACGATGAGCCGCCGCGCTTCCGCCGGCAAGGCGTGTCGAATGTCACGGAGGCCGTCGAACCCGTCCACACCGGCATCCTAACACGGCGTGCCGGGAACCCCAATCGGCGGGCGATGCTCGGGTGCGTCCCCAACCTGGGGGGATGCACCCGCCGTGGCGCTCGCGGTGGAAGATGTAGGCAGAGTCTGATATTCTGCCGACAGCCAGACGGTGGGAGGGTGGATGCAGTTCATCGACCGGGAGCAGGAGCTGGCGCTGGTACGCGACCACTTGGGGCGGTCGGGGGCCGGCCTGTTCGTGCTGTATGGCCGGCGCCGCATCGGGAAGACGGCGCTGCTCGAGGAAGCGCTGCGGTCGGTTCCGCGCGCCGCGTACCACGTGGGCACCCGCTCCACCATCGCCGAGGAGCTGTCGCGGCTGTCGGCGACCCTGGCCACGGCGTGGGAGCTGCCGCTGCTGGCCGCGCAGCCGCTGGCCTCCAGCCGCGCGCTCCTGGCGCTGCTCGAGGGGCTCGACCGTCCCGAGGTGCTGGTCCTGGACGAGTTGCCCTTCCTGGTGGAGAGCGATCCGGCGTTCCCCGGACTGCTGCAGGCGTCCTGGGACCGGCGATTGTCGCGCTCGCCGCTGAAGCTCGTCTGCTGCGGCTCCTCCGTGGGGATGATGGAAGCGACCTTCCTCGAGCCGCGGGCCCCGCTCTTCGGACGGCGGACCGGCCAGCTTCGCCTCGGCCCGTTGCCCGTGGCGGCACTCCATGGCGCCTTCGGCGGCGGTCCGGCGGAGCTGATCGAGCTGGCGGCGGTGTTCGGCGGCGTTCCCGGCTACCTCCAGCGCTTGGACCCCGGCGATGATCTGGCGGGACATCTGCGGCGCCGGGTGCTGCGACCGGGCGAGCCGCTGTTCGAGGAGATCCCGTTCCTGCTGCGCAACGAGCTGCGCGAGCCGCGCGTGTACCACGCGATTCTCGCGACCATCGCCGCCGGGTCCCGCAAGTTCGGCGAGCTCGCCGCCAAGGTCGGCCTGGACCGCGCCAATCTCACTCGCTATCTCGCGGTCCTGGTGCAACTGGGCCTCGTGGAGCGCGAGGTCCCCGTCACGGAGCCGCATCCGGAAAAGAGCCGCAAGGGGCTGTACCGCATTGCCGACCCGTTCGTGGCAACCTGGTTCCGCTTCGTGCACCCCAACCGGGACGGGCTCGAGCGCGGCCGCGTGGACGAGGTGTACTCCTCGCGCGTGGCCCCCGTCTTCCCCACCTGGCTCGGCCTGGCCGTCGAACCGGTCCTTCGCGAGCTGTTCCGCGGTCCGCCGCTCCGGGCCCTCGTACCGTTCGACCCGGCATGGGCCGGGCGGCAGTGGAGCCCGACCGGGGAGTTCGACATCGTGCTCCTGGACGAGGGGCGGCGGCGGGCCTTCGTCGGCGAAGTGAAATGGGGCGCCGGAAAGGTGTCGCGCGCGGCGATGGACCGCCTGCGCTCGCGTGCGGGCGCGGAGGAGACACTGCGGGGCCTGGACCTGACCTTCGCGCTGGTGGCGCGCAACGGCTTCGCCGGTCGCCGCGCCGCCCGGTCCGACGAGCGGCTGATCGACGTGTCGCGGCTCCGCTGGTAGTGGTTCCCGGCCCGCACCGCTTGGCGCTGCCGGTTTCCGGTGGCCGGTTGCCCGTTGGACGGGTCCTCGCGCGACATTGACGCCGTTCAGACCAGCGGCGCCACCGCGTCCAGGATGCTCTCGGCGACCGCGGCCTTCGGGCCCTCGAACGGGCCGAGCGGCTTCTTGCCGGGCCGGAAGATCTCGACCCGCGCGGTCGGCAGGCCCATGGCCTCCTGCGCCAGATTGGCCACCAAGAGGTCGCAGCGCTTCGCCGCCAGCTTGGCCTTCGCCGCGGCGGCCAGATCGTCGGTCTCGACGCAGAAGCCGACCAGCAGCGGGCGCCGGGCATCCCCCCGCCGCCGGCCCAGCTCCGCCAGGATGTCGGGATTCGCCCGCAGCTCGAGCGTCGTCGTCTCGCCGGTCCGCTTCAGCTTCTGCGGCGACACGTGCGCCGCTCGCCAGTCCCCCACCGCCGCCGCCATCACGACCGCGTCGGCCTTGCGCCACCGCGCGAGAATCTCGCGGCGCAGCTCCTCCGCCGTCGTCACCTCGACCAGCCTCACCCCGGAACCGGGAGGCGGAAGCTCCACCGGCCCGCGGATCAGCGTCACCTTCGCCCCCCGCCGCGCCGCGGCCTCCGCCACCGCCTGCCCCATCCGCCCGCTGGACCGGTTGCCCAGGAAACGGACCGGATCGAGCGGCTCGCGGGTCGGACCCGCGGTGACCAGGAACGACTTCCGCTCGAGGTCCCGCTTCCCCATCCGCTCCAGCGCCGCGACAATCGTCGCCGGGTCGGCCATGCGCCCCGGACCCTCCCACCCGCACGCCAGCTCGCCCGATTCCGGGCCGACCCACCGCACGTTCGGCAGGGCGGACAGCACGGCGACGTTGCGCCGGGTGAACGGGTGCTCCCACATCCGGGTGTTCATCGCGGGCGCCAGCAGGATCGGCGCCCGCGAAACCAGGAGACAGGCCGAGAGCAGGTCGCTCGCCCGACCCGCGGACGCGCGGGCCAGGAAATCCGCCGTGGCCGGCGCCACGACGACCCGCTCGGCCGACGCCGCCAGGTCGATGTGGTCCATGCGCCCCGCCTCGACGCCCTCCCACATCGACGTCCGCACGGGCCGTCCCGTGACCGCGGCCAGCGCGGCCGGCGCCACGAGCTTCGCGGCCGACTCGGTCAGCACGACCTCGACCGAGTGCCCCGCCTTGCCCAGGAGCCGCGCCAGCTCGGGCGTCTTGTACGCCGCGATCCCTCCGCACACGCCGAGCAGCACCTTGGCCATCGTCGCACCCTCCGCGCTCAGTTGCGTCGCAGGATCACCATGTCGTCCAGCGTCGGCCCGTTCTGCGTCGCGATCAAGTGGCGGTCCGCCGAGTAGGGCTTGTGCGGATCGGACCTGGGCAGCTCGAACCCCTCGAGCGGGATCGACGGATTGGTGCCGCGGCGGATGATCTGCATCGTCGGCGGGTAGTGGCTCTCGCTGCTCTCGCGCCAGCACGCCGTCCCCTCGCACAGCACGCGGTGCCGCTTCATCCGGTAGCCCTTCACGCCCCGCTGCGAGAGCACCTCCGCCCCGGCCGGCCAGTCGGGCATCTCGATCACCTGCTCCTGGAAGTCGAAGACCTGGTACGCGTCGCGGATGAAGGACACGGTGTACACCTTGCGCGCGCCCCACACCTCCACCCGCACCACGCCCTCGGCCACCGTCAGGTGCAGCGCCACGGGGAAGTCGTAGCGGTTGCCCAGCACCAGATCGGTCGTGGGGTAGACCACGGTGGCGTCCAGGCCCAGCAGGATGTAGCCCGAGGGCCGGGAGTGCGGGCGGCGGCGCACCAGGTCGAGCCCGCTGAAGAACGAGGCGGCGAAGGTCGTGCTGGCGATCTGGCAGGTGCCCCCGCCGATGCCGTCGATCAGCTCGCCCTCCGCGATCACCGGCGCCACCTTGAACCCCCGCACCTCGCTGCGCTCGCCGACCGCCTCGTTCATGCTGAAATCGGCGCCGGCCGGGATGATCGACCCGTCGACGAAGCTCCCCGCCAGACGCAGGTTGAAGTTCCGCGTCTCCTGCTCCGGCATGCGGGAATACTCCGTCTCGTACCATCCCAGGAGCTGCGAGAAGTCGTACGTCTCCACCTCGGCCGAGGTCAGCCGCGGGACCACCGTCTCCACCGGCAGCGCGACCGCCGCCGCGCCGTCCTCCAGCGCGTCCTGGATCGCCGCCAGACCCCGGTACAGCATCAGGTGCCGGCCGGCAGACTCCGGCCGGGGCCGCCCGGCGCCGAAATCGTACTTCGCCGATTCGGCCTGCCGGTCGAAACGGTTCTTGAAGGCGATCAGCCGGCCGAGCGCCACTTGATCGTCCAGGTCGATCAGGATCGGAAGGTCGTGGACCTCCGACGCGGCCCGCTCCAGCAGCCGCCGCAGCGGGCCCTGCCCGGCCGCCGCCTGCTCGATCACCTCCGCGACGTGCGCGACCGGGACGACCGCGCCGAGCTGCGCGCGCGTGACGGTGAGCGTCTCGCCGCCCGCCCGCAACTCCACGGGAGAGCTGAGGTAGGCGCGGGCCGCCGCGAGGACCTGCGGCCGGATCGGCTGCCCCAGCTCGATGATCTGGCCCGCCACGCGCACACGGCCCAGGCCCGGCACGACCGCCGGCGGCGGCTCCGTCCCCTGCTGCGGCAATCCACCGGCCGCAGCCGCGACCGGAACCAGCGGCTTGTCCTCGGGCGCCGGAGACGCCCCCCGTCGCACCACCGCGCCCGCCGCCGCCCCTGCGCCGAGAAAGACCGCGGCCAGTGCCGCCCACTCGACCCGAGTGCGCCAACCGGCCCCCGCGGCTGTTCCACCGCTCACGGAGCGCAGTCTAGGGCCGGCCCGTCGGCAGGGGCAAGATCGGGAGTTGTTGGTTCTTGGCTGGTTGTCAGGGACGAGTTGTTGGTCCGGAGGTGCGGACGGCCCCCGACGGCTCGGGTCACATCCCGGTGATCGTCGTGCCCTCCCCGCTGCGTCGGGCTTCCAGCATCTCGAGCTCCGCGGCGAACGTCATGTTGAACGTCACCTTGCGGTAGAACGCATCCTCGAGCTGCCGGCAGATCATGTAGATCTGGCCGGACGGATCGCGAGGGTCGGTCAACTCGCGGAAGTGGGCCGCATAGCCGTCCGGGTCGAACCACGCGCCGAAGCGCGCCTCGAGTGCCGCGCCGATGGCGCCGCACATTGTCTGGGCCTCGCCCAACAAACCGGGGTCGACCTCCGACAGGTACGTCACCGCCAGACGCTCCGCATCGCGGTCGATGTTGAACGCGCTCCGATTGCGGTAGACCCAGTCCACCCCCTGCACGGAGAACACGGTCTGCACCCCCGCCAGATGCAGCGCGACGAAATCGTAGAAGAACCGCCCGTACCGTCCCGCCGCCGCCTCCTGCGTCTCCCCGAACCAGGACGCGAAACGCTCCCGCTGCTCGCCGGTCAGGTTCTCCCATGCGGACAGATGCACCCGGTCGTCGCCGATGTTCGCCATCACCCAGAGGTCCACGACCGAAACGTCGACCCGGTCGTGGTCCACGGCGATCGCACCCAGCACGTACCGGCCTCCCGTCGCACCCTGCAGCCGGGCATCGAACGCCTGCAGCCGCGCGTAGATGCGGTCCACCACCGCCCGCTCCGCCTCTCCCAGCTCCGCGTAGGTCACCGGCTCCAGCGTCATCGTCAGATCGCATCCGGCGAGCGTCAGGAGAATCCCGATCGAAAGAACTCGCATCTGCCAACCCCTCCCCGCGCCCGGACCCGGCGGCCCGCGCGCTTGGACCACAACGTAAGGCGAAGTTGGTGCCATCCCCGGGCGAGGTGCGCGTCTCCCGGAATCACCCGTTGCATCCGAAGGTTGCCGAGGTCACGGGCCCGCGCGCTCCCGGAAGCGCCGACGCGGGAAGACACCGAGTGGCACGAAACGGTACGGTCCGTGAAAGGCGGCGCGCGGCGACCGCGGGCCTCGTCAGCTCCCGACGAAGATTCGTGCCGCGCCGATGATCCGCACGTTGCCGTCGGCGTCCGCCGCACGGACCTCGAGGATGTGACCGCACGGCGTCAGCGGGGATGCGTCCAACGTCCCCGAGTAGCCGACCGCGTCGCACCCGGCGTAGCCGGGCCAGGCCAGGCAGACGTCCGGACGGGCCGCGCCGTAGGCGAGCGGCACCGTCGTGACGCCGTCGACGACCAACTCGACCGAAGTCACGCCCTTGTTGTCCAGCGCCCAGCCGGAGATTGGCGCCGTCCCGGAGACCGCGGCGTCCGCCGCGGGCGCGTCGAGGACGCCGAACGGAGCGAGGTGGGCGTCGAGCC
This sequence comes from Deltaproteobacteria bacterium, assembly GCA_016218815.1. GTDB lineage: Bacteria > Myxococcota_A > Polyangia > DRWM01 > JAAZOP01 > JAAZOP01. The sequence goes on from JACRCX010000071.1 coordinate 41,835, forward strand.
AGGCGACCTGGCCGGAGATCGTCGCGTAGGAGCCCAGCACGAGGTAGGCGCGGGCGCGGACGACGGCGGAGGCCGGGATGCCGAAGGAGAAGCGCGCCCGGACGTTGTTGAACGGCAGCGAGCGGAGCTGCCAGGCCTGGAACGTCGTGAGCCGGTTCTCGTAGTAGATGCCCACGCCGTAGCTGAGCCCGTCGTCCTGCATCGCGACCCAGCCGCCGGGGCTGTCGAAGTCCTCGTAGAAGAAGCCGTCGCCCCCGGCCGGCGTGTCGACGAGCACCTGGCGGCCTTCCGAGTCGTAGACCTTCCACAGGTCGGGGCCGCCGTCCCCGTTGCCCGTGTACATCGTCGGCATCTCCTGCGCCGTCGCCGCGTGCTCGGTCGCCGCGAGGTTCTCCACGGCGTACTCGAGCTGCACGACGTGCGTGGCGACGAAACGCAGGGTCTGGGTCACGCGAGCGTCGGACGCGCGGGAGCGCAGGGCCGGGCTCGAGCACCCCGAGGAATCGCAGTCGGAGCGATCCCAGTCCGGGTTCCAGAACAGGGGCGTGGTGACCACGCGCAACGCCCCGTCCGTGAAGTCGACCGAGTCGACCCCGGAGCCGACGTTGCAGCGATTGCCGCCCTGCACGGGATCCCAGCCCAGATACGTAATCGACGAGGGGCAGGTGGAGGGCGTCGTCCTGCACGAGGCGTTCCACGCGCAGTTCTGCATGATCCGGTCCGGATCGTAGAACGCCACCTGGACCTCGCGCCCCGTGTCGTTCGCGTCGATCGTGTTCGTCGGGTTCGTCCCCGGACCGCTCGTGCCGGCCAGGCCGAAGAACACGATCGAGCCGCCCCAGTCCCGACGCACGCCGATCTTGAGGTAGTCCGTCGCGTCGTAGAGGTAGTCGTCCTGGAAGCCGTCGACCGTCGTCGGTTCGTGTCGCCCGAAGGGAGACTCGCCCGCCATCGGCAGCGGGGAGACCGGCGCCGGGGGCGGCACGTCGGGACAGGCGACCTCGCCGCCCCCGTCGTCCGCCTCCGCCTCGGCGGCTTCGTCGGGCACGTCCGCGTCGGCCGGCGCATCGGCGTCGCCGGGCAGGTCGGCATCCCCGCCCGCGTCGTCGCCGCCCTCCCCCTCCGGCGCGCCCACGTCGGGACCGTCGCTTCCCGCGTCGTCCACGTCGGGCGAAATGTCGGCGTCCGGACCGTCACCGTCCCCGACGTCGGCGCCGTCGGACTCGCCGCCCCGATCGGCGCCGTCGGTCACCGTCGAGTCATCCGGAGGCGAGCATGCCGAGACGAGCAGTGCGAGCAACAGGGTGCGGCTGGTGCGGCTCACGGAGTCCTCCCCCTTCCCTTGCGCGGCGGCTGGACCTCGCGGGCCGCTGCAATCGCCGCCTCGACCACGGCGCGCAGCGGCACGCCGGCCGAGCGCGCGAGCCGCCGGCAGGCGTCGTGCTCCGGCCGCCGGCCGAGGATCTCGTCCCCGGCGAGCGACAGCTTGACCGGCACGTCGCCCCACGGCGTGCGCACGTCGACGTCGAGCCGCCCCAGCGCCCTCTTCTCCACGCGGACCAGACGGCAGCCGATGGTCGTGGTCTCGCGGAACAACGTGGCCACCACCGCCTCCAGCTTGACCGCCTCCACCAGCGCCGACAGCTTGTGCGCGGGACGCCCTTTCTTCATCAGGATCGGCGTCACGAACGCGTCCACGGCCCCCGCCGCGAACAGCCGCTCCATCGCATGTTCGTACAGGTCCGGCGCCATGTCGTCGATGTTCGCCTCGACCAGCACGTCGCCATCCCCCGCCACGCCCGCCCTGAGCTCGTCGAAGGGCCCGCCGCCGGACGCCGTCCCGGTGAACAGCCGGGTCAGGTTGGCGATGCCGGGACGGTCGTGCGTCCCGGCCCCCACGCCGAGCGCGTCGAGCGACATGGCCGGGAGCGGACCGAAGTCCTGGGCCAGCGTCGCCACCAGCGCCGCGCCGGTCGGAGTGACCGTCTCGCCCTCGACGTCCACGCCGCGGATCGGCAGGCCGCGCAGCAGGAGCGCCGTCGCCGGCGCGGGCAGCGCCAACTCCCCGTGCGCGCAGCAGACCGTTCCGGTGCCCACCGGCAGGGTCGAGCAGGAGAGCTGCTCGACGCCGAGCCGCTCGAGCGCCGCGACCACGCCGGCCACATCGACGATCGCGTCGACGGCGCCGACCTCGTGCAGGTGCGCGCGTCGTACCGTCGTGCCGTGCACCTCGGCCTCCGCCTCCGCCAACCGCCGGAAGACGGCCGCGGCACGCTCGCGCACGCGCGCCGGCAGCTTCGCCCGGCCGACGATCCGCAGCACGGCGGCCAGGGACCGCCCGTGCGGGTGCTCGGCCGCGTCGATGCGCACGTCCAGGTGCAGTCCGCGGAACCCGCCGCGGCGCACCTCCGCGGCCGCGATCCGTACCCCGCGCAGGCCGAGCCGCCGCACGAGGTCCCGGAGAAACAGCCGCGCCGTGCCCACAGCGCTGCGCCCCGCGCGCTGCGCGGCGGCGTCGAGGCACGCGGCCAGCAGCATGTCCCCCGCGACGCCCCCCGCCGCGTCGATCCACGCCCGCCGGATGCCCGCCCGAGCTTCAGCGCCCACGCCGCCCTCCTGTCCGAGTCCGTCCGCCCCCCCTCTTTGCGTCCTTGGCGTTGTCGTCGCCCTCTGCGCCCTTTGCGCGAAATTCGCCCGCGGACGTGCACAGCCGATGCGCAAAGCACGCGGCCCCGAACCCGTTGTCGATGTTCACCACCGCCACGCCCCCGGAGCAGGAGTTGAGCATGGCCAGGAGAGCGGCGACGCCGCCGAAACTGGCGCCGTAACCCACGGACGTCGGCACCGCGATCACCGGCCGCGGCGTCAGGCCCGCCACCACCGTCGGAAGCGCACCCTCCATCCCCGCCACCACGATCGCCACCCGGGCGGCGTCGATTCGCGGCGCGGCGTCCAGCAGCCGGTGCAGGCCGGCGACCCCGATGTCGTACAGCCGCGCCACCGGCCAACCCAGGTGCTCCAGCGTCGCGCCCGCCTCCTCCGCCACCGGCACGTCCGCCGAGCCGGCCGTGACGACCGCGATCGGTCCCGGTCCGGGCGGTGCGGCCGGTCGCCGCCGGATCGACAGGACTCCGCCCGCCGCACCGTAGACGCCCGCGGGGAGCGCGCGCCGCAGCCGGCGGAAGCGGTCCGCGGGCAGGCGGGTCACCAGGGCCGTCCCGTGTCGTTGCAACAGCTTGCGCACGATTCTCTCGAGCAGCTCGTCGGTCTTTCCGGGCGCGAACACCACCTCCGGGATCCCCGTGCGGACCTCGCGGTGCGTGTCCACCATCGCCTCCCCCAGCCGCTCGAAAGGCAGCCGCCTCAGCCGCTCGATGGCCGCCTCCGGCGCGAGGGTCCGCGCGCGCACCCGCCGCAACAGCTCCGCGATCGCTTCCCGGTTCACTCGCGTCCTCCTCGACGGCTACGCGCCGCCATCCGCAACCCGTCGCCGCGCCAGGCCCGGCCAGGTCACCAGGACCAGGGCGCCGAGCGCGGCGAACCCGGCGCCGATGCCGAAAGCGGGGCCTGGTCCCGCCGCCTTCCACAGGAACCCCGTCAGCAGGCTCGCCGGCAGCGCGCCGATGCCCACCGACAGATGGAAGACCCCGAACGCCCGCCCGCGGGCCTCGGGCCCCACCAATTCCGCGACCAGCGCCCGCTCCGCCCCCTCGGTCAGGCCCGCGTGGAGCCCGTACAGCACGAACAGCGGCCACATCATCCACGCTTCCGTCGCGGCCGCGAAGCCGGCGTAGGCCGCCGCGTACACCATCCAGCCGGCGACGATCAGCCGCAGGCGCCCGTGGCGATCGGCCAGGATGCCGCCGGGAACCGCCCACGCCGAGCGCGCGACGTGCAGGACCACCCAGAGCACCGGACCGAACGCGACGGGGATCCCCAGCTCCAGCGCTCGCAGCACCAGGAACGCGTCGGCGGAGTTGCCCAGCGTGAACAGGAGCACCGCGAGCATGTAGCCCGCGAAGCGGCGATCCGCGAGCAGCGAGGGCTGTGGTCCCGCCGCCGGTGCGGGGGACGACTTCGCCGGGGCGACGCCGGCGCCCTCGCCTCGCGGGCGCTCGTGTACGGCCACGGCCAGCACGAGGAACGCGAGCACGCCGGGCACGACGGAGAGCAGGAACACGGCGCGCAGCGACAGCCCGGCCCACTGGAGCAGCGCCATGGAGATGAGCGCCCCGGCGATGGCCCCGGCGTGGTCCATGCCCCGGTGCAGGCCGTAGGCCCGCGCGCGGTCCTCCGGACGGACCACGTCGGCGACCAGCGCGTCGCGCGGCGCCGTGCGGACCCCCTTCCCCACGCGGTCCCCGAAGCGCAGAGCGACGACGTGGAACGCGCTGGTGGCCAGGCCGATCAGCGGCCGGACCAGCACGGACAGGCCGTAGCCGAGGAGGGCGAGGCCCTTGCGGCGGCCGAGGCGGTCCGACCACCGGCCCATGACGTACTTGAGCAGGGACGCCGTCGTCTCCGCGAGGCCCTCGATGATTCCCAGCGTCGCGGCCCCGGCGTGCAGCAGCATCGTCAGGAACGCGGGCAGGTTCGGGACGATCATCTCGCTGGACGCGTCGTTGAGCAGCGACACCGCGCCCAGCGCCTTCACCTCCCTCGGCAACGGGACTCGTTTTCCGGCGTCCGCCATCGCACGCTCCCGCGCGCCCCGGGGCCTCGTCCCCGCGGCACCGGCCGGAAGAAGACCACAGGGACCGTGCGCCCGCAAGCCGCCGGTCCGCGCTCTGGACAGAAGCCCCGGTGGGGGCTATGGTGCGCCGTTTTCCCCGCGGCCCGAGTGCCTGTGACGGTCCGGACGAGCGGGAGGCGAGCGAGAGACGAAGGAGCAAACATGGCGGATCCCAAGAAGGAGAACGAGTCGAACCTGCCGCTGGTCGGGTTGGGATTGATCCTCGCGGCGGGCGCCGGTGTGGCCGTCGGCTGGTACATGCACAAGGCGCCGCCCGCTCCCACGACCCAGACGACGACCGGGCCCGCCGCCGCGGCCTCGATGCACTCCCCGGCCGAGCCGGGCCATCCGGGGACGAGTCCGGCGACGACGTCGACGACCCCGCCGGCCCCTTCGGCCGAGGGCGCCTGCGCGGACTGGACGAAGGCGATCTGTGACGCCGCCGGCGAACAGTCGGGCGACTGCACGACGGTCAAGCGCGCGGCCGAGATGATGTCCGCCGCCGCCTGCACCGCCGCCCTCGGCGACCTGAGCGTCGCGACCGCCGCCATCGAGCGCGCGAAGGGTGCGTGCACCGAGCTGATGACGCGCCTGTGCAAGGACATCGGCGAGGGCACGGAATCGTGCAAGATGGTGAAGGAACAGACGCCGATGTTCCCGCCGGAACAGTGTCAGCAGATGCTGACCAGCTACAACGACGTCCTGAACCAGCTTCGCCAGATGGAGGAGTCGAACAAGCCGCTGGCCCCCGAGCTGGTGGCCAAGATGTCCGCGACGGATGTCGGCGTCTTCGGGCCCGCCGATGCCAAGGTCGTCCTGGTCGAGTTCTCCGACTTCCTCTGCCCCGCCTGCCGGGCCGCAGCCCAGACGATCGAAAGCATCCGCGACCGCTACAAGGACACCGTGCGCTTCGTCTTCCGGCAGTTCCCCCTGGAGATGCACGGCGACAACGCCCGCCTCGGCGCGCAGGCCGCCCTGGCCGCCGGCGCCCAGGGAAAGTTCTGGGAGATGCACGACAAGCTGTTCGCCGCCCAGGACCGGGTGCGCAGCGATGGCCGCCCCGCCATCGATGCCCTCGCCCAGGAGCTCGGCCTGAACATGGCCGACTTCGCCGCCGCGCTCGACGGCAAGACCTTCGAGGCCGCCCTGACCGCCGACCTCGCGCTCGGCGACGAGGCCAAGCTGCGCGGCACGCCGTCGTTCTTCCTGGACGGAAAGCGGATGAACGCCAACTTCCAGGACCCGGCCGCGTTCTCGCAGGCCCTCAACGACGCGCTCACCGCCGCCGGCGTCCAGGTGCCGCCGCCCCCGCCGCCGCCCGCCGAGGCGCCCGCCGCGCCCCCGGCGACGGCCCCGGGCCCCGCGGCGACGAGGAAAGCGTCGCC
>JACRCX010000076.1 GCA_016218815.1 Deltaproteobacteria bacterium
CTGATCGCCCCCGCCCAGTCCTTCGCGTGATCGACCAGACCCGCCGAGACCGGATTGGCCAACACGTAGATCAACTTGCCCAACACGTCGTCCGGCGTCTCGAGCTCCACCGCGCTGTAGCTGCCCGGCGAGAAGAAGCACGCGATACGCGTTGAGCGCACGGGCGAGCAGGCCGTCGAACCGCTCCATGAACACGGGCAAAACGCCCGCCGGGTCGGTGAGGACCAAGTGCAGGTGGTTCGAGAGGCAGACGAATCCGTGGACCAGGATGTTGCACTGCGTGGCCGTATACGCCAGGCAGTACAGGAAGACCTGGGTGACGAAGGGGTCCGGGCGCAGGAGGAACATGCGGTCGAGCGTCCTGCGGCTGATGAGGTACGTGGAACCCGCGAGGATCTGGCGCGGCGACGACAAGAGCGAAGCCTCCGCCGGGATCCTTTGCACCCCGCGTGCCTGCCGATCTGGGTTCCGCCGTCTCGAAATCACTTCGTTCTGCACGCGCTCCGCCGGCGGTCCGCCGGACTTCGGCGAGCTCAGTCGAGCCGCGGCCGCCGGACTTCGGCGAGCTCAGTCGAGCCGGCGGCCGCCAATTCGCTGCCGATAGTTCCCTGCGGATTCGCGCGCCGACCGTTGGCACGCCACGCGCTCTGCTCGACCGCACGATGCCTTCGCCACTTCATGAGCAACGGATCGACCTCCTCCGAGCCCGACCCGCGGGACGTGCGCGCGGCGCCGGAGCCGGCCTCCTCCTCCTACGACGCCTCCGGCGCCCACACCGCGGTGCGCTCGACCTCCTCGACCAGACGTGCGCCGCGGGCCCGCATCGCCGCCCATTCCGCCTCCGTGTAGACGAGCAGGTCCGCCGGAACGGGTAGCCCGCGATCGGTGACGTCCAGGAGCCGGCGCGGGAAGGGGTCGGCGGACGAGGCTACCAGGATCACGACGTCGATGTCGCTGCCGACCCCCCATCGCCCCGTGGCGTACGATCCGAAGTAGCCCAGCCGCGTGATCTCGGGATGACGGGCGCGGACCGCCGCAGCCCATCCCCGAAAGGCGAGGTCAACCTCCGCCGCGTTTGGCCATCGCGGCCCGACACCAAGCGACGATGCTCTCGGCATGGCCGATCGCCTCCCGGGCTTGGAGTTCCCCGTAGTGTTCCCGCGGCGCGCCCTCCGGATGTCCGTTGGGGTAGCGCGTCGGGACGTAGTACGCGTCGAGCACCCGCGCCTGATCCAGCAGCTCGGGCGACACCGCGAGGTCCTCCGGCAGCTGCTCCAGCAGCCGCCGCACGACGTGGCCCCACACCTCGCGCCCGAGCCGGAAGTGCACGGCCTTCACGGCTTTCTCGGCGGCCTGCTGCGCCGCGAAGCACGCCCAATCGAACAGCCGGCCCGTGCGGCTGAGCCTCGCCTGTTCCAGGTCGTGCTCGGCCTGCGCCAACCATTCGCCCGATCGATCGCTCATCCACCACCCTCCCCACCGCCTCGCAGTATACAGCACCGGGGACGCGACGCACGACGCGGCTCCCCCCCAACCGGGCGGGGAGGTGTGTTACGATCCCCGCCGATGACCACGCCCGATCCCGCTGACGAGCTGCCCGCCGGCGACGGAGCGGCTCCCGCGGCCCCGTCCGAGCCCGAGACCGAGCAGGGACCGTCGAGCGACGACCCGGCCGATGGCCTTCTCCAGGACGACGAGCTGTCCGTGGCCGACCGGGATCTCATCGAGCCGGGTCTCGACGAGGCGGATCTCGCGCGGCTCGAGCTGGGCGAGGGCTCGGAGGACCGGCCGTTCCCGGCCGACGACGTGGGGACGCCCGGGGGGGACGAGGCGAGCGCGGCGGCCGAGGAGTTCGACGAGGGCGCCGGGCTCGTCGAAGGGTCCGAGCCGGCCGACGTCCCGGGCGCGACCGACGACCTCTTCCCGGCGGACTCCGGCGGCGAGGCGGTGCGCGACGCCGGCGAGGAAGGGATCGTCGACGACTTCGCCGAGTCGCTGGACGACTCCGTCCACGCCGGAGACGTTGCCTGGCGGCAGTCCGGCCCGCCGGACGAGGACGACGATCTGGGCGGCCAGCTCTCGGCGCGTTCCGCGGCGACCGGGCCGCAGGTTTCGGCCGCGGTGCGCGTGACGGCGATCGAGCGGCCCGGCCCCGTCCATCTGCTGGCCGACCTTCGCGGTCACCGGGTCGTGGGCGACCGGCCGGGAGTCGACGCCCCCGGCGTCCAGCTCGCCCTCGCCGCCCCAGCGGCGCTCGCCGGACCGCTCGGCCCCCCGCTCCGTTTTTCCGACGAGGAGCAGCGCGTGGTCGCCATCGGCGCGGCACGCGACCCGCGGTCTTCGGCGATCCTCGCCCTGCACGCGGCCACGGACCGGGCGATGATCTTCCGCTGGAGTCCCGGCGCGGCCGACTGGGTGGTCGCGGACGCGTTTCTGGCTCGCGACGGCGCGCCGGCGTCGTGGTTGCGCCTGGGCGTCTCCCGCGTGCCGTTCCGGCTGCTCTCGCCCGCCGGTGCGCCCTCGCGCGTCCTGGCCTGGCGTCCCGGCGGCCCGCTGCTCGTCGCGGACGGCGCCGGGCCCTGGACGATCCGGGAGGAGGGCAAGGCGTTGCAGGCCCTGGTCGAGGACGAGGAGCGCGGGACCATCCTGGCGTTCGACGCCGCGGAGGAGTCGGGGCTGCTGCGCGCGTGGGGACCCGGCGACCGGGAGACGCACGTCGAGCTGCCGGCTGCCGTCGCCGACGTGCTCTTGGCCCCGGGCGCCGTCGTAGCGGTGAGCGCCGGCACGCTCTGGGCGGCGTGCCTCGATCCCGAGCTGGCCGCGATGCGCAGCGAGGACGGGGGCCGGAGCTGGACGGCCGTGCCGTCGCTGCGGGCCGTGCGCGCCCTCGCGCTCCCGCCGGGGTCCTCGCGCCTCTTCGCCGTGCGTCGATCGTCCGAGGACGAGTCGGACGAGCTGTGGGTCGTGGAGCCGGGCGGCCCCGCCCGCCGCGCGGTCCGCGCCGCCGACCTCGTCCCCGGCGCGGGTCCCCCGTCGCCCATTGCCGGTCTGGCCGCGGCCGATTCCGGCGCCGCCTGGGTGCTGTGCGGCGGTCGCCTGTTCGAGATCCAGCCGGCGCGGTCCGGGGTCGGGAGCGGGGCATGCGCGACCGGGGGGAGCGCGAGGTCCGCGAGGCGGCCGAGCGGGCGACGCTGGCGGGACTGGTATCGCTGACCGCCGACGACGCGACCCTCGCGCGCCTCGCCGCGGCGGCTCGCGCGGGCGGCGCGGCCGACGACGGCCCGCCGGCGGGTGCGCGTCCCTCGCCCCGGGACGTCACACGCCTCCTCCTTTCGCGCGGGCTCCCGTCGCCCGAGCGGTTCGTGCCGCCGCACCTGCCTTCGCAGGACGCGGCGGCGACGACCACCCTCGAGCGGCTCGACGCGGCGCTCGTCGGTACGACCGACGACGAACGTCTCGCGGCGGCGGACCGCGAGTCGCTGCGCTCGCATCCCGCCCCCGCCGCGGAGAAGCGGGTCGCGGCGATGAACGACCCGCAGGCCCTGTTGCGGCTGGCGACCGGCGGGACGTCCTGGGAGCGGCGTGCCGCCGTCCGACGGCTCGAGGACTTCCTGCGGGGCGATGGGCGGGGCTTCCTGGAGGTGGACCGCAAGGCCCTGGCCGAGGCGCTCGAGCTGCAGCGCTGGGGCGCGCTGGGACGCGAGGTGGACCAGGTGCTCTCCGCCGTCTCCGGCGCCGCCGGCGGGCGCGCCCGCGCGCGCATCGCCCGCGGCCACAAGCTGCTCGAACGCCTCGAGAAGGACGTGCGGCGGTTCTGGGACGGCGAGTTGGCCGAGGATCCCGTCGTCGGCCTCGACGACGAAAGCCTGGCGACGCTCGGGACTTTCATCGCCGACGCACCCGACATCGTGGTCGGCCACCTGGACGAGACGCTGCGCCGGCTGGCGACGGAGCGGCAGGACGCGATGCTGGAGCGCGTGGTCTCGGCGTTGGCGCTGGGGGCCGACGAGCGGCTCGTGCCGTCGCTGGTGCGCGTGCTCCAGGACGCCTCGGTGGCCGCCCGCGTGCACGCCGCGCGCCCGCTGGCGGCGATCGACGACCCGCGGGTCGTCACCGCGCTGCGCAAGGCGTTCCGGCACGCGACGCTCGTCGAGGAGAAGCTGGCCATCGCCGGCGCGCTCGCCGCGCACGGCGACCGGCGCGGCGCGGGCACCGTCCTGGACCACCTCACGTCCGAGCAGCCGCCGTACGTCGTCGAGCTGGCCCTGGAAGCGATGCGCCACGCAGGGGAGCCCGCGCACGTCGGCCGGGTCGCCCCGTTCCTCGACCACGCTCGCGTGAGCGTCGCGCGGGCCGCCGCCGCCGCCCTCGGGGCGCACGGCGATGCCGCGGCGCTCGAGGTGCTGGCGCCGGCCGCGGCACGGATGGAGCTGCGCTCGCAGGTCGAGCGTGCGGTGGGGGAGATCCGGGCCAGGCTCGATCTGGCCGGCACGCCGGACCCCACGGCGGCCCCGCTGGCGCCGCCGGCGGCGGACGAGCGGCGGCCGCAGCGCACGCGGCTCGGCGCCCGCATCGTCGGCCGCCTGTACTTCGCTCTGGGCCTGTTCTGGCTCGCCTTCCGCCGCCGCACCGCCGCCCTCGGCGCCTTCGACCTGGCGCACTCGCACCACCCCTATCTCGTCGGCCCGCTGCTGGCCCGCGCGCGGATCATGTTGCGGCGCAGGGAGCTGGGCGCCGCGGTCGAGGCCTTGCGCGCGGCGATCCGGGTGCGTGCGGCGACGGTGCTGCAGCTCCCGGACCGGGCCAATTTCGTCATCCGCGTGTACCTGCGGCACGCCGACCTGTGCTCCGCGGCCGGCCGCCACGTCCCGGCGCTGGAGGCGCTGGACGAGCTCTTGGGCTACGACCTGCGGTTCGCCGACGTGGACCTGCGGCTCGAGGCGCAACGGCGGCGCGAGACGGTTTCGCGCGCGCAGCGGCGCGAGGAGTAGGGGAGCGACGATGGCGGACCGGTTTGCCGACGGAGCCGCGGGCGCGTTGCGTGCCGCGGGCGCGACCGTCGCCGCCGGGGACGACGCGGCCGTCGGCTCGATCGTCGTCCGCGTCGGCGAAGGCGCCGACGGCGCGCTCGTCGCGATCGAGCGGACCAACGACGGCATGCGTGTGAGCTGCTCGTGCGGCCGCCGCCCCTGCGCCCACCTCGGTCCCGCCCTGGACGTCTTCGCCGCGACGGCGCCCGCCCGGCCGCTGGGTGGAGCCTCCCTGCCGCCCGCGCCCCCGGCGCCCTCGTCCGCGAGCGGTCCGCGCTCGCGTCCCGCCGACGCCGCGATCGCCCCGCGCCTGCGCGCGCTGCTGGACGTCCTCATCGAGGACGGCGTGGCCGTGGGCTCGGAGCGCACCGACGCCGCGCTGGAGGACCTCGTGCGCTTCCTCCACGGGGTCGACGCCTACGGCCTGCACCGCAGCCTGGCCGACCTGCGCCGCGAGATGGCGACGGCTCGCCCGTCGCCGGATCGGCTGCTGCGGGCGGTGGAGACGCTCGAGGCGGCGTACCGCGTGCTCGACCGCCGCATCGCCGGCGGAAGCGTGGAGCCCGGCGCCTACGAGCTGCTGATCGGGCGCGACGTCCCCCTGGACGAGCTGGACGTGCGCGAGGATCTGACGCTGTTGGAGGTTGCCCGCAACAGCGCGCGCACGCCGTTCGGGTACCGGCGGGACGAGCGCTTCCTGGTCGATCTGGCGGGCGGCGCGCGGTTCGTGGAGATGGTCCCGGTCCCGATCGACGCCGACTACCCGCTCCTGCCCAATCGCTACGGCGGGTCGGTGGGTCCGTTCCCGCGCCTCATCCGGACCGATCTGGCGGCCCTCGAGCGCGGGCCGTCGCCGCAGCGCATCCGGCTGATGCAGTACCGGGTGGACCTGGGCCCGCAGGACGAGGATCTGCGGCGGCTGTCGGTCGCGGCGACGCGCGAGGTCGGGGCGCTGTATGCCGAGTTCGCCGCGCTTGCCGGAACGCTCGGCGTCGCCTGGCCCTGCCTGGCCATCTTCGCCCCCGCGCGCGTCGTCTTCCGCGACGGCGAGGCCTCGCTGGTCGACGCCGCCGACGCCGTGCTGCCCTTCGCCCGGGCCGTGGCGCCCGAGACCTGCGCCGCGGCCGACCGCTTCCTCGGCCGCGGCAAGGTCGAGCTGGTCGTCGGCCACCTGCTGCTGCTGCGCCGCACCCTCGCGCTCTCCCCCCTCGCTCTCCTGTGCGACTCGCCGCGCGGCGAGCGCATCTTCCGGTTGCGCTGAGTCTGCCCGCCTCCCCACCTCCCCAGCCGGCCTCTCCATCTCCCCTTTGCCGGACCCGGCTGCGGGACGGAGCCACGGCGCGTCGCGGGCGTCACCCGCGCCGAGCTACTCCCCCGCGTACCAGCGTCTGGGCACGACGAGGCGGTCGAAGAGGGTCAGGGCGTAGGCGTCGGTCATGCCGGCCAGGAAGTCCGTGATGGCGGTGCGCAGCGGCACGCCGCGCTCGAGCGGCCCGCCCGGCTCCCCGAGGAACGGCGCCGGGTCCTTCTCGAGGTGCTCCCACAGCCGGCACAGGACGCCCTTCGCCTTCGACAGCTCGGAGGCGACCAGCGGATGGCGGTAGATGTTCTGGAAGAGGAAGGTGCGCGCCTGCTCCAGCAGGCGTTGCAGGTCGGGCGTGAGGCCGAGGTGTGACACGGCGTCGAGGTCGGTGCCGCGGAGCGTCTCGCGGACGGCGAACCCGATGCGGTCGCCGTAGGCGCGCCCGACGTGCGCCGCGACGGCGGGCGGCGGCACGAGGCCCTCCAGCAGGCCGGCGCGGGAGGCGTCGTCCAGGTCGTGGTTGACGTACGCGATCAGGTCCGAGACCCGCACGACCTCGGCCTCGACCGAGCCGTGCTCGGCCGGCGCATCCGCGGGCAGGATCGGGCCCAGGCCCTTGGTGTGGCGCAGGATGCCCTGCCGCGTCTCGTGCGTCAGGTTGAGGCCGCGTCCGCCGAGCGCCAGGTCGTCCACGACCCGCAAGGACTGGCGGGCGTGGTGGAAGTCCGGGACGAACGTCCGCAGCGCATCCTCGCCCGCGTGCCCGAACGGCGTGTGCCCCAGGTCGTGCGCCAGCGCGATCGCCTCGACCAGGTCCTCGTTCAGCCGCAGCGCCCGTGCGATCGTCCGGCCGATCTGGGAGACCTCGAGCGTGTGCGTCATCCGCGTGCGGTAGTGGTCGCCCTCGGGCGCGAGGAACACCTGCGTCTTGCCCTTGAGGCGCCGGAACGACTTGGAGTGCAACACGCGGTCGCGGTCGCGCTGGAAGGCCGTCCGGATGTCGTCGGATGTCTCGGGTCGCACCCGGCCCGCGCTCCGCGCCGCCCGTGCGGCGCACGGGTGCAGGATCCGCTCCTCCAGCGCCTCCTGCCGTTCCCGCGGTGTCTCTCCGTCGCCCATCCCAGCCTCTAGCCCCCGCCCGTCTCCCTTGGTAGCATCACGCTCCGCAAGGAGGCAATGCCGTGCTGAACTACGACCTGACGGACGAGCAGAACATCCTGCGCCAGACCATCCGGGAGTTTGCCGAGAAGGAGGTCAAGCCCGTGGCGCGCGAGCTGGACGAGAAGGAGGAGTTCTCCGTCGCGCTGACGCGGAAGATGGCCGAAATGGGTCTGTTCGGCTGCTTCGTCTCCGACGAATGGGGCGGCTCGGCGATGGGCTACGTGGGCTACATCATCGCCGTCGAGGAGCTGGCCCGGGTGGACGGCTCGACGGCGGCGACGGTGGCGGCGGGCAACTCGCTGGGCATCGGGCCGATCTACTACTTCGGCAACGAGGAGCAGAAGAAGCGCTGGCTGCCGCGGCTGTGCCGCGGGGAGATCCTGGCGGCCTTCGGCCTGACCGAGCCCGACGCGGGGAGCGACGCGCAGGCCAGCCGGACGGCGGCGGTGCTTTCCGGCGGAGCGTGGGTGCTCAACGGTTCGAAGATCTTCATCACCAACGCCACGAGCGCCATGGCCGGCGTGGTCACCGTGCAGGCGGTGACCGCGACGCGGCCCGACGGCCGCAAGGAGCTGTCGTGCTTCCTCGTCCCCGCCGGCACGCCCGGCTACACCGCCAAGCCGATGCACGGCAAGCTGATGTGGCGTTCGTCGGACACGGGCGAGCTGTTCTTCGAGGACTGCAAGGTGCCGCAGTCGAGCCTGCTGGGCCAGCGGGGGGACGGCTTCAAGCAGATGATGCAGACGCTGGACGGGGGCCGGCTGTCGATCGCGGCGATGGGCCTGGGCGGGGCGCAGGGGGCGTACGAGCTGGCGCTCAACTACGCGCAGCAGCGCAAGCAGTTCGGGATGTTGATCGGGAAGTTCCAGGCGAACGCCTTCAAGCTGGCGACGATGGCGATGGAGCTCGAGGCCGCGCGGAACATGCTGTACAAGGCCTGCTGGCTGCGCGAGCAGCACCGGCCGTTCGGCATGGTCGCGGCGATGAGCAAGCTGTACTGTTCGGAGGTGTTCAAGCGCGTCGCGACCGAGGCCGTGCAGATCCACGGTGGCTACGGGCTGATGAAGGAGTACCACGTCGAGCGGTTCTTCCGCGACCAGAAGCTGCTGGAGATCGGCGAGGGGACGAGCGAGATCCAGCGGATCGTCATCTCGCGGCAGCTCGGGCTGTGAGGGAGAGCGGGGGGAGAGCGGGAAGAGCGGGGACGAGCTTGACAGGGGTGCGCGCGTGCCGCTAGATTGAGCCGCTCGCGGAGGGTGCCAGGCGGTCCGCAGCCGCGCACGAGGTGGACGATGGAGTTCACGTTCTGGGAAAGCAAGTCCGTCAAGCTGCCGAAGGGGCCGCTGTATGCGAGTCTCGCCTTCATGGTCGCCCTCGGCCTGATCGGTCTGCTCGGCCAGTGGGCCGGCTCGCTCGCCGGCAAGAAGGAAATGAAGTTCTCCGGCGCGACCCTGCCCGAGCTGACGGAATGGGAGAAGACGGTCAGCGGAGGCGACGTGGCGAAGATCGACGAGCTGCTGCAGAAGGAAGGCGGCCGCATCGGCGCCGACATGAACAAGTGGGGCCTGATCTCGAAATGGAACAACGGTGGCCTGCTCAAGCTGTACCAGGACGACCTGCTGCTCAGCCTCCGTTCGCAGATTGATGCCCTGAAGAAGGCGGAAGAGGCGGCCAAGGCCGCGAAGAACGCCCCTGCCGCCGGCGAGGCGCCGCCCGCAGAGGCGCCCGCCGCACCCGCCAAGCCGTAGCGCGGTCCTTCTCCCCTTGAAGATCGAAGGCAAGGTCACCGGGCTCAAGCCCAGCCAGGTCCGGCGGCTCGAACGGCTGCACCGCCGTCGCGTGCCTCCCGCGGCCGTGGTCACCCCCGAGCTGGCGGGCGAGCTGCTGGAGCTGTCCGAGGAGATCGGCCGCCGCGTCGGGTGCCTCTTCTACCGCTCCGGCTACATCCACATGGTCGTCGTCGGCGACGCCACGCACCTGAAGCTCCCCGACCTCGGCCGCGAGCGTTCCGGTCCGGTCCGCTTCCGCGGCCTGCGGCTGGTGCACACGCACTTGCGGCCCGACCCGCTCACGCAGGACGACCTCGTCCAGCTCACGCAGCACCGCCTCGACCTCACGGCCGTCGTCTGGCGCGCGCCCCACGGCCCCGCCCGGATGATCGAGGCCGCCCACCTCGTCCCGCCCGCTCCCGGCTCCGCGACCCCCTTCGCGCGCATCGGACCGCTGCCGCTCGAGCGCCTCGACCTGGACCTGACGCGTCACCTGCGCGAGCTGGAGGCGGAGTTCGCGCGCACCGTGCGCACGCGTGACGTCGCCGGCGGCAGGGACCGCGCCATCCTGGTCCACGTCGCGCGCCGCGGTGCCGCTCCGCCGGCGGAGACGGAGGCGTCGATTGCCGAGCTGCGCGAGTTGGCGCGCACCGCCGGGCTCGAGGTCGTCGACGTGCTGGTGCAGCTCCGCGACCGCGTCGACCCGCGCACGATCCTGGGCGAGGGGCGTCTGCAGGACCTCAACCTGCGCGCCATGCAGCTCGACGCCGACCTGCTCGTCTTCGACCACGACATCACGCCGTCGCAGTCCCGCGCCATCGGCGAGGCGACCGACCGCCGGATCCTGGACCGCACGCAGCTCATCCTCGACATCTTCGCCCAGCACGCCGAGACCAGCGACGGCAAGCTCCAGGTCGAGTTGGCGCAGCTCAAGTACATGCTGCCGCACCTGGCGAAGAAGGACGACGCGCTCTCGCGGCTGACGGGCGGCATCGGCACGCGCGGCCCCGGCGAGACGAAGCTGGAGGAGAGCCGCCGGCGGGTGCGCGAGCGGGTCACCCGGCTGGAGAAGCAGGTGCGGCTCCTGGCCCAGCGCCGCCGGCAGCGTCGGGCGTTGCGCAGCCGCGAGGCGGTTTCGATCGTCGCGATCGTGGGCTACACCAATGTCGGGAAGTCGACGCTGCTCAACGCGCTCACGCGCTCCGACGTCCTGGCCGAGGACAAGCTCTTCGCGACGCTGGACCCCCGCTCCCGCCGCCTGCACCTGCCCGACGGCCGCGACATCGTGCTCACCGACACGGTCGGGTTCATCCGGCGGCTGCCGCCGACCTTGCGCGAGGCGTTCCGTGCGACGCTGGAGGAGCTGAACGACGCGTCGCTGCTCGTCCACGTCTGCGACGTTTCGGACCCGGCGGTGCGGCGGCAGATCGATACGGTCGACGCGCTGCTGGCCGAGATGGAGCTGGCGCACGTCCCGCGCCTGCTGGTCGCGAACAAGACGGACCGCGCGTCGCCCGAGGACGTCGAGCGCCTGTCCGGCGAGCTGGGCGCGTTCCCGTGTTGCGCCCGCGACCCCGAGGCCGTCTCCCGCGTCGCCCGCGAGATCGCCCGACTCCTTCCCGCGCTGCCGCCGCACGCCGAGGCCCCCGCCGACCGGGCGTACCGCGACGACGTCGCCGAGGGAGAAGACGAGTAGGGATTGCTGGTCGCTGGTTGTTGGTGGCCGGCGAGTGCCGGTTCAATCCAAGCTGTCAACGGCGGCGTTGATGTCATCGAGCAGGGGACGGAAGAGATGGGAGGCGACGGCGACCGCGTCCCCCAGCAGGCTTCCCTGATCGGATTCGTGTAATGACATTCTTGGATGGACCTCCGGGAATGTCGCGACGGATTTGGACATCCGCCCAGGACCCGGGGAAGGGGGCCTGTTGCTGTCGTCGCCGGGCGCCGGGCGTCCGGGACTTGACGTCGGACAGATGTCCACTACGATGTGGCCAGGAGGCCGGAGGTGGACATGAACGAGAGAGGGATCGTCGACGTCCTCGGGGGCACCGCGGTGCTGGGTCGCACGATCGGCGACGGGCTCGAGCTGGCCGACGCCGTCGGGAGGGGGCTGCCGCGGCGCTCGCTGGAGCGCGTCAAGGAAGCCATGGGTCTTACCGATCGCGAGGTTGCGCGTACGGTGGGCCTGAGCCAGAAGTCCATCGGCCGGTTGCGTCGCACCCGCCGTAGCGCGCTCGGGCCGGTGGTGAGCGACCGGCTGTACCGCATGGCAGCGCTGTATGCGCTGGCCGAGAGGGTGCTGGAGGGTCGGGAGGCTGCGCGGGAGTGGCTGCGGTCGCCGCAGGTCGGACTGAACCGGCGGGTGCCGCTGGAACTTCTCGGCACGGAAGCCGGGGCGCGCATCGTCGAGGAGCTCCTGGGCCGCATCGAGCACGGTGTCCTGGCGTGATCGCGGCGTGGCGCATCGTCAAGACACGGCACGCGGCCGACGCGTTCTCGGGGGAGGGAGCGCGCCTGTACGGGGGCCGGTGGAACCACCGGGGCACCTCGGTCGTGTACGCGGCCGACAGCCTGGCGCTGGCCGCGCTGGAGCAGTTCATGCACCTGGCGGGGAAGCACGTCGCGATCCGCTTCGTGTGCTTCCGCATCGACGTCCCCGACGCGGTGAACGTGGACGTGCTGCCGCGCGGCTCCCTGCCGAGGAACTGGAGGAGGGAGCCGGCTCCGGACGAGACCAAGGACCTGGGCACCGCGTGGGTCCGTCGAGGGGCGGCGGCGGTGCTGCGTGTCCCGTCCGTGGTGGTGCCGGTCGAGCACGACTTCGTTCTCAACCCGGGACATCCGGACTTCACGCGCCTCAGGCTGTCGAAGCCGCAGCCGTTCACCTTCGACCCTCGCATGTGGAAGTAGCCCCGCGCCCACCCCTGTTCAACCGCCGTCGCTTTCCTGGTATGGTCGCGCGTCGAACGGGGAGGTTCGTCCGATGGGTGATGCCGGCCACATCGTTCCGCCCGAGCTCGGGAGCAGTTTTCACGAATACGATCGCGTGCTGCGGCAGAACCTCGCGTTGCGGCGCGTGCACGGGCCGCTGCCGGGCGAGGCCGACCGCCCGCCCACCGGCCTGACGCTCGCCGTCCTCCAGGAGGAGAACCAGCGCCTGAGGACCAGCCTGGAGAAGCGTGGACTCGAGCCTCCGCACGTCACCGAAGGCGCGGTGCAGCCCACGACGATGATCCCCCACGCCCGGCGCCACGTGGCGGTCGACGACCCCAAGATCTGTCCGCAGTGCGGCGACCACCGCAAGAAGAGCGCCACCTGCCGCTGCGGCTACTCGTGGGCCGGCGGGCTGCGCCGCGGCGGCGGGTCGCCGCGGGGGCGGATGCCGTGGGACGCCTGGCTGGCCTGGGGCACCGGAGCCATCGCCGTCCTGGTGGGCCTCTTCTGGCTCCTGCAGCCGCTCATCCGGTGACCATTTCCCGCACCCGCCCCTCCGGTCCGCCCGATCCGGCGCGCGTCTTCCGGCTGGCCGAGCTGCTGCACGAGGTGCGCGGCCTGCTGGAGGGGACGTACCGCTCGATCCGCGTCGAGGGAGAGGTCGCGGGGCTCAAGATCCACCACACCTCGGGGCACCGCTACTTCGAGCTGCGGGAGCCGGGCGCGGTGCTGCCGTGCGTGATGTGGCGCGGGACCGCCGAGGCGACGAAGGCGCCGCTGGCCGAGGGCAAGCGCGTGCGCTGTCGCGGGACGCTCACGCTCTGGGAAGGCGGCGGTCGCTTCCAGATGATCGTGCAGTTCGTCGAGCAGGCCGGCGCCGGCGATATCGCCGCCCGCCTCGAGGAGCTGAAGCGCAAGCTGCAGGCGGAAGGTCTCACGGCGCCCGAGCGTAAGCGGCCGCTGCCCGAGTTCCCGCGCCGCGTCGGCGTCGTGACCTCGACCACGGGCGCGGCGCTGCACGACGTGCTCAAGGTGCTCGCGCGCCGCGTTCCCCTCCCGGTGGTGGTTTCGCCGTGCGCGGTGCAGGGTGAGGGCGCCGCGGCGTCCATCGTGGCGGCGCTGGAGCGCGTGGGACGCGCCGGTGGCGTCGACGTGGTGATCGTGACGCGCGGTGGCGGCAGCGCGCAGGACCTCATGGCGTTCAACGAGGAGGTCGTGGCGCGGGCCGTGGTCGCCTGTCCCGTCCCCGTGATCACGGCGGTCGGCCACGAGGTCGACGTCACCGTCGTCGACCTCGTGAGCGACCTGCGGGCGGCGACGCCGTCCGAGGCGGCCGAGCGCGTGGCGCCGACGCGGGCCGCGGTCGCGGAGCGCTTCGGCTGGGCCGTCGAGCGCAGCCGCCGGGCCCTTCGCGCGCGGCTCGTGGGCGAGGCGCGGGCGCTGGAGCGCCTGTCCGCCCGGCTGCCGCGATCCGAGGGCTTGGTCGGTCCTCCGCGGCAGGCCCTGGATCAGGCGCTGGAGCGCGCCCGCCAGGGCGTTCTTGGTCGTCTCGACCGTCGGCGCAGGCTTCTGGACGAATCCCATCGCCGCCTGTCCGCCGCGCATCCGCGCTGGCGCCTCGCGCGCGTTCGCGGCCGCCTGACCACCCTGCAGGCGCGCCTTTCCGCCTGGAGGGAACGTGCGCTGGGGGCCGCGTTCGCCCATCTGGACCTCGTCGAGCAGGCGCTGCGGTCCCGCGGGGCGTCGTGGTCCGCGCCGCACCGCGAGCGTCTGGGGGCGGCCTCCGCGCGGCTCCACGCCCTCTCGCCGCTCGGCGTCCTGGGGCGCGGCTACGCCCTGGCCCGCACTTCCGACGGCCTCGTCCTCTCCGATGCCGCGTCCGTGCACCCCGGCGACCGCGTCGACGTGACTCTCGCCCGCGGCGAACTCGAGTGCGAGGTCCGGAACGTCCGGATCAAGGATCGATAGACGACGACCGACGACGCGCCTCGCCGTTGTCCGGAACCGTGCGGGTCCACGGCCGGATCGCATCCAGGGTCGGGTAGCCGCCGGCGGAAGACGGCGATCAGCGGGAGGGTTCAGAGCGGCGGCGGACGCTGCGTACGCCCCATCGCTCCAGGTACACGGTCAGCCAGCGCCGATTGAAACGCCAGCCTTGCGAGCGGAGCAGTTCCTCGAGGCGGGTCAGGTTGCCGTCCGCGTCGTGGAAGGCGGCGAGGATCGCCTCGCGGTGGCGCTCGTAGGGCGAGTGATCCGCGGCGCCGACGTGGGCCGGTTTGGGGTCGTCGTTCGCGGGCAGAGCCTCCGCGAGCGTGGAGGCAACAGCGGCGGGCGGGCCTTCCCCCTCCGCGATCCGTGCCCCGGCGACCGAGACCAGGTCTTCGATCTCGCGCACGTTGCCGCGGGAGAAATCGTGTCTGCAGAGCCGTTCCCAAACGGGCGCGTCCAGGCAGCCGAGCACCGCGTCCGCGACTGCCGGCGGCAACCGGCGTCGGACGACCTCGGAGAGGATCGCAGGCACGTCCGCACGCCGTTCGCGCAACGGCGGCAAGGACACCCGATGCAGCCGTGCCACCAGGTCGTGCGCCAGGCGTCCCTCGTCCGCCGCCTGGGCTACCGGCAGGTTGGTGCCCAACACGAGTCGGACGTCAACGGTCCGTGGCGCCGGCTCGCCCACGCGCTGGAAACGCCCGTCCTCGACGAACCGCAGCAACGAACGCTGCACCCGCGCGGGGAGGTTGTGGACCTCGTCGAGGAACAGCGTGCCGCCCGTCGCCAGCTCGATGGCGCCGGGGCGCGGCTCCACACCCGTGAACGCGCCGCGACTCACGCCGAACAGCGTGGTCACGGCGTCGTCCTCCCCGGCGAAGCGCGCGGCGTTGTGCGACAGCAGCGTGCCGCGCCGCCCCGCTTCCGCGAACAGCCGGTGGAGCGCCTGCGCCGCCAGCTCCTTGCCCACGCCGGTCTCGCCCTCGATCAGCACGTGTCGCCCGGTCCGCGCCGCGACGCGCAGCCGCTTCACCAGCGGCCCGGTGTGGAATTGGCCGGCCATGCCGAAAGACCGGCCGGACTCGTCTCCCGGCGGCGCCAGCGCGCCGAGCTCGCGCACCAGGACGAACACGCAGCCGCCCGCACGGATCACCGTCCCCGGTTCGACCTCGCGCGGCGCCGTCAGCCGCGCCCCGTCGGCCCAGGTTCCGTTGCGGCTTCCAAGGTCCTGCAGCAGCAACCGATCGTGCACGAGCCGTACGTCGAAGTGCGTGCGCGACAGGCGATCGTCAGGGATGCACCAGCGGGCGCCCGAGCTGCGTCCCACCACGAGGAGCGAGTCGATGGGAGCGCGATCGTGGGAGAGCAGCCCGGGCGGCAACCAGGCCAGGACCAGGCCCGGGACCTTCCGCGCCGATGGCTCCTCGCTCTGGCCGGCCTTTGTCGGCGCGGTGGTTCCCGCCGACCGCCCGGCGCCTTGGGGCTTCGTCATCCTGCTTTCCTCGCTCGCGGGGGGACGTTACCGCACTTCCTGCCGGATCCCAACGGATCCCGCTCCCCGCCCGGACGGCCCTCGCAACCCGGGGATCCGGGGCGGCTTCGCCCGCGTCTTCCGCGCCCAATTCGCGGCACGGTTGTCGCTTGTCCGCTACGCGCGCGCGATTGACAGGGCCCGGGCGCGGGTGGTACCAGGATGGGAGTTTCGTTGTTTCTGGAGGCGAGGCACGGCGTGGGGATCGAGGGGACCGTTCTCGACTCGAAGTACCGCATCGTCCGGCTCGTGGGCGAGGGCGGGATGGGAGCCGTGTACGAAGCCGAGCACGTCAAGGTGCGCCGGC
Organism: Deltaproteobacteria bacterium; assembly: GCA_016218815.1. Lineage (GTDB taxonomy): Bacteria > Myxococcota_A > Polyangia > DRWM01 > JAAZOP01 > JAAZOP01. Next base: position 16,025 of record JACRCX010000076.1, read on the forward strand.
GCGTCGCGGTGAAATTCCTCTCGCCCGAGCTGGCGCACGATGTCTCGGCGGTGGAGCGTTTCCAGCGCGAGGCGGAAGCGGCCGGTCGCATCGGGCACGACAACATCTGCGAGGTCTTCGACTTCGGCGTGGGTCCAGCCGGCTCGCCGTATTTCGTCATGCCGCTGCTCAAGGGATGCGCGCTGTCCGAGGCCATTCGCGCGGCCGGGCGCTTCCCGCCGGCCAGGGCCTGCGACGTCGCCGCGCAGACGCTCGCGGCGCTGTCCGAGGCGCACGCGGCGGGGATCGTCCACCGCGACCTGAAGCCCGACAACATCTTCCTCACGCGCATCGGGGATCGCGACGACTTCGTGAAGATCCTCGACTTCGGCATCTCGAAGGTCCTGCGCCACCCGACGCTCGGCGGCGGGGACGGCAAGCCGGAGCTGACCAAGACCGGCTCGGTGCTCGGAACGCCCGCCTACATGGCTCCCGAGCAGGCGCGCGGCGTGAAGGACATCGACGCGCGGGTCGACGTCTACGCGATGGGCGTGATCCTGTACGAGATGCTCACCGGCAGGCGGCCCTTCGACGGCGAGAGTTTCAACGAGGTCCTCTGGAAGCTGTGGAACGACCCGGTCACGCCGCCGCGGGCCTACTGTGCCGACTTGTCCCCCGAGCTCGAGCACCTCGTCCTGCGCGCCATGAGCCGCGACCGGGAACAGCGCCACGCGTCCGCATCGGCGCTGCGCCAGGCCGTGCTGGACGCGGCCGCTGCCGCTCGCGCCGGCGCCGCGCGACCCGCCGGGACCCTGCTCACCCTGGACGCCTCGGGCCCGACGGCACCGGCGCCCCCCCCGGCCGCAGCCGTCGCCGCGAAAGCGTCGACGGCGCCGGGCCCGGCACCGGCCCAGATGTTCACCCCGGGCGCCGGCTCGGTCGTCCCCTCGACCGCGATGATGGTCCCCCGCCGCCGTGGCCCGCTCTACGCGACCCTGGCCCTCCTTGCCGCGCTCGCCGCCGGGGTCTCGGCGTTCTTCCTGCTGCGCGACGACCGCTCGGGACGCGACGCCGCCGGGTCCCCGCGTGCCGCGCCATCGCCCACGCAGCAGTCCGCCGCGACGCCGGCCGTGGCCGCGACGACTCCTCTCCGGGGCACTCCCCTGCTCCCGGCGGCTTCGACCCTCCCCGCACCAGGAATTCCGGACGCGGCGGAGCCGGCGGCGATCCCTCCCACGACGTCCCCGGACGCCGGGCAGACGCCCACGGCCGAGACGTCGGCCGTGCCGCTGCCCGCCACGGTCCGGATCTTCCTGCAGGGTGTGCCGTCGGGCGCGGCCGTCACCGTGGACGGCAGCGCGGCGGAGGGCCCCGCGTTCGACGTGCCCCGGGCGGACCGGACGGTGGACGTCGTCGTGCGGGCGCCCGGTTTCGAGCCGTGGAGGCGGGCCGTGTCGGCGTCCGCTCCGGCGAGCATTCCCGTCCGCCTGCAGCGCGCGACGGGGACCGTGCGGCCGCCGCGCGCCGATGCCGGCACCGGAGGAACGGCCGCGGCGGACGTCGGCGTGGCTCGCGACGCGCGCGGCGCCGTGGATGGAACCGTCTCCCAGTTCGGGGCGGTGCCGTGAGTGGGGCAGAGGGGAGCGGCATGCGGGACGGAAGACTTGTCCTGGGAACGCTGGTGTTGGCCACGACGCTCGTCGGCCGCGCGGCGGCGCAGACCGGCGACCAGGCGGAGGCGGAACGCCTATTCGAGGAAGGGGTCGCGGCTGCCGCGAACGGGGACTACGCGACGGCGATCTTTTCCTTCGACCGCAGCAACGAGCTACTGCCCAGCCCGGGGACGCTGAAGAACCTGGCGCTGTACCAGGATGCGGCCGGCCGGCTGGCGGATTCGTTCCGCTCCTGGTCGCAGCTCCTGGCCGACTACGGCACGATGGTCTCGCCGGCGACGCGGACCGAGGCCGAGGGGCGAGTCCGTGAGCTGGACGCCGTGCTGGCGCGGGTCACGATCGAGGTCAACGTGGCGGGGGCCACGGTGCTGATCGACGGCCGGGAGGCCGGCACCTCGCCGCTCGCCGACATGCCCCGGGTCGAGGCCGGCACGCACGTGTTCGAGGCGCGGCTCGACGGATACGGTGACGCGCGGTCCACGACGCTGCTGCACGAGGGCGTCGCCGCGACCGTGAGCCTCGAGCTTCTTCCGGAGTCGGCACCCCCGCCCGTCCTGCGCGTCGAGTCCACCACCGCCGGTGCCACCGTGGCGGTCGACGGCGGGCCGCCGCAACCGGCGCCCACGACGCAGGAGACCACCCCGGGTCCGCACCAGGTGCGGGTCGAGGCACCCGGGCACGCCGCGGAGACCCGCGACGTGACGGCGCCGCAGACGGGCCAGGTCGTGGTGTCGGTTAACCTCGTGCTGCTCGAGCCGGACCCGACGGCGACGGTCGGGGAGGAAGAAGAGGGGTTCTGGGACGGGCCCTGGCCCTGGGTGATCGGCGGGTTCCTCGTGCTCGGGGCGGGCGCGACGGCGACGGGCGTGCTGCTTGCGCCCGAGGACGAGCCGGCGTCCGATTGGACGCTGAGGGTGCGGTGACGGCCATGCGAAAACGATTCGGGAACGGGCGGGCCGTTCGCGCCGCGGGCCTCGTGCTGCTCTTGCTGGCGGCCGGCGTTCCGGCGTGCACCGAGCCGCCGCGGACGCTCCGGGTCGTGGTGGACTCCAACATGGAGGTCCCGGGCGAGCTGGACCAGATCGTGGTCACCGCCACGGCGTCGCGCACCGCCGAGGGGAACATCTGCGAGCCGATCACGCGACTGTTCGAGCTTCCTTCGGCGGGCAGCCTGCCGCTGCGGATCTCGATCGAGATCGGGTCCGAGTACTCCCAGTGGGGCGCGGTGCGGGTCGTCGGACGCTCGCACGGCACGGACCTCTTCCTGCGCGAGCTTCGAGTGCCGTGGCCCGCGGAGGGCATCCGGGACCTGGAGGTCCGGCTCGACCGCGATTGCTACGGCCGCACGTGCGGGACGAACGAGCAGTGCGTCGAGGGATCCTGCGCGAGCGTGCCGTTCGCCGGCCTGTTCGACGACGCCTCGTACCGCGATGTCGGGATCTCCTGCGATCGGGCGACGGCGGGGGGCGACTAGAGGACGGGCGCCAAGCGGATCGTTTCTTGCATCGTGCCCCGCGTCGGCCCTGCGGGAGCTCGGACGGCCGAAGGGATGCGCCCCCTGGGCTACGTTGTGACGGAGGGAGGGATCGAGAATGAGCCATTCCGTTGAACGTCTCGTGCCGCTGCTCGTTCCGGCGGTGCTCCTGGCGGCGAGCTGCGGCGACGACACCCGGGCCTTCGATCCCTGCACGGGCGTCACCTGCTCGCTCTACGGGAGCTGCATCACCGACGGAATCTCGCCCTTCTGCGCCTGCCAGCAGGGCTACCATCCCCAGGGCTTGGCGTGCCTCCCGAACAACCCGTCGAACGCGTGCGACGGGGTGACCTGCAACGCCCACGGCACCTGCCGGGTCGACGGCGAGTTCCCCACCTGCGACTGCTACTCGGGCTACCGCGCCGACTCCAGCGGCCTGCTCTGCTTCCCGATCTCCGGGGCGGATGCGGACGCGGATGCCGATGCCGACGCAGATGCTGATGCCGATGCGGATGCTGACGCGGATGGCGATGCGGATGCAGATGCGGACAGCGACGGGGATGGCGACGCGGATGGTGACGGGGACGGCGACGGGGATGCCGATGTCGACTGCACGGTCTGCGCCGGCGGCGAATGCTGGTGCGATGAGCCCACCGGCCTGATCTGGGAAAACGACACGGGAGCGCATACCTTCGACGGGAGCGGAGGCTGGACCGCCGCCGAGAGCTACTGCAGTTCCTACCGGGGCCTCGGGCGCAGCGACTGGCGGCTTCCCACCATTGATGAGTTGCGGACGCTGGTCGACGGGTGTCCGGTCTGCGAACCCGCCGGTGCCTGCCCGGTCCACGAGTCCTGCCTGTCGAAGGTGTCGTGCCGGGACGCAAGTTGCGAGGGCTGTGGTCCCTGGGGAGGACCCGCCTCCGGATACTATTGGCAGTCAGGGCTGCTGGATCTCGGCGACTCGCACTACTGGTCCGCCAGCCTGGACTCTGATATTCCGGCGAACCGCGCCTGGTTTCTCGACTTCGGCAACGCGCTGATGGATGCCGACACCAAGACGAGCAACTGGAACGCTCGTTGCGTACTTCCCGCAACCCCGGCACCGCGCGTTACCTGGTACGACTCCGCATCGGGCCTGACGTGGTTGGACCCTCCCGCGGCCGACACGATGACCTTCGACGGGGCGGTCGCCCACTGTGACGGCCTGGACATCGACGGCCACGATGACTGGCGCTTGCCGACGATCTCGGAGTTGCGATCCTTCATCCGCGGCTGCCCGGCCACCGTAGCCGGCGGGGGCTGCGGCATCACCGATGCCTGCACGGACAGCTCGTGCGGCGCCGGCTGCGGCGGTTGCGCGATGACCGCGGGACCCGGAAGAGACGGCTGCTACTGGGATCCGTCGGTGAACTCGGACTGCCTCGCCTTCGGCACCTGGTCGTCTTCCGTCCTCACGGATGATCCAACGGGCCGTGCCTGGGTCGTGAGCTTCTGCAACGCCAGCATCGGCTTCGCGTACCTGACGGATCCCGGCGGATCGGTGCGCTGCGTGCGTACCCCGCCTCCGCCACCGCCCGTGACCTGGTACGACTCCGCGTCGGGGTTGCTCTGGCAGGACCCGGGCACGAGCGGGAGGATGTCCTGGGCGGCAGCCGGACCGTACTGCGAGGGCCTCGACCGCGGCGGCCACGACGACTGGCGCCTCCCGACCATCGACGAGCTGCGCACATTCGTCCGAGGAAATGCCCGGACGGAAAGCGGCGGCGCGTGCGGCGTCACCGCATCCTGCCTGGACGAACCCACCTGCAACCACGACTGCGAAGGCGGGGTCGAGGGGGCTGGTCCCGGCGCGGGCGGCTGCTACTGGGATGCCACCGCGAGCTTCAGCGTCGACTGCACCACCGATTGGGGCGAGTTCTGGTCCTCGTCCGTCGTTTCCAGCGACACATCATCGGCGTGGCTCATCGGTTTCCGGGGCGGGCTCCTCTCCTACCACCTCAAGGTGTACGAGGACCACGTGCGGTGCGTGACGGACCCCTGACCTGACGCCAATCGCGCGGTTGCCGCCCGCGCCCGAGCCGGCCCGCTGACGGCTGACGGCTTGGCGCAGGGGCGTCCAGTCGACGCCGCGGACGACGCTCGGCAACCCACGTTCATCACCCGTTCGCTTCGACGCGGAGGGCTGGGACCCAACCGCACGTCCCGCAGGATCCCAACGGATCCCGGTTCCGGCCACGCGCGGTCGCAACACCCGCGGATTTCGGCTCGCAGGCGCCGCCCGCCTGCGCTCCGGCTCGGGCACGTCTTTCGCTACCGCCCTGCACGCGGATGACCCATGACGGGTCGCAAGACGAAAGGGAGGTGTCATGACGGTTCTCCTGAGGTTCCTGGTTGTTGGTGGAGGGATCGCCCTCGCGGCGCTCTCCGGGTGCGCCACCTACATGAACGACAGCGTCCGGTCGCCCCGGCCCGGCTACAGCTACGTCGTCGGGGCGTGGGAGGACGATCCGGTCGTCTGGCTCTGTCCCGATGAGCCTCGCCACGGCGGCTGCGAGGAAGTCGATGTGGAGGATTAGCATGCGGAGGATGGCGGTCATCGTTGGGCTGGTCCTGCTCGCGCTCGGGGCGGGCTGTTCGAGCTGGTACACGAGCATCCGCGACGCGGGTGACGGGAAGTACTTCCTGACACGCATCGACTCGGGTGCCTTCGGCGTTCCGACCGGCAGCTACTGGGTTTGCGAACCCACCAACCCCGACGGGACGAGGCTCGAGTGCAGGGAGATTGCGAGCGAATGAAGGAGATGACGAAAATGAGGAACTACGCTTGGATGGTGTTCGTGTGCGCGAGTCTCGGCTGGGCGCTGACCAGCTCGTCCTGCCTCGGCGAGGACCAGGCCTGCACGCCGGGCGAGACGCAAGCCTGCAGTTGCCCCGGCAGCGCCACGGGCGTGCAGGACTGCCGCGACAACGGGTCCGGCTGGAACGTGTGCATGTGCGAAGCCGCCGACGCGGACGCCGACGCGGACGCCGACGCGGATGCCGATGCCGACGCGGATGCCGACGCCGACGCGGATGCCGACGCCGACGCGGATGCCTTCCCCACGCCGACCGCGAATTGCCCGGTCTTCGGCCCGGCCGAGGCTTGGCTGAACGAGGCGCTCGGTGGAGCGACACCCAACGGGCACCTGCTTCTCGCGTTTGATGTCTACGGCAGGCTCTCGACGCTCGACGGCGTTCCGTGCGCCCCGGTCGAACCGCAGGACGACTTCGTCTTCCCCTGCCACGACGAGTATGCTTGCGGCGGGTGCCGCTACTTCGTCGGGTATCAGCTCGTCGAAGGCGAGAGGGGTTGGCGCTTCGTGATTCATCCGGACGACGAGGGTGCCTGCGCCGGCAGCTCGGGGTACTACTTCCTCGAGGCGAGCGAGGATCAGGATTCCTCGACCGCCACCTGCGGCCGCACCTACTGTGCGTACATGACCGACAGGTGCAACTTCCTGCTCGACCACGGCTGCAACACGGAGGACTACACGCTGGCCGACTGCGTGGGCGCAGTCGATGGGCTCTTCTGGGACAGCGCCATGACGATGGAGGACTGGTGCAACTCGGCGCGCGGGATGGAGGGCTACATGACCTGCACCCGCGGCTGCCAGGTGGACTTCAGCTCGTGCGACAGCATGAACAGCTGCAACCAGTACTGTACCAACTACTGGTGCGAGAGCGGGGGCTCCGAGATCCCGACCTCACGCTGTGCCGGCTACAGCCCGTGTTGCGAGGAGTGCGATCGCGACTGCACCTGCGGCACCGATCTTTCGTGCTTCACGACCTGCTATGGCGAGTGCATCTACTGCTGCGAGCCCTGCCTCAACTTCTGACACGTGCGCGCACGCATCGCCGCCTCCGGACCAACAACTCGACCCGAGCGACCCACCGACAACCAACAACCTCCCCGCTCTTGCGCCCCCCGCGGCTCCCTGGTACAAAACCGGATCCTGTAGGTGCAGTCCGTGCCACGACGCGACATACCTGCAAGAGTGGGGAGATACCGGATCGTCGAACGGCTCGGCCGCGGCGGCACGGGCACGGTGTACCGCGCCATCGACCCCGCCACCGGCGCGCCGATCGCGGTCAAGGTGATCCATCCCGAGCTGGTCTCGATGCCCGAGGTCGGGCCGACGGTGCTGGAGCGCGTGATGCGCGAGGCGACGACGGCGGGGAAGCTCGACCATCCCGCGATCGTCCCCGTGCTCGGCATGGGCACCGACGACGAGGCCGGCCATGTCTACCTGGCCATGGAGTTCGTCGACGGGCCGCCGCTCTCCAAGACGCTCAAGCAGGGCAAGATGGAGCCCTCCCGCGCCCTCCGCATCCTCCTCCCCATCGCCGACGCCCTCGCCCTGGTGCATAGCCGCGGCATCGTCCACCGCGACGTCAAGCCGGGGAACATAATCCTGGCCTCGGGCGACGTGCCCAAGCTCACGGACTTCGGCGTCGCGCACCTCTCCGGTTCCGAGATCACGCGCCAGCACGGCCCCGTCGGGTCCCCGTCCTACGCGGCGCCCGAGCAGATCCGCCGGCAGCCGATCGACGGGCGCACGGACCAGTTCGCGCTGGGCACGGTGCTGTGGGAGATGCTGGCCGGCCGCCAGGCGTTCGGCGGCGACACCATCGAGGCGCGCATCCACGCCGTGCTCACCGTCCTGCCTCCGTGGCTCGGCAGCCCGGACGGCGCGGTCCCCGACGACCTCGCGGCGGTGGTCGCCCGGATGATGTCCAAGAAGCCGGCCGAGCGCTACCCCGACGATCGTGCCCTTCTGGCCGACCTCAAGAGCGTGGCCGACGCGCTCCGCCGCCCCGCCCCGGCGCGTCCCGCATAGCGTCCCGCGTAGACCGGAGTCCGAGCAAGCCAGCCGACCGGCGCCTGAAGGCGCCGGCTGCACCACGAAGCCTGCTGCGCAGGCTGGGCACCTTTCTTTCGGATCAGGGTGGGGAGACGGGGGTGAGGAGGGCGAGGCAAGCGTCGAGGGCGGCGAAGAGGCGGGGGCGGGCAGCCGGGGAGGGTGGTTGGCGAGCGACGTGGGAGGCGACGGCGGCGAGGAGGCGCTGGATGCGGCGGTAGGGCGTATCGGGGGGAGTGCGGGTGGAGCCGGCGAGGAGGTCCTCGAGGGAGCCGCCGTGGGCGAGGTAGGGAGCGACGAGTGAGGCGACGGCGGCGACGGTCTTGGCGGGGACGCGTTCGGCGGCGGCCCAGGAGCCGACGGCGAGGAGGGAGTCGGGGTCGTTTTCCAGGGGCCAGAGCTCGTTCCAGGTGGTGGCGGGGAGCTGGGGTACCTGGCCCGGGGGGAGGGCGTCTTCCGCGAGGCCGACGAGGAGGAAGACGTGGATGGCCTTGTAGAGGAAGCTGTCGTCGAGGCGGACGCGGGGGTCGCGGGCGATGCGTTGGATGGTCTGGCGTTGCCAGCCGTGGCCGCCGTTGCGGAAGAGGGTGCGATCGCCGTCATAGACGTGGAGGAAGAGGTACTGGCCGACTTCGAGGGCGAAGCGGATGCCGTGGGAGCGGATGCAGTTCCGGATGAAGAGGACGGCGGGGGTGACGAGGTCGATCGGGGGAGGTTGGGGGTTGTTGGTTGTTGGTGGGGCGTTTGGGAGGAGTTGTTGGTCCGGGGGGGCGGGGGGGGAGGGGTTGGGGACGAGGGTGCGGAGGCGGGAGAGGTCGCGGGCGAGGGATGAGCGGAGGGTGGGGGCGAGGGTGACGGATTGGAGCCAGCGTTGGACGACGTGGGCGAGGCGGATGGGGACGAGATCGGCATCGGGGAGTGGGTGGGGGGAGTGGGTGGGTTTGGGGCGAGGGGAGATGGAGTGGGGGAGGGGCGTCAGAGCTAGGTCTTCGAGGCGGCCGCCTTCGTCGAGGCGACGTTTCCAGTTGGCGGCGAGGGCGTCGAGCTGTCGGGTGGTGAGGTGGTGGCGGTTGCGGAGGTCGAGGACGGCACGTGCGGCGTCGGGATGGAGGGCGAGGGGACGGAGGGCTTCGAAGTCGGACATGGAGAGGTCGACGTCGATGCCGGCGGGGAGGAGGTACTTGCGGGCGACGTAGGCGCGGATCCAGTAGCCGAGGCGGTCCGGGCTCAGGCCGGTGCGGGCGGCGATGTCGTGCAGGGAGTCGGGTTTGGTGGGATCGGAGCTTTGGATGTAGTCGAGGTCACCGCGGTAGAGGTGTTCGAAGAGGTACTCGCCGACGTCCCAGGCGATCTGTTTGGCGTGAGCGAGCTTGCGTTCGAGGATGAAGCGGCAGGCGTCGTCGACGAGGCGGTCGAGGTTGGGCGGGGGTTGCGGGGGAGTGGGGGATTGGGGAGAGGGGGGAGGGGGAAGGGGGTGAGAGGGCGGAGAGGGGGGGGAGGGAAGTTGGGGAGGGGATTGGGGCACGGTTTGGGCCGGTGGTTGGAAATTGGGGTGAGAGACGGGCTGAGGGTGGGGTTGGGGGATGAGGGGAGGGAGGGTGGGGTGGATGGGGGCGATGGGAGGTGGTGGGGTGCGGGGTCGAGGTGACGGCCGAGGGGTTCCAGGTCTGCGGGTGGCCGGGCGGGATGGGGGAGCGGGGCGGGGTCGGCGGGGTTGACGAGTGGGCCTGGGGCGAGATGGCATGGGTGGACCTCCGATCTTGGGCCTGGGCGGGATCAGCCTCCGTCCCAGACGGCGTGCCACGCGCGTTGCAGCGCGGGGCGTTCAAGCTCCAGGGCGTCCATTCCCGCCCACGCGGCGCCGTCGCGGACGAAGCCGCGGGGCGGTTCCAGCACGAGAGTACGCCGTTCCGTTTCCGGCACCTCGATCCCCACGCACTCCAGCGCGACGACGGGCGCGGCCAGCACCGCACCATCGGCGCGGACCAGGTGCGGGGTTCCTCCGTGCAGCCGATCGCCGAGGATGGGCATTCCTGCTTCCGCGAGGTGCATCCGGATCTGGTGCCACTTCCCCGCCGTGATCCCGGCCGCGACCAGGGCCGTGCGGCCGGACGCGGCGAGCTGCGCGATTCGCGTCACCGGCGCTCGCTCCAGCGGCCGCCCCGCCCGAGTGCGCCACGGACCCCCGCGCGCGACGCGCCGCGGCGCGCCGGGCTCCCGCCCCCCGCTCCCGCCTTCGCCCTCCGGGCTTCGGCGGGCAAGCCCCCCGCTCCCGCCTTCGCGCTCCACGAGCGCGACGTACAGCTTGCGCACGTCGCCGTTCCGCGTCGCCGCGACGAGCGCGCGGCGCGCCTCGCGCTCGACGCTCCACAGGGTCAGGCCCGCCACGGGGCGATCCAGCCGGGTGTGCGGGTGGCAGGCGGCGAAGGGGAGGGCGAGCGAGGCGGCGAGGGCGGCGCGGAAGGTGTCGGGCTCGAGGGCCGGGTCGGCGTCGATCAGCACGCCTGCCGGCTTCCAGGCGACGAGCCAGCCGCGGCCGCGGGCCAAAGCCCGCGGTTCGGAGGGGAGGGGCGGACGGGGACCGACGTCCGGGGGGCTCATCGCGGCGCTCGATCGACGGCCACGCTGCCCGCGCCGCCGTCGATGACGAGCCGGTCGCCGGTGCGGACGAGCGACATGACGCCGGGCACCCCGAAAACGGCGGGGACGCCGAACTCGCGCGCCACGACCGCGGCGTGCGACAGCATCCCGCCCATGCCCGTCACCACGGCGCTGGCCACCAGGAACAGCGGCGACCACCCGACGTCCGCGTGCGGCACGACCAGCACCTCGCCCTGCCGCAGCTCCGACGCCTCGGCCGGCGAGCGCAGCACCCGCGCCCGCCCGTCGGCCCGGCCCGACGACACGCCGACGCCGTGCAGGTCGGAGCCGTTGGCGGCCGGCGGGACGACGGGAGGCGGCGAGCCGACGAAGACGGTCGGCGGGTCGGGCCGGGCAACGTCCGCCGCGAAACGCGCCCGGTTCTCGGCCGCCAGCTCCTCCGCGTCCGGGAGGCTCCCGCGCAGGAAGGAGCGGATCTGGTCCAGGTCGAGGAAGAAGGCGTCGTCCGGGTTCCCCAGCCGGCGCCCGGCCTCCAGAGCGAGCGACCGGTACCACCCCAGGACCTCGGTCACCCGCGAGCGCATGCGTTCGCGCAGCCGCGTGTACTTCTGCGCCAGGCGCAGGGCGTGGCGGACGAGGGTGAACTGCATCGGGCTGACCGCCGCCTCGATCTCCTCGGCCGCGCGCCGCCGCGCCTCCTTCTGCCGCTCCATGCGCGCGATCGGCGCCCCGACCTCGGACGCCAGGTACGAGCGCAAGGCGGCGAGGAGGAACGAGGGGTCCTCCGACCAGCGTGGCGTCGAGAGCTCGGCCTCGCGGACGGCGCGGAAGCCGTAGGCGCGCAGGAACGACTCCAGCGCGCGCCGCGTCGGCCCGGCCGGATCGAAGTCGCTTACCCGCAGCTCCGCCGCCGGGCGCTCCAGGAGCAGCGCGCGGGCCGGTCCGTCCACGCGCACCAGCTCCGAGATGTGCCAGAGCGTCAGGCCCGGCTGGGCGCTTTCGAGGTCCGCGAAGCCCGCCATGAGGCCCCCGACCAGACGCTCGGCCTGCTCCGGCATCCACAGCCGCAAGAGGCCGCCCAGCGCGACGTAGGAGGACAGCGAGTTCGAGGCGCAGGTGAGCATGCGCTCCCCGGTCTCGTCGAGCCAGCGCTCGCGCCGATCCAGCTCGTCGAGCAGGGTGGAGCCGTCCAGCGCCCCCAGCGGCCGCGCGGCGATCCGCGCCCGTTCGCTGGCCATCCGGCGCTCGTAGTCGTCCAGCGCCGTGTCCAGACCCAGGTTGGCGCCGGCGAGGCGCACGGCGGTGAGCGGCAGGCGGACGAGGAAGGCGGCGCTGTCCAGGAGGTTGCTCTCGGCCTCCAGCTCGCCCAGCCCGGGCACGCCGGCCAGGGTCTCCAGGCGGCGAGGGCTCAGGAGCGGCACCTGCGAGGCGATGCGCAGGAACTCCGTCGCGTTGAGGTAGATCCGCCCGTGGAACCGATCGACCAGGACGGCGTCGCCGGGCACGGCGCAGCCCAGGGTCGCGAAGGCGCGCTCGAAGCCCCGCCGGCTGAAGCGCAGCGCGACGGACCAGGTGAGCGGCGTGGCCACCCCTGGCAGCGCCTCCCCGACGTTGGCGTTGGTCCAGACCCATTGTGCGGGGCTCGTCCGCCGCCGCGGCAGGAGCGAGAACGTCCGGCCCGGCGCGGCGCGCCGCTTCTGGGGCCGGCCGGCCGTCGCCGGCGGACGGGCGCGCGCGGTGATCGGCCGGGCCTGCAGGAAGGCGATGCGGTCCGCGTGTTCCGCGTCGAACGCCCACTCGATGTCCAGCGGTCCGCCCAGAGCCCGTTCGGCGCTCAGCGCGACGCGTCCGAGGTCGCGGGCGCGGTTGTCGTCGAGCGGAACGCAGCCCGGCTCGCCGGAGCCGTCGCGGCGCAGGACGCGGAGCGTGGCGCGGTCCAGGATCAGGCTCTCGGGCGTGCAACGCCCGCCGACCAGCGGCTCGCAGTTCCCGCTCAGCGCATTGACGACCAGCTCTCCGGGATTGCCGGTCACCGGGTTGATCGTGAACAGCACGCCGGAGACCTCGGCCGTCACCATCGCCTGGACGACCAGCGCCAGCGCCACGTCGTCCAGCCGCGCGCCCGCCCGCAGCAGGTAGGTCAGGGTCGACGTGCGCCAGGCCGACGCCCAGCAACGCAGCATCGCGGCGCCGACGGCCGGGACCCCGACGCACGCCAGCACGGTCTCCTGCAGGCCGGCCGACGACCAGTCGGCACGGTCCTCGAAGTTCGCGGACGACCGGACCGCGACGGGCCGGCCCGAGAGCCCGAGAGCATCCAGCCCCGCCGCCACTTCCGCGAGCAGCGTCGGGTCCGGCGCCGTGCCCCGGACGCGGGCCGCCGCGCGCTCGAGGCGCGCCGGATCGGGCCGGCCCGAGCGATCGAGCACGGCGGAGAAGAGAGCCCCGTCCACGCCCAGCGCTGCGGCGGCATGACGGCGGAAGGCGTTCGTCGAAATGCAGAGCCCCGGCGGCACGGCGAAACCGCCCGCGACGAGACGCGCGAGGCCGGCGCCCTTTCCGCCGAAGCGGCGAGCGTCGGCGGCGTCGGCTGAGTCCAGCCGCACGACGTCCCGGGAGGGTGTCGCAACCGCCGTGCCTCGGTTCCCCTGCGACGACACTCGACGACCTCCGCCCGCCCGGGGGCGGCCCGGATTGACGCGGTCCACGATTCCGGGCTTTCCTGGCGAGCGGAGGCAAGATAGCAAGCGGATGTTCGAGGCTCAAGACCGCAGGGAGGGAACCACCAATGGGCAAGGGGGGGGGGACCGAAGACAAGAAACCACCGATGAACACCGATGAACACAGATGGGGGGGGAAGAGAGGGAGGAGCGATGGCGCGGCCGCCGCACTGCTCGCGGTCGCCGTGGCGGGGTGCACGGCGTTCCAGCCGCCGGAGCTGGCGCCTGCGGGGACTTCGGTGGGGGATTCCAACGAGGGATGGCTGGCCGAGGGGGTGCTGGTGCCCGATCGCGGGGACGGCTTCCAGGCCTACCGCGAACGGGAGCGGCGCTACGGCTCGAGCCGGCTGGCCGAGGTGCTGGCGGAGACGGCAGGGTGGCTCCAGGACCGCTGGGACGACGCGACGCTGTGGATCGGCGACCTGTCCGCGCGCTCCGGGGGCGCGGTCGACGGCCACCACTCGCACCGCGCCGGCCGCGACGTCGACCTGCTGTTCTTCACCGTCTCCGCGGACGGCTCGGCCGGCCGCCGGGCGCGCTTCATGAAGTTCGGCGAAGACGGCCTCGCCGTGGGCGTCGCCGGACCCGTGAGCCTGGACCTCGAGCGCAACTGGGCGCTGGTCGCGCACCTGCTCGAGGAATTCCCCCAGGACGTGCAGTACATCTTCGTTTCGCACGGCGTGAAGGCGGCGCTCCTGACGTACGCGCTCGAGATCGGCGCGTCGCTCGACACGGTCGAGCGGGCCGTGTCGGTGCTGCACCAGCCCAGCGATTCGGCGCCGCACGACGACCACTTCCACGTGCGGCTGTACTGCTCCGCCGACGACCTCCCGTACGGTTGCGCGGACCGGCCTCCGATCTGGCCGTGGGTGCGCCGCGGTTTCGATCGCATGGAGCACGCGCCCACCGACGACGCCGCGCTCCTCGAGCTGGCGCTGGGGGAGTTGTAGTGCGCCCGGCGCACCTCGCCACCTCTCCAGCCGGCCTCCCCACCTCTCCCTCGCCGGACTCGCGTTCAAGGAGCAGACAGCACGACCCCGTGCTGCATGACTCGTCGGTCTGAGGCGCAGCCTCGCCTAGAAGATGTGGCGGACGTCGGCGAGGGACCGGTCGTCTTCGTCGTCGGTGCGATCCAGGACGAGGCGGGTGTCCATGAGGCGCTCCTCGGTCAGCTCGCGGAAGTAGGTCGCCAGCTCCGGCAGGGCCTCGACGAGCTTGACGAAGGCGTCGCGGGGCAGGAAGAGCACCGTCGTGTGGCGGGCCGAGGTGACGGTGGCGGTGGTGGGGGAGCGCTTGATGAGGGAGATCTCGCCGAAGCACTCGCCGGCCTTCAGCGTGGCCAGCAGGACCTTTTCCTGGCCGTCGACCTTGGTCACGTCGACCTCGCCGGTGAGGATCAGGTACAGGCCCTTGCCCTCCTGGCCCTCGCGGACGATCACCGTTCCCGGCGTGACCTCGTGCGCCGAGAAGCGGCGGAGCAGCTCGAGGCGTTGGGAGCGGTCGAAGGGACGGAAGAGGGGGTTGGTCGCCAGGATGTTCTGGACCAGGCGGTCGCGGGTGAAGCGGTCGAGAGCCGTGGCGATGTCGATGATCTGCTCGGAGGCGGCGGTGAGCGCGTCGCGGTTGAACTCGAGGAGGTCGACGCTGCCGGCGGAAATGACGGTGGCGGTGCGGGGCGAGTTGGAGATGAGGGCCATCTCGCCGAAGACGGAGCCGTCGCCCAGCAGGGCCAGCTCGCGTTCCTTGCCCAGGACGTCGTGCTGGGTGACGCGCACGGTGCCGCGCGCGATGACGAAGAACGATTCGCCGATCTCGCCCTCGCGGACGATGAAGGTGCCGTCCTCGACCCGTCGCAGGCGGACGAGGCGGATCACGTCCATGAAGGTGTCGGAGGCCAGCAGCGAGAACAGGGGGATGGGCGGCACTTTCTCGGGGTGCTTCGCGCGGGGATCCTGGCCGCCGGCGACCTGGACGCACTGCTCGATCAACGCCGGCGCCGCGATCGGGAGCTCCAGCGAGACGTCCTCGCGCAGCGGGAGGTCGAGATCGAGCAGGGCCGGCCGCGCCCCCTTGCCGATGCGCTCGGAGCCTTCGGCGTACATCTCCGCCAGGGCCTCCACGGCCGGCGCGACGTCGACCTTGTACTGCTCGAGGATCTTGATCGCGACGATGCCGTACAGCGGCAGGCCGGCGCGGATCGATTGGGTTGCCACCGCGGCGTGGACCCGCCGCGCGCCGGCCTCCTCGCCCAAGGCGAGCAGCGTGTCGCCGATGCGCAGCCGCACGTCCACGTCCGTTCCGGCCCCCGCCTGCGCCGTCTCGAGCAGCATCCGGTAGATCTTGAGCGCGCCGACGAAGTCCCGCGCCGCAAACCGGCGGTTGGCCTCGTCGAACACGGTCCTGAGCGTCCGCGCCATGCCGCTGCCCCTCCTCCGCACCGGCATCCTATCCGCAAATCCGAACACCTCGCAAGGCGGAGAGCGGTTGCCCCGAACGCGATGTTCTGCCAGGATGATGCGGCGGAGGTCTCGGAGCTCCCGTGGTGACGACCCGGGTCGATTCGGTGGGCAAGTACAAGCTCCTCCGGCTCATCGGCGAGGGCGGCATGGGCTCCGTGCACCTCGCGATCGATACGGTGCTCGAGCGCCAGGTCGCGGTGAAGATCCTGCACAGCCACCTCTGCCGCTCGCCCGAGATGCGCGAGCGGTTCCGAAACGAGGCGAAGACCCACGGCAAGCTCGAGCATCCGAACATCGTCCGGGTCTACGACTTCGTGATCACCGAGGAACTGCTGCTGATCGCGATGGAGTTCGTCCCCGGCGGCCGCAACCTGGGCGATCTGGTCCACGGCCGGCCCGTTCCCCAACGCACGGCGTGCGACGTCCTGCGCCAGATCCTCCGCGGCGTCGCCTTCGCCCACGCCGAAGGGGTGGTGCACCGCGACGTCAAGCCGGCGAACATCCTCGTCGCCGAGGAGCGCGGGCACATCCGGCCGTGGCTCACCGACTTCGGCATTGCCAAGGCCCTGCACACCACCTCCATGACCCAGCCCGGCAGCGTGCTCGGAACGGTCGACTACATGTCGCCCGAACAATGCCTCGGCAAGTCCGTCGACCAGCGCAGCGACCTCTACTCCATCGGCGTCGTGTTCTACGAGTGCCTGACCGGCCGCGTGCCGTTCCAGGCGGCGACCGAGTACCAAGTGATGCAGGCCCACGTGGACAACCCGCCCGAGCGGCCCGATCGCTACAACGCGGAGCTGCTGCCGGGGCTCGTCGCGATCTGCCTGCGCGCGCTGGAGAAGGACCCCGAGCGGCGCTACCAGACCGCCAACTCCATCCTCGACGACCTGGACGCCTTGAACGAGGATCTCGACCGCCTGCCCGCCGAGCCGATCAATCTTCCCCCTCCGCGCGTCACGGTCGAATCGGCCGACGACGTGCGTTCCGGACCGGTGACGGGCTTCCCGCTCCAGAACGCGGACACCGCTTACGCGGGCGTCGCATCGCAGGCCTCGGACCCCGCCGCGGTGGCGGTGTCCGGTCCCCGCTCTCTCGCCGCTTCGGGCAGCGGTCCCCGCCCCGTCACGCGCTCGCTCGACGGGCCCGTGTCTACCGCGGCCACCGACGACGCCGCGCTGCCGGCGGGGAAGCGGCGCTCCCTCGTCGCCTGGCTGCTCCTCGTCGTTTTGGTTCTCGGGGGCGGTGCGGCGGCCACGCTGGTCTGGCTGCGTCTGCGCGAGACGCCCGTGGGCGAGGCGGCGGCGCCCCCGCGGCCCGTCTCGGGCGCCCCCGCGCCCGCGGCCGACGACGTTCGCCCCCTGTTGGAAGGCGGCCGCTTCACCGAGGCGCTCGACGTGGTCCTCCCGCGCCTCGCCGCTTCGGTCGCCCACCCCGATCCGGCCGACGCCGAACGGCTCGCGGACGTCCTGGAGGAGGCGGCGACGCTCCTGCCGCCCGACCGCCGGGCGCAGGCCGCGCAGGCCCTGGAGCGCGGGCTGGTCGAGGGCGCCGCCGGGTCCGAGCCGGCCCCGGAGTGGATCGCCGCGGCCATGCGGGGCGCGAAGGCCCTGGCGGCGGCCGGCGACGTGACGAACGCGACCCGTATCGTCTCCGCCGCGACCGCCCACGCGCTCGACCCGCAGGGTGCGGCCGACGTCTTCGAGGCGCTGGCGCGCGGCGTGCCGGTGGCCGCCAGCCTGGACGACGCCTTCTCCGTCGTCCGCCTGCTGTCCGGGATCGCCCCCGACTCCGCCCTGTACGACCCGGCGCGCCGCGCGCTGGGCACCGCCAAGGAGGCGCTCCTGGTGCGCGAGGGCGACGCGGCGGAGGAGGCGCTGCGCGCGGGGCGCTGGAACGACGCGACGTCGTCGCTCACGCGCCTGCGCGAGGATTTGGGCGACACGCGCGAGTCGACCCGGCAGCTCGAGCTGAAGGCGCGCGATCTGGGGCAGACGGTATCGGCCGGACCTTGCACGCCCGCCGGCCTGGCCATGCTGCGCGATCCCGACGCCCCCTCGCGCGCCGTCGGCCGCCCGCAGGTCGCCTGGACCGGAGAAGAGTACCTCGTCGCCTGGAGCGACGGTCGCGCGGCCCCGGAGGACAGCAACGCCCAGCAGATCTACCTCCAGCGGCTGGACGCCTCCGGCAAGCGCCTCCTGGCCAGGGACCTGGCCGTGTCCGCGCGCGACGCGGACGCCGCCCGCCCCACGATCGACTGCCTGGACAAGCAGTGTGGCCTCGCGTGGGACGAGATCGTCGCGAACGAGCGCCGCGTCGTCTTCCGCTCGCTCGACTTCCTCGGCAATCCCGCCGCCGAGCCGGCCGTGCTGGCCGTCGGCGTGTCGCCGGCCGCCTATCCCACGGTCGCCGCGTCGCGTTCCGCCGCCGGCGTCGTGTTCGCCGTCGCGTGGGCCGGCCGGGAGACCACCGGCGCCGCGGCCCGCGACAGCGCGGCGATCGCGTTCCTCGACCGCGAGGGCAAGCTCCTGGACGGTCCCCGCTTCGTCCGCCTCCCCCGGCCCGAGGAACCCGGCGCACGCGCCTCGCGCGCCCGGGCGAGCCTCACCCGGTTGCCCCACGTCGTCGGGCTGGGCGACGCGGGCTTCGCGGTCGCCTGGGAAGAGGAGGGCGAAGGCCTGACCACCATCGCACTCGCCGCGTTCGCGCCCACCGGCGGCGAGCCGCTCTGGGTGGAACGGGTCCTGGCGGGCGAGCGACCCGCGCGGAGCATCCAGGGGCGGATCCCGATCCTCGCCTGGCAGTCCGAGCGGAATCGCATCGCCGTTGTCTGGGTCGACCGTGCGCCCGACAACCCCGACCTCGACGTCTCCTTCTTCGATCCCTCCGGCGCCGCGCTCGGCACTTCCCTCGCCGCTCGCGGTTCGTATCGCTACCACAGCGCCCTGTTCGTGGGGGACGATCTGGTGACCGTCCGCTGGTCCCGCGCCGCCGCGCGCCTCGACCTCACCGTCTGTCCGCTCGAATCGGGCTGTCCGGAATCGCCGTCCGACGAGGATCCTGCCGTCGGCGTCCCGCTCGCCGGACTGGGCGGTCGCGTCGGCCTGGCTCCCGGCGCCGCGAAGGGCGAGTTCGCGGCGGTGTGGCGCGAGCGCCCCGGCGCCGCCCTGGCCGACACGGGCAGCGACGCCGAGGACGCCCCGAGTGTCGGCAACGAGCTGTTCTTCGTCCGCTTCCGTTGCGGCTCCTGAGAACCTACCCCGGGGCCTTCACCAGCTTGTAGGTGCGGGTGCCCAGGCCGATCCGCTCGCCGTGTGCGAGCTGGAAGCTGCCGTCCAGGCGCGGGTAGGAGAGCGACTCGAGGCTGCGGCCGGTACGTTCGTGCAGGAGATCCAGCGCGGCCTGGTCGATGGCGACCGGGTCGGTGCCGGCCAGGACGCCGAGGTCGCCGCACAGGGGTTTCTGCCGCTTCCCCATGCAGTCGCAGTCCTTCGTGACGTGCGTCACGAAGGTCAGGAAACCGATCCGTCCGGCCATGCGCCGGCAGTAGCCCAGGGCGTGCTCGGCCATCGATTCCTGGAGCCGGCGCGACTCGGCCTTCCAGTCGAAGCGGATGGCGTCGTCGCGGCACGAGGCCAGGCATTCGCCGCAGCCCGAGCACTTTCCGGAATCGATGGCCATGGCCGGCGAAGCGCCGCGGCGGGCCTTTGCCGGGGCGATGGCGCCGGTGGGGCAGGTCGGCAGGCATTGTTCGCAGGCCGTGCACGCGTCCGGGTCCACATGGGGGCGGAGCGTGCTGTGCTGCCGGAGCTTGCCGCGCCGGCTCGCCAGACCCATGCCGAGGTTCTTGACGGTCGCGCCGAAACCGCAGGCAAGGTGTCCGGTGACGTGCGAGACGATGACGGCGGACCCGGCGCGCAGGGCGTCCGCGGCCAGCGCGACCGTCTTGTGGTGCACACCGTCGATGCGCACCTCGGTCTCGTTGGCGCCGACCAGCCCGTCCGCGACCACGAACGTCGCCCCGACCGCCTCGAACGTGAAACCGTGCGCCTGCACCAACGCTGCGTAGTCGACCGCGTGCGAGCGTTTGCCCGTGTACAGCGTCGTCGTGTCGGTCAGGAAGGGCGTTCCCCCGGCCGCCTTGACCTCGTCGACCACCGCCCGCAGCACCGGCGGCGGCAGGAACCCTTCGCCCCCTTCCTCGCCGAAGTGGCTCTTCACGGCGGTGAGCCCGCGCACGAAACCACTCAGCCCCGCTGCACGGAACGCCCGGCGCCCGGCCTCCGCCAATTCCGCCGGATCGGCGCGTTCGACGGTCGTCACCAGATGCACCACGGCGGGGTCGCTCATGCGCGGGAAACTACCCTAGCCGGGCCACTTGCCGCAACCGAGCGGCAGGAATATGGAATTCAGGGTCCCCATCGCGTTCGCGTAGCGCCCCGACTTCACGTCGCTTTCCCGCACAAGGCAGGCGTTGTGAAGCACATGCGTAGCAGCGATTTGCGTCCAGAGGCGCGTCCGTCGCCCCCCGGTCGCCTTCCGTTGTCTTGCCGCCTTGGTCGGCGGGTGCGATATTGCGGAGCGGATGGCGGCGGGGGAGGAGGGGCGGCGCATGACACCCAGAGAAAAGGTCAAGCAGGAGATGGAGGCGTTCCGCGCGGCGCTGCCCGGGTTACTCCTCGACCACGGGGACCAGTGGGTGGTGTTCATCGATGGCAAGGTCGTCGGCTTCTACGTGGACGAGGAGTCCGCGTACACGGCGGCGATGAGGGCGTTCGGCCCGCGTGCGGGTTTCGTGGTGGCGCAGGTGGCGAGGGAGAAGCCCGAGCCGATCAGCGCGCGGGTCCTGTTCGGGATTGCCCCTTGATCCACCGCGGCCGGATCTCGGATCCGCCGGGGGGATTGATCGCAGTCGGCCCGCTGGTCATCGTCCGTTTCCGGCTTCACCCGGCCGATGAGCGGCTGCGGCGGGAAGGGCAGGAAACGCCGGCCGACCCGGTCCGCGGGTTGGCGCTGGTGGACACGGGAGCGCAGGGGACGCACGTGTTCGAGTCGATCCCCGAGCGGTTCGGGTTGACGCCCATCCGCTACGTGCCCGTGATGGGGGAGAGCCGGAAGGCGGAGGACCGTCCGGTGTACCGGATGGCGGTGGTGATGCAGATGGCCGACCGGGACGGGAAGGTGTCCGAGGCGACGTTCGCGGCCAACCTGATCGGGGCGCCGTCGACGTTCGAGCCTCCCGGCTCCTCGGAGCCGGTGATCGGCCTCCTGGGCCGGGACTTCCTCTCGCACTTCGACTTCCACTACCACGGCGCCACCGGCGAGTTCGAGCTCGTCCGGCCGGACGCGCCGGAGGCGCGCGGCGGCGGCGACGTCGCCGATGGCCGTGCCAGGACCGAACGGTCGCGGAAGCTCACGCGGAAGGCGCGGACGAAGGTTGGGCGGTAGTGGAGCGCCGCGCATACTCCGGACCCTGCCACCGCTGGCTGCAGGCAGCAGGCCAAGGGCTTCGCGCAGGTGGGGCTGCCGCCGCAGTTGCCCATGTAGGGGCCGGGCATGGATGGATAGCAGTCCCAGCATGCCCCCGAGCGAGCGCTTTCCGTAGAAGTCCACCCCGCGCAATCGTTCATGGAGCCCGCCCGTGGTTCCCACGTAAATTCCGGCCACGTACCACCCGCTTGGCGACAGGCCGAGCTGGGCGCTGCGAGTCATCTCCTCCGTGGGCGCGCAACTGCGCGAGACGGCTGGGGACCCTGGTGCGGCCGGCGAGATTCGAACTCGCGACATTCGGAGCACGACTTCCGCCCCCAAACGGCGAGCTTCGGCTCGCGGTTCGGGAGGGGGGAGGAGGGCTGCGCACCCACCGCCTGCGTCGCACCTTCGGCGCAGGTTGCCACGGCCCACGTCTTTCGCTAGTCTCGATAGCCCGGAGGCGGTCGTGCCCGGTAGCGACGACATCTCTCTGATTCCGCTCGGCGGCTTGTCCGTCGAATCCGGACCTGACACCGGACTCGTCGTCGCGGTCGGCGAGCGTCCGCTGACGGTCGGGCGGGAGACCGGCTGCGAGGTGCGGCTCACCGACACCTCGTGCTCGCGGCGCCACATCCGCGTGTTGCCCGGCCCTTCGGAAGGCGTCGTGCTCGAGGACCTCGGCAGCGCCAACGGGACCTTCGTCAACGGCGCCCGCGTCTCGAAGGTCGAGCTGCACCCCGGCGACCTGATCGGAATCGGCGAGACGGCGATCCGTTTCCTGTCCGAAGCGGAGCTGGTCGGCGCGCTGCGCCAGCGCACGATGCGCGTCACGGAGAAGGACCCGCTGACCCAGGCCTGCACGCGGCGGCTGTTCGACATGCGCCTGCGGACCGAGGTGACGCTGGCGGCCCGCTCCGGCGGGGTGCTCTCCCTGGCCTTCGTCGCGATCGATGCGCTCGACGAGCTGTCCCGGCGGCACGGCGCGCAGGCCGGCGAGCGCGTGCTCCAGGCCGTCGGGCTCGCCCTCGGCGGCTATCTCGGCGACAACGCCCTCCTGGCCCGCTTCGACGACGCCACCTTCGCCGTGCTGGTGATCGATCCCAGCCCCAACACCGCGTATCTCGCGGCCGAGAGGATGTGCGCGGGGATCGAAGGGCTCTCGGTCGACATCGGCGGCCAGTCCCTGCCGCTCACCGGCAGCATCGGCCTGGCCAGCGAGAAGGGCCGGCGCGACCTGACCGGCGACGGCGTGATTTCCCGTGCGCGGGCGCAGCTCGACAGCGCCCGCGAGGCCGGCGGCAATTGCGTCAGCCGCTGGGTCCATCCCTCGGCCCGCGAGCCCATTCCCGCCGTTTCGGGCGACCTGCGCGGCACGGTGGTCGGCGCGCAGCGCAAGCCGTAGGAGAGGTGGAGAGGTCGGCTGGAGAGGTGGAGAGGCCGGCCCATCGGCAAGCTCGGGGCAAGCCCTTCGACGCGGAAGCGATCATGGTGGAGAAGGGGAATGTTCCGGTTGCCGGCGTGGTCCGGGAGCTGGCGGCGCTCCGACCGCGCATCCTGGCGGCGCTCGAACGCGTGCTCGCGTCGGGACGCGTCGTGCGCGGACCGTCGATCGAGCGGTTCGAACGCGAGTGGGCCCGCTTCCTCGGCGTGCGCCACGTCGTCCTCGCGCATTCCGGGACGTCGGCGCTCGCGGCCGCGCTGGCGGCGGCCGGGGTCGGGCGGGGGGACGACGTGCTCGTGCCGGCGCTGACGTTCCCCGGGACGGCGGAGGCCGTGCTGGCCGTGGGGGCGGTGCCCGTGGCCGTCGACGTGGCGCCCGAGACCCTGCTGCTCGACGTCTCCGCCGCGCTCCGGGCCCTAGGCCCGCGTACCCGCGCGGTCGTGCCGGTGCATCTGTACGGCCAGGTCCATCCCGACCTGCCGCGGCTGGCCCGTGCGCTCCGCCGGCGAGGCATCGCCGTGATCGAGGACGCCTGCCAGGCGCACGGCGCCTTCGCCCCGGGCGCAAGGCCGGCGCAGTGGAGCGCCGCCGCGGCCTACAGCTTCTACCCGACGAAGAACCTCGGTACGGTCGGCGAGGCCGGTGCGATCGCGACCGATGACGACGAGCTGGTCGTGCGATTGCGGGCGTTGCGCGACCATGGCTCGACCGGCGGCGCCGCCCACGCCGCGTTCGGCGTGAATCTCTGGCCCGGGCAGCTCGAGGCCGCGATCCTCTCGGTCAAGCTGCCGCGACTTCGTGGGTGGAACGAGGCGCGGCGGCGGATGGCGCGCCGGTACGACCGCGCGCTTGCCGGGTGCTCCGCCGTGCGTCCGGTCGCCAACGTCACGGGCGAAGGGCACGTCTATCACCAGTACGTCGTGCGTTGTACGGCGCGCGACGAGCTGCGGCGGCTGCTGAGCGCGGCGGGGATCGAAACCGCCGTCTACTATCCGCGGACGCTGCTGGAGCTTCCGGGTCTGGCGGGGCGCCTGCGCCGCCGCGGACCCTGCCCCAACGCCGCGGCCGCGGCGAGGGAGGTGCTGAGTCTTCCCGTTCATCCGTGGTTGACGGCGGCGGAGCGGAAGCGCTGCGTGGAGGCGGTGGGGGAGGCGGCGGGCGCGATCGAGGTGGATCGACGGTAGTGGCGGCGTTGCGGGGTCGGTCTTCCGAACCGCGGGCTTCAGCCCGCGGCTTGGAGCCGCGCCCTGAAGGGCGCGGTTCGGTTCGAAACGGTCGGGAATGTCCCGCCGTGCCGCGTCAGGTTTCCGGGGGCAGGGTCCGCACGCCTCCGGGTGCGGGCGGGGCCAGCGAATCCTCGATCGCCTCGCGGACCCGTTCCAGCGACGGCCGCGCGGATGGGTCCTTGCCGAGCATGGCGAGGACGACGGGGACGAGGGGTGCGGGGACATCGCGGGGCAGGGGCGGGGGGGGCTCGGTCTGGTGCGCCCGGCGGAAACCTTCCAGATCGGCGCGCTCGAACGGCCGCCGCCCCACCAGGATCTCGTAGAGCATGACGCCAAGCGCGTAGACGTCGGACGCGGCACTCGGCGCCTCCCACCGCCATTGCTCGGGCGCCATGTAGTACGGCGTGCCCGCCGGGCACTCGGCCACGGCGCCCTCGCCGGTCACCACGCGCGGGTCGACCCAGGCCACCCCGAAGTCGAACAGCACCGCCCGGCCGCTGGGCACCACCATCACGTTCTCGGGCTTGAGGTCCCGGTGGACCACGCCCAGGTCGTGCACGTGGCGCAGGCCTCGGAGCACCTCCAAGCACCGCCGCAGGAGCCACGTCCGGCCGGCGCCGAGGTGTGCGTCGAGGGTCTTGCCGCGCAGGTACTGGATGACCAGCATCGGCGGCCCGGCCTCGAACAGGTCCTCCACCCGCACCAGGTGTTCGGAGGGCAGGACGCGCAACAGCCGGCCCTCGTGCAGGAACTGCTCGCGCGTCTCCTCCATTTGCCATACCTGCGGCGTCGGCAGCTTGAGCAGCACGGCGCGGTGGCTCCCCGGCCGCAGGCCGACGCCGACGGTGCTGCAGTTCGAGGTCTGGATCAGGCGCAGCAGGCGGTAGCCGTGAAAAACGTCGCCGGGTTGCGGATGCGCCCAGTCGCCGGCGGGACGCGAGGCCCGGCGGGAGCGGGCGGCGCGGCGCAGCGCACGGGCGAGCGCGACGGCGGCGACGCCGGAGAGCTGCTTCTCGAGCGCGAGTCCCAGGCTCTTGAGGCGCGGGGGCTCGGGCGCCCGGCCCAGTCCCGCGGCGCGCTCGGCCAGCGCGCGGATCGCGTCCGGCGGCTCCTGGTCCCAGTCCAGGTTCGCCTCGCAGCGACCCAGCACGGCGATGACCTCGCCGAGACGCTCCAGGCTTCCCGTCGCGACGTCGCCGCCCAGCCAGCGCAGGGCCGACGCCAGGTCGCGCAGCGCGACGGTGGCCGGACCAGCCGGGAGCGTCGCAGGGTCGGCGTCGGATTCGGATGAACGTGCGGCGTCGAGCAGCCGGTGGAGCGCCGCGGCCGCGTCGCGCGGCCCCGCGCCGCTTCCCAGCTCGTTGACCGTCCTCAGGATCAGGCCGAGGAACGACCGCGTCGCGGCGTCGGTGAGGAACCACGACACGCGCTGGAGCAGGGACTGCTGGACCTTCGCCGGCTGCAGGGCGAGGCGGAACGAGACGTCGAGGAACCCGATCGGGTCGTCGAGGCGGAGGCGCGAGAGGAGGCGGGCGAGGGCGCCGGCGGCGGGGCGGCGCGTCCGGCTGTTGCGCGCGCGGTCGACGAGCAGGGTCACGCGATCGCGCAGGCCGCCGGTGCCGGAGTCCATGGCCGCTGCGAGGGTCCGCACGCTCTCGCGGAGCACGAGGAAATCGGTCGAGCCGCACATCGTCTCGATCAGGCCCAGGAGCTTCCAGTGGAGCGTGCGCAGCGCGGCACGGAGCTGGCGGCGCGCCTCGGAGCCGCGGGCGACGACTTCCAGTGCCGGGCCGCACTGGTCCTCGACCAGCAGGCGGCGGGCGATCTCGTGGACCAGGCCGGTGGCCGCGACGCGCCCCGCGCGGTCGGTGGCGTCGAGCGCGGCCGCGGCGCCGGCGACCGCCTGGGCCCCGGCCTCCAGGGCGAGGATCAGCTCGTGCGCCGCATCGTCGGGGCGGGCGGCGGCGGCCAGTCCCAGGACGCGCTCGAGCCGCGGTCCGAAGGCGAAGTCCGGCCCGTCCGGCATGCGCCCGTCGAAGGGGATCGCCGCGGCCTGCGCGGAGCGACGGGCGCGGGCGAGGTCGAACTGCTCCTCGGGCGTGGTGGCGCGGCAGCGGCCGACGACGCCGAGGATGCGGTCGGCGATGACGGTGGCGGTCGCGCGGCGCTCGGTCGCGCGTCCGCCGTCGCGCACGCCGGTGGCGAGGCCGGCGAGGATTTCGGGATTCGCCTCGGCCAGGGCCTCGTCGAGGACGCGGGCGACGACCGGGTCCGGAGCGGGCAGGGCGCACGCCTGGCCCGCGGCCTCGGCGACGGCGACGCGCGTCCAGGGGTCCGGGTGTTTCCACAGGTGGCGGAGCCACGGGGCACCCACGGCGGGGTCGGCCAGGAGGGCGGCGGCGAGGCCCTTTGCCAGGCTGCGGCGGGGGCCGGACCAGGCGTCGTTGTCGCCGGCGCTCGCCAGCGTGCCCGCCACGAAGGGGTCGAGCCAGGCGGCGCCGCGGACGAGCTGTCGCCAGACCGAGCGGCCGGCGGCGCGTCCGACGGCGGGGATGGGGTCGCTGAGCAGTCCGCGCAGCACGGCGTCGGTTTCCTCGTCGAGCTGGGCGACGTGACCGAGGAGGGAGGCGGCGCGGATGCGGTCGCGGATGCGGCCGGCGGCGCCGCGCACGAGGAGTGCCGTGCGGTCTGCGGGGGAGGACTCGACCTGGCGGGCGGCGACGGGGGCCATCCGGCTGTTCAGCGGGTCGAAGGCGAGCCAGAAGTCGACGTGGGCGAGCAGCTCTTCGTCGTTGGAGAGGAGGACGCCGCCGGCGCGCAGGAGCGTCTCGAGTGTTTGTGGGCGTGCATCCGCGGGCCCCGCGAGGAAGGTCTGGCGCAGGGACCGAGCGGGGCTGGGGGGCGGCGATGATCCGCTGGCGGGCATGGCGTGCTCCTCTCCGGCGGGGGGATCGTGCCATGACGGGGGCGGGGGGGTAAAGGCGAGGGGAGGTTGCGGAGATCCGACTGACCACTGAGGCGCTGAGGACGCTGAGGCGAACGCTGAGAAGAGGGGACTGGGGGCGGAAGACCTGCCGGGCCGCGGGTGCCGGGTTCGGATGCCCGTGGCGCGGCGGGGCGCCGCGCCGCGGACTCTCCCGCCGCGGGGTAGGACAGTGGACGGTTTCCGGACGAGACGACACGCGCGAACCTCGCGGCGAGGACCTGCTGCGGACGTTGTTGGACACGGACTCTGCGACATGCGGAAGGGCGGCGAGATCCGCGGGGACGGCGAGTGCCTCTACCGCGATGGGAAGTGGTTGATCCCGGCGTAATCGGCCCGCGACTCGTGGACGTCTCCGTCGTCACCATCGTCGGCGAGAACGGCTTCCTCGCCGCCGTCCACGCCGGCGACATCGTCACGCGCGTCTTCAACGACGGAATCCGGCTCGGCATCGCCCCACGGTCCAGCGAGGCGGGTCCCGCCGACGCAGCCGGCAAGCAGAGTGGCGGCGAGCAGGACCGCCGACACGCGCCACGGGGCGAGCGAACCAACCTGGCCCGCGCGACAAGTCCG
Source organism: Deltaproteobacteria bacterium (assembly GCA_016218815.1). Lineage (GTDB taxonomy): Bacteria > Myxococcota_A > Polyangia > DRWM01 > JAAZOP01 > JAAZOP01. The sequence goes on from JACRCX010000076.1 coordinate 43,524, forward strand.
TCCTGGTATCCCACCCCAGCCCACGATCGTGAGGTTGCCCCTGCCTGCGGCCTCCGTCAAGGCGCGGGGGCGACAGGCGCGGGGGGGGCAGCGACCAGGCGCGACCAGACGCGCTGCCGCGCTCAGCCGGACAGGCTCGCGCGGTCGTGACGCTTTCGATCACTCCCGCTCCCAGGAATCCGGCGAGATGGCTTCCATGGGAATGACGTGGCTGCCCTGGGGCACGGTGATCGTCCTGCATGACCGCAGTCCGCTGTCCTGCATGAAGCAGACTCGGCGGGGACCGGGCCGGACCTGGAACTCGACGAGCGGGGTGCGGTACCCCGTGGGCCGGCCGTCGATGCTGACGAAGGCGCTGGGGTCGGAGAAGAGGGTCAAGCGGGATTCACCCTCCCGGGCCTCAGGGGGAGCGACGGGCGGGGTGGCGTCGGAGGACGACGAACCGCAGGACGCCTCGGGTGCCCACACGAAGTCCGCCGGCGGATAGGGCACGACGGGAACGACCGCGCGGGATTCGCGACACACCCGCAGGTTCGTCCTTCGGCCGGTCACCTCCATGGCCTCCTCGACCGTCGGAATGTGCACGTCCCAGAGGCGCACCGGACTCTCACGACGCGTTGGCCAGAACGCGAGTTGCGAGCCGCCTGGGGCGAAGAGTGCGTTCGAGGGTCCTCCGGTACCACCCAGGAAGAAGCGTCCGCCGAACCACCCGACCACCATCGTGCCCGTCGCGTCGGTCACCTGGATCATCCCATCTGCCCAACCCACGGCCATCCATTGCCCATCGGGCGAGAACGAGAAAGCGACCGCGCTGCCGAGTCCCCCGGTCGACATTTCTCGCTGGCCGAGCTGGTGCAAGAGCGAGCCATCCGATGGGTTCCACTGTCGCAGGGACGCGTCCCCCAACGCGCCGACGATGGTGCGTCCGTCCGGTGCCACGCCGGCCGCGAGGACGGAGCCCCAGTCCCCCCCGATCGTCCGCGAGAGCATTCCGTCGGCGGGATTCCAGAGCCGGATCGCGCCGTCCCACGACGCCGTCACCAGCAGGCCGGTGGCGGATGCGAAAGCGAGACCGGTGAGGGCGGTGGCGTGGGCCCGGAAGGTCCGTGGTTCTCCTGCCGCCGCACGATCCCAGAGTGTCATCGTGCCATCGAGCACCGCCACGGCGAGCATGCCGCCGTCCGTCGAGAACGCGCCACTGGCCGGGGTGTCGTCGGGCAAACCGACGGATTGCAGCAGCTCTCCTGTCCTGGGATCCCAAACCGCGGCCTCGGCTTCCCGGGTCTTCCCGGCGACCACCGAACCGTCTGGAGAAAACAGGATGCCGTTGTGGAAAGGGTAGCCCTGCAACGTTCGCAGCAAGGCCCCGGATTCGGCATCCCAGAGCTGGAGGTCGTTGTACTCCACGCCGGTCGCGAGGATGGTCCCGTCGGGCGAGAAAGCCACGGCCAGGTGCGGGACGCGCTCGACCTGCAACGTGCGAACCGTCGCTCCGGACGCGGGATCCCACACTCGGACCTCGCCGTCGTTGCAGCCGACCGCCAGCAGGCGTCCGTCAGGGGAGAACCCGACCGCATGGTCACCTGCCGTTGGACCTTCGAGCGCGCGCGGGAGCAGTTCGGGAGCGAAACCCCACAAGTGTGCCGTGTCGTCGGTGGAACCCGTCCCGATCCACGCGCCATCCGGGGAGAACGCCAGCGCGGTCACCAGGCTGGGATGGCCGATCAGCGTCAGCACCTCGGCGCCCGACGCCACGTCCCAGACTCGCGGCCGCGTGTCGAAGGCCGCCGTCGCCAGGAAGCGACCATCGGGCGAGAAGGCAACGGTGTGGACCTCGCCGTCATGGCCCTTCAGCAATTGGAGCTCCGAACCGGTTGCGGCATCCCACAGGCGAACCGATTCGTCTTCCGACCCCGTGGCGGCGAAGCGACCGTCGGGAGAGAGGGCGAGCGCGCGAACCGGTGCGGTGTGGCCGCGAAGCGTTCGGAGCAGCGCGCCGGTCATCGGGTTCCACAGCCGGGTCGTCTTGTCTTCCGACGCCGTGGCCAGGACGCCGCCGTCCTGGGAGAATGCCAGGCGTTGAATCGGTCCGGCATGGCCACGGAGCGTCCGCAAGAGCCGTCCGGTGCCGGGGTCCCACAGTCTCGCGACGCCGTCCCAGCATGAGGTGGCCAGCACCCGGCCGTCTTGCGAGAAGTCGACGTCGGTCACGAGGTCCGGGTGGCCATCGATGGTCGTGAGCAGCGCGCCGTCGGAGCAGGACCAGACGCGCACCGTCCCGTCGGTGGACCCGGTGGCCAACGTCTGCCCGTCCGGCGAGAACACGGCCGCCTGGATCGCGGCGGAGTGGCCGAGGAGCGTCGCACGGACCTTGCCCGAGACGGCATCCCACAGGCGAGCGGAACCGTCCACCGATCCGGTCGCGACAAGCCGCCCGTCCGGCGAGAAAACCACGACCTGGATGGGGCCGGTGTGGCCCTCCAGGACGCTTGCCAGTACTCCTGTGCCGGCATCCCAGACCCGGCCTGTGCCGTCATACGAGGCGGTTGCGAACAGTCGCGCATCAGGCGAGAACGCGACGGCGCCGACGGGGCCGCGATGGCCGGGAAGCACCAGAGCTGCCGGCACGTGGACCATGGCGAGCAGGCCGGAGTGGACAGCCTGGTCCTCGCCGACCAGCAGCGCGAACGGGCGCATCAGGGCGACCACCTCATCGAGCCCACCCGGCAGTAGCTGGTAAGCCTTCACCTCGCCGGCGATCGCCTGCGCTTCGGCCATGGCCTTCTCCCGCTCCGCCTCTTCCCTGTTCTTCTCAGCGGCCGCCCGCTGCTCTTCCGCCGCCGTGCGCTGCTCTTCGGCGTGGGCTTTTTCGCGCTCCGCCTCGCCCCGGCTCTTCTCCGCCGCGGCACGCTGCTCCTCGGCCGCGTTCCGTGCGAGCAGCGCTTCGTCCTCGCTCTCCTCCGCCTGCTGCATGCCCCACAACGCCCAGCCGGCCAAGCCGGCGAGGGTCGCGACGGCCAGCGTCATCACGACGGCGGCGATCCAGCGGCGGCGCGAGCGTGCGCGCGTCTGGGCGCGCTCCGACTCCGCCACGAACGCCGAATGGTCCTCCGCCATGCGCAGGCGGCTGCGGTACGGCGCGAGGTACTCCAGGAACCCCGCGTCCAGCAGGCTGCCCGGCGAACGACCACGCGCCAGGTGCTCGCGCCAGCGCGCGTCCAGCGCCGCGCGCACCTCGGCCAGCTCGCGCTCCAACCCGCTCATCCACCCGTGCACCTGCCGCGCCAAGCTGTCGTGCCGCAGCTCGAAAAGGCCGCTCCCGGGATCCTGGCGCAGGATCCGGTCGTCCACGAGCCGCCGCAGCACCTCCTCCAGCGCCGCCGCGTCGAGCGGCTCGCCGTACTGCGCCGCGTTCTCCCGGAGCTCCGCCGCGGAGCCCGGCCGCCGCGTGCCCTCGGCCGAGACCAGCGCCTTGAGCACCTGGCGCGAACGCTCGGGCTCCGCATGCGCCGCGATGCGGTCCTCCAGGAACCGTCCGAGGATCGTATCCATCCGGCCCAGCGATTCGTACTCGGCCTGGTGCAGCCACGGCGCGTCGGGATTGCGCGCGACGGCGCCGCGGTACAGCGTGTCGAGCACCACCTGGAGGATCGGCAGCTCGGCGCCGCGTCCCTCGCGCGTCAGCTCGCCGACCAACTCGCGTGCCAGCGCCGCGTCGATGCCCACCCCGCACCGCCGGCACGGCTCCACGATCGCCTCCCGAGCCTGTTCGCTCGACATCCGCCGTACCCACAGGCGGTTGTCGTACAGCCCCGGCAGCTCCCGCCCCAGCTCGCGGCCCACCCGCCGGAGCTGCTCCTCGGTCTCCGTGAGCCGCGCCAGGTACTCCTCGCGGATCACCAGCACGATCCGAATGTCGATGTCCGCGGCGAGCCACGCGGAAAGCTCCCGCGCCAGCCGCTCGCGCACCGCGGGCGGCTGGAACAGGTACAGCTCCTCGAACTGGTCGAAGACCAACGCGAGCGTCTTGCCCTTGCGCAGCACCGCCTCGCCCAGGAGCCGCACGGTCTCCGCAGGAACGTCCGCCGCGGGCAGGCCCGACTGCGCCTGGAGCGCCGCGCGCAGCTCCCCGAGCGGGTCCTGCGACGAGCGCACGGTCAGGAACAGTGCATCCTCGGGTGGGATGCGCGAGCGCAGCCCGCACTGCACCAACGAGGTCTTCCCGGACCCCGACTCGCCGTAGATGACGAGAAGCCGGGAACGGTGGAACCGTGCGAACAACTCGGCGGTCTCGTACCCGCGGCCGAAGAAGATGTCCGCATCGCCGGGCTCGTACGGATCGAGAAACTTGAACGGCTCGCGCGGCCCTTCGTCCGACGCGCCCGCCTTGGCGCCGGCGAACAACTCGTCCAGCGAACCCGCCGCGTCGCCTGCCGGATGGTCCGCCTCGCTCATGGGCCGCCCCCGCGCGGTCCGGCCGGGTCGAAGACCTCGGAGACGTGCTGTATTTCCTCGGCCAGCTCCGCGCCGCGGGCCGAGGCGCCGCTCTGGAACCTGCCGCCGCGGTGGCACGCGGCGTACTCGATCTCTCCGTTGTCGCGCACGCCGTTCAGGAAGAAGATGTCCGGCGCCTCCCCGGCCTGGTCCTCGTAGACGTAGAACGGCTCGAGGGACAGGTGCCCCGGCCCGTCGCGGCGCTTGAGGATGATCGCGGCCGACTCGAGCGGGAAGTGGAGCTTCTCGCGGGCCCCCTGGAAGTCGTCGCTCACGCCGGAGATCCGCTTGAACCGGTGGACGAAGTCGGGCTCGCCACGGCGCCGCTTCTCCACGGCGATCGCGCTGACGAAGGCCAGCTCGAACCCGAACAGCAGTCCCGCGCGCTCCAGCGCGACGCACAGCAACGGAAACGTCCGGTCGCACAGCGTGCGGAACTCGCCCGGCAGCATCGCCTTGATCCTGTCGTGGCTCAGCCCGTTGCGGACCGCCAAGAGCTCGTCCAGCGCGCGCGCGACCTCGGTCGGGCCGCCCTTGGGATCGAGCCACAGCTCGTCGAGCCCGCGGACAAGCGAGGCGCCGCCGGCGGCGCGCAGCAGCTTCGAGCCTTCGCGCGTGACGCGCGTCCAGAAGCCCCAGGACGGGCGAGCCAACTCGCGGCGGAACTGGCTGGACAGGCCGGCCGGAACCTCCGCCGGCTGTTTCTCGAGCAGCTCGCGGCACTCGCACAGCACGAGCGCCCCGACGAAGCGGCCGAGGGCTTCGGCGGTGGCGAGGATGTACTTGAGGCGCAGCGGGCCGGGGTCGAGGCACTCGTCGGTGCGCAGCTTGGTGAACTGCTTGGCGACGGGGTACGGGAAGTCGGTGATGATCCGGCGCGCGTAGCTTTCGTCGAGCTCCGCGGGTCCATGACGCACCTCTGCCTGCATGCCGTCCATCGGTCGTGTCCGTCGGGGCGTCCCCCCGACACCGTCATGGTGCACCGTCCGGCCGACGGGCGCAACGGGTCCAGGATGTGCGGTTTCAGGATGTGCGCCAGCCGTCGTGAGCGGAGGGTGAGCGGAGGTGCCGCGTTGACCGCCGTACGGCCGGCATGGGACCATCCGCGACGTGCAGGAAGAGCGATCGGGCGCCGCGGGACTGACGGCGGTCCGCCGGTTGATCGCCGGCGGCCCGATGCCGCTGGCGCAGCTTGCGCAACGCGCGCGGAACTCGAAGAGCGCCGAGGCCGTGTTCCAGAACGCGCGCTGCCTGGGCGAGGCGACGGCCGCGCTGGGCGCCACCTTCTGGCTCGGGCGGGTGCGCCGCGCGGATGCCGTCGCGGCGCCGCGCGTCCGGGAGGCGCTCGGGGCGCTCGTCCGCAAGGGCTCCGCCTTCGGCACTTGGGTGGGATTGCTGCGCGAGAGCGCCACCGCCGCCGGGGGCGACGCTCTCTCCCGGCTGCTGCGGCCGTTGGATCAGCTTGAGCCGCTCGAGCAGCTCGCCGGGGCGATGGAGCCGCTGCTGACCACGGACGGACCCCTGGGCTCGGATGCGGGTGGCCTGCGGAACGCGCTGCGGCGTGCGCGGGGCGAAGGCGTGCTGGGTTTTCTCGACTTCCTGGTCACCCTCCGCAACCGCGTGCACGGACACGGCGCCGTGCCGCCCGAGGCGCTCTGCCGAGCCCTCGGGCGACCGCTGCTGGAAGCGACGGCGCACGTCGCGACGCAGGACGCGCTGCTCGACGCCCATTGGCTCGGCCGCGTCGGGGTCTCGGTCGTCGGCGAGGAGACCGGCCGGCAATGGAAACGCCTGACCGGCCTCGATACGGAGTTCCTGCCGGCCGCCGATGCCGGTTTGCCGGCGGCGGACGCGGCCGACCCGCGCTTCCTGCACTTCGTGCGCGAACGCGAGGCGGTCCCGGCGTCGTTCCTCGTGGCGCAGGAGGAGGACGCCACCGGCCTGTCGCGCTTCGGTTTCTTCCAGCGACTCGGGCGCGGCCGCAAGGGGACCGTCGACTACGTCGACTACATCGGGGCGCCGTTCCGCTCCGACGTCGATGCGGCCGTGGTCGAAGAGCTGGTTGCCGGCATCGAGAGCGGCGAGGGCGAGGCCGCGCGCGTCGAGGAGGCGGCCGACGAGCGCCGCTTCGGGGACTTCGTGATCGAGGGCGAGATCGGACGCGGCGCGATGGGGATCGTCTACCGCGCCCGGCAGCTCTCGTTGGGCAGGACCGTGGCCCTGAAGGTGCTTCCGCCCTCGCTGTCCGGCGACTCCGTGGCGATGGGCCGGTTCCACCGCGAAGGCATGGTCCTGGCGCGCTGCGACCATCCGAACGTCGTGCGCGTCCTGGCCTACGGGATCGAGCAGGGGCGGCCTTGGTACGCGATGGAGATCGTCGATGGCGCCGACCTGTCGCGCGTCTACGGCACGTTGTCGGGGTGGAAGGGGGCGGCGACCGAGCTGTCGGCGGGCCATCTGTCGGCGGCGTCGTCGTCCTGGGGGGGGAGGGCGGCGTCCTGCGGCGGCGAGGCCGCGGGTTTGGACGGCAGGTCACAGACTCCCGGATCCGGGCAAGGGGAGGTGGGGAGGCAGGGAGAGGTGGGGAGGGCGGAGGCGGAACGACCGGCGGTGGCGCCGCCTGACGTCGCGGCGAGCGGAGGGTCGATCTACCGCGCCTGGGCGCGGCTGTTTGCGCAGGCGGCGGACGGGCTGGCGGAGATCCACCGGCGCGGCGTGATCCACCGCGACGTGAAGCCCGAGAACCTGATGCTGACGGCGGACGGCGAGCGCCTGGTGGTGATGGACCTGGGGCTGGCGAAGACGGCGGAGCAGTCGCGGGCCCTCACGGCGCACGCGAAGGACGCGTTCGTCGGCACCGCGCGCTACGCCGCGCCGGAGCAGATCCAGGCGCGGCTCGTGCCGATGGACTACCGCGCCGACATCTACTCGCTCGGCGCGACGCTGTACGAGATGGTCGCCCTGCGGCCGATGTACGACTGCGCGTCGGTCGAGGACCTGTTGCGGCGCAAGCTGGTCGAGCAGCGCGATCCGCCGTCGCCGCGGGAGCTGGAGCGGCGCGTTCCGGCCGACCTGGACACGATCGTGCGCAAGGCGACGGCGCGGGAGGCCGGACAGCGCTACGGCACGGCGGAGGATCTGGCGAAGGACCTTCAGGCGTTCGCGGAGGAGCGGCCGATCGCCGCGCGTCCGCCGAGCCGCGGGTACCACCTGCGGATGTTCTACCGCCGCAATCGCGGACTTGTGCTCGCCGGCGTTGCCGCGGTCGCTGCCGTCGCCGTGGCGGTGACGTGGGCGTTCGTCGCGGTCTCCGCCGAGAAGCGGGAAGCGACGGCCCAGCGTGACCGGGCCGTTGCCGCCGAGGCGTCGGAGCGCCAGAGCCGGCAGCAGGCGGAGGCGGCCCAGGCCCAAGCGGAGGCCGCCAAGGCGGAGGCGCAGGCCAGCGAGGGCAAGGCGCAGGAGGCGCGGCAGAAGGCCGAGGTGCGGGCGCTCATTGCGGAGGCACAGCGGGCCGGGAAGGGGGACGAGACCCTGGCGCTGTTGCGTGCCGCGGCCGGCCCCGACTTCGGCCGGCTCGGAACGACCGAGGCCGTGGCGGCGGGGCTGATCGATCTTGCCGGTCGTCCCTGGAGCCACGTCCTGCCGGGGCACACCGACCGGGTGAACGCGGTTGCCGTTTCGCCTGACGGCCGACTTGTCGCCAGCGCCTCGGACGACAAGACGGTGCGGATCTGGGATCCGACATCGGGGATCCTCGAGCACGTCCTGACCGGCCACACGGGCGGCGTCACCGACGTCGCGTTCCTGCCGGATGGCACCGGGGTCGTCTCCGGCGCGAACGACGGCGCCGCGTGGGTTTGGGATGTTCGGTCGGGCTTTGTGCGTCGCAAGCTCGTGGGCCACGAGAGCGCCGTCGGGGACGTGGCCGTGTCGCCGGACGGCTCGCGGATCGTCACTGGGTCGACGGACACGACCGCGCGCCTGTGGGACACGGCGTCCGGGGATCTCGTGGCGATCCTCGGGGGGCACCGCCGCGAGGTCCGTGGCGTCCAGTTCTCGTCCGATGGAGACCTTCTGGCTACGAGTTCGTTCGACGGGACGGCACGCCTTTGGGACCCGTCTTCCGGTGCGTCGCTCCGCACGCTCGACGGCGCGTTCGCCGCGTCGACCCTCACGATGTCCAGCGGCGAGTCGTACGACACGGTCGACGCGGCGTTCTCGCCCGACGCAGCCCGACTCGTCACCACGGCGCCGAACGGTGTGGGCCGCATTTGGGACACGGCGACAGGCGAGATCGCTCTTGAGTTGAGCGGGCACGCCAAGGACATCCTGAAGACCGCGTACGGTCCCGACGGCGCGCTTGTCGCAACGGCCGCGGCCGACAGGACCGTGCGCGTGTGGAATGCCGCGACCGGCGAGTCGCTGTACATCGCGGACGGTTCCGACGACAAGGCCGGCTGCGTGTGGACGACCGACCTGACATTCGCTGCGGACGGCTCAACCCTCGCCGGCGCATGCGCCGACGGGGCGATCTATCTGCAGAGTCCCGCCGAGCGCATGCACCTCGCGACGCTCGAAGGGCACGACGGGGAAGCCCGGACCGTGGCGTTTTCTCCCGATGGCGCCTACCTCGTCTCCGGTGCGTCGGACGCGGACGTGCGCGTATGGGACATGGCCGCCATCACGGAGAGGCTGCCGGCGCGGGTCGTCCGCGTGTCGGAGCTCGACGCGGGACCTCTGAGGGAGGTGGCGTTCCTCCCCGACGACTCGCGCCTCGCCGGCTTCTTCGCCAAGGGCAGGGAGGTGGCGTGGAAGCCCGTGGCCGGCGGCTCCGAGGAAGCGAGTCAGACCGACCTCGGGTATCTATGGCTGACGTCGTTCTCTCCAACGACGATGCGGCTGGCGACCGCCACGGCGGGAGGGACAATTCGTGTCCTCGACGCCACGACGGGCCAGGCGATCCGCGCCATCGAGGGCGGAGTCGGCGGCGACACAGGGGCTCAGGACGTCCCGACCGGCCCCGTCGGCCGGCACAGCGACGAGGTGCTGGCCGTGGCGCTCTCGCCCGACGGGTCGCTCGTCGCCACGGTATCGAGGGACGGGACCGCGCGGGTGTGGGAGGTAGCCAGCGGCGCCTGCCTCCACACGCTGCGTGGTCACAGCGACCAGGTGTCCGGTGTCGTCTTCTCTCCGGACGGGAAGCGCTTGGCGACGGCCTCGCACGATCGCACCGTGCGGGTCTGGGACGTCGCGACCGGCAACCTCGTCAGCGCCCTCGTTGGCCACTTGCGCCTGCCGTGGAGCCTTGCATTCTCCCCGGACGGCAAGCGTCTCGCAAGCGCGGCGGATGATGAGATCGCAACCCGCGTGTGGGACGTGGCGACCGGACGCGTCATCCGCGTCTTGCACGCGACCGGACACGTCGCGTTCTTCCCGGACGGACGGCGGCTGCTGACGACCTCGTACAGGGATGCTCCCCTCATCTGGGACCTGGACACGGGCGGCGTGTTGCGCGGGTTCGACAACCTCGAGTCGCCGGCGGCCGGCGTAGCCGTGTCGCCGGACGGGACGCTCGTCGCCGTGTGGACCCGGGAGGGCATTCTCCGCATCTGGAAGGTCGACGACGTGTCAGCCGAGGAGGCACTCCTCGAAGGCGGTCGGCGGACGAACCTCAGGGTCTGCCGCGACAGCTACACCGTCGTGCCGGTCGTGCCGTATCCGGCACCCGAAACGGTTTGGGCGCCGGAGGAGCTGTGTGCCGAGTCTCTGACTGCCCGCGACTTCCCTCCCCGAAGTCGACGTTGACACTCGCCCGATCGGACCTACATCGGGGCCTGCGGCCCGCGCGACGGAGCGGGTCCACACCATACCGGGCAGGCGGCGAGCCGGCCCGCGGGCGATGCCCAGGGAGGCGGGGAAGATGGCCAATCAACGAACGATCCTGATCACGGGAGCGACGGGCAAACAGGGTGGCGCGGTCTGCCGCGCGCTCATCGGCAGCGACTTCCGCTTGCGCGCGCTGACGCGCAAGCCGGACGGCGAGCCAGCCAAGGCCCTGGCCAAGGCGGGGGTGGAGCTCGTCGCCGGCGACCTCAACGATGCCGTCTCCATCCGTACGGCGCTGGACGGGGCCTGGGGGACCTTCGCGGTGCAGAACACCTGGGAGGCCGGCGTGGAGCGCGAGGAGGAACAGGGGCATCGCTTCGCGCGGGTGGCGCGCGAGGCGGGGGTGCAACACTTCGTCTACAGCTCCGTGGGCTCGGCCGAACGCGGGACCGGGATCCCGCACTTCGACAACAAGTACCGCGTCGAAGGGACCGTCCGGTCGCTGGGGTTCCCCTCCCACGTGATCCTGCGGCCGGTGTTCTTCATGGAGAACCTCACGTCGCCGTGGTTCCTGCGCGACGGGAAGCTGCTGGCGGCGCTGGCGCCCGAGACCCGGCTGCAGATGGTGGCGGTGAGCGACATCGGACGTGTGGGCGCGCGGGCCTTCGTCGACGCGGCGCGGATGCGCGGCCGGGAGATCGAGATCGCCGGCGACACGGCGACGATGCCGCAGGTCGCGGCGGCCCTGACCGAGGCGAGGCACACGAAGGTCCCGTTCGAGCGCATCCCGATCGAGGCCGTCCGCGCGCAGAGCGGCGACATGGCGACGATGCTGGAGTGGTTCGACCACGTGGGCTACGGCGCGGACATCCCGGCGTTGGACCGGGAGTTCGGCCCGATGACCCGGCTGTGGGACTGGCTGCGGACGCAGCCGGTTGGGTAGGGCGTAGGGAGTCGACAGTCGAGAGTCGACAGTCGACAGAGGTCGTCGTTCAGCTCTCGCGGCGGACGATCATGGCCATGGAGACGCCGCCGCCGCCGCAGATCGAGGCGACGAGGTGCTCCTTGTGGAGGCGCTTCAAGGCCTGGGTGCCGGCGCGGTGTGGGCGGCCAGCGATCTTTCGGCAGGGAATCCCGGGCGGAACTACCGAGGCTTTCCGACCGGACGACCACACGCGAACCCTACGACAAAGCTCAGGATCCGCCAACTGGAAGGATGCTCATCGACGCCGCTCTCCTACCCGATCCGGCCGGGGGCGGTACCATCATGCTGCGCGAGGAACTCCGGATCAAAGACGCTCGGCTGGCCAGGATCCCGGCGAGAAACCGGCCCCACTACCCACCCGCTGAGCGGCTCGCCGTCCTGGCGCTCAAGGCTGCGCGTGGCTGGAACCTCGCGCGGGCCGCCGAGCAGTTCCTTCTCGAGCCCGCCACGATCGCGAGCTGGCTCGCGAACCTGCGCCGGCCGAAGCGTCGTCCGTCGCGACACCGACGGCCGAGCCCCCGAAGCGCATCATCTCCCGCGGCCCCAACCACACTTGGCTCGTGGACCTGCCCGTGATGCCGACGACGGCCGGCTTCCGGGTGCCGTGGCTGCCGTTCACGTTCGTCCCGCGGTGGCCGTTCTGCTGGTGGATCGCCGTCGTGGTCGGGCCGGGGCGCCATGCTCGTGATGGCGGGCGGCTGTGCGGCCGGGGCGTGAGCGATACACCCAGCAGCCAACGCGACAGTCCCACAGGCGGTCAGCAGAACCTCTCGCACTCCCCTCATCTCTCACTCCTTGTTCATCGCCTGCCGGGGCTCGAAGTCCAGGGAAGCGTGATCGCTCCGCTGTCCGTGACCATGCGGCGCCCGCCGCTGCCCCGTCGATCATCTGGAGCGCGCCTTCGACGTGTAGCATGACGAATGCCTGCGTGACCCGCAACGGGTTCGAGCGCACCGCTGCCTGGACGGTCGGCTGTCTGCACCGTCGGCTTGACGTCGGGGCGGGCCAGAGTTCAAGCTTCAGATCGTGATCGACCATGCAGGGCGGGTAGCGCCGGTGCGACGAGTCCTCGCGGGGCCCGTGCGGCACGGCGCGGTTGCCTGCCGCCGACCGGACGCGGGCGCGACACGGGCACCGTCGGCGGTCGTAGGTCGACCGATCGGCTCGGCCGGTGATTTCACGAGATTCCCCGGGTCGCGCCTGCCGGCACATCCCTCGGAACATGGACCATCTGGACGGACCGCTCGCCGTGCCGTCTCCGATCCGTACACCTCGACCGCGCCCGAAGTCATGCGGCTTCCCGCTTCTGTGCGTCGGACACGCTGTGCGGCTGCCGCTTGGCTGCCGTGGCTGGTGGCGGTAGCCGTGTCGGCGTGCGAACAGGGAACGATCCTGGCCGGGGATGCATCCCGCGACGGAGACACGGAGACCGCCGCAGACGAGGAGGCCGGTCACGACGTGGCGGACGAGGGGTCCGAGACGGCCGCGGACGTCCCGGACGACGGATGTCCGTCGGGCCCATCGCCGGCCCATCCCACCTGGATCGTGGACTTGCCCGTGGCGACCGACGGGGAGAGCGCCGGAGTTGGTGCGATCTGCGCCGCGCCCGACGGCGGCGTCGCCGTGGTCGGCGCCGTTTGTCCGACGGGTGGCCCGGTCACGTGCGCGACGATGCAGGCATGGATCGTCGTGCTCGCGGCCGACGGCACCCCGGTTGTGCAGCGGCGATTGACCGGCGGGCCCGATGACAGGGCGGGGGCCGTCGCCGTCACTCCGCGATCCGCAGGCGGATGGATCATCGGGGCGGATGGCCTCGGATCGGACGGCATTCCCCGGGAGGCCTGGCTGGTGGCCATCGACGAGTCCGGCGAGATCCTCTGGCAGTGGACGGTGCCGGGGATGCTCTTCTCCCTGGAGCCCCGCGCCCATGGGACCTACGCCGCCTGCGTGGGTCGGCCGTACCTAGGCGCGGACGGCGAGCCCACGGTGCTGGAGATCGACGATTCCGGCGCGATCCTTCGGCAGACCCGGCTCGCCGTCGACGGCCTCGTGGTCTCGTGTGCGCCGCTTGCCGACGGCGGGCTCGTCGCCGTGCTCGATGCGGCCTCGGTGGACGCCGCGGGCGTGCGTCACGACAAGCTCGACCTGCTCCACGTCGCCGCCGACGGGCGCACGGCGTGGCGGCGGGAGCATGCCGACTGGGAGTGGAGCGAGGGGGACGCGTTGATCACGTCCGTGCTCGTCGCCCCGGCGGACGCCGGCGCGCTGATCGCGCTCGCCACGCGCGCGAGCACCACGACCTGGGAACTGCTCGGTGCCGGCGGGGACGCGATCCGGACAACCGTGCTCGAAGCGCCCGGTGGCGTGGCGCTGGATCTGGCCGGCGTCGCGGTGCCGGCGGGAGGCGGTCTGGTCCTTGCCGGTGATCTCGACTTCCTGACGGGCTGGATTGCCGCCGTCGGTACCGACGGCGCGTTCATCTGGCAGCGCAGCTTGGACTTCCGTCCGGGGGACTACATCGATACCGTGTTCGCCGCCGCGCCGACCACCGACGGCGGAATCGCCTTCTTCGGCACTGCCGCATTCGGGTCGGAGGACTGGGTGGCCAAGTTCGGGGCCGGCGGGGGGTTCGCCGGCACCTGTCCCGCCCTCGGCTGTCCGGCCGCCGCCTTGCGACCCGGCGAGCCGCTCGCCGGGGAGTTGCACACTGAAGTGCTGGAACCGGGCACGTTGAGCCCCTCCACCTCGCACGCGGCGGTGGATGACCGGCCGGTCGTGCGCGTCCAGCCCTTGTGTCCCGAGTGACCGCGGCCCGTGGCAGGCCGGATCACCGGACTTTGTTTCGGCCGCCGGGACTCGTCGCAGCCCGCGAGGGTCGAGCGGAGCAGGTCGAGCGCCAGACGCGCGCAGTGTGACTGCGGAGGCACAGGTTGCTCGCGTTTTCCCGAACGGCTTGCAAGGTGCGCCCGCCCGTGCTGGACTGCCGGACGTAGGCGTGAGCGGTTCGGTCGAAAGGAGTGGGTCATGCGTCTCGAACGATCCCTGCTGGCGTGTGCGTTGGTGGCGATGACGGCGACCGTCCTTCCCGCGGGGTGTTCCGACCCGGGTGGCAGCGGGGGCGGTTTCGAAGGCGACGATCCCGGGGAGTGTACCGACCGCGCCGACAACGATCGCAACGGGTTGTTCGACTGCGGCGATCCCGGCTGTGCCGCGAGCCCCGACTGCATCGGAGCCGACGCGGACGCCGATGCAGGTGCAGACGCCGACGCGGACGCGGATGCGGATGCAGACGCCGATGCGGATGCGGATGCGGATGCAGACGCGGATGCGGATGCGGATGCGGATGCGGATGCGGATGCAGATGTCGAGGCCGACGGCGATGTCCTCACGGATCGGGACGGTGACACCATCTCGGATGCGGAGGAGAGCCGAGGGACCGGTCGGGACACGGATGCGGACACGATTCCCGACTTCCTCGACCTCGACTCCGATTCCGACACGCTGCCGGATGCCGTCGAGGCCGGCGACACCGACCCGACCACGCCGCCGCGGGACAGCGACGGGGACGATTCGGCCGACTTCATCGATCTCGACAGCGACGGCGATGGTCTCGACGACGCCGCCGAAGCGGCTGCCGGCTCGGATCCGACGGACGCCGACTCCGACGACGACGGCGTCACCGATCTGGTCGAGGTCGTGGCCGGAACGGACCCGCTGAATCCTGCCGACAACCCGGCTGCGCGGGGCGACTTCGTTTTCGTCGAGGACTACCTCGAGCCCCCGGACCCGACCTCGGACACGCTCGACTTCGGCACGACCATCCTCCAGGCGGACGTCTTCTTCCTGATGGACACGACCGGCTCGATGAACGGCGAGATGGCCAACCTTCGCACGTCGCTCGGCGGGATCATCGACACGCTCTCCGCTGAGGTGCCCGACATGGCGTTCGGCATCGGCACCTACCGCGACTTCCCCACTTCGCCCTACGGCGACAGCGGGGATTGGCCGTTCCGCATCGATCACCGGGTCATGACGGTGAGTTCGGCGGCGGGACGCGCGTCGTTGCAGTCGGTCGTCTCCGCGCTGACGACGGGTGGCGGCTCGGACGGACCCGAATCGTCGTGGGAGGCGCTGCACCAGATCGCCACCGGGCTGGGCCTCACGGGTGGAGGCTACACCGTCCCGGCGTGGCCGGGCGGCGCCGTGCCGGCGTTCCCGGCGGTCGGCGAGTCGTTCGGTGTCCGGGCCGGGGTCGGCTGGCGCACGACGTCGCTGCCGGTCGTCGTCTGGTTCACGGACGCGTCCGGCCACAACTCTTCGACCTACGGCGAAGCCTACTCGGGAATCGTCGGGGCTGCGACGTCGTCGGCGGCGACAGCCGAGCTGGTCGCGATCGCGGCGCGCGTCATCGGGGTCGTTTCGGACGGCGGAGATGCAAACGCGCGGGCGGATCAGCTGGAGGCCGTGCGCGCGACGGGTGCGATCGTTCCGCCGGCGGCCTGGGACGACGTTGGAGGCCGCCCGGCCGGATGCGCCGCCGACCAGTGCTGCACGGGCCTCGGCGGAGCCGGCGAGCCGACCGACGGGTCCGGCCTTTGCCCGCTCAGCTTCCGCATCTCCTCCACCGGCGTCGGTCTTTCGACGGCGGTCGTCCAGGGGATCCGGGCGCTGACGCAGGGGATGGTGCTGGACATCTCCGCCGCCGCGGTCGACGATCCGAGCGACACCATCGACGCGGTCGCCAACTTCCTCGACCGGGTCGTCGCGAACCCCACCGCCGGCGCCCCGTGCGCCGCCGGGCTGACCGCGGCGGATCGCGACGGGGATGGGAGCCTCGACACCTTCGTGGACGTACCGCCGGGCTCGGTGGTGTGCTTCGACGTGGTGCCGAAGATGAACACGACGATGATGACCACGAGCGACCCGTGGCTTTACCGGGCCACGATCCAGGTCTGGGGCGACGCCGTCACGTTGCTCGACACGCGCGACGTCTTCTTTCTCGTGCCGCCGCTGGTGCTGTAGCGTGAAGGACGGGGACCGGCGCGAGGTCCTGCGCGAGGCGCTCGGTGTGGAGTAGGCTCCGGCATCGAGGACGGCGAGGGCGTCGGTCCGCGTCGTGCGCGTGGTGGCGATGCCGGCGCTGCGGCTGCCTGGCGGTGAGCGCGACGCCTGGCGTGGTGTTCGACGCGGGAGGTGCCGGCATCGCGTCCGGCTCCGTCCCCGTGCCCTTCGTCGTCTTCGTTGCCGGCGTTGAGGCGGAGCAGGCGGCGCAGGCGACGGGGGCTTCGCGGCGACGATCCATCCTTGCATCGCACGAGCCCACGATCGTGAGGTTGTGCCTGTCGGGGAACTCCGTCAAGTCGAGGGGTTGACGACCAGATCCGCATCCGCTCCTTGCCCTGTCGCATCTACAATGTCAGGTTTCCTTCGGAGATTGCGGGCATGACCGAACAGGGGGCCACCGATGAACCTCGGCACGGCATCGCCGCTCCGGACGGATCCGTCTTCCACTTCCTTGCCCCCCCTTGCCCCCGGGCGACCCGTTCGCACCTGTCCGCTGCGTCCGCCGCGGGCGGCGAGGAGCGGTGAGGGCGCGGCGGTGCCGGACGCGCCAGTCCTTGACGCCGCTGCCGCTCCCGCCCAGACTTCAGGTCGTGGATCGATCGGAGACGGCCGGGTTGCTGGGGTTGCGGACGTGCGCGGCCGTGACGGCCCTCCTCCTCGGCGTCAGCGGCTGCTCGGGCGGCACCACGCTCTTGGGCGACGGCGACCAAGACCCGACACCACCTGCGGATGCCGACGCCGAAGAGCGCGCGGATGGCGACGGCGACCACGAGGCAGTTCCACCGGCGGACGCCGATGGCGGGGCGGACGAGGACTGGGACGCCGAGGGTGACGCGGAGGTCGACGCCGCCGATGACGGCACTGAGGTCACCCCGGAGGACGCCGGGACATGTCCCGACACCGACGGCGACACCATCTCGAACCTGGACGAGCACTACGGCGTGCTCGACGACGACGGCGACACCGTGCCGGACGACCGCGACCTGGACTCGGACAGCGACACCGTTACCGACGCCGACGAGGCCGGAGACGACGACGCGTGCACGCCGCCCATGGACACGGACGGCGACCGTGAGCCGGATTTCACGGACCTGGACTCCGACGACGACACCCTGCCGGACTCGCTGGAGGCGGGGGACTCAGATCCCGCGACGCCGCCCTCGAACTGCGACGGCGACACCCTGCCCAACTTCCGGGACCTGGATTCGGACAACGACGGGCTGTCGGACACGGAGGAGGCGAGCCGCTACCACACCGATTGGTGCAATCCCGACACGGATGGGGACACGGTCCCAGATGTCTACGAGATCCTGATCGGCACGGACCCGCTGGATCCGTCGTGTTCGCCGAGGACCGTGGGCTACGACACGATCATCGAACGGGAGGAATCCCTGCCGGACCCTTCGAGCGTGGTTGTCGGTGCCGTCCTCCCCGTGACGACCTCGCCCCCGCGCCACGTCGCGGTCGAGGTCGAGGTGCTCGACGGCCTCGCGGATGCGGTGGATGCCGTCGCGGCCTTCGTCGATCACGTGGAAACCGTCGCTTCTGGTTCCTTCCACCAGCCGGTCCCGGTCTGCACCTTCGAAGTGCAGCCCTGCGCTTCAACTTTGGCCGCCGAGGATTCCGATGGAGACACGTTTCTCGACCGCTACCCGGACGTCGTCGAAGGTGAGGCGGTGTGCTTCTCGGTGGTGGCGAAGACCAACACGACCGTGCCGGGGACGGAGGACCTCGGAGTCCACCCCGTCACGCTGCGGTTCCTCGCGGACGGCGTGCCTGCGGCCGAGCGAAGCATGATCTTCCTCGTTCCGGCCATCATCTGAAGAGCGCCGCGCGGATCTCCGCTGGCCCCCACGCCGCGCCATCCGCGGGCTGCTGGCGGCGATGGACGGCGAAAGAGTGTAGACGATCGCGAAGAAGCGCCGGAATGCGGTCGCGCCTCGCGCGCTCGGTTCGCACGACGGGCGGCCCAGATCTGGCGGCCCGTGCGCGGCCCGGTCGATCCCTGCACGAAAGTCCGGTGGACGGCGGAGTGTCGATGGACAACAGGATCCGGACGCGGCCCGGCGAGCAGGACGCTCAGCCCTCGCGCCGGACGACCATGGCCATGGAGACGCCGCCGCCGCCGCAGATCGAGGCGACGAGGTGCTCCTTGCCGAGGCGCTTCAGGGCCTGGGTGCCGGTGATGAGGATGCGCGCGCCGCTGATGCCGGTGGGATGACCGAGCGCGATGGCGCCGCCGTGGACGTTGAGCTTCGCGCGGTCCCAATGCAGCATCCGCTCGTCCGTCAGGACCTGCGCCGCGAACGCCTCGTTGACCTCCAGGAGGTCCATGTCCTCGAGCTTCATTCCGGCGGCCTGGAGCGCCATGGGAATCGCGAGGCCGGGTCCCTCGCCCATGAAGCGGGGCTCGACCGCGGTTTCCGAGCACGAGACGATCGAGAACAGGGGGGGCTTGCCGAGCGCCTTGGCGTTCTCGCGCGAGGTGAGCACGATGGCGCAGGCGCCGTCGGTCATGCCGCAGGCGTTGCCGGCGGTGACGGAGCCGCCCTCCTTGCGGAACGCGGGCTTGAGCTTCGCGAGGCTGTCCATGGTCGTGTCGCCGCGGATCGACTCGTCCTTGGCGAACTTGAGGGCCGCCGCCTTCTTCTGGGGCACCTCGACGGTGACGAGCTCCTCGTCGAACCAGCCTTCCTGCTGGGCCTTGGCCGCCTTCTGCTGGCTGTCCACCGCGAGCCGGTCCTGCTCCTCGCGCGAGATCTTGTACTTGTCGACCAGGTTCTCGGCGGTCTCACCCATGCCGCAGCCGCAGGTCGGGTCGATGGAGTCGCTCCAGCCGTCCAGGAGCGTCTTGGGGCCCATGTGGAAGCCCTCGAAGCGCACGCCCTTGAGCAGGTAGGGGATCGTGCTCATCGAGTCCATCCCGCCGGCGACGATGAGCTTCGCGTCGCCGAGGCGGATGGCCTGGGATGCGAGCTGGACGGTCTTCATGCCGGAGGGGCAGGCCATGTTGATCGTGTGGGTCGGCACCTTCGCCGGGAGGCCGGCGAAGATGGCGGCCGAGCGGGAGGGGTTCGGCCCGTTCCCGGCCTGGCGGCAGCTTCCGTAGATCACCTGGTCGACCTGCTCGCCCGCGACGCCAGCGCGCTTGAGCGCCTCGCGGATCGCGGCCGCGCCCAGGTCGTAGACGTTGACGTCCTTGAGGGTGCCGCCGAAGCGCCCCATGGGGGTCCGGACCATCCCGATCGCGACCACGTCGTTCAATTTCATCATGGGTGTTCTCCCTATCCCAGGAACTGGCCGCCGTCCACGTTGAGGACCTGACCGGTGACGTGCCGGGCGAGGTCCGAGGCGAGGAAGCAGACCACGTTGGCGACCTCCTCGGGCTTGCCCAGCCGGCCGAGGAGGATTTCGGACAGCGCGAGGTCCTTCACGGCCTGCGGCGCGCTGGCCATCATGTCGGTCTCGATCAGGCCCGGCGCGACCGCGTTGCAGTTGATGCCGAACTTGCCGAGGTCCCGGGCGCAGGTCTTGGTCAGGCCGATGATGCCGGCCTTGCTGGCGGCGTAGTTGGCCTGGCCGAGCTTCCCGCGCTTGCCGTTGATCGACGTGATCGTGACGATCTTCCCCGAGGCGCGCTCCTTCATCTGCGGCGCGACGGCGCGGATGTAGTTGAAGTAGCCCTTCAGGTTGATGGCGATGACCGAGTCCCACTGCTCCTCGGTCATCTTCCAGATCATGCCGTCCTTGTTGACGCCGGCGTTGCAGACCAGGATGTCGACCTGCCCCCATTCCTTGGTCACTTTCTCGACCATCGCCTGGGCGTCGGCGAAGCTCGCGACGTCGGCCTGGACGACCAGGGCCCTGGCGCCCGCGCCCTTCACCTTCTCCGCGACCGCGGCGGCCTCGGCCTCGTGCTTGCGGTAGTTGAGGGCGACGTTGGCGCCGCACTGGGCGAGCGCGAGGCAGATCGAGTTGCCGATCCCCATCGAGCCGCCGGTGACGATCGCGTTCTTGCCGGACAGATCGAGCTTCATGGATGCCACCTCCCTGCGGCCCGCCGGGGACGGCGCCGCATCGTCGTCGGACACCCGGCCTGCTTAGCCGAGGAGTGGGGGTTGGTCAATCGGTGCGTCGCGCGTCGCGCCAGGCTCCCACACGGTCGAAGGCCCAGGAGAAGCTCCAGGAGAGGGCGGCGCCGGTGGTGAACATCAGCTCCTGGACGGTGGTGACGCGGTAGCGCGCGGACGGGTCGAGCAGATCGCCGCAGATGTAGGACGTCTGCAGGGCGACCTTGACGAGCAGCAGCGCGACGCCGCCGCGCACCAGGTCGCGGGCCGCCTCCCGGTCAGGGCAGCGGGAGAGGATGAACCACGCGGGGACGGCGATGAGCGCGAAGTACTTGGTCAGCGACAGCACGAACACCTGGAGTGCGCGCAGGCCCTGCACCGGCGAATTCCAGATCACCGTCCAGGCGAAGGTGAAGTCGATGTTTCCCATGCGGTAGGCGGGCACGGCGATCCAGGCCGTCACGTACGCCAGGGCCGCGCCCAGCGCGGCCAGCACCAGGGCGCGGGCGCGGGGCGAGTCGCGCAGGGTGTCGGCGGCCAGACGAGCGTAGGCGTCCCCGCCCAGCGCCAGGGCGGCGAACGCGAGGCCCGTGCCGAAGGGGAAGCCGAAGAAGCCGGCCGCCAGGGCCACCCACGCCGCGAGCCTTGCCGCGGTCCGATCCGCGGGCGAGCCGACGAAGGCCGAGAGGGCCGTGAGGCCGGCACACGCGCCCGCCACGCCCCACTGCGGGGCGCCGCCCAGCATCAGGGCGATCGCGCCGCTCCCGGCGGCCAGCAACAACGGGCCGCCCCAGTCGAGGCCCAAGACGCGCTCGCCCGCGAGCCGTCGCGAGATCGCGTGCAGCAGCAGCGGAGCGACCCACGCCATCCCCGGATGACCGAGCGGCCCGCGCCCGATGCTCGCGATCAGGGTGTAGCGCCAGACCAGCGCCCAGGTCTCGTGAGTGACGGTGAACAGCGACGGCAGCAGCGCCGCCAAGGCCAACCCCAGCCGCGCCATGCGCGGGCGCGCGCCGTGCAGCGCCAGCAACGGCACGGCCACCACCATCGCCCAGGGGACCAGCGTGCCCGCACCCCAGTAGTTCACCCCCATGTACCCGAACAGCAGCAGTCCGGCGAAGGCGGAGAAGGGCACGACGACACGCCACCATGCCTCTCGCTCGGTCGCCCTCCGGGCCAGGAGAGCCAGGACCGCGGCCTCCAGCACGCAGACCCCCACGAAGGCCAGGTTGCGCAGCGGCAGGAAGAAGCTGCCAGTGTAGAAGATCGGCGTCCACCGACTGCCCGTCGCCCCCAGCTCGAAGGAGAACGCCGCGCAGGCCAGCGCCGCGAGTCCCCAACGCCAGGGGAGGGGGCCGCCCCGGAACCACAGCACCCCGGCGTGCACGGCCAGCGCAATCCAACCCGCGGCGAACGTCGGGAGCACGACCGCCGCTCCCCAGCCGACCATCGTCACGAGCAGCCAGCGGCGTGGTACGCCGCCCGAGCCGAGGGCCAGCAGCAGGCCGAGAATCCAGGGCAGCAGCGTGAAGAACGCCTTGAGGACATTGTCGGTCCAGGCGCGCTGGACCGAAACCAGGTATCGGCCCAGCCGGGCCTCGAGCTGCCGCACGTCGGCGCCGGGCAGCGGGGGCATCCCGAGCCGATCGGCCAGGAACGCGGCGTACTCCCGCGACCCGCCGTCGGGATAGAGCGCCGCCACCGGCGCCTGCCCCTCGTAGCCCTTCGGCAGGTCGAAACCGTAGGGCGTGCCGGCGAGCAGGTAGACGGAGGCCATCCCCATGTCGAGCCGGACGCCCGGAGCGAACAAGGGCCCCATAGCGACGTAGGCGGCCGGCACGTCCAGTCCCGGGATGTGCATTCCCAGCTCGTCGTGGCCGTGGTCCCCCAGCACGATCAGGTGGTCCCGTGGGCCCAGCGCCTCGTCAATCTCCCTCAGCCAGCCGTCGGTCTCGCGGTAGATCGCGGAGTACTGCGGAGTGCCCGGGTGGAACTCGTGCGAGACGCTGTCGGTGTTGATGAGGTGCAGCACCAGGAACTGCAGCTCGCCCTCGCGCAGCCAGGGTAGGAACTCGCGGACCGCCCACTCGTCCTGCCGCTCGACGGCGACCGGGGCCTTCTCGTCGTTCACCACCCGCTCGGCGAGGTGGCCGTAGATCCCCGGGAACGTGTGGTCGCCGATCAGGCCGACGCGCACCCCGCGAGCCTTGAGCCGGAGGAAAAGGCTCGGTTCGTCCACCGGCACCGGCGTGAAATCCTGCAACCCCACGGTGAACGGCGGCTCGTAGCCTTCGAACATCAATCGCACGCAGGGCACGGTGAACTTGTTCGCGCAGGGCTCGAGACGTCCCCACAGCCCACGCCGGCGGGCCTCGGCCATCCACGGCATGACGGCCGGATCCTCGGCCGTCTCCGCTCGCATGCTGTCGACGACCACCACGACCACGCG
Organism: Deltaproteobacteria bacterium; assembly: GCA_016218815.1. Lineage (GTDB taxonomy): Bacteria > Myxococcota_A > Polyangia > DRWM01 > JAAZOP01 > JAAZOP01. Next base: position 66,412 of record JACRCX010000076.1, read on the forward strand.
GCCCCCGGGCGCGCCGGCGAACGGCGCGCCTTCGCGGCCCGGCGTCGGCCGGTCGCGCTCCGGTTCCCCGAAACGGTTTCCCAGGCCCGCGATCACGATCCAGACCCCGAGCCAGAAGACGCGGAGGGAGAGTTTGGCGGGAAGCGGTCCGGACATTCGGCGGAATCTGCCAGAACGGACTCCTGGAAACAACCGCAGGCTTGACCGGGAGCGCGCGACCTGTCAGACGAAGCCGATGGGACCCGGACCGCTGCGCGTCGTCGTCGACACCAACGTCCTGGTGTCGGCGCTGCTCAAGGAAGGCAGCGTTCCCGAGCGCGCGCTGCACGCCCTGCTGGAACGTGCCGTCGTCCTGCTCGACGCGCGTCTGGCCGGCGAGTATTTCCGGGTGCTGGCGCGGCCCAAGTTCGCCGCCATCGGTTCTTCGCGGCGCGACGCGTTGCTGGAGCGGCTCCGGGCGCAGGGGGAGCCGCTGGGGGAGGTGCCGGCCTACGCGGGCGCGCTCGACGACCCGGACGACCGGGCATTCGTCGAGGTCGCGCTTGCCGGCAAGGCCGACGCGATCGTCACCGGGAACGGGCGCCACTTCCCGCAGGACCTCGGGTTCGAGGTGCTGCCGCCCGCCGCGGTGCTCGCGCGCCTCGAGCGTGGTGGATGAGGCGACCGAGCGGGCGGGACTCCTACTGCCGCAGGACGATGGACCGCACCAGCTCGGCGTAGGCGTCCTTCATCGGCAGCTCGTGATCGACGAAGCTCTCCTGCCGCACGACCTGGACCTCGGCGCCGGTCCGCGGATCGCGGCCCGTCTCGCGGACCTCGCGCCAGCGGACGGCGCTCCCCCGCCGCTGCCACGCCGGGAGGTCGTTGAAGTTCCTGCCGTGGCGGAAGAGAAGCTCGTTGCGCTCCGCGACGCTGGCGCCGTTGAGCTTCCGCGTGGCCTCCTGGTCGGAGAGCCCCTGTTCCCGCAGGAGCCAGTAGGTGTGGCCGTTGAGCGCGTTGCGGTGCGCGTCCTCCTGCCGCCAGAGGAAGTAGTCGACCACGTCGTCCGCCGCAGGGAGCTGCGAGATGCGCGCGTCGAACACGCCCAGCCGGCCCAGCTCGAGGGAGAATTTCGCGCTCGCCTCGCCGGCCAGGACGGACAGCAGCTTGCGCAGCCGGCGGCCGAAGAGCGTCTCGTCGCGGCGGAACAGCAGGTTGAGCTCGTCGCTCTGCGTGTAGCCGTAGAGGAAGGAGAACCCGGTCCGGCACATGAGGTGCTGCAGCGTGGCCGCCATGCAGTCGCGGAGCCGGAGATCGTACGGCTCGACGAGGCCCAGCTCGACGCGCGTCAGGTGCGAGAACGACCGTCCATCGATGCGGGCGACCATGTGCAGTCCGGGGAGGACGGCATGGTCGTGAGCGGTCTCGTAGACGCGCATGCGGCGATCGAGGGTCTCGAAGTCCATCAGCCCGTCCACGGCCTGCCGGGCGGTTGCCGCTGTTCTACTTCGCCGCCTTCTTCATGACCGCGATCGCCGCCGCGAAGCCCTTGTCCTTGGCGATTGTCTTGATCCTGGCCTTCACGGATTCGGGCAGGGAGCGGATCATGCCGATGTAGACGCCCTGGAGCTTCAACTGCGCGGCGCGCTTGGGAGTGATCGTCAGCTTCCTGGGCGCAACAATCATCGGCGCGGCCTTCCTCGCCGGCGCCGTCTTCGGCGCCGTCTTCCGCCCCGTCTTCGCCGGCGCCCCCTTGACGGCCAGCAGGTTCTTCATCTCGGCGATCGCCGCGGGGAACTTCTGGGCCTTGGCGATCCCCTTGATGCGCTCGCGGAGGGGGCCGGTGAAGTTGCGCAAGAGGCCCATGTACTTGCCCTGGAGCTTGCGGAAGGCGTTGAGCGACGACGGGGGCCTGGCCGCTGCCGCCTTCGGCGCGGGCGCGAGCACCGGCCTGGCCGCGGGTCGCCTCCGCTTCGCCGTCTTGGACGCCACGACGCCGCCACGCAACTCGCGCAGCTCGGCTTCGAGGAGCGCGATGCGCTTGCCGCGATCGGCGGCGAGGCCGAGGACCTCGGCCGTGGTGGTCTTGCCGCCCGCGACGAGGCACTCGACGGCGTAGGCGAGGTCGACGACGGGCAGGCTGCTGAGCGTGATCTTGTTCTTCGTCTTCGGCATTCTTCACTCCTTCAGGCTGGATCGCGGCGACCCGCCGCGGCTGTTCGCTTCCTACCGCGGCGGCCGGCTCCGGGCAAGCCCAATCACAACGAGGTCGTCGTGGACGTCCGGTGCGAAGGACGCGCCGCACAACGCCGCGCAGACGCAGTCGAGGACCGCCTGATCGGGGAGCCGGCCCTCGGCGACGCCGGGTTCGACCTTCTCCACGGTGCCGTCGCGTCCAACCGTCATCGCGAAGGTCACCCGAATCCCGCTGTAGCGGGAGGGACGTTTCCAGGGGGGCTTGGCAACCCATCGATCTGATGTCGGTTTTCGGCAAGGCCAGACGCGCGTCGGTTTCACCTGGCGGGTGAAGTCATGCGGCGGCGGAATTTCCTTGAC
>JACRCX010000072.1 GCA_016218815.1 Deltaproteobacteria bacterium
CGGGGAGTCGTCGAGCCTCCGGTCGAGACGCGAGAGCGCGAGGAGGCCGTCGAGAAACGCGTCGAGGTCGGCCGGCCAGGGTTGGTGGCTGGCACGTGCTTCGCCATCCGAACCGCGGGCTTCAGCCCGCGGCTGCGGTTCCGCCGGAGCCGCGCCCTGAAGGGCGCGGTTCGGTTGGGGCGGGTGGGCATCCGGCAGGGGCGCCAGCAGGGGGCGGATCCGCGCGACGAGCGCGTCGGCCTGCTCCGTCTCGGCGGAGCGCCGGCGCAGGTCCTCCTCGCGCCGCTCGGCTTCCTCGGCCGCGCGTCGCACGCGGGCCTCGCGGGTCCGGCGGCCGAAGACCGTGAAGCGAGCGCCCCGGGCCCACAGCGCGAAGCGGTTGCCGTCGGCCTCGAGCGCCCGGCCGAGCGCGGAGACGCGGGTCGTGGCGGCCTGCGCGCCGAACAGCTCCAATGCCAGCTCGCCGAGCGAGCGGCGCTCGTCGTCGTCGCCGGCCAGCGATTCCCAGAGCAACTCGACCTCTTCCGGCGCGACCGACGCGCGTTGCGTCTCGACCTCGGCGCTCCGGCGGGCAAGGGCGTCCAGGGCGTCCGGACCGGCGGGTCCGTGATCCGCGACGATCGCCTCGTCCAGCGCACGGGAGGACACCGAATGCTCGCGACCGCCTGCCGTGCGCAGGCGTGCCTTGCCCTTCGCCTCCTCGCGGATCCATGCCAGCTCCAGGCGTTCGCGACCCGGCTCGACGAGGTCGACGATGCGTCCGGTGCGGCTCTTCTCCGCCATGGCGGCAGCGTATCACACGTTGCGTGGCCCTTCCCTCGCGTGCTACGAAGCCCGGCACCGGAGGCAGGGACGATGCGGCTGGTCGAATGCGTGCCGAACTTCAGCGAGGGGCGGGACCGCGGGATCATCGACGCCATCGCAGCGGCGATCGGCGACGTCGAGGGCGCGACCGTGCTCGACGTGGACCCCGGGGCCGGCGCGAACCGGACGGTCGTCACCTTCGTGGCGCGGCCCGAGTCGGCCGTCGAGGCGGGCTTCCGGGCGATCCGCACCGCGGCCGAGCGGATCGACATGCGGCGACACAAGGGGGAGCACCCGCGGCTGGGCGCGACCGACGTCTTTCCGTTCGTCCCGGTGTCGGGAGTGAAGATGGCCGAGTGCGTGGCGCTGGCCCGTGCCTTGGGGCAGTGCGTCGCCGCGGAGCTGGGCATTCCGGTCTACCTGTACGAACACGCGGCGACGCGGCCCGAGCGCCGGCGGCTGGCGGACGTCCGGGCCGGCGAGTAAGAGGGGCTGGCGGCGAAGCTGGCGGATCCGGCGTGGGCGCCCGACTTCGGCGCCGCCGAGTTCAACGACCGGGCCGGCGCCACGGTGATCGGCGCTCGCAAGTTCCTCGCCGCCTACAACGTCAACCTCGACACTCCCGACCGCCGGGCCGCCGCGCGGCTCGCGAAGCGGGTGCGCGAGCTGGGCCGGCCGATCCGCGCCATCGGCTGGACCATTCCCGAGTACGGCCAGGCGCCTTCCTGACCGAGATCGTCTACCGCGCGCTGGTCCCCGCGCTCCCCGACCGCGTCATCGCCGCCTCCGGCGGCACGCCGGCCACGATGAACGTCTTCTACGGCAAGCGCGCCGACGGCAAACCGCGGCATTCCGTCATGATCCGCGGCGGAGGCATGGGGGCCAGCGCCCCGGCGCGACGGCGACTACGCCGTGGTCCTGGACCCCGTGACCCTCCGCGTCGACCTCCCCGCCACCGAGACCCTGCGCCGCGCCCGCCTCTCCATGATCGGCCACTCCAGCACCCTGCCGCCGCGCTGATCCGTAGACCTGCCCGCCGTCCTGCCCGCGGGCCTGCCCGCCAGTCTCTCGTCCGCCGCATGATCGTTGATCTTCCCGGCCCGCCGTCGGATGCTGGCGCGCCAGCCTCGGAACCCTCCTCGTTGTCCTACACGGTCTCGTCGCCGTCTTCCGCTCTCGGCGTGCACTGACGATCGAATACCTGGCGCTGCGGCAGCAGCAACTCGCGATCGACAGCCGCACCATCCCGAAGCCTAAGTTGAAGGCATCCGACAGGGTGCTCTGGCTGACCCTCCAGCGGCACTGCGCCGGCTGGCGCGAGGTCCTCGTCATCATCAGGCCCGAGACCGTCCTCGCCTGGCATTGCCGGGGGTTCCCTCGCTTGTGGTCCTCGATCTGCCGACGGCGCCAACCATCCCAGCGCGCCCTGGGTCGTGCAACAGCTCCGCCAGGCGTTCCCGTTCGACTCCGTGCCGGACTACCTCACGGCCGCGGTCGACGCGATGCGCACGGCGGTGATGGGCGACATCGCGAGCCCGGACCGGTCGACTCCTTCCCGGACGTCTCGTGGACGAATAGGTGTCGCTGGACAGCCGGGTTGCGCGCAGCAACGTGTTCTGTCATACTCCCATCGTGCGCAACCGAAGCCGAGCATTGCGGGGTTTCAGCTTTCTGCTTGCGACCGGCTTCTTCGGGGGTTGCACGTCTGGCATCGGGTTGTGGGGCGACTTCGTTCAGCAGGATGTCGAAACAGATGCCCACGCGACCGACGGGTGGCCCACGGACGGGCCTGATGACATGGGCGACGAGACGGCGGTCGAAGACGCCCTCACTGGCGACCTCACCGCGGAAGACGGCGCCGGCGACGCTTTGAGGACTTGCCCTCGAGAGGTGCCGAACTGGATCGCGTGGCAGTTGGATGGCAGTACCGAACTGATCGCGGACTTGGACCTACCCTGCGTCCTCGAAGACGTCCTCGGCGACAGTTCGGACCATCTCGAACTGACGTTCAACTGTGATGCAGGCTCGGCAGTCGAAACACACATTCTGGATGTCTTCTCCGTCTCGCTGCCACGATTGGGCTTCTTGGCAGGCCAGCGCGTCCAGCTGCGATACGTCGGATCGCGCGGGACGTGGATGAAGCGATGGGTTCGCGTGGTCGACGGTTCCGGCAGCCTGATGGTTGCCGCCGTCACCGCGGACTCCCTTGCGCCGCCCGCCGCCGATCCCGTGGAGTGGTATTCGCCTCTGCGGATCTCAATGGTCAGCGGTGTCTGTGCTCTTCGCCCGTCGGAATGCGGGCCGTGGGAACACCAGCCGCTTCGGGTCTGCGTGGGGACAACGTGTCTCGATGTCGTGGATGGCGACTCTGACGTGCTTCGCGGGGATCGCGTCGTGTTCGTGTTTCCTCAGTCCGTAGCCGTGCTTCACGACAGGACCTGCGCGGACGCACCCGCGTCGTCCTTCGACGCGGTGCTCCTGGTGTTTGCGCTTTCTTAGACGACCGCACTTCGACCCGAGCGGATCTGCCCCCGCGTCCGGGGCGGCGCCGGGGCCCGGGTGCCCGTGCCGACCGGCGAGTCGATGTGTTGTGTGTCCGCATCGCCGTGCGTGTATCGCGTCACGGTGTTATCTCGGATCCGAAGATGGCAAGGCTGTAGGTGTCGTCAAGACAGGACGCGCACTCGTCGGTCGTTCCGTCGGAGATGACAGGCCTCGCCCAAGTCGCCAGGAACTTGCCTCCGTACAGGCCATTGGTCACGCCACCGATGTAATCGCCGAGGCCTTTCGTCTCGCCGAACGACATCGTCGGGAAGGGACCGTCGACCGTGCCCAGCGACACCCATGAAGGGTCAGGCAGACTGGCGCTCGTCCAGCCCATGACGATCGTGTTGCAGCCATCCCCGCCGGCCTGGCGCTTGAAGTACCAGAGCACGGCGTTGCTGAACTGGTTCGAGGCGACCGTGGAGGAGAAGTCGTTGTTGGACGACCCGGTGCAACCGCCGGACGCGTAGCCATGTACGAACACGGGCGACGCCTCGGCAGTGATGTCCACCACGTTCAAGCGCGCCTTGAGGTGCTGCTGGCCGTCCGGCGCAGGGCCGCAGAGCTGATCGTACGCCACCAGTGCGTAGCAGTGTCCGGTCGCCGAAACGTACTTGGTCGCGACGTGAATCTTCGAGGTCAATCTGGCGCAGCCCCAGCCACCCGACACACCCCCAGACCCACCGCAGTCCGCTGTGCACGCCCCGCCGCAGAGCGGGACGTGTCCCTGTTGGGGCGAACATCCCGCAGGGTTGGAGCAGGCCGAGACTGGCCCGAACGAGAACGAGCCAGGAAGCTGAGCGACTGCCTTCCGCAGCCCATCGGTGCCGTAGAAGTCGAGGAAGATGTGTTGGGCGTCGCGGTAGGCCAGGATGGCGTGATGGGTGCACGGGTTCACCGCTACCGTCGCGTGCCCGCCGATTGAGGTGGAAACGTCGACGGTGTGCTCGATGTCGCAGCTCGAACTTCCGGGTTGACCCGAGCAGAGGGGCATGACGTAGAGACGCGGGTGACCGTTGACCTTCGAGGCGGCCCAGAAGTTGGTCCATCCGATGTCGTATTGGATGGAAGGTCCATCGTCGGGATCGTCGTGCTCCGTGTTGATGCATCGGAGTGGGAACTGCCATACACCGTCGTCGATCTGGTTCGCGTTGCCGGCAGCAACGCCCAGGCACCACTTGACCGAATACGGAGGGCTTGGGTCAGGGCGCGAGAGCATTACGGAGGCGTACTCAAGGTAGGTCGAGCCGGACGAGGTCGACCAAGGGTCGCCCCTGCGGGTGAACGTCGAGTCGAACAGCGGCAGTTGGCGGGACTCGATCGACCACGCAGTCGCGTTCAGGCCCCAGTTGTACCGACCGCTGTCCAGTAATCTCTGGAACGGGAGCAGGATGTTCGCGCTGCCCCCCTTCACCGAGCGCGACGGGTAGGCTTCCGAGAGATCGACGCATTCGTGGGTCGCGGAGGAACCGTCGATTTCCTGCGGCGGAGTGAAACTCGCGAGCGCGCTCACGGTGATGCCCCCGCAGGACCCGAGGACGCACGGCTGTCGTGCCTCGCACACGACATCGCAGCCGCCGCAGTGAGAGGGGTCCGTCGAGAGGTCGATGCAGGATGTGCCGCAGGCCACGCGGCCAGGATCGCAGACGCACCGCCCGCGCGGTCCGTCAACACAGACAAGGTTGGCGCTGCAGTCGCGGTCGTTCGCGCACCGGTCCCCCAGCACGCCCGCGCTCACGGCTTCGGACGGCAGCGCCACCGAAGTCAGCGGTTCGACCTCCTCGTCCCCGATGCATGCCGCGACACCCGGCAGGCCCAGAACGCCAAGCGCGGCTATCACTGCCTGTCGTGGCAAGACGCTCGACAACGGGAAGCACCCCTTCATGCGTGGTCCTGGCATCGCCTCCCTCCTCTCGCCGTGCCGGCTCCACAGCCGGAACGTGCCATCGCAGTACCCCACGCCGTCAGGATGCTCGCCGACGGGCCTGGCCGTCAACCTCTGGATACCGCGAGCCATCCGTGGGGCCACGGCCTCCATGATCCGGCACCGCCCGTATTCCGAGGCGGCCCAACGGGTCCGGTATGCCAGCCGCCTATCGGGCAGCGCCTGGAGTCGCCCCAGCGCAAGCGACGGACGCGCGGCACACCGAACGAGCCGCTCCCGGGCTTCGAGGTCGCCGGCCTGGATGGAGACGTGGGCGTGCAGGTTCCTGCCGTCGGCCGGGACGGACCGTCTCCCGCCGGGCCGGAGAGCGAGCGCCAGCTCGGCCGCGTCGGCCGGCCGGGCGTCGGCCGCCGCCAAGCTTTGGGTGCCCGAGGCCTCGGTCGTCAACTGCCAGTTCCCCGTCGCCGTCGCCGCGCGGATGCAGATCGGGCACTTCTCTACGGAAATCGTCATTTCGCACTGGCCCCCGCGGTCCCCGACCGCGTCATCGCCGGGCGGAGGCGGCGCTCGCCAACCCCGCGTGGATTCGGCGACGCTGCTGCGCCGGTCCTGGGCCTCATCACCAACTGCACCTGATGCCGTCGATGCGGCGGATCGCGTGCGCATCGTGCGCCCGTTCCACTCGCTCTCGGGCCAGGACCTGGTTCTGGTGTGCGAGCGGCGCAACCGGCACGGCGAGCGGGTCTGGTAGCGCCGCTCCGACGGGTCCGTAGCTGTCCGGAACCGAGTGCTCCCGTCACGTAGTTGGGAGGTGATCCGATGGCGACGAAGAAGGCTATCTGTCCGGGGTGCGAGACCGTGCTGAAGGTGAAGCTCAACGCAAAGGGTCCGGCTGGCGGCGGGACGGCGCAGGAGGAGGAGGCGTTCGGCGAGCGCGCGCACGGACCGGGCCTCGTCGGACCCTTCGATCCGCGCGGCGACGGCGCGGGCGATGCGCGGCGCGAGGGCATCGCCGGACGGGGAGTCGTCGAGCCTCCGGTCGAGACGCGAGAGCGCGAGGAGGCCGTCGAGAAACGCGTCGAGGTCGGCCGGCCAGGGTTGGTGGCTGGCACGTGCTTCGCCATCCGAACCGCGGGCTTCAGCCCGCGGCTGCGGTTC
>JACRCX010000073.1 GCA_016218815.1 Deltaproteobacteria bacterium
ACCACGAGGCCGAGGTCCGAAGTGTCGCCCGCCTCAGCCCATGCCTGCTCGGCAGATCAACTCAACCTGCTGCCGCGAAGCGGGTTCGTCCAACAGCCCGACCGGCGCTCGCAGACCGCAGGAAGGAGGAACCGATGCCGAAGAAGATGATCCACGAGTTCTACGAGATGAAGCGGAAGGGCGAAAAGATCGCCTACCTGACTTCCTACGACTACCCGACGGCGCAATTCGCCGAGGCTGCCGGCATGGACATGATCCTCGTCGGCGACTCGCTCGGCATGTGCGTCTACGGCTATCCCGGCACGATCCCGGTGGTGATGGACCAGATGATCTTCCATGCCGAGGCGGTGCGGCGGGGCGCCCCGAACACCTTCGTCATCGGCGACATGCCGTTCATGTCGTACCAGTCGTCGCTGGAGAAGGCGGTGGAGAACGCCGGCCGCTTCCTCAAGGAGGCGGGCTGCGACGCGATCAAGCTGGAAGGCGGACGGCGCATCATCCCGCAGATCAAGGCCATCGTCGACTCGGGGATCGTGGTCATGGGCCACATCGGCCTCACCCCCCAGTCCTCCGGCCAGCTCGGCGGGCACAAGGCGCAGGGACGGACCCTGGAGAGCGCCAAGGCGCTGCTCGACGACGCGCTCGCGATCCGCGAGGCAGGGATCCACATGCTCCTGCTCGAGGCCATCCCGCCGGAGGTCGCGGCGTACATCACGCGGACGCTCGACATCCCCGTGCTCTCGATCGGCGCCGGGCTCGACTGCGACGGCCAGCTCCTGATCGTGTCGGACCTGATCGGCCAGTTCCAGGCCTTCACGCCGAAGTTCGTCAAGAAGTACTGCGCGGTCGCCGAGACGATCACGACCGCGATGAAGGCGTACGTCGCGGACGTCAAGGGTTCGAAGTTCCCCGAGCCCCAGCACACCTACTCGATGCTCAAGGAAGAGCGGCCGAAGTTCGACGAGTGGGTGAAGGCGCGCCGCGCCGCTACTTGATGCGATAGACGATGCGGCCGCGGGCGGGATCGTAGGGGGAGACGGCGACGCGGACGCGGTCGCCCAGCACGATGCGGATGCGGAACTTGCGCATCTTGCCCGCCAGATGGGCGAGCACCGTGAGGCCGGAGTCGAGCTTGACGCGGAACAGACCGCCGGCCAGCACCTCGGTCACTGCTCCTTCGAACTCGATATGGTCGTCCTTCGGCATCGCCTCGACCGCCGCCTCCGCCCGGCGTGCGGGGGTGTAGCGCATCCGCCCCTCGCGGGTCAAGTGCGAAGGCGGCGGGGACGGGCGCACGAGGTTCGCGTCGAGGAGACGGTTCGAGCGTGCGACGAGAGCCCGCACGCCGGAGAGGAAGGCTACTCTTCGCGCTGGTCGGGACGCCAGCCGCCCGCACGCGCCTCGCCGAGCGTCACGCCCCGGTCGAAGATCGCGCCGACGCCGGTCGATTCGAGCTTCTGGTAGACGAAGTTCGCTCCGGTCTCGCAGCGGCTCTGGTTGGGCAGGATCAGCACGACCGGCACGGTCTGCTCGTCCTGCACCCCGCGGGTCCGGACCTTCACCTCGTCGTCGCGCAGTCCGACGATTTCCTGCTTCGCCCCGCCGAAGAGCACTTCCTTGACCTTGGAGTGGTCCCCGCAGTCCGGGACGTAGATCGATACTTCCGTGTCGCCGCCCAGCGGACCGCGATCGGGATCGAGCTTGGGCCTGCCGAAGATCTTCTTGCAGCCCCCGAGCAACACGACCACGGCGATGACCGCCACCACCAACACCCAGACTCGACGCATCGACCCGCTCCTTTCCCCCGCACGACGGCTCGGCGCGGAAGGTACGGTAGCCCTACGGCCGGCGGCCGTCAACCCGCTCCGGCGCGCCCTACTCCAGCGTGCCCAGGTCGACGTACGGCCCGGCCGTCCAGATCGTCTCGCGCGGGGCCAACAGGACGCCCGCCGTCACGGCACCGCCGGCGACGACCGCACCGAGAATCGTCCAGAACCACCACTGCGAGGCGATCGACCACTCCTCCTCGACCGGCGGAACCGGACCGGGCCCCGGCCCGGGGCCGACCGGCGTCGCCAACACCAGCGACACCGACTCCCGCGTGTCGGAAGCCAGCGTCACCTCCACCCGGACCGCGCCGTGGTCGGGATGACGGCCGACCACGACGTGGGGACCCGGATCGAGCACCAGCGGGTCCGCCAGCGGCGCGGTCCCGACGATCTCGTCATCCACGAGGATCTCGGACCCCGCCACGTCGACCTCCACGTCCAGCAGCGCCAGCCGCTCGTGCAGCGCCGCCAGATCCGCCTCCACCTCGGCCCGCCGCCCCTCGATCGCGTCGATCTCCGCCCCGCCCTCCGCCAGATACCGCTCGAAGTAGCGCAGCGCGTCCGCACGCCGGCCCATCCCCTGCGACACCTGACCCAGGTTGTACAGGACCCCCCAGTAGCCGGTCAGCTCGTACGCGCGCAGGAACTCCGCCAGCGCCGCTCCGTAGTCGCCCTCGTCGTAGTACCGTACGCCGCGGTCGAAGCGCTCCGCCGCCTCCTGCGTCGCCGCGTCCGGCCCGGCCGCCCCTTGTTCCTCGGCCGCCGCCGGCCCTCCCTCCGCCACCTGCGCGGAAGCCGACCCCGTCAGGCCGCAGAGCACGATCACGACAAGAACGCCACGTGCCGATACCATCTCGCCCACCTCCCCTCCGCAACGGAGAGGGAGTCTAGGCCGCGCCGGTGTGCCAGTCAAACCGCCCGGAAAGGCGCTCGCGTCGCTCAGGCCGGACGCTTCCGCCTGTAGAAGATCGTGATCGTCAGGCAGTGGAACTCGCGGTCCGAGGACTGGGTCACCACCTTGTCGAGGATCTCGACGTCGGGGTTGGCCGCAATCCAGTGGGTGATCACTTCGCCCAACTCTTCCCGCTCCTTCGCCTTCGTCGCCGAAAAGACCTTTGCCGCCGTGAACATCGCCCGCCCTCCCCGCTCGGCCCGCACCCCAATTGCCGGGTCGCCACGGACCCGACCCCCGAGCACCTTCCATAGGAGAGCTTATCACACAATGTAGGAGAAACAAACTTCGGAGGCGCGACGAGCGAGACTCACGGCGCGATGCCGGGGCGGGCGAGGGGGTCGGGGACCCGCAGAGCGGCGACGGCCGCGGCCGCCGCGACCGCCGGCTCGGGATCGCCCAGGCCGATGGCGATGAGGTCGGCATCATAGCGTCGAGCGGCCGCGCCGTTCATGATCCGTCGCCGAACGGCAGGGTCGCCGTCGGCGGCGTACGAGCGCAGCCAGCCGGCGGCGGCAGGGTCGCCCTCTTCGAAGAGGATCTCGGCCGCCGAGAGCGATGCCGCCGGGGCCCCGCCGCCGGTCGCAATGCCGCGCAGGGCATCGCGGCAGGCATCTTCGTCCTGTCCCGCCGCCAACAACCGTTCGCAAGCCGCCGTCTTCTCCGCGGGGCCGCCGCCGGCGAGAGCGGCATGCCACAGGGCACGGGCGTCCTCGCCGTCCGCGACGCCGAGGAGCGCGCCCGTGCGCAGGGGGTCGTCGGTCGGCGAGACGACGAAGATTCTGGCCAGGTACGTGTCGCGCAGCTCGACCAGACCGTGACGCCCGGCGGCCAGGGCCAGCGCCAGGCCGGCGGGAGACACCTGGGCCTCGAGCAGCGCCGCCGCCTCGGGCACCGCGCGCGGATCGGGCAGGCGCCCCAGCGCCCGGGCCGCCGCGATGCGCAGCGCCGGCCGCTCGTCGGCGAGCAATCCGACGAGGGAGGCGAGGTCCTCGGCGGCCGCCGGGTCGAGCAAACCGGCAAGCTGCGCGCGGATCTCGACGTCGAGCGGACCATCGACGAGGGGTCGGAGTGCCTGCCGCACGGCGTCGGGCATGCCACTTTCCTCGGCGGCCCGCACGAGCCCCTTGGCCGCGACGGCCCGCACCTGCGGCGCGTCGTCCTCGAGCGCCGCGAGCATCCGGTCGGCGGGTAGTCCGTCCGCGATCAACCCGCGCAAGGCGTAGGAGCGCACGAGCGGCTCGTCCGATTCGCGCGCCGCCTGCAGTTCCTCCTCGAACGCCCCGCCTTCCAGCTCGGCGAGGCGCGCCTGTGCGAACGTCCGCGTCGCCTCGTCGACCGCCGAGTCCTCGGCCGCCCACTGCGCCAGGAGCTCGGAAGCCGTGGCAGGTGCCAGGTCGAGGGCCTCCAGGGCGGCGAGGCGGGTTGCCTGGTTCGACTGGAGCCGGACGATGGTGCCCCGCCCGGCAGCTTGCAGGCCCTCCAGCTCGCCCTGGGCCAGGCGAATCGCACGCTCCAGGTCACCGCTCTCGGCGGCCGAGCGGATGTCGGCGATCGGCAGGCCGCAGCCGGCGAGCGTCCCGAACAGGAACAGACCGGCCGGGATTCCACGGAGCATGCTCATACCCAAACCCCTGTCACCCTTCGCCGTCGCGGCGAGGGTTCGATCGCGCCCCCGTTCCACCCGTGCGTGCGGACATCGCCCACACGGCCCACAGTACCCGCTCGGGTCGCCGCGTTACGGCCGCCCGTCACTCGCGCCAGAAGAACTTCCACGGGTTGTGCTTGAGGTCGCGGATCAGCTCCTTGAGGTCGTCGAAGATCTGCTCGTCCATGATCAGCGCGCCGACCGTCCCCTCGCCGCGCTGGATCGTCCGCGCGATGTCGTTGGCCGTGTCCACGAGCGTACCGACGCCGTCGACGGCCTCCCGGACCCGCGCGACGACCGGATCCACCTGCGCCCGCACGTCGGAAACCAGCGTGCCCACGTCGTCGGCGACGACGACGGCGCGGTCGGAGACCCGCTCCAGGTTGGCGATCACGGTGCGGATCTGGCTCCGCTGCCTCTCGCCGAGCACATCGGAGATGACGCCGTCGACGTTGGCGACGACGCGGTCGACGCGGTTGACGGTCGATTCGAGCTGGTCGAACAGGCCGTCGGCCCGGTCGGGCAGGTCCTTGGTCAGCTCGCGCACGTCGGAGAGGATCAGATCGACCTTCCCGCCCTCCTGGAGCCAGGCGCGGGCGTCGCGCACGGCGCCGAGCGCCTCCTCGCTGAGCGTACGGACGTTGTCGGCGATGGCGTTGATGTCTTCCTTGTTCTCGCCCATCACGTCGCCGATGGCGCTCATGCCGCGGTCCAGGCTGCGCAGCGCGCGGACGACGGTTCCGAGCATCCCGCTGATGTCCTCGCCGCCGGTGTCGAGCAGCTTGTCGATCTTCTGGAGCATCTCGTAGCCCTGGATGAGGAACTTCTCCAGGCGCGGCGGATCGTTGCCGAGCTGGGCCTTGCTGAAATCCATCAGCGGCGCCTCGAAGGTGCCGGGATCGATCTCGACGTACTGCTCGCCCAGAAGACCCTGGTTGGCGATGAAGAACTGGGCGTCCGCGTGCAGCGCGCCCCGCACCCGCTCGGCGATGCTCAGCTTGACCCGCACGTACACGCGCCGGTTCACCTTCGGGTCGAGCTTGCCGCCCATGAAGGTGATCTCCTCGACCTTGCCGGCCTTGGTCCCGGAGATCTTGACGGTCGCACCCTCCGACAGCCACAGGGGGTTGTTGAAGTCGACGTACACCTCGAAGCGATCCTCGAAGCTGATCCCGCCCATCACGAAGATGAAACCGGTCAGCAGGGCCCCGGCGACGAGCACGAGGATCCCCACCTTGATCTCGAGGTTCCGCTCCTCCATCGGCCGCCGATGGTATCAGGCGGACGGACAAAGTCCAACGTACGAGAGAGGAAAGTTGTTGGTTGTTGGTCGGTCGTCCGGGTCGAGTCGTTGGTCCGGACCGGCCGGAGCACGCCTCACCGCAGTTGACGAAGTGGTCGTTGACGCGCGAGGGTGGCGCCCGGAGGGCAGGCGATGAAACTGGAGATCGCGGTCGGGGACATCACGAAGCTGCGCGTGGACGCGATCGTCAATGCCGCCAACCGCTCGCTCCTGGGAGGGGGCGGGGTGGACGGCGCCATCCATCGGGCGGCCGGGCCGAGGCTGCTCCAGGAGTGCCGCGAGATCCGCCGGACTCGGCACCCCGACGGGCTGCCCGTCGGCCAGGCGGTGCTGACGGGCGCCTACGATCTTCCCGCGAAACACGTCATCCACACGGTGGGGCCCGTCTTCGCCGCCGAACGCGACCCCGCTCCGCTGCTCGCCGCCGCCTACCGCAACTCGCTGGCGCTCGCCGAGGAGCACGGCCTCCGCTCGATCGCCTTCCCGGCGATCAGCACCGGCGTCTACGGCTACCCGCGCGAGGACGCGGCGCAGGTGGTCAAGGGCGTTCTCGCCAAGTTCGCATTCAAGAGCCTCGAACGCGTGGTCCTGTGCTACTTCTCCCCGGACGACAAGGCCGTGGCGGAGCGGATTCTCGGATAGGAAGCACGATCGCAGGGGGCCTCGTGGACCATGAGGAACCCCGGGCGGCTACGAGAGCTTGGCCTCGAGCTCCGCCCAGCGGGCGTAGAGCGCGTCCGCATCGGCCCGCGCCTGGATCTGGGCCTTGAACCACCGCTCGGCGTCCACCGCGCTCGAGGCGACCAGCGGATCGTCGAGCGCGCGCGCGGCCTCGGCGAGGCGGGCCTCCGCGGCCTCGATGGCGGCCTCCATGCCCTCCAGCTCGCGCTTCTCCTTCCACGAGAGGGATTTCTTCGCCCTGGGGCGGGTCGGCGGCGGAGCCTTCGACGCCTTGGGGGCCGCGTCGCGCCGCTCCTTCCGCTCGGCCTCCCATTGGGCCAGGTCCGCCAGGTACGAGGTGCCGCCCTCGCCGTCGAGCGACAGCAGCGTCGTGCACACGCGATCGACCAGGTAGCGGTCGTGGCTGACCAGCACGAGCGCGCCGGGGAAGTCGAGCAGGCAGTCCTCGAGCACCTCGAGCGTGGCGATGTCCAGGTCGTTGGTGGGCTCGTCGAGCAGCAGCACGTCGGCCGGACGGAGCATGAGCCGCGCGATCTGCGCGCGGGCCCGCTCGCCGCCCGACAGGCGCCCCACCGGCTGGGCGAGGGCGCCGGGCTCGAAGCCGAAGCGCGCGGCCCAGCCCGCCACGTGGATCTGCCGCCCCCGGTAGACCACGGCGTCGCTCTCGGGCGCCAGGGCCGTCTTCAGGGTCTGGTCGGGATCCAGCTCGCGGCGGTGCTGGTCGAAGGTCACCACCTGCAGGCGCTCGGCGAAACGCAGCTCGCCCTGGTCGGGCAAGAGCTCGCCGGCCAGCAGTCGCAGGAGCGTCGTCTTGCCGCTGCCGTTGGGTCCCACCAGCCCCAGGCGCCGCCCCGGCCCCAGCACCAGATCCAGGCCCTCGATCAACCGGCGCCCGCCCAGCGCGCACCCCAGCTTCTCGGCCACCACCAGGCGCCGGGTCCTGCGCCCCGAGGCCACGAAGTCGAGCTCGGCGCGCCCGATCTGCTCCTCGGACTTCATGCGGGCCAGCTCGTCCATCATGCGGTGCGCTTCGTCGATGCGGCCCTGCGCCTTGGTCGCGCGCGCCTTCGGCCCGCGCCTGAGCCATTCCAGCTCGCGCCGCACGCGGTTGTCGAGCGACTCCATCGACTGCGCGCGCCCGGCGAGAAGCTCGGCACGCTTCTCGAGGAACCGCGAGTACGCGCCCTCCTGCGTGAACGTGCCGCCCGGGTAGCGCCGATCCAGCTCGACCATGCGCGTGACCGTGCGCTCGAGGAAGACGCGGTCGTGGGTCACCAGCACGAACGCCGCGGGGTGCGACCGGATCAGGTCCTCGAGCGCGACGATGCCCTCGAGGTCCAGATGGTTGGTGGGCTCGTCGAGCAGCACGACGTCGGGCTCCGACACCAGGGCGCACGCGATGGCCAGGCGCTTGCGCCACCCCCCCGACAGCGTCTCGACGGCCTGGTCCGCCGCCACGAAGCCGAGCGACGCGAGCGCCTTCGTCACGCGAACGTCGCGGGCCGACGGCTCCTCGTGCGGCGCCGCAGGGAGGCGCCGCAGCGCCTCCTCGACCGCCGCGCGACACGTGAGCCCGGGTGGGAACGACGGCTCCTGCACGACCCACGCGAGCCGCACGCCCTTGGCGATCCAGCGCTCGCCCTCGTCGAAGGGCAGCTCGCCGGCGATGCCCGACAGGAGCGACGTCTTCCCGCAGCCGTTCCTGCCGATGACGCCCAGGCGCTCGCCCGCATCGACCGTCAGCGACACGTGCTCGAACAGCGCACGGCCGCCGTACGAAAGGCTGACGTCGGACAGGCGAAGCAGGGGAGGCATGTCGAGGTCACGCTCCAGCGAAAGGGACCTTGATTACTCCAGGCGGGGGGGAAAGGGAACGCCGTTCGGCGGAGACGAGCGCCCGGATCGGCGAGGTTCCGAGCATGCGACGTGCGAGAGCGGCGAGACGTGCCGGCGTCGCCGCGACCCGATCTCCGCCCGGAGCGTGAGCGCCTTACGATGAACCTCACGGGTCCCTGCTCTCCCGGCCGAGGATCAGGACGGCGGACGCAAGAGCCAGACCCAGGCCGGCTCCGCCTTCACGCCGGACGGCACCGACGGGGGCAAGCCGGCCCGCGACGCGGTGAGCAGCGTGGCCCGGGCCTTGGGAAACTGCCGCCGCGCTTCGGTGAGCGCGCGCAGCTCGCGCGACGCGGTGTCTCCGCCGGAGGCGTCCGCGCAGACCTGGATCAGCTCCGTGCGCCCGTCCGCGTGGCGCGCCAGGAAGTCCACCTCGTGGCCCTCCGCGGTGCGAACGTAGGTCGTCTCGACGCCGCGACGCTCCAGCTCGATCAGCACCGTCGTCTCCAGCGCATGACCGAGATTGGCCCGTCCGCTCCGGTCGAAGGCGGCGATCAAGCCCGGATCCACGGGATAGGTCTTGCGCGGATTGACCATGCGCCGACGCTCCGAGGCCGACTCCATCCACACCGTGCGGACCAGGTAGCAGTCCTGGACGAACGCCAGCAGCTCGTGCACCGTGTCCCGCGAAATGGCGATGCCCTGGGACCGCAGCGCGGCATGGAACTTCTCGACGCTGAACACGCCGGCGGCGTTGCCCAGCAGGTGCCGCACCAGCCACCGCAGGCCGGTCACGTTGCTCACCGCGTGGCGTTCGACGACATCCCGCAGGATGGCCACGTCGACGTAGTCGTGCAGCAGCCGGAACCGCGCCGGTTGCTCCAGCCCCTGCGCCTCCGGAAAACCGCCGGCTTCGAGGTAGTCCCGCAGGGCACGCTCCAGGGCCGACCGATCGCGCGACGCCAGCGACTCCGGGCGCGCCGGGGGCGTCCGTCCGGCGTGCCGCAGCGCCTCCGCGAAACTGAAAGGGAATAGGACGACCGGCCAAGCGCGCCCGCGCAAGGCGGTGGCCACTTCGCGAGAAAGGAGCGCCGCGGACGAGCCGGTCACGACCACCTCGACCGCTTCGTCGTCCAGCAGCCGCCGGACGAATCGCTCCCAGCCGGGGACGCTCTGGATCTCGTCCAGGCACCACAGGACCGGCGTCGCGCCGCGACGCAGCTCCGGGAAGTTGAGGTAGAATCCCTCCAGTAGCCGCGACAGGTGCTCGGCTCGGAGCCCGACCAGCCGCTCGTCCTCGAAGTTGACGTAGGGCAGGTGCGCGAGCGGCGTACCCCGGCGGACCCGCTCCGCCCGGAGTTGGTGCAGGAACCATGTCTTCCCGGACCGGCGAATCCCGGTAACCGCCGTGGCCTTGCCGCGGAACTGCACCGGGCCCGTCACGACTCGCGGGGTGAGGATGGGCAACGGCCGCGCCGCCACGTCGGCGAGCTTCTCGGCCAGGACGGCCGCGAAGTATTCGGGGTCGGGAGTCAGCGGCGGCGTCATCCGGTTCACCCTCCTGGAAGGAGATTATCTGCGGTTATTCTCCCTGTGGGAAGGAGAATACGGGAGGCGGCAACCGCGGCGCGCGGAACGCGGCCAGGACGCCGTCCCGGCCGTCGCGCGTGCGTCCGGACCCGCGGGCAGGAAGCTCAGCCGCCCAGGACCTCGCGCAGGACGACTGACCGGCCGCGTGCCGCTTCGGCTGGCCGCGGCGTATCTTTGTCCCGTTGGTTGCGAGTTGCCCCTGCACGGGAGGCGCACATGGCGAGAGGCGAGCGGGCCAGGAGCCTGTCGGAAAAAAGTCGAGGGTGGGCACGGGCGTCGTAACGGAGCGTGTTTCCGTCCGGTAGGGGAGCCGCGTAGCGCGCAAGGCGCGCAGCGCTTTGCGCGCGAGCGCTCCCGCGAGTTGACGTTCGGCCGGCGCTGGGCCGCAGCCAAGGGTGGGGCGCATCGTCGGGTTTCTGGAGAACGAATTCCGAAGCGCGGTTGCCGGACGGATTCCTCGATCATTCCGATCACTTGGAGATCACGTCGGTTCTGGGTGGACACGATCTGCGGGTCTTGGTGTGCTCGGGCCATGGCGAAGGGCTTTCTTCCGGACGAGGTTGACCAGCGGCCGTTGCTCCCGCCGGATCTTCGAGAGTGGCTGCCGGAAGGCCACTTGGCGTTGTTCGTTCTCGGCCCAGCCAGAAACTCGAGATCATCAACCGCATCACGCCGGCGGCCCTACGCCGTGGCCGGTTCCGCCCCCCCGACAAGCTCCGCGCCCTGCTTCGCGAGGCCGCGCATTGTGTGGAGTCCCACCATCAAGAAAGCCCCACGCCAGCGCAGATCCCAGCCCGCTACTCCGCATAATGAGCAAGAATCGGTGGTGACCCGGTTGCCCGCCCCCGAACCGCGGGCTGAAGCCCGCGGGCGGCCCTGCCGGCGGCGCCGCGCCCTGAAGGGCGCGGTTCCGGGTCGCTCGAGCGCCGCACCGGCGTTCGGCCGGACGAGGCGCTGATCGATGGCGGGTACGCGCAGCATGAGGCGATCGACCTCGGTCGAATGCCATGGAATCCCAAACCGGGTCCGGCTGCCTCCACGTCCCGAAACCGCCGCTGACCGCCGCACCACGTCCCGTGGAGCCCCAGGCATCGCCCGCCGCGGGCTGAAGCCCGCGGTTCGGATCCGGAGGACCAGCCACCAGCGATTTCTGCTCTCGCTCTCAGGGGCCCTTTCCCCTTCCGCCCGTCAGGGATGCGAGGTCGTAGAGCAGAACCCGCTCGCGCCGCGCGCGCCGCCGCAGATCCGGCGTGAAACCGGCCCGCGACCAGAGCGCGTAGCGGATCTCCTTCTGCCGCCCGGGGATGTCGGCCAGCACGGAAGGCGCCTTCGCGACGAGCGCGTCCAGCACGTCGGTGCCGACCGCCCGGACGCTCCACTTGCATTCGCCGAGCAGCAAGTTGCCGCCGTCCGCGATCGCGACGGAGTCGACCTCCTGCCCGCCGCGCCACCAGCCGCCGATGCGGTCGTACCGGGCGGGCAGGCGACCGGTGCGATTGAGGTCCCAGAGGTGCTGCTCGCACGCTTCCTCGAAGGCCAGCGACACGTGCTGCTCGAGCTGCGGCGCCACCTTCGAGGTCCAGACATGTCTCGGGTCGCCGGCCTCCAGCGCGGAGCGGTTCGGAAGGACGAAGCGAAACCAGAACCGGAAGAAGGGATCCGCGAGCCGGTAGCGGCCGCGGCGCGTGCGCTCGGGATTGCGTTCCGTCGACGGCGTCCGCCGTTCGAGAACGCGCAGCTCCCGGAGCGTCTCGAGGTATCGGCTGACGACGCCGCGGTCGGCGACGCCGGCCGCCTGGGCGATCTCGTTCGGCGTGGTGCGGCCGAACGCGACGGCACGGCAGATGGAGAAGTAGGTCTGCGGCTCGCGCAGCTCCTCCATGAGGAGGAAGCGCGGCTCGTTGTAGAGCGGCCCGCCGGGCGACAGGATGGCCGACACGGTGTTGTCGGCGATCGACCTGGCGGGATCGAAGAGCTCGAGGTAGGCGGGGATGCCGCCCAGGATGCCGTACGCCGTCACCTGGTCGGCCGCGGCGTAGCGGCGGAAGAACAGCCGGGCATCGCGGAAGCGCAAGGGCGCCAGCAGGTACTCGCCGGTGCGGCGGCCGTAGAGCGGGTTCTTCGCACCGAGCACCTCGCGCTCCATGAACGACACGTACGAGCCGCATAGGACAAGGAGCAGGCGCGTGTCGCGAAGCTCCGTGTCCCAGAGCCGCTGCAGGACCGACGGGAGCGAGGGATCCGCGGTGCACAGGTACGGGAATTCGTCGAGCACCAGGAGCAGGGGCCGGTCGGTCGCCCGGCTGGCGACGAAGCGCAACGCGGCGTCCCAGGACGGGAAGGAGGTTCCGTCGAGCCCGGGCTCCCCGAGCGCCGGGAAAACGACCTGCGCGAACGACGCGAGCTGGTCGCCACGGGAAGCGGCATCGGCAACGAAGAAGATGCCGCGGCGCGTCCCGGCGAAGCGTCGGAGCAGAGCGGTCTTGCCGGTGCGGCGGCGTCCGTAGAGCACGACGAGTGCGGCGCGATCGCCGCGGGCCTGCGCGGCGAGGAAGGAGAGTTCGTCGGCTCGATTGTAGAACGTCACGGGGCCTCCATCTTGTATGCTGGCGAGTAGACTACGTCAGCCCATACAAAGGATCAAGCCGGAGCGGACCCGCGGGCAGGAAGCTCAGCCGCAGGACTTCGCGGATGATCGCCGCGCCGCGCTCGATCGCCGCGCGGCGGACGCGCCGGCGGCGGCAAGTCCGACTTCGCTTCCGCTGGACCCGGAAACCGGCCTGCGGTACACACCGCGGCAGGAACGCGGGAGCGGGGCACACGATGGGATGGCTCGACGTCAGCGTGGGTCCGGTCACGGCGGCCTCGCCGGGGATCGGCACGGCGTCGCGAGCCGCCGGCAAGAGACGCGCGCGCGCGATTGCCAGGACGCGGTAGGGGATGGCGAGGGCGGACATGGCGAAGGCGGAGATGGCGAAGGGATTCGCGCCCCGGCGGCCGGGCGCGACGACGGCCAGCGGCCTGCCGCGGGATCTCGAGGAGGCGGCGGCCTCCCGTCTGGCGATCGTCGCCCTGGTGGCGATGGCCACGATGGCGATTGCGCTGGTCGCCTCCCTGTTCCGCCAGGAGAACCTCGGCGCGCGGGCCGGTCTGGAGCGGCCCGCTTGGCTCATCCCCGTGGGCTTCGCCGTCTCGCTCGGGATGTGGCTCGCCGCCCGCTCGAAACGCACGGACGTCGCGACCAAGCTCTCGCTCGGCATCGCCTACATGATCCTCGCCTGCGCGCTGCTGGCGATGTTCCGCCACTCGCTGCCGTACCTGCCCGAGGATGTCCTGCGCGGGTTCTCGCCGGTGGCGCTCGCCGTCCTGTTCTTCGCCATCGTCGTGCCGATGCCGGCGACCCGGATGGCGATCGCGGCGACGCTGGCGGCGCTCACGGATCCGCTCGTGCTCGGCCTGACCGTCGCCGCCGGCAACCCGATGCCGCCGGCCAACTTGTGGCTGTGGCTGTTCCTGCCGAACGCGGTCGGCGTCGGCCTGGCCGTCGTGGCGGCGCGCGTGGCGTACGGCCTCGGGCAGAGCGTCCACAAGGCCCGCCAGATGGGGAGCTACCGGCTGGTGGAGAAGCTCGGAGCGGGCGGCATGGGCGAGGTGTGGCGCGCGGAGCACGCGACGCTGGCGAGGCCCGCGGCGGTGAAGTTCGTGCGGCCGAGCATGCTGGGCGCCCACGACCCGGCGGAGGTCGCCAGCGCGCTGCGGCGTTTCGAACGGGAGGCGCAGGCCACCGCGATGCTCACCTCGCCGCACACGATCGAGCTGTACGACTACGGCGTCAGCGACGACGGTACCTTCTATTACGTGATGGAGCTGCTCGACGGGATGGACCTCGAGACGCTGCTGGGTCACACCCGGGCCTTGGCGCCCGAGCGCGCGGCGCACCTGCTGCTCGGCGTCTGCCATTCGCTGCGCGACGCCCACGAGTCGGGCGTCGTGCACCGCGACATCAAGCCGGCGAACATCTACGTCTGCAAGAAGGGCGGCGAGTACGACTTCGTGAAGCTCCTGGACTTCGGGCTGGCACGGCGCGTCGACACGGGGGCGGCCGAGCCGCGGCTCACGATCGCCGGCGACGTCATCGGCACACCGCAGTACCTGGCGCCGGAGGCGATGGGGGAGGAGCCGGTCGACGGCCGCACCGACCTGTACTCGCTGGGCTCCGTCGCCTACCGCATGCTCGCGGGCCGGGAGGTCTTCGAGGAGGCGGGCGTGCTGCCGCTGCTGACGGCGCACCTGATGAAGCAGCCGAAGCCGCTCCAGGAGCTGGTCCCGGGAATCCCGCCGGAGCTGGCGCGGCTCGTGATGGGCTGTCTGGCCAAGTCCCCCGCGGAGCGCCCGGCGAGCACGGCCGTCCTGATGCAGGAGCTGCAGGCGACGGGGCTGGCGGAGCGCTGGACCGCGGACCGGGCGCACGCGTGGTGGGCCGCCCTGCCGCGGGAGAAGAAGCCTCCCGGCTCGTCGGTCGCCGCGCCGGCGGCGCTCGGCGACGCGGAGACCGTGGCGCGGTCGAGCTAGCGCAGCCGCGCGGCCGGCGTCCTCGAATCGCGCGGCCCCCGGGCCCGCGAGCCGGCGAGTTCCCCGCTCAGGCTCCCAGGACCTCGCGGATGATCGAGGCGGCGCGCTCGATCGCGGCGCGGTCGACGCCCAGATGCGTCACGAAGCGGATGCGGCGCGCGTCGGGCGGCCAGCCTTGGACGCCGCGGGCGTCGAGCTTGCGGACCAGCTCCGGCGCGTCGCCGGCGACGCCGATCATCACGATGTTCGTCTGGACCGCCGCCGGGTCGACCGTGACCCCGCGAGTCCCCGCCAGAAGCTCGGCCAGGCGTCGGGCGTTGGCGTGGTCCTCCGCCAACCGCTCGACGTTCCGCCGCAGTGCGTAGAGCCCCGCCGCGGCGAGCACGCCGGACTGCCGCATCCCGCCGCCCAGCATCTTGCGGAAGCGCAGCGCCCGCTCGCGGAAGTCGCGCGAACCGCAGAGCACCGAGCCCACCGGCGCGCCGAGCGCCTTGGACAGGCAGAACGACATCGAGGTGAAGCAGCGGGCGATCTCGCGCACGTCGACGCCCTCGGCCACCGCGGCGTGGAAGACCCGCGCGCCGTCCAGGTGCAGCGGCACGTCGCGCTCGCGGCACGCGGCGGCGATCTTCCGGATCTCGGCCAGCGGGAAGACGGTACCGCCGCCCAGGTTGTGGGTGTTCTCGAGCCAGACCAGCCCCGTGCCGGGGGTGTGGAACGTCCGCGGCCGGATGCGCTCCGCGACCTGTTCGACCGTGTAGCGCCCGTCGCCCGGGATCATCTCGTACTGCACGCCGGCCAGCGCCGCCCCCGCCCCGACCTCGTCCCGCACGCAGTGGCTGTCCCAGCCGCAAATGACCTCGTCGCCGCGCCCGGCGTGGACGAGTTGCGCGATGAGGTTGGCCATGCTGCCGGACGGGACGAACAGGCCCGCCTCGTGCCCCATCCGCTCCGCCGACAGCGCCTCCAGCTCGCGGACCGTCGGGTCCTCCTGCCACACGTCGTCCCCCAGCTTCGCGTCGCGCATCGCGTCGCGCATCCCCTCCGACGGCAGGGTCATCGTGTCCGATCTCAGGTCAATCATGAGTTGATCACTCCATGGGGCCTTCGGCCGAGCCGGTGATGAACTGCCGCACGATGGGATCGGCCGACCGGCGGAATTCGTCGCGGGTGCCCAAGAGGCGCACTTTCCCCTTGTAGAGCATGACGATGCGATCGGCGATGGAGAAGATGCTCGTCAGGTCGTGCGACACGACGACGCAGGTGACGTGCAGCCGATCGGCCAGCTCGCGGATCAGGACATCGACGCGGCGCGCGGAGACCGGGTCGAGGCCGGTGGTGGGCTCGTCGAAGAGCACGAACTCCGGGTCCATGGTGAGGGTGCGCGCGATGGCGACGCGCTTGCGCATGCCGTCGCCCAGCGCCGCGGGGAACGTTTGGGCGAACTCCTCCATGTGGACCTGCTCCAGGCGCTTGTGCGCCTCGACCAGCGCCTTCTTCTTGCCGAGGTGCTTGTGCTTGCGGATCGGCAGCGCGACGTTCTCGAGGCAGGTCAGGGAGTCGAAGAGGGTCGAGTGCTGGAAGACCATGCCGCAGCGGCGGCGCACGGCGAAGTACTGGCGTTCGGTGAGACGGGAGATCTCCTGGTCGTCGAGGTAGATCTCGCCGCGGTCGGGGCGCAGGAGGCCGATGAGGTGCTTGATGAGCACGCTCTTGCCGACGCCGGACTGTCCGATGATGAAGAAGACCTCGCCCTTGCCGATGGTGACGTCGACGCCGTCGAGCACCGACTTGGTGCCGAAGCTCTTGCAGAGGCCGACGAAGCGGATCACGAAAAACCTCCTACACCCAGAACAGGTACAGGGCGGTGGTGGAGATGATGAAGTTGAGGAGGATCGTGGCGAAGCAGGACCAGACGACGGCGCGCGTGGTGGCCCAGCCGACGCCTTCCGCCCCGCCGAACGTGGTCAGGCCGCAGTAGCCGGAGACGATCGGGATGGCAGCGCCGAAAGCGAAGCACTTGGTCAGGCCGGTCGCCAGGTCGCGGAAGTCGACCATCGAGATGTTCCAGAAGATGCGCGGGTTGACGTTGAACATCCCCCAGGCGGTGAGCATGCCCGAGACTTCCATCACGAACATGGCCCAGACCAGGAGGACGGTGGTCATGACGACGGAGGCCTTGAAGCGGGGGACGATCAGGTAGTCGACGGGCTCGGCGGCGCACATGCGCAGGGCATCGACCTGGTCGGTGACGACCATCGAGCCGATCTCGGCGGCGATGCCGGCGCCGACGCGGGTGGCGAGCATCATCGAGCCGACCGAGGCGGCGAAGTCGCGGACGACGAGCTGGATGTACGTCGCGCCGACCAGGTGCAGGTCGCCCGTGATGCGGTTGATCTGGGTGCAGGAGTGGAAGACCATGATCATGCCGACAAAGCCCATGACGGCCGTGAGGAAGAAGAGGGAGCGGTTGCCGATGTCGTAGCAGGCGCGAAGCACGGCGCCCTTCTCGCGCCTGCCGCGGACGGAGTAGTAGAGGGTGCGGATGAAGATGGAGTAGAGCAGCCGCGCGGCGCGGGCGTTGTCGATGGCGCCGGCGCCCACGTCCGCCAGGCGCCGCCGGACCCACCCCGAGCGTGCCTCGGGCGCAACGGCCGCGCCGACGTGCGCGCTCATGCTCGCATCTCCCGCTCTCCCCGCTCTCGCCGCACTTCCCGCCCTCCCCGCACTTCCCGCCCTCCCCTAGTCCACCAGGAAGGTCAGGAAGTAGTCGGACACGAAGATCCCGACCGCGGAGGCCACCACGCTGGCGTTGACCGCACGCCCCACGCCCGGCGCCCCGCCGCGGACCGCCAGCCCGAAGTAGCAGCTCGACAGGGCGATGATCAGCCCGAAGACCAGCGACTTGATCAGCCCCACGTACACGTCCCACGGCTTCAAGAGCTCCGTGATGCCGTGGAAGAAGACGCGCCACTCGATGCCGAGCGTGAGCTGGCCGAACAGCGCGGCGCCGCACAGCGCGATGAGGTTGCCGAACACGGTGAGGATGAAAAGCATGCCGATCATGCTCAGGAAGCGCGGCACGATGAGGTAGGAGATCGGATCGATGGCCAGCGAGCGCAGGCCGTCGATCTGCTCGGTCACCACCATCGTCCCCAACTCGGCCGTGTTGTTCGCCCCGACCCGCCCGGAGAACATGAGCGCGATCAGGATCGGTCCCAGCTCGCGCAGGATGACGTACCCCGCGCCCCAGCCGACGAACGCCGTGGCCGAGAACTGCTGCACGTATGCGCTGGCCTGGACGACCATGATCGCCCCGACGAAGACGCTGGTCAGGCCGATGATCGGCAGCGACCGGTTCCCCATCTTGTGCAGGTTGCGCTTCAGCTCGTAGTAGTCGATGTCGGGCGGGAAGAAGCGCCGCACGATCTTCCCCAGCAGCACCAGGATCCCGCCCGTCTGCTGCGCGATGCCGACGACGGACCGCCCGATCCGGCGCACGACGCGCTCCGCGCCCCGCGACACCCTCCCGGGCTGCTTCGCCGCGACCTCGAGCTGTGCCAGCGACTCCGTCATGGGGTGCTACAGCGGTCCTTCCGTCTCCCCCCGCAGGAACTGCTTCACGTACGGATCCTTCGACGCCAGCGCCTCGTCCCGCGTCCCCTCGAACAGCAGGCGGCCGCGCAGCATCATCGCCACGCGGTCGACGACGGACATGAGCCCCGCGACGTCCGAGGAGATCATCAGCGCGGTCGACTTGCGGGAGACCTGCTCGGCTCGCAGGAGATCGAAGATCTTCTGCGAGGTGACGGGGTCCAGCCCCGCGGTGGGCTCGTCGAAGATGAGGTACTCCGACTGGGTCACCGTCGCACGCGCGATGCCCACGCGCTTGCGCTGTCCGCCCGAGAGGGCGTTGGGCGTCCGGTCCCCGAACTCGGCCAGCCCCACGCGGCCCAGCCGCTCCTTCACCCGCTCCGCGATCTGCCGCTCGTCCAGCGCCGTCAGCCGCCGCAGGGGGAAGGCGACGTTCTCGGCGACGGTGAGGGAGTCGAACAGGGCGTTCTGCTGGAAGAGCATGCCGAACCGGCCGCGGAGCTTCTGCCGCGCCACCTCGCCCAGCGCCGAGATGTTGTGCCCTTCGACCTCGACGTGTCCCGCGTCCGGGGTGAGCAGCCCGGCGACGTGCTTGCACAGGACGGTCTTGCCCGAGGCGCCCGGCCCGATGAGGCCCCACAGGCCGCCGGCGGGGATGTCGACGCTGACGTCCTCCAGCACCGTCTTGCGCCCGAAGCGCTTCCGCAGCCCGACCACCCGGATCATCGCGCGGATGCTAGCACAGGGGGAGTGCGGGAAGAGCGGGAAGTGCGGGGAGGGCGTGGGGAAGGGAGGGGAAGAAGAAACCACCGATGAACACCGATGAACACAGCGCGGCCAGTGGCCGCAACCAAAGCGGCCCCTGGCCGCGGTCGAGGGTCGAGCGCTGAGGGTTGAGAGTCCGACCGACCCGTTACTTGTTCTGCTCCACCTTGG
>JACRCX010000074.1 GCA_016218815.1 Deltaproteobacteria bacterium
CGAGGACGGCGTGCGCAAGGCGTTCGTCGCGCGCCGCGCCATCGAGTTCCGCCTCGGTCTGGACCTGGAGATGGAACGCGGCCGCCACACCTTCGTCGAGTCGCCCCAGGAGTGGATCAACGACATCTTCCGCATCGCCGAGGTCGGGGACCCCACCGCCCCCGGTACCGGTACCGGCGTCGACCTGGATCTGGTCGACTACGTCGATCGCCTGCGGCTGTACGTCGAAAGCTACCCCTTCGATCACCCCTTCACCGACGGCCTGGACGTCGCCGTCATCTCCCTGCGCGACGACGTCGTCCGCGCGGAACCGCTGTGCGGTGTCGCGACCGACCCGGACAACCGGGTGCGCTGGAGCGAGGATCTCGCCCGGACCCCCGCGTGGCAGGCGACCGAGCCGGTCGACTCGGGCGCCGTGATCCAACCGTGGGCCGAGGAGCCACCTCGCGTCGAGGGCTCTTACCATGACCCCGTCCTGTGCGAGGGCCAGTGGAGGTACCAGTACGTCGCCACGGACGACGCGGCCCCGGGACAGTCCTACACCTTCTCGGTGTGGGTCGCGCCCGCGACCGCCACGGACCAGCAATTCGGGATTGGCCTGTGGTTCTTGGGGGAGGGAAACGTCGGCCCCGTGTGGCACCCGCTGCCGGCCGCGTCGGGCTGGCAGCGCGTCGAGCTCACGGTCGACAGGCCCGGCAGCGGGGGCGGCTACGTCGTGCCGATCGTCGCTTCTCTGCGGTTGTCCGATTCCACCCCGTTCGCCTTCTACGCCTGGGGCGCGCAGCTCGAACGCGCCGACCACGCCGGCTCCTACCACCCCACCATGGACAGCACGATGGTCTTCGAACCAGACGACCATGTCGACTGCGCCGTGGACTTGGACCCGACAGGGCATTTCCTGGTCGCCCAACCCCCCACCGACTGGGAAGGTGACGTCTTCCGCACCGCGTTCAGCGTCGTCTGCGTCGACGGCACGGGCCCCACGCCGGTTCCCGAGGCGCTGGCGCGCGAATGCACGATCGAGTGGCTCGCCAACGGGTTGGTCAGGTGCGCCGGCGACGACGGCGCCTGGTGCGACGGGGACGAGTTCTGCGACCCGGTCCTGGACTGCCGGTTGGGCACACCCGCCGACTGCGACGACGAGGTCGCCTGCACCGATGCCACCTGCGACGAGGACGCAGACCGCTGCGCCGTCGAGCTGTACGACGAACGGTGCGCCGACGACATCACCTGCACGCTCGAAACCTGCGACGCGACGGCCGGATGCCTCAGCACCCCACACGACGAGTTCTGCGACGACGGCGTCGCCTGCACCGTGGACGTATGCAACCCCGAGCTCGGATGTCAGGCTCTTCCCGACGACCTGCTCTGCCCGGCGCCCGCCATCTGCCACTCCTCGCGCTGCGACTTGGCCGCCGGCTGCATCGAGGTCGTCGAGCCGGACGGCACGGGCTGCGACGTGCTCTCCGACATCGACGAGATCTGCGTCACGGGCCTCTGCATCCCCCGCGGCTGCGGCGACGGATTCGTGGACGCGACCGAAGAATGCGACCCGCCACATCCCCTCGTCGGCTGCGCGGCCGATTGCACGACCACGGACTTCGTCGTCAGCGACGTGTCCCCCTCCGCGGGCGACGACGGTCGCGAGGAGCTCGGCCCCGCGGACCACACCGTTGCCGTGCTCAGCGACGGCAAGCTCGTCGTCGCGTGGACCCAGGACCAGGACGACGATCCGTCCTACGCCGACATCATGATCCGCGCCATCGACCCCGCAACCGGCATCATCGGTGGGGACGTCGTCGTGACCGGCGACGCCATGTTCGGCGGGGCGCCGCTGCCGCAAGAGCGCCCCGTCATGGCCGCGTTCTCCCGTGGGGGCTTGGTCGTCGCGTGGCAAGGCTACGGCGCGGATCCCGACGGAGAAGATGTCGACATCTACTTCGCGATCTGCGACGCCCCCGCCGCCGTCGTTCGAGGCGAAGGTACAACCGACCTGACCGTGACCTGCGGCGACCCCATTCTCGCCAACACCACCGTCGGCGAAGCCCAGCTCAACCCCACCGTGGCGATCCTGCCCGGAATGACCGACGAGACCTTCGTTCTCGCCTGGGAAGACTGGAGCCGGTACGGCGAAACGGGAGATCCGTGGGATCTGTCCGGCATCCGCTACCGCCTGTTCATGGGGGACGGCACCCCCGCACCGGGCTTCGATTCCGACGCCCTCGCGAACAGCACGACCATCGGCGCCCAGGCCGAGCCATCCGTTGCGGCCCTGTCCACTGGCGGATTCCTGATCGCCTGGAGCGACGGGAGCGAGACGGAGACGGCAGATGCACCGTCGGGGTCGGCCATCCGCGCCCGAGTCTTCGGCGCCGGCGGCGCCGTCGTGGGAACGGGCGGCACGTCAGATCCTGCTCTCGACTTCGTCGTGAACACCCGGGTGCAGTACGAACAGTACGAGCCCAGCGTGGCAGCGGTCGAAATGGAGGAGCCCGGCTGGGTCGTCGCCTGGACCGACATGGAAGTCGACGGACGCCTCACAGTGCGGGGCAACTTCATCTTCGCGGATGGCTCGTTCGATGGCACCACCGAGGTCGTATTCCCGCACGCCGTGGTCCCTCCCCCAACTCCTCGGCCCGAGGAGCCCTCCCAGTTCGCGCCCAGCCTCGCCTCGGACGGTGAGAGGATGGTCGCGATCTGGGTCGAAGAGCCTCGCGGCACGCCGCGTCTCGCTGACGTCTCTTCCACCGCCATCTCGGGCGTTCGCCTCGGCGTGACCTGCGAAGGCGGCCCATGTCGAGCCGAGGTGATTTCGCCGGCCGACGTCTTGCTCAACACCACGACCTTCGACGCCCAGGAGACGCCCTCCGCGGCGTTCGGCGGCGGAGGCCCCAGCGGTCCAGGCCCGATTCGCACGAAGAGCGGCGGAGTTTCCGGCACCGGCCCGCTCGCCATCGTCTGGACCGACTGGAGCGGCGCCGACGGCTCAGGCGGCCTCGACGAAGTGCGAGCGCGGTACCTCCCCGCGGGATGGGTGCTCGAATGAAGGGGCAAGCCATCATGATCTGCGGCGAACCGGACAGGGGATTTCGCGCAAAGGGCGCAAAGGGCTCTGAGGACGCCAAGGGCGCCAAGAGGGAAACCCAAAGAAACAGGATCCCCTTTGCGTCCTTTGCGGTTCTTTGCGTCCTTTGCGCGAAATCCGTCCCCGCGCAGACCAGCAACCCACAGCCTCCCACACCCACCTCGGCAGCCACCGAGGACCCGCGCCTTCTCGCCGAGGATGCCCTCGAACGCCTTCGCAACGGCGAGGGCTGGTACTCCCAGGACGGCGACGAGGATTCCGACACCGACGACGGCTGGTGGGGCGTCGATGATGATGATGTCGACATCGATGTCGACGCCGGCCCCGGCGGCCTTCGCGATGACCTCGCCGCCGAAACCCGCCGCGATGCCGCCGGACACGCGGAAGAACCGCGATCGGATCTCGCCCCCGACGCCGATCGCACCGACCCCGCTGACGGCCGCCCCTCGCCGGCCTCTCTTCCCACGGGCGAGGACCGCTCCGCCGTCAAGCCGCAGGTCATCCCCCTCCCCTCGGGCGAGGGCAAGATCGAAGGCATGGGCGAGTCGTTCTCCCCACAGCTCAACACCGGAACGGCCACCTTCTCCATCCCCATCGCCTTGCCGCCGGGCCGCGCCGGCGCGCAACCCAGCCTCGCGATCACCTACTCCTCCAGCGGCGGCAACGGACCACTCGGCATCGGCTGGGACCTCGCGGCACCGTTCATCGCCCGGCAGCTCGACAAGGGCATGCCGACCTACCTCGACCCCTCGGGCGGCCTCGCCAACGACCGCTTCAAGTACAACGGCGGCCAGGAGCTGGTGCAGATCCTCACCAGCGGCCCGGGCGAGACCTTCCAGCTTCCCGGCGTCTGCGTCGACTCGACGGGCTGCGGCCCCGCCGGCTGGCTCTACTTCCGCGCCCGCGTCGAAGGCAGAACGTGGTTTCGAGCTGGCTCATGCAAAGACCTGAGCGAGGGAGACGACGCGTGGTGGTGGACATTCGATCGCTGGGGATCCGGAAGACCAATTCGGTCAAGTGGATACGCCAGAGACACCAACTGCGCCACCGCTGGCCGCCGGCCTCTACCGGCGTGACACGCTCCTCCGCCGGGCAGTGCGGCGGCCGGCTGCGGGGCGGAACGCGGGCGAGCGGGGCTCCGGCCCTTCACTCCGACCCCTGGTGCGGATACGACCACTCGGTCGGCGGGGAGAGGTTCTCCTTGATCGTTCGCGCCCCGGTCCAGCGCAGCAGGTTGAGCATGCTGCCGCCCTTGTCGTTGGTGCCGGAGGCCCGCCCACCGCCGAACGGCTGCCGGCCCACCACCGCGCCCGTCGGCTTGTCGTTGAGGTAGAAGTTGCCGGCCGACCAGCGCAGCCGGTCCTCCGCCAGTCGCAACCGCCGCCGGTCCGCCCCGAACACCGCGCCGGTCAGCGCGCACGGGCTGGTCTCCGCGCATAGCTCCAGCGCATGCTCCTCGGCGTGGTCGTCGTACACGTACAGCGTCAACACCGGCCCGAACGGCTCCTCCTGCATCAACGCATGCCGGGGGTCGGTGGTGCGGATCAGCGTCGGACGCACGAACCACCCGACCCGCGAGTCCGTCTTGCCGCCGGCGGCGATGGTCGTCGTCGATTCGCGCCGGGACCTCGGTCGGTCCCCGCAACAGCACCTCCAGCGCGCACAAGTTCGGGGCGCTTCGGCGAGCCGGGGGCCAACTCGAGCGGGGACTCGTTCCCGGACGGAGGGGGCAGGGCGATCGTGTCTTCCATCGTCGTCGCGCGGACCCCGTGTAGGCGAGGCAGTACAGGAAGACCTGGGTGACGAAGCCGTCGGGCCGCGGGAGGAGCATGCGGTCGAGCGTCCGGCGGCTGGTGCGGTAGGTGGAACTGGCGAGGATCTGGCGCGCCAGCGACAAGGGTGGTGACCTCCGCGATCCGACGGTGCATTCGCCGTGCCGCACTTCGTCCTCTCCAACAGAGCGGGATCACGCGACGCTGCACTCGCTCCGCCGGCGGACCGCCGGCGGCCGCCAGGCGGCCGCCGATCCGAGGGCGACAATTCCGCCTGGTTTCGCATGGCGACGGTTGGCACGGCCAATGCTCTGCCTCGACCGCACGATGCCCTCGCCTCTGCATGAGCAACTGATCGACCTCCTCCGCACCCGCCCCGCGCTCGCAGCCGAACTGCTCGGCCGCGTGTCGCACGTCCGCATCGCCCCCGCCGCGGCAGCCGCCGTCCGGACCGGCTCGCAAACGTTCTCCGAGCTTCGGCCGCCCGAGTACCGGGCCGATCTGGTTGTGGAGCTGGGGGCTCCGTGCACGGAGCTGGCGATCGTGGTCGAGGTCCAGCTCGGGATGGATGACGAGAAGCGCGGCTCCTGGCCGCAGTACGTGGCGGCGCTATGGCGCCGGCTGCGCTGTCCGGTCTGGCTGCTGGTCGTGGCGGTAGACGAGGCGGTGGCGTCCTGGTGCGCTCGCTCGATCGAGATGGGCGGAATGCAACTGCGGCCGGTCGTCGCCGGACCGAGGGACATCCCTTCGATGACCGACCCGCGGGCGGCACGCGCGGCGCCCGAGTTGGCGGTGCTCAGCGCGCTGGCGCACGCGAGGGATCCGGAAGGGCCCGCGATCTGCAAGGTGGCGACCGAGGTGGTCCTGTCGCAGCGGCTTCCGGAGCGCTATACTTACATTGACCTCATGCTCAGCCGCCTGCCGGAGCTGGCGCGGCGGGCGTTGGAGGAATGGATGAGCACAAGCCACGAATACCAGAGCGAGCTATTCCGGCGGCTGGTGGACCAGGGCCGGGCCGAGGGCAAGGCCGAGGGCGAGGCCAAAGGCAGGGCCGAGGGCAAGGCCGAGGCGATCCTGGCCGTACTGGCGGCGCGCGGCCTCGCGACGCCCGAGCGCGTCGCAGTCCGCGTGCGTGGCTGCCGCGAGCCCGCCGAGCTGGACCGCCTGCTCCGCCGGGCCGCACTCATCGGGTCGGCGGACGAGCTGCTCGAATAGCAGGTCCGCCGCTCTCGCCCTTCACTCCGACCCCTGGTGCGGGTAGGACCACTCCGTCGGCGGCGAAAGGTTCTCCTTGATCGTCCGCGCGCCGGTCCACCGCAACAGGTTGAGCATGCTCCCGCCCTTGTCGTTCGTGCCGGAGGCCCGCCCGCCGCCGAACGGCTGCCGGCCCACCACCGCGCCCGTCGGCTTGTCGTTGAGGTAGAAGTTGCCGGCCGACCAGCGCAGCCGGTCCTCCGCCAGTCGCAACCGCCGCCGGTCCGCCCCGAACACCGCGCCGGTCAGCGCGTACGGGCTGGTCTCCGCGCACAGCTCCAGCGCATCCTCCTCCGCATGGTCGTCGTAGACGAACAGCGTCAGCACCGGCCCGAACAACTCCTCCTGCATCAGCGCGTGCCGGGGGTCCGTGGTGCGGATCAAAGTCGGGCGCACGAACCACCCGACGCGAGAGTCCGTCTCGCCCCCGGCGACGATGGTCGTCGCCGGATCGGTCCGCGCCCGCTCGATCCGGTCCCGCAGCCGCTCGAACGACTGCCGGTTGATCACCGCGCCCATGAAGTTGCGCAGGTCGGCGACGTCCCCCATCGGGATGGACCCGATCTCCTCGATCAGCCGCGGACGAATCCGATCCCATAGCGACTTGGGCAGGTAGGCGCGGCTCGCCGCCGAACACTTCTGCCCCTGGTACTCGTAGGCCCCGCGGATCAGGGCCACTCGCAGGGCGTCCGGGTCGGCGTCCGGGTAGGCGAACACGAACCCCTTGCCCCCCGTCTCGCCCACCAGGCGCGGGAAAGACCGATAGCGGTCGACGTTCTCCCCGACCATCTTCCAGATGCCCCGGAACGTGTCCGTGCTGCCGGTGAAGTGGACGCCGGCCAACGCCGGGTGCCGCAGCGCCGTGCGGGCCACGGTTTCGCCGGCCGCCGGGACGAACTGGAGGACGCCGGGCGGCAGACCCGCCTCGCGAAGGATGGCGTGGACGACGTGGGCGGCGAGCACGGCGTCGCTACCGGGCTTCCAGACGACGACGTTGCCCAACAGCAGCGGCGCGGTGGAGAGGTTGCCTGCGATCGCCGTGAAATTGAACGGGGAGACGGCGAGCACGAACCCCTCCAGCGGACGGTAGTCCATCCGGGTCCACTCCCCCCGGCCCCCCGGCGGCTGGTCGGCCAGGATGCGCGCCACGATCGGGACCTGCACCCGCCAGAAGTCCGCCAATTCGCACACCGCGTCGATCTCCGCCTGGAACACCGTCTTCCCCTGGCCGAGCATCGTCGCGGCGTCCAGCAGGAACCGGTGGCGCCCAGTCGCCAGCTCGGCGGCCCGCAGGAAGATCGCCGCCCGGTCCTCCCACGCCGTCGCCGCCCACGCCCGCTGCGCCCGGAGCGCGCCCGCGATGGCCGAGGAGACCGCCGCTTCGCCGAGCAGCGGGAAACGCGCAGCCACCTGCTCGTGCCGGTGCGGCACCCGCTGCTCGCCCCGCGCCTCGCCCTCGACCACCATCCGGTCGTCGATGCGTGCCGGGATGTCGGTCGGCCCCCCCGACAGCATCTCCAACGCGCGCGACAGGCCGAGCCGCTCCGGGGAGTCCGGGGCGAACTCGAGTGGGTTTTCATTGCGGGGGGGCGGCGGGGCGGCGATCGTGTTGTCCATGGCAGACCTCCAAGCCCCGGGGAACATAGGAATCGGGCCGCGACGTGACAACCGCAGGCGACGGACCGCCGGCAAGGGCATCTTCCCCCCCAATTCGCGCGCCAGATCGATGTCCAACCGTCCATGGTTCCACCCGGCAGCGGAGGAGTCCGTGGCGCGGCGCCCCGCCGCGCCACGGCACCCACACCCCGGACCTCCATCAGCGGTCGCTCGCGCTTGCGCTTCCCCCGCCTTCTCAGCGTTCCTCTCAGCGTCCTCAACGTCTCAGCGGTAAGTCGGAAGGCGCACTTGATCCTCTGGGGGAAGCCTGCTAACACACCCGACGTTCGAGTGCTTCTCGCTCAGGAGGAACAGGGTCATGCGTCTGCTTTTCCTCGGAATCCTCGTCGGATCGCTCGCAGCCTCTACGGCGGTCGCTCAGGGGCGTGGCGGGTCGGAGACTCCGGACCGGCCCCCCGTGGACCGCGTCGCACTGGATGCCGCGATCGCGTCGCTCCAGGATCCCGATCTGGTGACGGTGCTCAACGCGATCGGGCAGCTCGCGGAATTCGCCGACGCGCGGGCGACCCAGCCCCTCATCCGCCTCCTGCGCGCCGGGCCACCCGACGACGTCACGCACGCCGCCATCCAGGCCTTGGGCGCGATCTCCGACCCCGAGTCCGTGGACGTCCTGATCGAGTACATGCGGCACCGCCGGGCGCGCGTGCGCCGTCTGGCGGTCCAATCGATCGCGATGATCACCTCGACCCGGGTGGCCGACAAGGTCAACGAGGCGTTGCGGCAGGCCTTGCGCGACTCGAACGACCGCGTGCGCGGCGCGGCGGCGATGGCGCTGGGCGAGCACGGCGACCGCGGAGCGCTGGACGTGCTGTTCCTGGCCTGGGATCGGAACGTCCCGGAGGCGGCGGTGGCGATCGGGAAGCTGGGCGGCCCGGCGGAGGCGCAGCGCCTGGCGGAGTACCTCGGACGGCGACAACTTTCGGAAATTCTCCCCGGTTTCGACGAGTTCCTGCGGCGGTCGGACTTTTCCGACGACGCGAAGATCGACCTCATCCACAAGCTGGAAGAAACCGCGGGGCCCGACGTGAAACGCTTCCTGACCAACCTGCTCGCGTCCCCGCCCCCGGGGCTGTCGCAGAAGGTGAAGGATGAGGCGCAGCGGGTCATCCGGATCATCCCGGATGCGATTTGAGGAGGGAACCATGCGGCGGCTGTCATTCGTGCTGGGTCGTGATTCGTCGGTCCGTGCCGCCCGGCTCGCGCTGGCAGCGGCACTCCTGGTTCCGGCCGCGGGGTGCGAGGAGCTGTTCGGCGGGATCGCCGCGCCGACGGTCTTCGGCAACCTCTTCGCCGACAACGTCGAGGCGGACGTCGCGAAGGTGGTCGCGCGGTTCCCGGCGCCGAGCGCCGTGCAGGCGCCCGCAAACCAGTTCGGGCGCCCGTTGATCGCCGGCATCCGCTACGGCACGCCGGGCGTCTTCGTGTACGACCCCGCCGCCGCCGCGATGCTGTGGACCAAGGACATGCCGGTCGCCTCCCGGCCGACGCTCACCGATCGCGCGGTCATCGTGCAGAGCGGCACCGAGGTCGTCTCCCTGCGCCTCGCCGACGGCTCGGAGATGTGGCGCGTCGATACCGAGGGGATGAGCTTCTTCGGCGTCGCGTACGACGAGAAGTACGTCTACATTTCGACCGGCGTCAGCGTCTCCCACGTCGGTCGCCTCCTCGCGGTCAACGCGGACTCCGGCTGGACCGCCTTCAAGTTCCAGACCAGCAAGCTGTTCGGGCGGCCGGCCGCCCTGGGCGGCCTGCTCTTCGTCCCCTGGGACCGGCAGGACATCACCGTCATCGACCGCGAGACGCAGGACGAGATCGCCCGCGTCCGGACCGAGGACGACGTGATCAACTTCGTCGCGGCCGGGCCGCTCGGCGTCTTCTACGGCAGCCGCGGGCTCTACCGCTTCGACGGCAAATCCTGGGCCGGCACCAAGACCGGCTCGACGTACTATGAGCCGCCGATCGCGGGCATCCCGGGGAACCCGGAACTGTGGGCGGACTCGTTCGGCGAGGCCACCGGCGGGCGCAACGCACGCGAGAAGATCCGCTACTTCATCGCCCCGGCCTTCGATCCCGCCGGCAGCGGCGCCACGCTGGAGCACAACGCGGTCTACCTGCTGTACTTCCGCTTCGTCGTCTCCTACGACGCGACGACCGGCGCGATGCGCTGGATCTACCGCCACACGGAGGACATCGAGGCGATCTCCGTCGAACCGTCCGGCGTGTTCCTCCTGGACAGCCCCGGCAGTCTGGTCCGCCTCTCGCCCCAGGTCGGCCAGCCCGACTGGCAGGCGTCGCTCGGCGTCGAGGTCGCGTCGGCGGCCTACGACATCGTCGGCTTCAACCCGCCCCCGGCCGCGACCCAGCCGATGCAGTCCATGCGCTTCCAGCTCCTCCAGGTGATCCTCGACCAGGACAACCGCCTGCTCCCGTTCCGCCAGTACGCGATCGGCGAGCTGGCGAAGCTGGATGACCCCGAGGTCACGCGCGACATCCTCGACGTCTACGCCCAGCGCACCTCTCCCCAGGCGCTCAAGGACTCGGCCCGCGCCGCCCTCGCCTCGCGCTCCCACGGCGCCGAGCACCTCGTCGGGGCCCTGGACACGCACACCGACTACCTCATGAACACGCAAGCCCCGCCGATGGGCGTCGTCGCCCAGGCGCTGGTCGCGATGGGCGCCCGCCAGGCCGTCACCGGCCTCGTCGCCCACCTGCTCGACCCGGAAACCCCCATCGAGGATCTCCAGGAGGTCGCGCAGGCGCTGGTCGAGCTGGGCGACGCCAGCCTGATCAGCACCTTCGAGTCGTACCTGACGCTGTACCACGCCGATTCCGCCTTCGCGCAGAACACCAACGCGCTCAACGCGCTGGCCGACGGGCTGCTCAAGTACGGCGGCGACCCCGAACGCCATTTCCTCGACAACCTCATCTCGAGCGGCCACACGCTGCCGGGCCTGAAGCTGCACATCGAGGATCGCTACCGGCAGATCGAGGAGGCGAAGGTCGCCGAGGCGGAGGCCGCGCGGTTGGCGGCCGAGGCGGCCGCGGCGGCCAGCCAGACGCCGACGGTGGCGGAGGTCCTGCCGCAGACGCTTTCGCGCGAGCAGATCGGGCAGGTGATGTCGGCCCACCAGGCCGACATCGCCCCGTGCGTCCGGGCCAAGATGGACCGTTCGCCGACGCTGGCCCAGATCCGCATGGTCTGGGCGCTCTCCAACTCCGGGCAGGCGAGCGAGCTCTCGGTGCTCCCCGCGGACGACGCGGAGCTGAAGGAGTGCCTGGCCAACGTCCTGACGCAGATCCAGTTCCCGCACTTCATCGATCGCTCGCAGCGCGCGCAGTTCACGATCAACATCGGTACCGGCGAGGGACCGGCGATCACGGGGCCCGAGCCCGGCTCGACGGTGCCGGTGCCGCCGATCGGTCCCGAGGTCCCGCTGCCGCCCGTGGGTCCGTTGGCACCGTTGCCGCCGGTGGGTCCGATCGCGCCTCCGCCCCCGCCGCCCGGCCTGCCCGGCACGGGCGTGTCGGTGACGCCGCTGCCTCCGCCCCCGCCGCCCGGGATTCCGGGGACGGGTACGACGCCCTTGCCTCCGCCCCCGCCGCCCGGGATTCCAGGCACGGGTACGACGCCCTTGCCTCCACCCCCGCCGCCCGGGATTCCAGGCACGGGTACGACGCCCTTGCCTCCACCCCCGCCGCCGGGCATTCCAGGCACGGGTACGACGCCACTGCCTCCGCCTCCGCCTCCGGGAGTACCGGGGACGGGCACGACGCCACTGCCTCCGCCCCCGCCTCCGGGGACTCCGGGCACGGGGACGACGCCTCCGACGACGAACCCGGACGAGTACCCCGACGAGCTGCCGCCGATCTAGGGCCCCGGACGACGGCCGGCGGTCGGCCGCAGCCGTCGACATCCCGTGGAGGTTCCATGTCCATGCTCCGCCGAAATCCCGGATCCGAACCGCGGGCTTCAGCCCGCGGCTGTTGCGGCCCGTGGAGCCGCACCCTGAAGGGTGCGGTTCGGTTTGGGAGCGTCGTCGTGACGTTGACCCTCGCCGGACCGGCTTGCGGCCCCGGCAATCCGTTCACGAACCTGTTCCCCGACAACCGCGAGAGCGACGTCAACATGGTGCTCGCCCGGCTGCCGGATCCGACGCCGGCTGCCCGGCCCCCGACGACCTCCGGCAAGCCGATCGTCGTCGCCACGAAGCTCGGCGAGGTACCCGGACTGGTGGCGTACGATGTCGAGGCCAAGGCCGTGCTGTGGAACGCAGACCTCGCCGTGGACTCGCCGCCCTTCGTCGGCGGCGGCGTCACCGTCATCCAGTCGGGAGGCGAGCTGGTCTCGCTCTCGCTGGCGACCGGCGAGCGCCTGGGCGCCAGGAGCCTTGACGGCCTCGTGCTCTACGGCGTCGCGATCGACGGCGGGATGGTGGCGGCGACGGCCGGCTCGGGCGCCGGTGCCGTGGCCGCGTCGTTCCGCAGCGGGCGCATCTGGCTGATGGACGAGGAGCTGGCGAACGTCGTCTCGCCGATGGACGCGGACAAGCTGCTCGGCGCGCCGGCATTGTCCGGCGGCGTGGCGTTCATCCCGTGGGATCGCCAGAACGTCTCGGCCCTCGACGCCGCGACGGGCAGCGAGCTCTTCCGCCTGGTGATCGGCGACGAGATGGTCTCGTACGTCTTCGCCGCGCCGGAAGGGGTGTTCTACGGCAGCAAGGGTGTCTTCCGCCTCACGGGACGCAGCTCGTCGGGGCGCCGGGACGGCTCGGCCTATCTGCCGCTCGAGTGGTCCGATCCGTCGTTCCCGGGCGAGCCGGAGCTGTGGCCCGACGGGTTCGCGGGGGCGGGGGACGGCAAGGTGAACGCGCGGTCCCGGGCCCGGCTCGCCTGGTACCCGGCCGCCGTGGCGGACGACCGGAAGGTCGCGTTCGCCGACGGGCTGCTCTATTTCGTCTACTACCGCTACGTCGTGGCGATGAGGCCCGAGGACCGCTCGCTGGTCTGGGTGCGCGGCCTGGACGGGACGGTGTCGGAGGTCGCGGCGGTGCCGGGCGGCGTGTTCGTCGTCGAGGAATCCGGGGCGATGCGCTTCCTGCGGGCCTCGGACGGCGGCGACGCGTGGACCGGGGAGCTCGGGCTCGGTGTCGCGCGCGCCGGCATCGCCGTGGCGGGCTGGGACCCGGGCGCGGGAGCGCCGCGCGAGGGCACGTACCGCCGGCAGGTGCTGGACGCCCTCCTGGACCCGGACGCGCAGGTCGTTCCCGTGCGCAAGCTGATCCTGTCGCTGTTCGGCCGGTCGACCGACCCGGACGTCTCGCGCGACCTCCTCCAGGTGCTCCGCGAGCCGCAGATGCCGGCGGAGCTGCGCAACGAGGCCGCCCACGCGCTGCAGCTTCGTGCGGGGGGCGACGCGTTCCTGATCCAGGCGCTGGCGGACCACTACGATTTCCTCCTCGACCTTCCGGCGCCGCCCGTCGGCGTGATCGCCGGTGCCCTGCGCAGCATGAACGCGAGGGGCGCAGCGTCCGCGCTGGCGGAGCACCTGCTGGATCCCAACACGCCGCCCGACGCCATGGAGATGCTCGTGCGCAGCGTCGTGGCGCTCGGCGACCCGGGCGTCGTCCAGCCGTTGGAGACGTTCCTCCGGCTGTACGGAGCGGACACGGAGTTCGCGGGCGCGCTGCCGGTGCTGGAGGCGGCGGCGACGGGCATCGCGGTGCACGGCGGCGAGGCGGGCCTGGCGTTCCTGGAGGGGTGGACGGAGGGACCGTTCGCGCCGCCGGGCCTGGCGAACACCGTGCGGTCCATCGTCGAGAACCGGCGGCTCGCGGCCACCGCCTTGCAGGGGCTGCCCGAACGGGCGGGTACGGAGGAGTTCGCGGCGGCCGTGCTGGGCGGCCGCGAGAGCTACGCGACGTGCCTGGATGACGCCGGACGGCGGCGTCCGACGCTGTCGCACCTCGAGATCTCGATCACCGCGACCGGCGAGGGACAGGTTGTGGACGTGATGACGACCCCCGCCGACTCCGCCCTGGCCAACTGCCTCAAGCCGCAGATCGAGCGCCTCTCGTTGCCACGCTTCCGCGCGCAGCAGGAACGCTACACCGTCCCGCTCGACCTCCCGTGACCCCGCACTTCCCGCTCTTCCCGCACTTCCCGCTCTTCCCGCACTCCGATCGACAAGGCCTGCCCGGCGCCCGTTCGCGCCGGGCAGCGACCCGTTGGTTAGACGGGCCAGGAAGGAAAGGAACGGGTAGGTTTTTGCGCCCTCGACCGAACGGTCACATGGGCGATTGGCAACCCCTGTATACCCCGTTCCGAATCGGACTTCCAGTCTCTTTTTCTCGCGCGCGCGGTAGCCGACGACCTCGACCGGTTCGGACGGCGGATGGCCTCAGACAAGCTGGGCCAGGCGCTGGATCGCATCCTCGATCTGGGAACAGCGGTCACGCGAGTGCCCGATGCGCTCGCGCATCTCCGCCACGACCTCGGCCGGGGCCTTGGCCGTGAACTCGGGGTTCGCCAAGCGCTTTTCCAGACCCTCCAGCTCCTTGCGCACCTTGGCCAGCTCCTTCTCGTGCCGCACACGTTCCGCGCCGACGTCGACGATTCCGGCCAGCGGGACGGCAACGGTGACCTTGCCGGCCACCCCGAGCGCATGCCCGCTGAGGTCGTCGCCGGGCGAGGCCGCCGTCACGTCCGCCGAGCACAGGATGCCGATGCGTCCGACGACCTCGGGCGCCAACTGCCACCGCAGGTCTCCCCCGGCCTCGGGCCCGAACACGACGCGGGCCGTGATGCGCTGCGACGGGGCGATGTTGTACTCGGCCCGGACGCTGCGGACCGTGGTGACCAGATCCTGCAGCGCCTGGAAGCGCCTCGTCGCGTCGACGTCGCGGCGGGCGGGGTCGGCGGCGGGGTAGGGCGCCCGCGCGAGCGTCGGGACGACGGCCCCGGGTACGGACGCACCGGGCGCGAAGGAGTGCGTGCTGCGCGGCATCTCCTGCCACAGCTCCTCCGTCAGGAACGGGATCACGGGGTGCAACAGGCGCAGCGTCGACTCGACGACGTGCTGCAGCGTCGAACGCGTTTCCTCCTTGACCGCGGCCGTCGCCGGATCGCGTGCGTACAGCGCCGGCTTGGTCCACTCGATGTACCAGTCGCACAGCTCGCGCCAGGTGAACGAGTACAGCGCGGCGCAAGCCTCGTCCAGGCGGAAGCCGTCGAGGGCGGCGCGCACGGCGGCGGTGGTCTCGTCCAGGCGCGACAGGATCCAGCGGTTCCCCAGATCGACGGGCCGGGCCGGGACGGGGCCGAGCGGGCCCTCCCCGAGCGCCCCTTCCATGAAGCGCACGGCGTTCCAGATCTTGTTGCAGAAGAACCGGTAGCCCTCGATGCGCTTGGGGTCGAGCTTCATCGACTGGCCCTGGGCGGAGTAGGAGGCGAGCGTGAAGCGCAGGGCGTCGGTGCCGAACTTGGCGGTGACGTCGAGCGGGTCGATGGCGTTGCCGCGGGTCTTGCTCATCTTGTGGCCCTGGGCGTCCAGGACCATGCCGTGCAGCACCACCGTGCGGAAGGGGACCTCGCCCGTCATCCGCAGGCCCATCATCATCATCCGCGCGACCCAGAAGAAGAGGATGTCGAAACCGGTCTCCATGACCGAGGTCGGGTAGAAGGTCCGGAAAGCGGGCGTCTTGTCGGGCCAGCCCAGCGTCGAGCAGGGCCAGAGCCCGGAGGAGAACCACGTGTCCAGCACGTCCTCGTCCTGCCGGAGGTCGGCGCCACCGCACTTCGGGCACCTCGCCGGCGCCTCCCGCGCGACGATCGTCTCGCCGCAGGCGCAGTACCAGGCCGGGATGCGGTGGCCCCACCAGAGCTGGCGCGAGATGCACCAGTCCTGGATTCCCTCGAGCCAGTGGAAGTACGTTTTCGTCCACTGTTCGGGAAGGATGACGGTCTTCCCTTCGCGTACCGCCGCAATCGCCGGCTCGGCCAGCGGCTTCATGTTCGCGAACCACTGCGTCGAGACCATCGGCTCGACGACCGTCTCGCAGCGCTGGCAGCGGCCGACGGCGTGGACGTGCTCCTTCGTTCCGCGGAACAGCCCCAGCTCCGTCAGCTTCTCCTTGACCGCCTCGCGGGCCTTCGTCCGATCCAGTCCCGCGAAGGGGCCGCCGGCGGACGTGACCTTGGCGTCCTCGTCGAGCATCTTGATCAGCGGCAGCGAGTTCCGCCTGCCGCACTCGAAGTCGCTCGGGTCGTGCGCGGGCGTCACCTTCACGGCGCCCGTGCCGAACTTGGGGTCGACGAGGATCGGGTCGCCGATGATCGCGAACGTGCGGTCGAGGATCGGGTGGCGGACCGCCCGGCCGATCAGGGCCCGATGGCGCTCGTCGTCGGGATGGACGGCAACAGCGGTGTCGCCGAGCATCGTCTCGGGGCGGGTCGTGGCGACCACGATCTCGCCGGACCCGTCGGCGAGAGGATACGCGAAGGACCACAGCTCGCCCTTGGTCTCGGCGTGGACGACCTCGAGATCGGACAGCGCCGTCCGGCAGCGCGGGCACCACTGGATCAGCCGCTCGGCGCGGTAGATCAGCCCATCCTCGTA
Source organism: Deltaproteobacteria bacterium (assembly GCA_016218815.1). Lineage (GTDB taxonomy): Bacteria > Myxococcota_A > Polyangia > DRWM01 > JAAZOP01 > JAAZOP01. The sequence goes on from JACRCX010000074.1 coordinate 16,403, forward strand.
CAGGCGCACGAACGCCTCGCGCACGGCGCGGGAGAGCCCCTCGTCCAGCGTGAAACGCTCGCGCCGCCAATCGACGGACGCCCCGAGCGACTTGTGCTGCTCGGTGATGCGGCCGCCGTACTGCTTGCGCCATTCCCAGACGCGCTCCACGAACTTCTCGCGGCCCAGGTCGTGGCGGGAGAGCTTCTCCGTCTTCGCGAGGTTCCTCTCGACGACCATCTGGGTGGCGATGCCGGCATGGTCGGTGCCCGGGAGCCAGAGGGCGTTCTTGCCGAGCATGCGCTGGTAGCGGACGATCGTGTCCTGGATCGTCGCGGTCAGCGCATGGCCCATGTGCAGCGAGCCGGTGATGTTCGGCGGCGGAATGACGATGGAGAACGGCTCCCGTGGAGCCGCGTCGTCGGCCTCGAACGCCCGGCGATCGAGCCAGAACTGGTAGATGCGGGATTCGAAGTCTTGTGGATCGTAGGACCGATTTCCGATGGGCACGGGCTGTTCGCTACTCCTTCAGCAGCGCCTGGAGCTGCTCGCGGATGATGGTCTCGGCCAGATCGGGAACGACCTCCCAGGCGACCTGCTCGATCACCTCGCGCGAAATCAACTTCACGACCGCTTGCATCTGCTCGGGCGTAAGGCCCGGCACCTCCGCCGCGACCTTCTGCTCCACGGCCTTCGCTGCCGCCGGGGAGACCGCCTGGGCGAACTCGCGCAACGGCATCGGCGAGGCGACCGGTGCCGGGGCGGGCCGCGCGGGGGCCAGTCCGGCAGCGGGGCGCGGTCCGATGGGAGCGTGGGTGGCCGTCGGCGCTCCGGGCGCCGGTCTGACCGGGGCCGCGCCCGGGAACGGTCCCGGCCGGCCGGGGATCTGGATCTGGGTCGGCACCCGCTGCGCGGAGGCCGGAGGGACGGGCGCCCCCGGTGCCACCGGCCGGGCCACGGGCCCTGCCGCGGCGGGCGGCGGCGCAGGCCGAGCGGGGGCCGGCGCTGCCGCGGCGGCGCCTGCCATGACGGGCGGCGGCGTCGCCGACAGGAATGCCTGCGTCTTCAGGATCATGTCTTCCGATTCCCACGGCTTCTGGATGCCGCCGACGGCGCCGCAGGCACGCGCCCGCGCCTCGTCGAAGGTCTCCCACGGCCCGAACAAGAGCACGATCGGCGTGCCGGAGAAGGTCGGCTGCCCGCGCAGCTTCGCGCACGCCGCGTAGCCGTCCTCCGCACCGATCTTCGTGTCCACGAAAAGCAGCTCGAGCGATTCGCCCGACTTGATCGCCTCGTCCGGGGTCGCGAAGGAATGGGCCTCCAGGCCAAGGTCCTCCCCCGCGAACGTGAACCCGAACGCCGTGCGCATCGTCACCGCGTCGTCAACGATTCCGATCTTCCTGGGCACGGTCATCGCCTCCCTTCCCGGTCCGAAGCGACGGAAACCGCCGGTACGTCGCCCGCCTACGTACCATGCGCCTCGGGGGCGGGTCAACAAACGTTGTCAGTTCTGGAATTCGGACTGGACCCGCACCTGACCGGACTCCCGGCTCCCGCCGCAGCCCGCGAAGCGGGCTTCGTGGTGCGGCCCGCTTCAGCCCCGGGGAGCCGACTCCGGCGGCGCGACGGTATCCGGCGTGCTACGCTTTGCCGAGTCGTCCGATGAAGGTCCGGGGAGGTGGAAATGCATCGAGCGAAGATGGGATGGGCGGCCGCAGCGGCGGCGGCCGGCCTGTGGGCGGCCGGGACGGCCGGCGGATGCCCGGAGCCGACGACCACGGGCGGTCCCTGCGAACCGGGCGAGACGCGCCTCCACGCCAACGCCTGCGGCGTGTGCGCCACGGGCGCCCGGGTGCAGACCTGCGACGACCGCCGGGAATGGGTGGACGGCTCGTGCGAAGACCCGTTCGACGGGGACGGCGACACCTACGCCAACGGAGCGTGCGAAACCCTGGTCGGCGGATGCTGCACCAGCCGGATCGATTGCGACGACGCCGACCCTGCCGTCCATCCCGACCCCCTGGTCTGCGCCGCCGGCGCGACGGAACCCTGCACCACGGACTGCGGCACCGCCGGACGCCGGACGTGCTCCGACGCCTGCGTCTGGGACGACTGCCGGGCCGGGCACGACCAGTGCAACGGGATCGACGACGACTGCGACGGCGACACCGACGAGGACGCGGCGTGCACGCCGGGCTCGTCGGTCCCGTGCACGACCGTCTGCGGCTCCCGTGGCACCGGCGACTGCACGACCGAATGCCTCCCGCCGCTCGGCCTGGATTGCGCCCCCCCCGACGAGGCGTGCAACCGCGCCGACGACGACTGCGACGGCGACACCGACGAGGAATTCCCGTGCATCGCCGGCGCGCGCGTCGAGTGCACGACCTCGTGCGGCTCGACCGGCCACGGGACCTGCTCCACGACCTGCGCGCCGCCGGCCGCCGGCGCCTGTTCGCCGCCGTCCGAGCGTTGCGACAACGGGGAGGACGACGACTGCGACGGTGACACCGACGAACTGGAGCCGGGCCAGTGCGTCCCGGGCACGACCGTCGCCTGCGGGACTTCCTGCGGCAGCACCGGAAACGGAGTCTGCACCGCCGGCTGCCTGCCGCCGTCCGGCGCCGCCTGCCTCCCGCCGCACGAGACGTGCAACCGTGTCGACGACGACTGCGACGGCGCGGCGGACGAGGACTTCGCCTGCCTCGCCGGCGCGACCCTCGAGTGCTCCACCTCCTGCGGCTCGCTCGGCACCGGGACCTGCGCCGAGGACTGCACGCCGCCCGCCGCAGCCGACTGCACGCCGCCGCACGAGAGCTGTGGCGACGGCGTCGACGACGACTGCGACGGCCTGACCGACGAGGGATGCTCCGGGGCAGGCGAAAGCTGCGCCGATCCGATCGTCCTGGATTCCTCCATGACCGAGGTCGCCGTGGACCTGTGCCCGCGCGGAGACGACGGCGAAGGCTCGTGCGGCCCCTCGACCGGCCCCGATGCCGTCTACACGTTCACGTTGCCGGTCGGGGGATTGGTCGTCTTCAACACCTGCAACGACGGCTCGGCCGCCGACACCGTCCTGTACCTGCGCTCGACGTGCGCCGACCCAGGGACCGAGCTCGGCTGCAACGACGATCTGGCCGGCTGCCCCCACGATCCCGGCGGCTCGTACCTGTCCATCTACCTCGCCGCCGGCAGCTACTTCCTGTTCGTCGATGCGCCGGCCGGCACCTGCGCGTCCCTCCGTCTCGACCTCGCCTGGCCCTGAGCGCCGGGGCTGGCGGCCGAGTCCGGTCCTGGTGTAGTGGTCCGCCTCATGACCCCCGAACGTCGCAGGCAGCGCGCCGCCGCGGCGGCGCACGAGCAGCGGACGCCGGCCGCCGGCGACGAGGCCCCGCGGGTGCTGATCGTGGCGCGCGACGGGACGCTGCGCGCGCAGGCGTCGGAGCGCCTCGCGGCGCTCGGTCTGGTGCCCAGGGAGGCCGAGCGGATCGAAGTCCTGCAGGCACGGGAGCTCGACGACGCGGACGCGGTGCTCTTCCTGCCGCGACGCTCCGCCGTCCCCGTCCCGGTCGCCCTCTCGCGGCTGCGGGCGCTCGCCCCGACCGGGGCGCTCGTCCTCGCCGCGGAGGGCACGGTCGGGACGGTCGATACGATCGCCGGAGTGGGCGTGGTGCAATGGCCCGCGGCGGATGCGGAGCTGGGACGGGCGCTGCGACGGGCGATGGCGGGGGCGGCGGCAGCACGCAGGCTGGAGTCGCTGCGGGCGCCGGCACGGACGCACCTGGGCCTGCCCGTCGCGGTCGCCCTGGGGGGCCCCGACGGTCATCCCGGGTGGTTCCTCGATTCCCTCCTGTCCACCTGCGCCGCGGGCCTCTCGGGCGGCGCCGTACTCGCCCCGTCGACGGACGGGTACCGCGTGCTCGAGGCGCGCGGCATCCGCGAGAGTCATGTGCTGCGCCTGGCGCGGCGCCACCCTCCGGCGGCTGCCGGGCAGACGCCCGTGCGGCACGTGCGCATGGGTCGCCGGCTGCGGTCCACCGCGGCTCCGCTCCGCGCGCTCCGGGAATGGTGGTGGCTCCCCGGTCCGCCGGCGGCAGGCACCGGCGGGCTCACGTTCCTCTTCCAGGAGCGCGGCGCGCCCGAGCTGCCGTGGCTCGCGGGCGCGCTCGAGCTCGTCGCCGCCGGCCTCGGCGTCGAAGCCCCGCCCGAACAGCTCGATCCGGAGACGGGGCTGACGGCCTGCGGGGCCGAGGAGCTGGCCCGCAGCGCCACCGCGATCGCCACGCGCGGTCGGGCGGCCCCCGACGGCGGGCCGACGGGCGCCGCGGTCGTGCTCCTGACGATGCCGGACCTGCGCGCCGAGCGGCGCGAGCACGGGCCGCGCTCGGAGTCGCGGCTCCTCGCGGCCGCACTGGGGCGGATCCGGAGGGCCCTTCGGCCGCACGACCGTCTGTTGCGGCTCGGTCCCGAGACCCTCGGCCTGGTCGTCCCCGCCCGCGTCGCGCCGGACGCCGAGCGCATGGCGGACCGGGTGCTGGCGCGCTTCGACGGCGCCCGGCTCCTGCGCCGGGCCGGCGAGGACTCGGGGGGGCGCGGCGAGCGCTTCGAGCTGGAAGTCCGCGCGGTCTTCGTCGACGGGACGGAGGACCCGCAGGCGCTCGCCCAGACCCTCGCGCGCCTCGGCGTGCCCGCGTAAACCCCCTACCGTCCGGGGTTCGGGACCGGGCCGGGGCTGCGGTGGGCGGCATGGAACTGCAGGAACCGGACGATCAGTGCCTGGTCGTCGGCCGTGATCTCCCCGTCGCTCCGTTCCGCCATCGTGCGCACGATGTCGGGCCATTCGTCGGCCGTGATGTCGGCCGTGAGCGGCTTGTCCAGGCTGTGGCAGAGCGAGCACTTCTCCATGAAGCGGTCGTGGGCCGGGCCGAGCGCCGCGGGCAGGTTCGCGTACTCCGCACCGGCGGCCACGCCGGAGGCGAACGGGCCGTGCTCGCCGTGGCCGTGGGCCATGTGCCCGCCGAAGTAGCCCGTGGTGGCGGCCAGTCCGCCGGCGATGCACAGGCCGCCCAGGGTCAGCAGGCCGGCCCGGCTCCGCGGCTCGGCTCCCCCCTTCCACAGCGACAGGACCGCCGCGACCACGGCCAGCCCCGCGGTGGTGAAGCCCAGCATCTCGTGGGTCTCCAGCCACGGGTTCCGGAACTCGCTCGACGCAAGAAAACCGGTCAGAGCCGATACCGCCGCGGCCGCGGCCCCGCCGAACAGGCAGGCACGCGCCGCCGTCTGGAGCCCCGCGGCGCGCCGCCAGACGGCCAGCGCCTGCAGCAGCGGCGCGAACATCAGCACCGCCACGGTGAAGTGGACCGTCAGTCTGTGAAAATCGATCGCTGTGCTCGGCATGAGTGCCTCTCCCCCCCGTCGCGCCGCCGAGGTCCCGGGCCGCGGCGGGCGGCGGGGAGGCTACCACGTTCTTCGTCGTTCGTTTCCCGTTTTTCGCCCGAAGGGCAGGGCAGCAAGGCGTTGCACGAACGCCGCGTCCGGGGTGACAATGCCCGCTCCCGGGGGGCGCCGCGACGCGCGGCCCGCCGCGAGGGAGGTCGGGGATGGTCAAGCGCTCCTGGGTCGTCGTGCTCGCGCTCGCCGGGTGCATCGCCACGAGCGCCGACTACCTTCCGGTGGCCCTGACGCCCGACGGCGAGCTGGTGCTGCTGTCGGAGGAAGACCCGCCCGCCGCCTGCCAGGAGCTCGGACCGGTCCAGGCCAGCCACGGGACCCAGTGCAACGCCTTCGGACGCAGCGGCACGCGCGAATCGGCCGCGATCGCCCTGCGCAATACCGCGGGCGCCCACGGCGCCACCTACGTGCGCATCGACCGCGAGGTGCCGCCGCGACCCGAACAGGACAACTGCCTGTTCGGACTGCGCGGAACGGCCTTCCGCTGCCCGTGATCCCCGACCGTCCGTTTGCGCCACCCGCTCCGACATGCCACACTTCCTGCCGTTCGCGACGGACGATGCGGTGCGCGAAAATGCGCGGAGGGAGTGTCATGAAGAACACGTCAAGGTGCGGAATCCTGGGCGCGGCGATCTGGCTTGCCGCGGGGCTCGTCCCGGCCTGCGGAGATTCGGGCGGCGGCAACGACGCCTCCGACGCGGAAATCGCGCCGGAAGTCGAGGGGAGCGCCGACGCCGATGTCGATGTCGAACCGGAGACCGAGGTAGGCCCGGACGCCGACGCCGACGGCGGGGCCGATGCGGACGCCGATGGCGACGCCGACGCCGACGACGGCGGCCCCTCGGGTCTCCCGGTCGGCTCGCCCTGCACCTTCGGCGAAGAGTGCCTCGACGGGACCGCGGCCGGCGAATGCGTGCGGGCCCTGATCGGCCTGACCTTCCCGGACGGCTACTGCACGGCACTCGGCTGCACGGACGATGCGGACTGCCCGGGCGGCGCGACCGACGCGGCCTGCGTCCCGGCGATCGGGTTCCGTTGGTGCGCGCACCGGTGCGACACGGCCGCGCCGGACTGCCGCACCGGATACGTCTGCGTCGATCCGGACGCCATCGGTCCCGTGCCGGCGCTTTGCCTTCCGGTGTGCCGCACGGACGACGACTGCCCGACCGGCCAGACGTGCGACACCACCGCCTCGCCCCCGATCTGCCGCGAGACCGCCGGCGCCGACAACGGCTCCGCCTGCGCCGGCAGCGCGGAGTGCGCCGTCGGGTCCTCGTGCGTCCCCGAGAACTCCTCCTTCGTCGGCGTGTTCCCCGCCTCCGGCCCGCCCGGCGGCATCTGCATCCAGGACTGCCTCACCGACTCGGAATGCACCAACGGCGGCTCGTGCGTCGTCGTCTGCGCCGACCAGAACTCGACCCCCGGCGCCGACGATTGCGACGACGACGGCACCGCCGGCCTGGATCCGGGAGCGTCGGGCATCTGCCTCGAAGCCTGCGATCTGACCGACCCCGCCGCGTGCGCCCGCACCGGCTACGCCTGCCGCTCCATCGGCGAAAACCTCTCCGGTCCGCGCGACGTGTGCACCGTCGATTGCGCCGAAGGCGGCTGCACCATCCCGGGCTGGGAATGCGACCCGTCCGCAGGCATGGGCTCGCTCGAGTACGGCGCCGGCCGCTGCCAGCCCCCGTTCGAGGATGCCGACCTCGGCCAGGCCTGCACCTTCACCTCCGGCTGCACCGGCGGCACCTGCCTCGCGGAACCCTACCTGGGAGCGCCCGGAGGAACCTGCATCGAGGAATGCCTGGGCGGCCTGAGCAGCACCGACCCATGTCCCACCGGCTCGTACTGCCTCGCCCGCGCCGGCGAAATCGGCTCCTGCGTCCCGCGCTGCACCCCGGGCGGAACCGATTGCCGCGACGGCTGGGCGTGCACGCGCGTCGTGATCGTCGACGTCTGCATGCCGGCGTGCACCAGCAACGACCAGTGCGACAACGGCTGCTGCCGCGCGGACGGCTCGGGCACCTGCAACCCGGCCGGCACGGACTGCCTGTAACCGGAGACTCTACGGACGGCGCCGGCGCAGCGCGGCGGCGGCCGGAACGAGCAGAACGAGCAGCCAGGCGGCGCCGCCGAATGTGCCGCCGGCGCGGCAGCCGCAGCCGCCCCCCCCGGTTTCCACGTCAAGGATGCCGCCGTCGTCTTCCGCATCGTCCGTGCCGTCCGCGGCAGCGACGTCGTCCACGATTTCGGCGCCGGCCTCGCCGTCATCGCCGTCGACGTCGCCGCCGCCCGCGGGGTCGTACAGCTCGACGCCGATCGTCACCTCCTGCTCGGCCGCGACGCGGGCGTTGTTGCCGACGACAAGGACGAACGGGCCGTCGCCGGCAAGGGTCTCGTCGAGGTCGAGGTCCCTGCCGCGCCGGGCGTCCGCGAGCGTTTCGAACGGCAGGCCCGCAAAATAGTCGTCGTATTCCGCCGCGGTCATCAGCAGGAGCTGGGCGTCGCCCGAGGCGTACCGTTCGACCGCGGTGTTGCGGATCAGCCCGCGCAGGCCGTCGTCGCGGTTGGCCATGCGGACCAGCTCGCCGCTGACGGCGACGTGCGCCACCACCCGGCCGCGGGACGGCCCGGCCGCGGCGACCGTCGTGGAAGCGGGCGGGGCAAGCAGGCCGTCGAGCACCACGGTCTCGTCGAACGAGGCGTCGGGAAGCGCCTCGGCGGCGCTGACCCACGTCGCGACGTGCGTGGCGTCGGGGTAGTCGCCGACGGCCGAGAGCACCTGGTAGGCGTAGTCGTTGTCCTCGCCCACGACGAACGTCGCGACGCCGTCGGGCCCGGTGAAACGCCAGCCGGCGACCTGCAGGGTGGACGGGTCGTAGAAGCCGGTGGTGGCCAGGAGCACCTGCGCGCCGTCGACCGGGTCGCCCGCCGCGTCGGTCACGGTCAGCGAAAGCGTGACGTGGTCCGAATAGTCGCACCACGTGTGCCCGTCGACCTCGCAGCGCGGGTAGCGCCCGAGCGCGGCTCGCAGGAGCCCGTCGCCGCGCCAGCCGTCCATGGCGGAGATCGTCTTGCCGGAGTGGGACTCGTTGAGGTCGGCGTCGGCGCCCTGGCCCCAGTTGCCGATCCGCGTGTCGTTGTCGCTCCAGTCGACCTGCAACGGGTACCACTGGTCCCCCTGCCAGAACTCGTTCCAGACGTGGTCGTCGGCCAGCGTGCCGACGTTCCAGACGGCGATGAGCAGCGAACGGCCGGCCGAGGTCCACATGTCCTGCAGCTCGCCGCAGTTCCCGAAGTGGTCGTAGACGATCTCCTGCGGTTCGAGGAAGCGCGACGGCACCGAGCCGCGCTTCCAGCACAGCTTCTCCTGGATGTTCCACGTCAGGTTCTGCGACACCCACCAGCCCAGGCGCTCGAGCGCGGTGTCCGTGGGCGCGAGCTGCCGGTCGCCGGGCAGGCCCATGTGGTCCTCGAAGTCCCACAGGTAGTCGGCCTGCGGAACGACGTCGGAGAGCAGCGGGTAGCCGTAGGGCACGAGCATGTCGTGCGCGTTGCTTCCGTCCTGCGGCGCGCAGCGGACGCCGCCCGGGAGCCGCAGGTCGGACCAGTCGTCGACGGCGCGCGTCGCACCGTGCAGCTCGAGGGTCCCGCCGTAGTCGACGAACCGTTCGAGCTTGTCCGTGTTGCGCACCAGCGCCTCGTACAGCGCGCGCGGCTGGTCGGAAGGCACGATGATCTTGTTGTAGTCGGTGTTGAGGAACGGGGCGGCGTCGGTGGAAAGCACGAGGGCGTCCAGCTCGTCCGAGCCGATCACGTCGTAGGCCCGGCCGAACAGGGTAAGGGCCGCCTCCGTGGGATCCTCCGCGAGGTCGAACGGGAGGCGATCGCGGACGACGAGGATCCGGCGCGAGGAGAGCGTCATCGAATCCCAGACGGCGATGTCGCTGGGGAGCAGGTCGGCGTTGCCGCCGCCCGCTTGCACGAGGTTGCGCAGGAACTCGGGCCGCCCGGCCGCGGCGGCCAGCTCCACGGGCGTCAGGGTCGCGAAGTACATGCCGTCGGGGTTCGGGTAGTCGTTGCCGCCGCAGCGCTGATCGCCGCGGGTGAACGCGATCGTCACCGGCTCGCCGCTGTCCGCGCGCACCAGCTCCAGCGGCCCGACCTCGACTCCCGCGAAGTGGCTGGTCGCGCGCGGCGCGCCGGCCAGCGACCACGCCGCGAACGTCGCGTCGGTGATCCGCGTCGGCCGGACGAGCACGCTCGCCGCCTGGTAGCTCCGCTCCGGGTCGTCCGACCAGAGGTACGACCGCCAGTGCCACCCCTCCGGCGGGTCGGCGACCCGGTGCCGCGCCGGGTCGATGGTGACCAGGTCCTCGCCGTCGAGCGAGGGGTGCACCACATCCCAGTAGTAGACGTCGCGCGGCAGCTCGAACGAGTCCGGCGCCCCGTCGCGCAGCACCCGGTAGGAGACGGTCGTGTAGCGCTCCGGATCGTCCGCCGCCCCGCGCTCGACCAACTCGGCGAACCCGATCCGGTCGGCGACCTCGTAGATGCGACGCGCCGTCTCGGGGATGATCCCGCGGTCCATGCGGTGCAGGTCCTCGCCGGAGAGGTGGGCGACGAGGAAGCCGATCTCGTCGACGTACGCGGGATCCTCGGCGTCCAGGATCAGGCGCGCCAGGCCGTCGGGGTCGTCGATCGACCGCAGGCGGTAGAAGGCGGCGGCAAGGTCCGGCGCGAGCCAGGCGGGGACGGCGGCGACGGCGGCCTGCTGGTCGGCCGACAGCTCCCGCATCGTCGGATCCTCGAAGGCGATCGTCCCCGCGACCGGGTCGATGCGGAACACGAGGTGCTGCGCCGGCGGGATCGTCCGCGAGACGGAAACCTCGTCGCGCAGGTCCGCCCCGGCAGGCCACGAGGCGAGGACGGCGAGCAATGGGGCGGAACCGAGCAGAAGTCCTTTGCGGGCGATCCGCATCGTCGCACCTCCGCCCGGCGGCGGTGGAACAGGGGGCCCGCCACTCGGGTCCCGGCGCCGGTGATGCCGCCGAACCACGACAGGATAGCAGAAAGGACGGGGTTACGTGCGCCCCTCGAGCTTCGCGCGGATGGCGTCGGGCAGGGTGGTCGTCTTCGCGGCGTGGTAGTCGTACGCGACCTGGACGGTGCGGCCGACGGCGATCTCGCGGTCCCCGGCGCCGGTGATGCGGTAGCGGAAGACCCACGACTTCGTGCCGATCGACTCCACGCCGATCGTCAGCCGCAGCACCTCCGCGAACCGCGCCGGCGCGCGGTAGGTGACCGTCGCCTCGGCCAGGATGAACGGCCAGTCCTCGGCCTTCGCGATGTCCGCGCCCATCACGCTCCGCCAGAACTCCACCCGCCCGATCTCGAAGTACGTGAGGTACACCGCGTTGTTCACGTGCCCCAACGGGTCGCAATCGCGGTACCGGACGGGAATCTCGGTGGTGACTTCCGGCGACATGGGAACGCTCAGGCGGCGCGGGAGCGGCGACGGCGGAGGAGCACGGCGTCGAACATGCGGCTGACCTCCAGGCCGAAGATGCGCTCGCCGCAAGCCAGGCAGCGCTCGTGCGGAACATCCTCGAACCGCCGGGGCGCTCCGTGGACACGCAGGACGATCGTCTCGGTCACCTGCTGCACCCGAAGGCTGCCGCAGGTTGGGCAGCGCCCCGGCGCCCGGCGCGATCTACGTGGAGAGCTTCGCGGAGATGAAGACATGGAAGACCTCGTTGCCCACCCGGCGGGCGATGACGAGACGCTTGATCCGGACCAGAACGTCCACGCCGTCAGCCTAACATGGATTCGGCCGCTGTCACGGGTCCAGGAGGTCTGAGCGTGCATCTTCCAAGTGGGGGTGAATCGCGGCCCCGCGTCCATCGTGCGGGGCATCCGGTTGACCTCCACGGTTGCCCGGAGCATCATCCGTGCCGTCGACACGGGTCGGAGGAAAGGCCATGCCGAGGAGGGAGAGGGCACTGCCGGGCGATACTTCTCTCGTCGCCCTGGTCGGCGCGATCTACGACGCGGCGTTGGAACCCGACGTCTGGCCGGCGTTGATTGCCCGGCTGAGCACCAGTCTGGGCGGGCGCGCGGCGTGTGGCATGCGGGGGAGGAGGCAGGACCGATGAGAAACGACGCAACGGGGCTCCTGGTGGTGCTGCTGGCGATCGGTTCGGCGGCTCCGGGCTGCGGCGACGACTCGACGCCGACCGCGGACGACGGAGGAGGAGTCGACGACACGGCAGCCGATGCCGATGCCGACGCGGATACGGGCGGTGACGATGTGTCCGTCGAGGACGCCGTCGGAGAAGATGCGGAGGACGCACCCGAGGCCGACGTTGACCCCTGCGGTCCCACTAGCTGCCCGAACGACCCGGTGAACGGGGCGATCGGCGCACCCTGTCTTGACGCTACGGACTGCGCCCCGGGCATCCGGTGCATCACGGAAAGCACGAACGTGTACGAAGGAGAGGACTACATCCGTTGGAGCGGCGGATACTGCCTGATCGTGGGCGGCGGTTCGGCGGGCTGCGATCCGGCAGACCCCAGCACCTGCCGCGACGGCTCCGCCTGCTTCTTCACGGAAACCGACGAATACGGCTACGATCTCTACGCCTGCCTCGACTTGTGCGCGGACGCCTCGGACGACGGCGTGCCGTGGGAGACCAACTGTGACTGCCGCGACGGCTACCAGTGTCGGCACGGCTTCCACGTCTGCTGGCCGGGCTGCTCGCACGACCGCGAGTGCTGCGAGATCTGGCATGACGGCGAGGGCGGGGCAGCCGACGAAGCGCGGCAGGCCGCCGAGGTGACCCTGCTGCCGGCGTCCGAGTGCACCAACACCTGCGACCCGTGCACCTACGCCTGCGTGAACGAAGGCTGCCCGGGCGGCGCCTGCGACATGATGTCTCCGTGCGAGCACGACTCCGACTGTCCGGTCCTGGGTCAATGCCTGGACGAGTTCACCTACGACGTCCCAGGAGGCATGTGCACGCAAGTGGGCTGCGAATTGGTCGGCCGGGAGTGCCCCCCCGATGCCGGTTGTGCGAACGATGGAACTCCGAGTGCTCCCCTCTGGCGATGCTTCAGGCCCTGCACCGTCGACACGGGGCCTGGCGATCCGGGCTTCACCTGCCGGGACGCCGGCACCGCGGGCATTCCCGACGTGGGAGACTACGCCTGCTACCCGTGGCGACCGGAGGACTGGTTCGACGGCACGACCGCGGACGGTCTCTGCCTTCCCGGCAACTTCCCCGGCGGAACGACGCCGTTGAGCGGCCCTTGCACCGGAAGCCGCGACTGCGTCTCGCCGGCCGGCCTCGGCCTGTGCTTCGCCATGTTCCCGCCGGCGATTTGCACCAGCTACTGCAACGCGCGCTCGGCGGAAGCGGGCCTGTGCGACGCGGCGACCGGCGGCACCCCAGGGTCGGGCGCTTGCCTGTGGCAGACGTTCTGCGCAGCCACCTGCAGCAACCCGGGCGCGCCGCCCGGGAGCGCCACGACCGGCTGCCCGCAGGACGGCCTCGCCTGCGTTCCGGTGGCCGGCATCCCTCCGACCGACCTCGCGATCACGACCGGCGCCCCGAGCCCCACCGGCGTCTGCTGGCCGGCCTGCAACAACGACGAGGAGTGCGCCGTGGCCTGGGGCGGCGGAAGCTGCAACGTCGCCACCGGCGTCTGCGAGTAGGGTTCGGCTACGCGCAGCCAAAGGCCGGGCCCGGCTCCTCCGGACCAAGAACCAACAACCAACAACCAACGACGTCCTCCACGTTTGACATGCCGATCCGCTCCCGCTATGGTCCGCGCGCTTGCGGGCTCCCCGCCGGGGCGTGCGCGCGTGTGGCGCGTGCTTCCGCCGGCGCGGAGGCCGTCGCGCGTGCTCCGCGGGAAATCGCGGGGCGTGGAGGCCGGTCGGTGGCACGGAAGATTCAGCGCAAAGACCTGCGGAAGCCGGACGAGTTCGTCGATGTCGCCACGCGAATCCTCAACTGGATCTCGGACCATCGGGCCGCCCTGGGCATCTCCATCGCGGCCGTCCTGGTCCTCGTCTTCGGCGTGATGCTCGTCGTCTACCTGCGCCGGAACGCCAACGTCGAGGAGTGGCGAGGCCTCATGGCTGCGGTGCCCGTGCGCGCCATGCCCAAGGGCGAGACGCAGGACCCGCTGTCGGTGATCGGGAAACAGGAACCGTCGGTGTGGGTCGACGAACAGAAGATCCTCGGCGTCGCGAACGGCGCCGACTCCGACGCCGCACGACGCCTGGCCGACCTCGCGGCCGCCGGCGACGCGCTCGCCAAGGGCGACGGCGCCGCGGCCGAGCAGCGCTATCGCGCGTTCCTCTCCAGCAACCCCCCGTCCACGTCCCCCGGGCGCCTCATCGCCCAGGAAGGTCTGGGCTACGCGCTCGAACTGCAGCAGAAGACTGCCGAGGCCGCGCAGGCATTCGCGGCGGTCGGCGAGCTGTCCGACGGCGCCTACAAGGCGCTGGCGCTCTACCACCAGGGTCGGCTCGACGCGTCCGCCGGCCGCGATCAGGAGGCGCGAAAGGCCCTGCTCGCGGCGAAGGCGATCCCGGATCCTCATCCGACGGACGTCGTCCCACGGATCGAGTCGTGGCTCAGGGTGCTGGACCTGCGAGCGGCTCCGCCGGCGGCTGCCGCTCCGGCCACCGCAACGGCGACGTCCCCGGACGCCGGCACGCCGCAAGCCGATGCGCCGAGCGTCCCCTAGCATCCTGGTCGCGGCGCTGGCGGCCGCGGTCGCCGGCTGCGTCGGCGTCCCCGCGCCGAGCGCCCTGGATCTGCGCCTGGACTTCCCCGACGTTCGCGTGCTGACGCCGCAATGGCGCACGCTGGTCGTCGACCCCGAGCGACGTGCGTACCGGCCAATCGAACGCAGCGGGTCGGTGTTCGACCCCGGCCGCGGCTTGGTCTACGTCGGAACCTCCCAGGGCCGCTTCCTCGCGCTCGACACCGGCACGGGCGCCGTCGCCTGGGTGCACGAGGAGACCGACGGGTTCTTCTCGACGCCGATCCTGCTCGACGATCCGGAGGCGGTGGTCGCGGGCAGCGACGGCGGCAACCTGATCGCACTGGTGCCCGAGACCGGTGCGACCCTGTGGACCGCAAACCTCGGCGGCACGATCCGGACCCGGCCGGTGTTCGACCGGGGCGTGATCTACGTCCGGACGACGACCCAACGGGTGTTCGCGATCGAGGCCGTCTCCGGGCGGGAGCTGTGGTCGTTCGAGCGCCCGCTGCCGGAAGGGTACCTGTCGGGGAGCGAATCGGGCGTGTGCATCGAGGGTGACCGCGTCTTCACGGGCTTCGTCGACGGGACCCTCGTGGCGCTCTCGGCGGTGACCGGCGAGAAGGACTGGGACCTCAACCTGGCGGGAGAAGGGCACGGCGAGCTGCTGCTGGACGACGTGTGCGCCACGCCGGTCATGGTCGGCGGCCTGCTCGTGGTCACCTCGTACGACAACGGCGTGTTCGCGGTCTCTCCGGAGGACGGGGGCCAGCGCTGGGCGCGCAGCGACCTGCCGCACTCCTGCGGGATCGGTGCGCTGGCCGAGGACGTCTTCGTCGCGGTCTCCGGGACCGGCCTGGCCCGCCTCGATGCGCTCGACGGCGCCACCGTGTGGATGCGGCGTTTCCCGGCGGGCACGCTCCGCGACCCGATCGTGCACGGCGGCCTCATCCTGGTGCCGGACGACGTGCACGGGTTGGTCGTCTTCGAGGCGCTGACCGGCGAGCTGCTGCAGACGGCGTGGGTGGGCGCCGGCGTGGCGGGCGTGCCCGCGGTGCTGGACGGCCGCGCCGCCACGATCGACAACACCGGCGAGTTCCTCTCGTACTTCCTCGCTGGCGGGTGAGGAGTTCTCGGTTCTCAGTTCTCGGTACTCGGTTCTCAGTCCCGGGCCCGGATCTGAGAACTGAAAACTGATGACTGAGAACTGAAAGCTACCTCCTTCTTCCCAACCCTTCCCACGGCGACCCCGTCCTGCGCGCGGAGATCCCCAGCAGGAGCCCGATGCCCATGAGATTGGCCAGGACCGAGGAGCCGCCGTAGGAGAAGAGGGGGAGGGTGACGCCGACGACGGGGAGCAGGCCGAGCACCATGCCCATGTTGATGGCGACGTGCCAGAAAATCATGGCCGCGACGCCCACAGCGACGAGCGCGCCGAAGCGGTCGCGGGCACGGGTGGCGATGCGCAGCGCCCACAGCACGACGAAAAGATAGAGCGCGATCAGCAGCGCGACGCCGACAAAGCCGTGCTCCTCGCCCCAGACGGCAAACGGGAAGTCGGTGTGCTGGAAGGGGACGAAGCCGAGCTGGTTCTGCGTGCCGTGGAGGAAGCCCTTGCCGAAGATGTGGCCCGAGCCGACGGCGATCTTGGATTGCGTGGTCTGCCAGGCGGCGTCCTGCACATCGAGCTGTTCCTTGGAGAAGAGGGAGGCGAAGAAGGTGACCACGCGCTCCTTCTGGTATCCGTGGAGGAACGACCAGGCGATGGGCACGGTGATGGCGATGCCGAGGACGGCGAAGAGCACGCTGCGGGCGCGGACGCGGAGCAGCGTGGCCATGGAGAAGAAGATGAGGGGGTAGATGAGCGCGGTGCCCAGGTCGGGCTGCTTGAGCACCAGCGCGGTGGGAACGGCGGTAAGGGCTGCGGGGAGCAGGAAGTCCTTGAGCGTCCGCGGCTCGGGCCGCACCTCGCCGTGGAACAGCCTCGCGATCGCCAGGATGATGGCGATCTTCATGAACTCGGACGGCTGCAGGCCGATCGGTCCGAGGTTCAGCCAGCGCTGGGCCTGGTTGGCCTGCCGGCCGACGACCAGGACCAGCACGAGCAGGACGAGGAACACGGCGTAGGAGACCCAGGCGTAGCGGAGGAACAGGCGGTGGTCGACGAGCCAGACGACGAGGGCGGCGGTGCCGCCGGCGGCGAACCACTTGAGCTGCGTCTCGTAGAACGTGAGGTTGACCACGGAGACCGCGGACCGGAGGTTGAGCAGGCCGAGGACGGCGATGCAGGCAACGGCGAAGACCAGCGGCAGATCGAGCACGATGCGTCGAGTCCTGCCTGGTCCCAAGCCGCTCGTCATCATCGTCACCGCGGCGCGATGCGCTTGAAGTACTCACGGAAGATCTCGAAGGCGATCGGCGCCGCGTACCGCCCGCCGTAGCCGCCGTGTTCCACCAGCACCACGACCACGATCTCGGGATCATCGGCGGGAGCGAACCCCGCAAACCAGGCGTGGTCGCGCTCGCGGTACCGCTCCTCCGTCGTCCGCTGGTCGCGCCGCCGCTCGCGCCGCCGCGAGACCTCCGCCGTCCCCGTCTTGCCGGCGATCTCGAGTCCGGGCGTCCACTGGTCGTGCGCCGTCCCCTGCGGCGCCTCCACGACCCCTCGCAAGGCATCGATGATCCGCCGGTGGCTGTCGTCCGACATCCCGATCCGGCGGATCAGCTCCGGCGCGAAGCTCATCCGCACGCGCCCGTCGGGGTACAACACCTCCTTCACGAGCTGCGGGCGGTAGAGGTACCCGCCGTTGGCCAGCGCGGCGTACGCGCTCGCGAGCTGCAGCAGGGTGACCTTCGTGTTGTGCTGGCCGATCGCCGCGAGCAGGGCGTAGCCGACGCGGTACTGGAAGCCGTACTCGGGCCGCGAGCGGAACCACGCCTTGTCCGGCACCAGACCCGGCACCTCCCGCGTCAGCGCGATCCCCGTCTTGCTGCCGAAGCCGAACTCCCGCGCGATCTGCGCCAGCCGATCGATGCCCATGCGCCGCGCGAGCTGGAAGAAGAAGACGTTGCACGACTGCACGATCGCCTCGTGCAGGTCCACCAGCCCGTGGACCTTCGTGCACCGGAACCGCTGCCCCGCCAGCTCGTACGCCCCCTGGCAGTCGAAGCGCGCCGCGGGGTCGAACACGTCGCCCGGCTCCAGCATCTGGGGCTGCTCCAGCGCCGCGAGGGCAAGGAACGGCTTGAGCAGCGAGCCCGGGAAGTAGTGGTCCATGACCGTCTTGTCGTGCTGCGGGAAGAACGGGTTCTCCTGCAGGATCTTCTGCTCCTCGGTGGAGAGCCCCTGGATGAAGGCGTTGGGGTCGAACGACGGCTTGGAGTACATCGCCAGCACGAACCCGGTGCGGGCGTCGAGCACCACGGCGGCGCCGGCCGGATGGCCGCGGAACGCCTGGTCGACAATCGCCTCGAGCCGCGCGTTGAAGGACAGGATCAGATCGTTGCCCGGAACCGGCCGGATCTCGTAGCGCCGCCCGGTCGTCGCGCCGAAGGGATCCTTGCCCTTCTCCACCCCCTTGGCGTTGACGATCACGGTGACCCGCCCCCGCCGCCCGCGCAGCTCGCGCTCCCACACCCGCTCCAGACCGGTGCGCCCGACCTTGTCGCCCGGGAAGTAGCGATAGCCTTCCGCCCGCTGGCGCTCGATCTCGTCCTCCGAGATCTCGTTCAGGTAGCCGACCAGGTGGGCGGCGAGCTGGCGCAGGGGATAGACGCGCATCGGCGTCTCCTCCACCGACAGGCCGTCCAGCTCGGTGTGGTGCGCCATGAGCAGCGCGAGCTGCCGGTCGTCGAGGTTCTCGGCCACGGGATAGGGCTGGTAGCGCTTGAGGCCGCGGAGCTTCACGAGCTGCTCGCGCAGCTTCGCCGCCCGCTCGGGCCCCAGGTTCAGGTACCGGACCACCGTGTCCCAGTCCTCCTCGACGTCGAAGAACTCCGGCGTGACGAACGCCGTGTAGGCCGGCGTGTTGTACGCCAGAAGCTGGCCCTCGGCGTCCCGAACCACTCCCCGCTCCGTCGGGATGTCCCGCGTCCGCTCCACGTTGTGCCGGCTCTTCTCGACGTATTCGTAGCCCTCGAAAACCTGGAGCTGCGCGGCACGGGCCAGGAGCCCGAGGAACACGACGGCGACGAAGAGCGCGATCCACCTGTAGCGCCCGCGGAACTCGCTCAACTCGCCCGGTGGCCCGAAAAGTGGCGCCATGGCCCGCCGATCATTCCACAGGGCGTGCGGGCGGCTCAAGCGGCCGCGCCGCGAGCGTCGGCCGTCGCCCGGCGATGAGCCGGTTGCCGGCCCAGAACACGGCCGGAGCGATCACGGCGGTCAGGACGGAGCGGATCGCCGTCTGCAGGGCGATGTCACCCACTCCCGCCAGGGGTTGGCCCTGCGCCAGCACCCGCACGGCCAGGACCGCGACGGCGACCGACCAGACCGCCCCCACCGCCAGCGCCACCTCGAACAGCACGCCGGCCAGGAAGAAACGGCGCTGGATCCAGCGCCCGCAGAGGTACAGGAACTCGAAGACCAGCGAGTGCAGGCCGACCGGACTGCCGGAGAGCAGGTCGAACAAGTAGCCCACCACCAGCGCCAACGCCGCGCCCGTCACCACCCCGAGGTCGACCGTCGCCAGGAAGAGGATGGCGGCAATGACCAGGTCGGGCAGGGCGTCGCGGACCGGGCTCAGCGTGACGAGGGTCGATTGCGCGGCGAGCGCGGCGACGCCGAAGCCGAGCAGCCGGGCGATGCGTCCCACGGCCCGGCCCTACGGCATCCCGGCGGCGTCCGCCGCGGCCGGGGCCGGCGCCGGGAAAAGTGCGCCCGCGTCCGCCGGCGTCGGAGCCTCCGGCTCCGCCGGCTCCTCCTCGGGCTCGAGCCGCGGGGTCGGCGGCGGGCGGCGAACGTAGACCAGCACGACCTCCAGACGCGAGAAATCCACCGCCGGCACGACCTCGACCTCCTGGAGCTGGCGCGCGTCGCGCCGGATGACCCCGGCAACGGTCCCGACCAGGATGTTCCGCGGGTAGACGTCGTCGCGCCCCGAGGTGAGGATGTGGTGGCCGACCCGCACGTCGTCGACGTTGGGCCGCAGGTGTTCGATGCGGCAGGCGTAGCGGTCCAGCTCGCCCGTCCCGGACAGGATGCCGTTGGACTGCGTCTCCTCCACGACCACCGGAACCCGCGCCTCGCCGTCGACCACCAGGGTGACGTCGGCGTACGGTCCGTCGAGCCGGCTGACGTACCCCACCAGGCCCTCGTGCGTGACCACGGGCATCATCGGCCGCACCTGCCCCTCGGCCTGGTCGATGCGGATGCGCAGCACGCGGAAGAAGGGGGAGAGGGACCGCCCGATGACGCGCGCGGCGACGAACTCCCCGGGGTTGGTCTCGCGCAGCCGGAGCATCTCGCGCAGCCGGATGTTCTCCGCGGCGACATCCTTGAGCTTGCGGTTCTCCTGCCGCAGGCGCCCCAGCTCGAAACGCAGGCGCTCGTTCTCCTCCTTCGTGTCCACCAGGTAGATGTAGTCGTTCCAGACGTCGGCAATGCCTTGCCCGATGACGGCCAGGACGTACTGGATCGGCGCCGACAGCCGGAGCAGGAAGCGGTCGACCGGGTTCAGCTCGGACTTGTCCTTCAGGTTCGCGCGCAGGAACAGGAACGGGACCGCCAGCAGCAACAGCGTGAGGAAGAGGGCGCGATAACGACGTAGGAACTGCCAGATCAACGTTTCACGTGATGGCGACTTCGCGCAGCAGCTCCAGGTGGTCCAGCGCCTTGCCGGAGCCGAGGACGACGGCCGAGACGGGGTCGTCGCAGACCATGACCGGCAAGCCGGTCTCCTCGCGCAGCAGGACGTCGATGTTCCGCAACAACGAGCCGCCGCCGGTGAGCACGATGCCCTTGTCCGCGATGTCCGCCGACAACTCGGGCGGCGTGCGCTCCAACGCGATCAGCACACCCTCGACGATGGCGCTGATCGGCTCGCTCATGGCGTCGCGGATCTCGTCCGAGTTGACCACCAGGGTCTTGGGCACGCCGGCGACCAGGTCGCGCCCCTTGACCTCCATCGTCAGCACTTCCTCCGTCGGGTAGGCCGTCCCGATGGTGCACTTGATGCGCTCCGCCGTCTGCTCGCCGACCAGGAGGTTGTACTTGCGCTTCATGTACTGGACGATCGCCTCGTCCATCTTGTCGCCGCCCACGCGGATCGACTGCGAGTAGACGATGCCCGCCAGCGAGATCACCGCGACCTCGGTCGTCCCGCCGCCGATGTCCACCACCATCGAGCCCGACGGCTCCGTGATCGGCAGCCCCGCCCCGATCGCCGCCGCCATCGGCTCCTCGATCAGGTGCACCTCGCGCGCTCCCGCGCTCTCCGCCGACTCCCGCACCGCCCGCTTCTCCACGTCGGTGATGCCGAACGGCACGCAGATGATGATGCGCGGCCGCACCAGCGTCTTGCGGTTGTGCGCCCGCGTGATGAAGTACCGCAGCATCGCCTCGGTGATCTCGAAATCCGCGATCACCCCGTCACGCAACGGACGCACCGCCACGATGTGGCCGGGCGTGCGCCCCAACATCTCCTTGGCTTCCTTGCCCACGGCGACGACGCGGCGCTGCCCGCGAGCGTCCGTCTGCACCGCGACGACCGACGGCTCGCAGGAGACGATTCCCTTTCCCTTGACGTAGATCAGGGTTGTGGCAGTTCCGAGGTCGATGGCCAGGTCGTTCGAGAACAACCCGTACAGCCAGTCGAAGATCATCCGCCCACCGTGGCCGGCACGTCCAACGCACCGACCTCACCGATCCGCGCGGATCGGCGACGAGCCTGGAAATACTGCGTCCTTCCAACCACAACCGGGGGTCCGGCCGCAGCGAACCCGATCGTTACCATCCCTTCCCGGCCGTCGTCAACACCCCCAGAAACTCCACCATAGCCGACATCCGTTCCCTTGCCTACGATCTTCCGCATCCCGTCCGCCGACTACTCCCGGCCGTCCGCAGCCTGACCTATACTGGGCCCGTGGGCGATCTGCTTCGCAAGCTGCGGCGACGGTTCGGGGACGCGGAGGGCACGCCCCCCCAACCGAACCGCGGGCTTCAGCCCGCGGCGGCCGTCCGATCGGAGCCGCGCCCTGAAGGGCGCGGTTCGGATGCCGAAGAGCCGGCAGCGGCACACGGCCCCGGGCAGACGGACGAAGACGCCCCGCGGGAGCAGGCGCGGGAAGAACCGCCTGCCCCGGACCGCCGGGACGTCCTGGAGGGACTGCGCCGCCGGATCGCCGCGCTCGACAAACGATGGAAAGACGGAACGGCGCAGTCGCCGGCCGCGGCCCGCCGCAACGGCCCTGAACCAGGCCGAAGAAGGGACGCCGCCCTCGAGGTCCTGCCCGGGCGGACGGTCGAGACGAAGCACGGGCCGTTGCGGGTGCTCGCCGAAACCGTGGCGCGCGGCTCGGGACACGGACGGTTCGCGGTCGGAGACTTCGCGGCGGAGCCCTCCCGGCTGGCGGCGCTAGGCGCGCTGTACCGGCTGCGGACGGCGCCCCGGCCCGAGGGGCTGCTCTTCCTGGACACAGAGACGACCGGCCTGGCCGGCGGCGCCGGCACGTTGCCGTTCCTCGTCGGCTTGGCCTGGCTGGAAGGGGGCGACCTGAAGGTCGAGCAGTTGTTCCTCGACCACCCCCGCAACGAGCCGGCGTTGGTGGCCCACCTTCAAGAGCGGCTGTCGGCGTTCGAACACGTGGTCACGTACAACGGGCGCGCCTTCGACCTCCCGCTCCTGCAGAACCGGTTCGTCCTGCACCGCACGCCGTGGACGCCGCTCGACGCCTCGCTCGATCTCCTGGCCGGAGCACGCCGCCTGCACCGCCGCCACCTCGACGACCGCTCGCTGGCTTCGATCGAACGCAACGTCCTCGGGTTCTTCCGCGAGGACGACGTCCCGGGAGCCGAGATCCCCGGCATCTACGAACGTTTCCTCTTCACCGGGAACACCGAGCGGCTGGCCGGAGTGATCCGCCACAACGCCTGGGACGTCGTCGCCATGGCCGCGTTGCTCGGCCTGCAGGCGCGCCTGCTCTCGACCTCGCCGGCCGACCACGACCTCGACCCCGCCGTCGACCTCGCGCTCGGCGAGCTGCGCTACGCGGCCGGCGAGCTCGACGCGGCGGTCGGTTGCCTCACCCGCGCCGTCGCGCGGTGCGAGCGCGGCGGTGTGCCGCGGGCGTCCAGTGCGGTGTGGACGGACGCGCTCATCTGGCTCGCTCGCGCCCATCGCCGCCGCGGCCGGCAGGAGGAAGCCGCGACCTGCTGGCGCCGCATCCTCGTGGCGCTCCCGGACCACGGGGTCGCCCACCTCGCCCTGGCCAAGTACCACGAGCATCGAACGAAGCGCCTGGAAGACGCGGAACGGCACGCGCGGGCCGCCGCGGCGGCGGGGACGGAGGAGGCCGGGGCGGCGGCGAGGAGGGCGGCGAGGCTCGCGGGAAGGCGGGGGGAGGGGAAGTCATGAGTCGTGAGTCATGAGTCGTGAGTCGACTCGGCCAAGTTGGGGGGCGTTCGGACGATCGGGCGGTGCGGCAGGGGAAGTCATGAGTCGTGAGTCATGAGTCGTGAGTCGACTCGGCCAAGTTGGAGGGCGTTCGGACGATCGGGCGGTGCGGCAGGGGAAGACCTCATGGCCGGGGATCCCCCCGGCCGCGAGCGGCGGCTTCGACGCGGGACCGGAGAACGTTCAGCATGCGGCCGACCTCGTCCGCCTGCGCCAGCAACCTCGTCGCTTGGCCGGCCGCGAGATACTCGAGGTCGCGGGCGAGAAGGAGGTGGTTTTCCGCTTCGGCCATCTCCTTCTCCGCGATGTTCAGGCTGTGGGCGTACTCGGCCGGGTACCGCGACTTCGAGCCCTCGGCGATGTTCGCGCCGACTGCCCCGGCGGAGCGCCGCAACTGCGCCGTCAGGCCGTACCGCTCGTCGGAGGGGAAGGCGCGAGTTTCCCGATGGACGGCCAGGGTCAATTCGTGGGCTCGCTGCCAGACCTTGAGTTCGGTGAATCGTTGCATGCACCTCATTCGCCGGCAGCCGCCCGTCTGTTGCGTGGTCGACTCACGACTCACGACTCATGACTCACGACTACCCCCCACGACTCACGACTCTTGACTGTCGACTCACGACTCCCCTTCCCCCAGCCGCCAGCACTCCCCCGGCGGCCCCCAGAACGTCGCGGGGTCGAAGGCGTCGGCCATCGGGTAGCGACCCGCGCAATCAGGGTTCTCGCCGGCGTCGAAATCCTCGCCGGGGCCGGCGTCCGGGGGCGTCGGCGGCTCGCCGTCGTGCGGAGTCGCATCGCCGGCGTCCTCCCCGTCGGGCGCAGGGAACAGCGCGTCCAGGAACGGTTGCAGCACGTCGGGATCGACGCCGCCGTACGCGCGGAGCATGACGAGGCGGTCGGCCGCATCGCGGACCCAGATGGTGATCTGGTTGGCCGGCACCGACGGGAAGACCCAGCCTTGCCGCCCTTGGACGTCGATGGCCCGCGGCCTCTCGGCCAGGAGCGCCTTTCCCGCGGCTTCGGGATCCGCCGGCCGACCGATCCCGACCGCGACGCAGCCGTGCTCGGAACGGAAGAGGCGGCCGACGAAGCCCACCGGAACACCGGCGAAGATCTCGTAGGGGTAGATGGGCGCGGGATCGGCCGTCCAGCCGGGCACGGAGCGGGGGATCGACGGGAGGAGCGCGAGCGGATCGCATCGATCCGACGGGAGCGGGTCGCGGGCGTCGGGGGAGGCGTCCGGAGCGAGCTCGGCGGGAGCGTCAACCCCGGCCTCGGCACGCCTCTCCGGGCGGATCCGCACGGGGCCCCGGGAACAGGCGAGGGCCGGGAGCAAGGCCCAGAGCAGGGCGAACCCCAGCGCCATCCGCCCATGCGCATGAGATCCACGGAGGGCGTCCGCTTGCGGAATTCGCGACACGCCGCGCACGTTACGGCCCCGGAGCGGGCGAGGTCAATCAAGCACGCCCAACCCGCCCCAACCAACAACTCCTCCCAGCCGATCCACCAACAACCAACAACTCCCCCTCCTCCTCCTCCTTCTTGCCTCTTGACGCGGATGCCCGGTTCGGACAAGGATGCGTCTGTCCGGCTCGCTGAGGGGGCCGGCTACCCTGACACAGGGAGGAGGAAAGACGGATGGAAGCGCAAGCGTACGTCGTTTCGGGGCAGTTCTGGGGTGACGCGATCATCATGTTCGTGGGCGGATGTCTCGCGGCGTCGTCGTTCATTCTGGCGAAGAAGCCGAACGCGAAGGCGTTGTTCGAGAAGGTCGCGCCCTACCAGGGCTCGATCGGCGTCGCGATGTTCGCGTGGGGGATCTGGCACGTCCTGTACCTCGTCCTCAACCTGAAGATCTGGAAGGACATGATGTTCGGCATGGAAGAGGGCGCGATGGGCATCACCATCAAGGCCGCCCCGTCGCTCGGTTGCCGGCTGTTCGCGATCAACTGGATCGTGGGCTCCGTGATCATGGTCGTCCTCGGCTTCCTGCTCGGCTTCGGCATGATCCAGGCCTACGCCGGCAAGAAGAACCCCGCCGTCGCCGCCAAGTCCGAGGCGATGATGAAGAAGCTCGCGCCGCACCAGACGTGGCTGGGCTTCGTGGGCATCATCTCCGGCCTGCTGTTCATCCTGCTGATGCTCGGCATCCCGAAGATGGTCCACGTCATCGACATGTCGAGCCTGAAGGGCTAGCACCTCCGTCGCTCGTTCGGGCCACCCCACCGAGACGGATCCCGCCCGCGTTCGCGGTGCGGAACGCTTCGTCTACCCTGCCCCGGGGCGCGCCGGATATGGTCGAACAACTTCGCGCCTATCCCCGCAGCCGTGCTAGAAAGCGGTCTTCATGAGGACCTTCGTCATTCCCCTCGAGCCGGGCGACGACTCTCCGTGGTGGAAGAACGCCTGGAAGCGCATCGATCCGGTGGTGGCCGCCGAATGGGCATCCGTGGTGCTGATCGCACTGTTCTACGCGGCGTTCAAGACCTACTCCATGTGGGTCCACGACGGTGACGAACACATCTACTTCGCCATGGCGCAGGCGGTGGTCCGGGGCAAGATGCCGTACTGGGACTTCTTCTTCGCCCACCCTCCCGTGCACCTCCTGGTGCCCGCCCTCCTCTTCGCCGTCTTCGGCTTCTCCTACAACCTCGCCCTGTGGATCGCCCCGCTGGCCAGTCTCGCCGCCGGCCTCGCCGTCTGGCGCCTCGTCCGGCGCTTCGGCCCGGGGTGGGTCGGCGTGCTGGCCATGCTGCTCTTCCTCTTCGGGCGCACCGTCGTCCAGTCCAGCTCCCACCTCACCGGCGTCAACATCGGCTTGATGTTCCTGTGCTGGGGAGCCGAGCGCCTGGCGGCCGACAAGCCGAAGACCGGCGGCGTGCTGCTCGCCCTCTCCGTCCTGACCGGCCTGTACTTCCTTCCGGCCAGCGTCGGCGTCCTCGCGCTCTACGCCTTCTACCGCCCGCGCCGTTCGCTCGGCGCGCTGGCCGCCTTCCTCCTGCTCGGCCTCGGCGTCGCCGTGATCTTCCAGATAGCAACCCGCGGCCAGTTCCTCGAACAGGTCTTCTTCTTCCAGCGCGCGAAGGACCCCAGCGGGAAGATGGCCTGGACGCCGTCGTTCGACAGCCTCAAAGGGGGCGAGCTGGTCCAGAATTGGACCGCGTTCCTCGGCTCCATCATCGGCGGTCTGGCCTCCTTTGTCGCCCTGCTGGTGGTGGCCGACCGCGGCCGCGGACGGGGCGCCGGCGCCGACGCCGGCCGGCGCAAGGTACGCACGTCCGCCGCCAAGGTCTCGGCCGGCGACGGCGGAACGCTGGCCGCCGCGCTGCGGACCGAGGAAGTCCCCGCCGACGAGACGCCGCATCTCCCGCCCCGAGGTCCCTTGGCCGGCGTCCGGGCATGGCTCGGCTCCACCCGCCGCTCGCTGCTCGCGACGAGCCGCCAGGCCCCGTGGGCGGCGCTCGGCCTGGCCGGCGCGCTGTGGGTCGCCTGTCATTGGATCCTCCTGGCCACGCTCCCCGTCGTCTGGCGCTACTACTTCGCCGTGGTCTTCGTGGGCGCCTCCGTCACCACCGCCGCCATGGTCTTCGCGGCGTGGCGCGGCCTGCGGCCGATCGTGAAGCTCGTCCGGGACAGGAGGCGGGGCATGGCCTGGTCGCCGGTCGCCTTCGCCGGCGCGATCGTCCTGTCCTTTGCTCTCGGCTTCGGCCACGACCTCGCCCTCGGGAAGAAGTACGACATCTGGAACCTGGAGGACGAGGCCGGCAAGGAACCCAACTGCGAAGCCGACTCCTGCCGGCAGCAGCAGACGGATCGCGGGTGCGCGGGCGGAGAGTGCTCGAAGCACGGCCGCTGCGAGTGCGTCTACGCCTGGCAGGACTCGCCGACCCCATGGGTTCCCGGATGGTTCAACTCGCTGGTGCGGGCGCTGTTCTGGGGCGGTCCCCGGATGCCGGACGGCGGGCGGACCTGGTCGCTGGAAAACACGCTGTGGCACGAGAGCAGGAACGCCCCCATGGAGCGGCGGTACCTCGAGGCCGCACGGACGATCTACTCCCGGGCCTGCGACGGCGACACGATCTTCGGCGACAGCGGCACGGCCCCGATGCTCGCGAACATGACCGGGTTGCGGATCGCGGGAGACGTGTTCGATACCAACCAGCAGCGATTCGACACCGGGTACATCGATGCCGAGGACACCGTGCAGAGGATCACCGCCGACGGCCTGCGCTTCGTCGTCCTGGGCGGCAACCGCTGGGCCCGCGAGCAGCAACCGATCGCCGACCTGCTGGAGAAGGAGTTCCAACCTCTGTGGCCGGCTCCGGGCGACTCGCCGGCCGGGATCACCGTCTACGTCACCAAGGCCCCCGGGTGGTGCGAGTAGCGCGTTCTACGTCTTTCGTTTCTCGTTCTTCGCCGCGACCCGGCCCACCGGGAGGCCCTCCGGGCACACCTGCCCGGGAGCGAAAAACGAAAAACGTACGACGAAAAACGTCCTACTTCACGTTCGTTCCCGGCTCGCCGGGCGTCTTGGGGGGCGGGGCCGCGGGAATCGGCGACGCGATGCCGATCGGGCGAGGAATCGTCGGTACGGGCACCGTGGCCGCCGAGACCGGAACGCGCGGACCAGTGTCGGGCGTCGGCCGGGGCGCCGCCACGAGGACGCCGCCCGCCGGCGCCGGCCCAGGCGCGGGAGGCGAGATCGCGACGGCCTGACGCACGGGCCGCGGGGCGGAAGGCGCTGGAACGCCGGGCTCGGCTGCGGGCGCCGGCGCCGCCGTCGCCGGCGCGGGGGCCGCGGGAGCCGGGGCCGGAGTCGCGGCCGGGACGGCCGGAGCGCCGGGTGCGGGGGGAACCACCGACGCCTGGCTCTTCTGCCAAGGGTACTGCACGCGTTCGTGGCGCCCGTGCACCAGGGTCTCGACCAGGTTGTCGATCAGCTTGTGCAGATCCTCGAGCGAGAGGTCGGAGTCGTCGAGCTGCCCCTGCGCCAACTTGGACAGGATGATGTGCTCGACGACGTTCTTGAACTTCTCGCGCGTCGGCGGTTGGACCGTCCGCGACGCGGCCTCGACGGCATCCACGATCATGAGGATCGCGGTCTCCCGGCTCTGCGGCGGGACGCCGGGGTAGCTGAAGTCTTCCTTGGTGTAGCCGTGCGGGTTGCCCGCTTCCTGGCACTTGCCCCAGAAGAACTCGATCACGCTCGAACCGTGGTGCATGTACACGAAATCGACGATCGCCTCGGGCACGTTCTTCTGCCGCAGGGCAATGACGCCGAGCGACACGTGCTCCTTGATGCGATCGGCGGAGTCCTTGGGGTCCAGCCCCTTGTGCGGGTTGGGCTGGTCCTTGCCGGGCTCGGAGAGGATGTTCTCGATGAAGAATTCGGGGTGAATCGTCTTGCCGTAGTCGTGGTAGTAGGCCCCGACGCGGACGAGCAGCCCGTCGGCCCCGATGTGCGCCGCCGCCGCCTCGGCCAGGTTCGCCATGGCGCGCGCGTGCTCCCAGGTGCCCGGGGCGCGCTTGGGCACGTCGCGCAGGACCTCGTTCTCCACGTCCTGCAGGTCGATGAGGCGACTGCGCGAGGTGACTCCCAGCGCGACCCCGGTCGGCATCGCGAGCCACCAGGCCAGGAGGCCGGAGAGCACGCCGCCGACCACGGAGCCGACGATGGGATTGGCCTGGACGACGAATTTCCAGGCCTCGTCCAGCTCGACCCTCCCGCCCGCGAACATGGCCGCACCGTAGACCGCGGCCGAGATCGCGCCGCACGCGGCGCCGACCAGGAACAGGCGGCTCGGGCGCATCCGGCGGCGCGCGGCGACGAGCGCCCCGATGACGAGGCCCTGGGCGATGACCACCGCGGCGTAGGCGAGGTCGAACTCGAGGTACGCCGAGCCGACCACCGCGACGGCCATCGTCACCGTGATCCCCGCGCGGCGGCCCAGGAAGTGGCCGTAGACCATGCTCAGCATCGCCACGGGGAAAAAGTAGGGCGAGAACGGCGTGAAGAGCAGATAGGCCTTGAACAACGCCATCCAGAACCCGATGGTCACCAGGACGACGATGTGCGTCCGCAGACTTCGCACCAGACCCCGGCCAAAACGGCGGAGGTAGAAGGCGAGAGCCAGGAACGAGGCCAGCAGGAGCGCGAAATTGCCCGCCAGCCAGCCCGGCAGCCGCTCCAGCTTGTCGGCCTGGCGGGCCAGCACGTCGGCATGGCCGATGGCATCGACCGGCTCGTCGCGGTAGGCGTCCAGATCGGTCCGCAACAGCGCCGTCGCCGCGACCGGCGGCGGCACGGTGCGCGGCGCCCGGCGCACCTGGACGGGCGCCGGCCGGCCCGCCTCCAGGTGCAGGGCCGGCACGAGCAACTCGACGGCGCCCACGACCGTCAGGAACAGGGCGAACATCGCAGCCCACGGCGCGGTCGCGCGAAGCGTGGCGGGGCTGCGGATGGGAAACGGTCGACTCATCAACTTCCGTCTGTCGCCCCCCGAGCCACGATGCCTGCGACCACTATCCCCCGAGCGCATGCCGGGAGTCAACGCTCCCATCCCGGGTGCGACGGTCGTCTTGATGGAATCCTGATGATCCGGGTCGGCCGTTGCGCCGGAACGGCGGCGTGGTACACTCCCCGCCGTCCGGACGGGGTACGGCCGACCGCGCGATGCCGAAACGGGGGCGGGGCGCGACGGACGGGCCGGGGAGGGTGGACCATGAAACGGTTGGTGTTGTGCTTGGCGCTCGGCTCGATGCTCGGCGCCTGCGGCGGCGGAGGCGGGACCGGCGAGAGCGGCGCGCCCGATGCGGACGTGGAAGAGGCGCCCGGCGAGGTTCCGGACGGCACGGCCGAGGACGCGCGACCCGACGTGGATGTGGAGCCCGACGGACCGGTCGACGTCGAGCTCGACGCGCCAATCGACACTCCGACCGAGGACGGCCCCGCAGACGGCGATGCACCCGACCGTCCCGACCGTCCCGACCGCCCGGACGTGGCGCCCGAGGGGGGCGAGTCCGGCGACGGCGGCGGGGGCTGCGACCCCACGATGTGCAACATCCAGTGCATGCTCGCCGGCTCGGGCGGCGGCGAGTGCCTCGCGGACGTGTGCGAGTGCTCGGGGTCGAGCGACGGCGGCACCGACGGCGGCGCCGATGGCATCGACATCCCGCGCCCCGACGGATGGGATGGCATCGACATCCCACTGCCCGACGGCTGGGACGGGCTCGACATCCCCCTGCCGGACGGGTTCGACATCACCTTGCCGGACGGATTCGAGGTTCCCGACGGCTTCGATTTCGGCGGGGACCCGGGCGGCTCGATGGACATGGGCGGCACCTGCGACATGGCGGCGTGCTTCTCGGCGTGCCGCGCCGGGGGCTTCACCTTCGGGTTCTGCGACGCCTCCGGAGTCTGCGTCTGCTACTAGAGGCAGCGAGCGGTCGAGCGGTCGAACGGTAGGGGCGGGATCCAGGGCAGGGACCATTCATGACGGACGGCAGAATCCGCGTACGCTTCGCGCCCTCGCCGACGGGCTTCATGCACCTCGGCAATGCACGGACCGCCGTGGTCAACTGGCTCTACGCGCGCCGCCACGGCGGCACATTCGTCCTGCGCATCGAGGACACCGACCGGGAACGCTCGACCCAGGAGGCCGTGCAGGTGATCTACGACAGCCTGCGCTGGCTCGGGCTGGACTGGGACGAGGGTCCCTACCTCCAGAGCGAGCGCTTCGAGCTGTACCGGCGGCGTGCCGAGGAGCTGGTCGCACGGGGGTCGGCCTACCGCTGCTGGTGCACGACGGACGAGCTGGAGGAGCGCCGCAAGCAGGCGTTGGCCGAGAAGCGCAACCCGAAGTACGACGGGCGCTGCCGGACCCGGACCGAGCCGCGCGAGGGAATCTCGCCGGTGATCCGGTTCCGCATGCCCGACCAGGGCGCGACGGCGATCCAGGACCTCGTCCAGGGCGAGGTCGTCACGCCGAACGAGGAGCTGGACGACCTGGTGCTGCTGCGGGCGGACGGCACCCCGACCTACAACTTCACGGTCGTGGTCGACGACCACGACATGGCGATCACGCACGTGGTCCGCGGCGCGGATCACCTGTCGAACACGTTCCGCCAGGTGCAGCTCTACCGCGCCTTCGGCTGGGAGCTGCCGGCGTTCGGCCACCTGTCGCTGATCCTCGGCCCCGACCGCGCCAAGCTCTCCAAGCGGCACGGTGCCGTGTCCGTCCTGCAGTACCGCGACGACGGGTACCTGCCGGAGGCGATGGTCAACGCCCTCACGCGCCTGGGGTGGTCGCACGGCGACGAGGAGGTGTTCGCGGTCGAGGAGCTGGTGCGGCTGTTCGACCTGCCGGACGTGGGCAAGTCGCCGGCGATCTTCGACTTCGAGAAGCTGCGCAACAAGTACAATGCGGAGCACCTCAAGCGGGCCGACCCCGGGCGCCTGGGCGGCCTGCTCGCCGCGACGCTCGAGCGTCTCGGCATCGCACGGCTCGCCGCCGGCGACCCGCGCCTGGGACTCCTGATCGACGGCCTGCGCGAGCGCTCGCGGACCCTCGTGGAAATGGCCGAGGCCTCGCGGCCGATGCTGGTCGAGGACGTCGCGTACGACGAGGCGGCGGTGAAGAAACACCTCAAGGCCGAGGCCGCCGACGTGCTGCGGGCGCTCGCGGAACGCATTTCCGCGCTGTCCGGGTTCGACCGGCCGGCGCTGGCGAAGGCGGTCGAGGAGCTGGCGGCCGCCCGAGGCGTCGGGATGGGCA
Organism: Deltaproteobacteria bacterium; assembly: GCA_016218815.1. Classification (GTDB taxonomy): domain Bacteria; phylum Myxococcota_A; class Polyangia; order DRWM01; family JAAZOP01; genus JAAZOP01. The sequence goes on from JACRCX010000074.1 coordinate 47,988, forward strand.
AGGTGGCGCAGCCGGCGCGCGTCGCCCTCACCGGAACGGCGGTGTCCCCGCCGATCGATGTGGTCATGGCCGTCCTCGGCCGCGACCGGGTCCTGCGGCGCCTCGAGTCGGGCGCTCGCAAGGCCGCCGGTTGATTCGGCGGAACCGTCCATCTATAATCCTGCGTCCCTATCGGGGGAGAGGTGCCGATGACCGTACGAACCCGCCATCTGCAGAAGAGACTGGACACTACCCTCCGGGCGTTGACCCAGATCGAGTGCATCGCCAACGCGGCCCTCGACAAGCAGCCCGGCAGCTCCGACGTGCACTGGATCCTCGACGGCGTCGCAGACCTCGCGCACTACGCGCTCGAGGTCGCCGGCGAACCGCCCTATTCGGCCGCACCGGCGGACCGGGAGCCGGCAGCCGATGAATCCGTCCTCGCCGCCGCGGGAGCGGAAGGTGGCGAGTCGGAGGACGACCGCAACCGCCGCAACCACTGAGGGCGGCGATGAGCGCTGGCAAGCGCCGCCCACCCGCCAGACCCCACCGGGCCCCCAAGCCCCGCCGACGCGCCTCGCCGCGACCGGCGCCCGCCGCGCCGGGCAAGGCTCCGCCCGTCCACGCAGGGGGCACCCGGCTCGCGGTCGCGGCGGAGCCCCGCCGGCCTCTCCTGCAACTCCCCCCGCGCCCGGCGGGTGAGCTGGCGCCCGAACAGCGCCGCAGGCTCGAGGCGGTCCTCGTCTTGCCCGCCCGCCGGCGCCTCGACGCCCTGATGGAAGCCCCCGACGTGGCCGAGTTGGTCCCCGCAATCCCCGCGGACGACTTCGCCGCCACGCTGCTCGAGGTCGGCCTGGGCGACGGCGACGTCCTGCTGGCGCATGCCGCCGACGAACAGCTCGTGCACCTGGTCGATGTCACCGGCTGGTCGGGCGACGAGCTGGATCCGGCCGCCGCCGTCGAGACGCTCGACGTCCTGCGCGACTCCGACCCGGAGCTCGTCTTGCGCTGGCTCCGCACGGCCGACGAATCGGCCGTCCTGTCCCTGTTCGGCCGCCTCTGCGTCGTGACCTCGGATGACATCCCGGATCCCGGGAAGCTCGACGAGCTGGAACTGGGCGAGCCGTATTCACTGGATGGCGCGTTCCTGATCTGGCCTCGCGACCTCCAGCGGGAGGGATTCCTGCGCTGGCTCCTGACCCTGCTCTTCGAGGAGCAGCAGGAGACCTACCTCTGGATCTGCCGGTCGCTGCCGTGGGTGCTGGAGTCCGATGTCGAGGAGGATGCGTTCATCCGTCGCCAGGCGCGGCTGATCGAGAACGGCTTTCCGCGGCCCGAGGAAGGGGCGGAGGTCTTCCGTCCCGCGTCCGCCGCCCGGATGGCCGTCTCGCGCGTCGTGGCGCGGACACCGACGGCGACGGGAACGGACCGGGCCGAAAAGGAGGCGCTCGCGGTCGCGGCGCCGGAGCTTCCGGAGGCAGGGCTGTTCGCCGCTCGCTGCATCGAACGGCTGGCGCCCGAGGCGCAGGCCGAGCTTCGTGCGGCCATCGGACGCCTGTGGCGGCTGGTGCTGGCGGCGGAGCTGCTGCACCCCGGAAAGCCGGACGATCGCGCCGCGGCCTCGCGACTGGCGACCCGCACCGTGTCCATCGGGCTCGAACACCTCTCCGGCGGCGACCCGGACCTGGGGGCATCCCTGTGCCTGGCGCGGACGGCGCTGGACCTGTTCCAGGTCGGACACTCGGTCGTGCTGGATCTCAACCGCCGGGCCGTCGCGCTGCGGAAGACGGGCTGGCTGGCGCGGATCCCGGACGGTGTGAGGCTGCTCGAAGCGCCGCTGCGGCAGGCGTACGAGGCGTGCCGGCTGCCGCGCCCGAGGCGATTCGCGGGTGTCGACGAAGACGGGAAGCCGCGGATGGAGCCGCTGGCGACAATGGCCGAGGTGGACGAGTCCCGCCGGGCGCTCGAGACCATCGACGTGCTCGGCCGCCTGCTGATTGACGGGCTCGGCCTGCCCGCCGACTTCTCGGAGACGATCAACCTGTCGGGGTGCCTGCCGGACTCGTGGTCGGAGCTCACGGCCGGGGACATCCTGCGCACGGCCCTGGTTCACGGGGCAGCGACGGGCGCCGTGGCGTTCGTCCCGCCCGATGCCGGCGAGCTGCTCTCCTTCGTCCGGCAGGCGGTCGCGAGCGGGACATTGCGGGAGACGTTCCGGGGGGAGGCGGTCGACCTCCTGCTGTCGCGGCTGCCGGGTCCGACGGCGGCGACGGACCGGGCGGTGCTGGCCTCGTACCTCGCCGGCGTGTTGGACCGCTTGGCGGAAGAACTGGCCGGCGTGGACGCCTCCCGGCCCATCGATCCACGCTTCGTCGGCGGGCTCGTGCGTCGGGTCGGCGGCGGTTGAAGATCGGGCGCCGGAAGGTCGAGCCATTTCCCGCAGCCGAACCGCGCCCTTCAGGGCGCGGCTCCCGCGGTTTGCCGGCCGCGGGCTGAAGCCCGCGGTTCGGATCCCGGAGAGCGGCGAATCCGCGGGTCATCGTTGCGGAAAACCGGCACGTAAGCCCGATTCGCACGTAGCACTTGAGCGATGTCACCCTTCCCTCCAGCGCCGCTTGAAGACTGCCGCGCAACTGCGCGCGCCACCTCGGTTCCGGAGGTGACACCGACTGCCGCCGCACCTCGCGCCATTCAGTATCACGCAACCCCCAAGCCGCCGCGCATCCGTTCAGCCTGCGCAGCAGGCTTCGCGGTGCAGCCGGCGCCTTCAGGCCCCGGTCGCCTGCCTGTCTGTCGACTCTCGACGGTCGACTCTCGCCTCCCGCCCCAGGGGCCGCGTTTGGTCGCGGCCCCCGGCCGCGCTATGATGCCCCCCGGAGGGCCGATGGGGATCCCGCGCAGCGGCATTGTCACGTTGACCACGGACTTCGGCACGGCCGACGGCTACGCCGGCGCCTTGCGCGGCTCGGTCCTGGCCGCGGCCCGGGGGACGATGGTCGTCGATGTTACGCACGAGGTCCCCGCGCAGGCGATCGGGGAAGCGGCGTTCGCCGTGCGCACGGCGGCGCCGTCGTTCCCGCCCGGGACCGTGCACCTGGTGGTCGTCGATCCGGGTGTCGGCTCGAGCCGCCGGTTGCTGGTGGTCGTGGACCACGGGAACCAGCGCATCCTGGTCGCACCGGACAACGGCGTCTTGTCGTATCTGCTGGACGACGCCGCGGTGTTCGAGGCGCGCTCGATCGACCTCGACGCCTTCGCGCAGGCCAGCCGGACGTTCCACGGCCGGGACGTCCTGGGACCGGTCGCCGGGCGGATCGCCGCCGGGGCCGAGCCGGCCGGGTTCGGACCTCCCGCCGGCGAGCTGGTGCGGCTCGCGCCGTACCGGGAACCGGTGGGGAAGCGCGAGGGGCGGGTCCTCCGGGTCGACCGGTTCGGCAACCTGGTCACGACCCTGCATCCGGTCGGCGACGACGCGGTGGTCGAGGTCGGCGGCATCCGCGTGCGTCATCGAGTGGGCTGCTACGCCGAGCTTCCCGTCGGCGAAGTGGGCTGGTGCGTGGGCTCGCTGGGCCTGATCGAGGTGGCCGTGCGCGACGGCTCGGCGACGGAACGGCTGGGGGCGCGGGAGAACGCGGGGGTGAAGCTGCTGTGAACCGCCTGGCGATCGCGATGCTCGCCCTGGCCCTCGCCGGCTGCCAGGTCGGCTCGGGCTCGGGGTGGGTCCGTGGCTCGGCCTTCCTCCCGGAGTGCGGGTACGGCGAAGGGGGCGAGGCCTCGGGTGCGGGAGAGGCCCTGGACGTCCCTCTGAGCTACTTCTTCGGCGACGTCCACGGTGACGGGATCGACATCCGGCTCCAGACGAGCGGCGCGGCGGTGGACGTGACGGACGGGATGACGTTCGCGATCCGCAACCGCCACGACGTGGCGGCCGAAGTCCGCGCCCACGGCTCGGCGACGGTCCCGATCCTGGCCGAGGAGCCGTCGTTGCCGCTCGCGGGCCCCGACCTGGTCGCCCGCGCGACGCTGTATCTCAACTCCTCCTGCCACGACTCCTACGTCGACTTCACCCACGGCGTCGGCACGCTGGTCTTCACGTCGATGTATGCGCGCGAGGCGGACGGCGACGCGGCCAACATCGATCGCATCACCGCCACCTTCACCGGGCTGTCGTTCCGGGACGAGCGTCCGGAGCTGGCCGTGGACGGCCAATTTCCGTGGGCGACGGTCGACGGGGCCTTCGACTTCGACTACACGCGCGGTCGCCCCGCGCAACCCTTCCCGTGAGCGACGACCTCGTCCGGCTGACGATCGAGACGCTGGGCGTCGACGGCGACGGCACGGCGCGGCGGCGCGGCGAAACCTGGTTCGTTCCCGGCACGGCGCCCGGCGACGTGGTGGAGGTGCTGCCCGAGGCGAGGGAGGGGCGAGCGGGGGGCTACGGCACGAGCGGTCGAGCGGTCGAGCGGTCGAGCGGTCGCGGGCAGCGGAGAGGAAGGGTTCTGCGGCTCGTGACGCCCTCCGAACATCGCGTCCCGGCGCCCTGCGCGGCCGCGAGCGGGTGCGGCGGCTGCGACTGGGGACACATCGATCCCGCCGAGCGGCTGCGCTGGAAGGTGCGGCTCGTGCGCGAGACGTTGGGCGCGGGCGACGAGCTGCCGCTCGAGTCCATGCCCTCTCCGGACGGCGTGCGACGCGTCGCGCGACTCGCCGTCGGCCGCGACCGCGAGGGCGCCGTCGTCGGTTTCCGCGCCGAGCGCTCGTCGCGCGTGGTCTCGGGCGTCTCGTGCCCGGCGCTGGAACCCGAGCTGGCGGCGGCGGTCGCGGCGCTCGGCGGCGACCGCGCCGCGTTGGCCGAGTGGCTCAAGGCGGGGGGCGAGGATCTCTGGATGCTGTCCGACGTCGACCGGCGGGTCCACCTGGCGGCGGCACGTGTCGAGGGGCCGGCCGGCGGCAGGCGTCCCGGCGGCCCGCGCCTCGCGCGTCCGTCGACGGGGGAAGTGCTCGACCGGTTGCGTGCAGCGCTGCCGGAACCGCTGCGGCCGACGGGGGCACCGCGCGTCGAGGCGGCGGACGGCGGGCCCGCGCTGCAGGTGCCGCCGGGCGGGTTCGTCCAGGGAAGCCGTGCCGTGGGCCTGGAGCTCGCACGCGTGGTGGCGGAGGCGGCCGGGCCGACGCCGGGGCTGACGGTCGAGCTGTACGCGGGCTCCGGCCACCTGACCGTGGCGCTCCTGCGCGGCGCGGAGGATCTGGTTGCCGTCGAGGCGGACGCGGAGTCGGCGCGGGCGCTGGGGGAGAACCTGGCGCGGCGGTCGGTCGCGGGTCCAAAGTCCGTGTGCCGGGACGCGACGGCAATGTTGCGGGCGCTGGGCCGCGCACCGGCCCTCGTCGTGGCGGACCCGCCGCGGGCGGGGCTGGAGGCGGCGGCATACGAGCTCGTGCGCCACCGGCCCCCGCGCGTGATCCTCGTCTCGTGCGACCTCCGCGCGCTGGGGCGGGACGCCCGGGTCCTGGCGCGAGAGGGCTACACCGTGGAGCGGGTCGCGCTCTGCGACATGTTCCCCGCCACGCACCACGTCGAGGTGGTCACGCTGTTCACTTCGGCTTCGGCAGGACCGCCTCGAACAGCTCCGGATCCATCGCGTGGCCCTCGGCCAGCAGCCGGCGGTACTGGACGAAGTCGATCACGTCCTTGCCCGTCAGCTTCTTGGAGTTGAACGCGTTGAACCCGAGGTACGCCTCGGTGGACATGTTGGCGGCCAGCCAGTGGCGGTTGATCACCTTGGCCTGGTCCCAGAAGTACTTCTTCTTCAGGCGGATCCCCTCGACCGACTTGATCAGGCAGCCGGGCATCAGGTTGGTGAAGGTCCAGACGATGTCGTCGACGGCCTTGTCCAGAAGGCTGAAGTCGGTCTGGGCCGTCTGGAGGAACGCCTTGGCCTGCTTCGCCGCGTCGCCCTGGACCGCCTCGCCGTAGACGATTTCGCCGTCGTCGACCCACTTGTCCGTGACCCACAACGGGTTGCGGACGAGCTGCCCGTCCTTCTTGAGCACCTTGCACACCTTCGAGATCAGCCCCACCCGCTTCATCTTGTAGGCCGACCACATCTCGCAGGAGACGCAGCTCCACATCGCGTCCTCGATGCCCAGGAACCAGGGCAGGAAGTCGCTCGAGCCGCCGTCCGGGGCCGAGCCGTGACGCGGGCCGGCCTGGCCGAAGATGGCGGTATCGGCCGAGACGGTGAGGTCGCAGGCCGTGCCGAGCTCCTGGCCGCCCGCGACGCGCATGCCGTTCACGCGGCAGATCGTCGGCTTCTTGCAGCCGAGGATCATGTCGATCATGCCGTTGAACAGGTCCATGTACATCCCGTACTCGGACGGCCGCGACGAGTAGTACTCCGCGTACTCCTTCGTGTTGCCGCCCGTGCAGAACGCCTTGTCGCCGGCACCGGTGAACACGATGGCGACGACCGAGCGATCCATCGATGCCTGGTGGAAACCGGCGATGACGCCCTTGACCATCTTCGTCGTGTAAGAGTTGTACTGGGCCGGGTTGTTCAGCGTGATCCAGGCCGTGTTCAAGCCGGCGATCGGCTTGCCGGCCGGGTCCTTGACCGGCCGCAGCTCGTAGGTCGTGCACGGCGCGTCCTTGCCGAAGTGCTCCGCGCCCCACAGATCGTGATCCTTCTTCCCGCCTTCCCTCGGCAGCCACTCGAGCGACATGGTGCGTACCTCCCGCCGTCCGGCGTCGCCGCGGGCCCCGTGCCCGCGGAAGTCCACCCCGGTTGAACGGCCGCGACGCTAGCAGGAAGGGACGGCGGGCGGAAGAGGGGGGGAACAGGAAGGGAACACGCTTCCTCGTGGAGCCTGCGGAGCAGGCTTCGTGGTGCAGCCGGCGCCTTCAGGCGCCGGTCGGCGGCGGGTCGGGCCCGCTCACGGCTCGAAGCTGTCTCCTCCCCCGACCACCCCGGCCCCGTCCACGGCGGCTAACGCCTCGCGCAGCGCGCGGCGCTCGCACGGCCAGCAATCACGCTGCCGCTTCGGCCCGCAGCCGGTCTCGGCGCGGAAACGCTCGAGGTGCGGCTTCATTCCCGCGTCGGGCCGCGCCGCGATCTCCGCCAGCAGCGCCCGCCGCGCCTCGCAGTCCTCCGTCGTGATGACCAGCAGCGGCAGCCGCAGCCGATCCGGTACGCCGTCGAGCAGGCCCCGGGCCGCCAACAGCTCCCGCACCCGGCTCGGCGTGGACACGGAGCGCGTATGCTCCAGGACGAACGCCACGAGCCGCTCCGCCAGCGCCGCGTCAACCGCCTGCTCCAGGAAGAGCATCGCGGTCGCGACCGTCGACGGCTCCAGCATGCCCCGCTCCGCCAGGGAGTGCAGCTCGGTGTCCCCCACATACCGCGGATCCAGCGCCAGCGCACGCAGCGCGTGCTGGAGCGCGTCAAGCAGCCGCCCGTCGCGGTCCAGCAGCCCGGCCAGCACGAAGTGGTAGTGCGCCTCGCCGTCGAGCGACGAAGCCAGCGACTCCAGCGCCGCGATCGCTTCCCTGGTCTTCCCGGCCGCATCCAGCGCCAGCGCCGCGAGGACCTCCGGGCGAGCGGTGAACGCGCGGCGCTCGTCCGCGGCGGCCCGGACGAGATCCTCCCGCGACGGGGTCGCGGCGTCCGGCGCTCCGGACGCCCCCGCCGCCTCGGGAGGTGCCGGCGCGACGGCCTCGAGCGCCACCCGCGCCGCGACCTTCGCCGGCGCGGGCGCGTCGGACGCCGCCGCCGGCGGTGCCGCCGCATCCGGGCGTGGTTCCTCTCCCGTCGGGCCGGACGTGTCGCGACCGCGGATGGTCAGCGCGACCGCGAGCGCGACCAGCCCCACCCCGGCAGCGCCGACGGCGAGCCATCGGGCAACCGGCCCGCGCGAGGGCGGCGAAGGCGTCCCGGGGCACGTCGGCGCCTCGGCCGCCCGGGGCGTTCCGGTGGCGACGTGTCGCGTCTCGACGTCGCCGCTGTCGTCGTCGGCAGGGGGGAGCGGCGAGGTGCCGCTGATGAACGCGGTCCGCACGTCGTCGCGCGGGAGTCGCGGTCGGGGAGGGCCGACGCGCCGGATGTGCAGCTCGGCGCAGGCGCGAAGCTCCCTGGCCAGGGCGTCGGCCGGCGCGATCCGCAGGCCGGGGTCCTTGGCCAGACAGCGGGCGACGACGTCGCGGAACGCGGGGGGATACTCCAGCTCGGGGGCGGCAGATTCGAGCGTCGGGGCCGGCACGGTCAGGTGCTGGGTGAGCATCGCGCCCATGGTCGGGGCGTCGAACGGTGGCCGCCCCGTGGCCATCTCGAAGAGGATCACGCCCAGCGAATAGAGATCGGCACGGGCGTCCACCGGTTCTCCGGACGCCTGTTCCGGCGCCATGTACTTGGGCGTGCCGAAAACCATGCCCGCCTGCGTCAGCGCCTTGGCCTCGGCATCGTCGCGGATCTTGGCGACGCCGAAGTCCATGATCTTCGCCACGACCCCCGCCCCGTCCTCGCGGGGCACGAGCATCACGTTGTCCGGCTTGAGATCGCGGTGGACGATGCCCATGGCGTGGGCGCGTTCCAGGCCGTCGCAGATCTGGGCGCCGATGTCCACGAGCTCGTCGAGCGGCAGCGGGGCGTAGTCGGCGATGCGCTGCCCCAGCGACTGGCCGTCCAGCAGCTCCATGGCGATGAACAGCGCCCCTTCCGCGTCGACGCCGCAGTCGAGCACCTGGCAGACGTTCGGGTGGCTGATCTTCACCGCCGCCTGGGCCTCGCGCTGGAACCGCGCCATCGCGTTTCCTTGCCCCGTCAGGAAACGGTGCAGCCGCTTGAGCGCCACCTCGCGCTTGAGGAACACCTGCTCGGCACGATAGACGACCCCCATTCCGCCGGAGGCGACCCGCCCCAGGACCCGATAGCGGCCGTCGATCGTGGTCCCCACCAGGGGATCGTCCTTCGGCGACGTCACCCGGCCTCCCTGCCGCGGCGCCCCGGGCGCCGGCGGCGGGGAGGATGGTAGCGCCCGGCGGCGGCGCCGCACAACCCGAACCCGCGTCCGGATGAATCCGCGCGGAAGCCCACCCTGCCCCAGGGTGCGGCTTGACGGCGGTGGGCTTGCGGGTCATCGTGAACGACGCGGCGCGTGACGCGCTGGTTCAGCGGCGACGGACGGGAGGTGTGCGATGCGGTCAACCCGCTTGGCTTGCCTGGTGCTCCTGGCGACTGCGGCGTGCGGCGACGGCGGGACGATCGCCGACGCCGGCCCGGACGTGCCGGACGTCGAACCCGACGGCACGGACGCCGACACCGGACCCGACGCGGCCGAGGCTGACGTCGACGACGCGCCCGACGTGCCGGCCGACCCGTGGGCCGGCGTGACGATCGTCGAGGCTCGGGCCCCCGACCGGTTCTCCGTCACCGTCACGTTCAGCCGCGACCCCGGCCGCGACGCCGCCGAGGTGCCGGACGTGTACGCCATCGCCGGCGCGGGCGGGACGCTGGCCGTGGAAGCCGCGGCCTACGACCCGGCCACGCTGACCACCACGCTGGTCACGGCGAAGCAGAAGCTCGGCGTCGAGCACACCGTCGTCGTCGACACGGGAGTGCCCGGCGGCGAGCTGAGCGCGTCGTTCGTCTCCGCCGACACCGCCGATCTGTGGACCTCGGATCTGGTGACGTTCGAGGAACGCCTGGCGCACACCGTGCGCGGGGCGATCGGCGAGCGGTGCGTGGTCTACACCGAGGGGGACCGCACGGCGCGCGTCCCGCAGGCCTGGCTCGACTACTTCGACTCCGAGGTCCACCCGCTGGAGTCCTCGCTGTTCCGCGAGCCGCCGGACCGGGACGGCAACGGGAAGATCGTCTTCGCCGTCGTCAACGGCAACGGCTTCTCCGGCTACTTCAACCCCGCCGACGGCATGTCCGATGAGGAGGCGAGGCGCGTGTGGGGCACGCACTCCAACGAGATGGAGGTGCTGTACATCGACGCCGACATCGTCGGCTACGGCGGGGGCTACTGGCGCACCGTCGTGCCCCACGAGTACCAGCACCTGTTGTACGCCGAGGAGCACCCGGACATCTGGGACGACTGGCCGTACCACAACGAGGGCCTGGCGGAGTGCGCGGTGCGCGCCGTCAACGGGGACAACGACTACGCCGTGAGCGCCTACTTCGACGACCCCTCCGGGATCATCGCCGGCGGGCTCTCGATGGTCCACTGGTCGTACGCGCAATACGACAACTATGCCCTGGCCTACCTCTTCTGGAGCTACGTCGCCGCGCAGCTCGACGGCGTGTCGACCTTCTCCGACGTGTTCCACCTCCCCAGCGGCTCGCCGGACGTCGTCGACGAGTACCTGCGCCGGCGGCTCGGCGCTTTCAACGACGTTCAGCGCGACAGCCTGATCGCCCTGTGGCTGAAGGAGGCGAGCGGCACGTACGGCTACGGCGACATGGTCGACCTGAGCGCCGAAGGGCTGCCGCCGCGGATCGCCAGCCCGGGCGCCGGGGGCCTGATGCTCGAGCCGTTCGCCGGCACCTTCGTCACCTGCGCGACCTCGCCGCTCGACTACTCCGCCACGACGGGTCTGGACATCGTGTACGTCGGCCTGAACGGTGCGGGCGCCGTCGACATGGAAGCTCCGTTCGACGTCACTGGCGGCGCAGCACTCGTCTACAATTCCCGGTTCGAGTTCCGGTCGTTCGTCGGGCAGCCTGCGGGTCTGCCGTACCCGTCGCGAGAGGAACCGCTCGGGTTCGCACCCGCCGCGTCGCCGCGCCGGTTCTCGGCGGCCTGGGCCGATCCGCCGCCGTTGCCGCCGGTGCCGAGCGCGCCGTTCACGCAGTGGCGCTCGATGATGACACGCCTCGGCCTGCTGCGCCCCAGCACAGGCGCACCCACGTTGCCGGACGGGCCCCCCGTGCCGTAGCCGCGGCGACGTCGCCCGGTCGGCGAGTCGCGGATGCGGGCGGGCGTCCACACCACGATCAGGCGAGGTCGAAACCGTCGAGGTTCATGGAGGGCGCACCGGCCGGGCTCTTCGTCAGCTCCCTCTCGTAGCCGAACAGGTTCCAGAAGAAGTGGCTCCCGGCGTCTTTCGGCTTCCGACTTTCGTCGCGGCGAGTATCCTCCGCCGCCGGGTGGGGAAAGGAGCGGCGGGATGCCTGGAACCGCGACGTTCGACGCCAGGTGGGTCGCGAATGCCTGCGGGGGGAGGGTGGTCGGCGATCCGGATCTCCCCTTCGACCGCTTCGTGCGCGATTCGCGCGAGGACCTGCCCGGCGCCTGCTTCGTCGCCCTGCGGGGCGAGAACCACGACGGCCACTCGTTCGTGCCGCAGGTGCTCGGCGCCGGCGCCGCCGCCGTGCTCGTCGAGGACGCCGCCTCGCTGCCCGGCCCGCCGGGCCCGGGTTCCGCCGCCATCGTCGTCCCGAACGCGGTGCATGCCATCGCCGACGTCGCCCGCGCCCACCGGCGCCGGATGCCGGCTCGGGTCCTCGGCCTCACCGGCTCGTGCGGCAAGACCACCACCAAGGACATGCTCCGTGCGATCCTCAGTCGGGTCGGCCCCACGCTCGCGACCGAAGGCAACTTGAACAACCACCTGGGCGTGCCGTTCACCCTGTTCGGCCTGCGTCCGGAACACCGTTTCGCCGTCGTCGAAATGGGATGCAACCATCCGGGGGAAATCGCGAACCTCGCGGCGATCGCCGAACCGGACATCGGCCTCATCACCTGCGTCGCGCCCGCCCACCTCGAGGGGCTCGGCTCGCTCGAAGGCATCGCCCGCGCCAAGGGCGAGTTGTTCGCCGCGCTCGACCGCCCCGACGCCACCGCCATCGTCAACCTCGACGACCCCCTCGTCGCCGCCCTCCCAACCGGGCGGGCCCGGCGCGTCGGGGTCAGGCGGGCGGGGGGCGGGGAAGAAGTCTCGCGCAGAGACGCAGAGACGCAGAGAGCAGCAGGGCAGGGCGGGCGGCGGACGGCGGGGAGGTCCGACGTGACGATCGGCGAGGTCACGGCGCGAGACGGCGGCCAGACATTCAGGCTGCGCCTGCCCGACGGGACGCCCGTCGACCTCGATCTGTCGCGTCCGGGCCGGCACATGGTGATGGACGCTGCCCTGGCCGCAGCGGCGGCTTGGGCCGCGGGCGCCGGTCCCCAGACGATCGCGGACGGCCTGTCATCCGTCGGTCCCGGAAAGCACCGAGGCGAGATCCACACGTCCTTGCGGGGCGTTGTCGTGCTGGATGACACCTACAACGCGAACCCAGGGTCCGTCCGTTCGGCCTTGCAGACATTGTCGACCCTTCCCGGACAAGGTCGAAAAGTTGCCGTTCTCGGCGAAATGCTCGAATTAGGGGACGCCGCTCCCGAATTGCATCGACAGATCGGCGAGGCGGCGGGGAGAGCAGGCATGGACCTGCTCCTGTGCGCGGGGCCCAACGCGGCGCGCACGGTGGATGGGGCGAGGGCGGCGGGATTGGCCGACGAAGCGACGCTGGCATTCGAGACGACCGAGGCGCTGGTCGCGGTGCTGGGCGGACTGCTGCGTCCCGGCGACCGGGTGCTGGTGAAGGGCTCCCGCGGCATGCGGATGGAGCGGGTGGTCGAGGGGATTCTGCGAGGCCCGGGCGCCGATGCTGTATGAGCTGCTGTTCCCCCTGCGACACGAGGCGACCTGGCTCTCCTGGCTCAACGTCCTGCGCTACCTGCCGTTCCGCATCATCGCCGCCCTCCTGACCTCGATGTTCCTCTCCTTCGCCCTCTACCCCTGGTTCATCGCCCGCCTCCAGAAACGACAGATCGGCCAGGTCATCCGCGACGACGGCCCGAAGTCCCACTTCTCCAAGGCGGGCACGCCCACGATGGGCGGCTCCCTGCTGCTGATCGGCATGGTCATCCCGACCTTCCTGTGGGCGGACCTCAGCAACGCCTTCGTCTGGGTCATCCTGGGCGTCACCACCGGCTTCGGCGCCATCGGCTTCATCGATGACGCCTTGAAGCTCGTGCGCAAGAGCTCGAAGGGCCTCCGGGGCTGGTTCAAGTTCGGCCTCCAGGTCGTCGTGGCGACCGGCGGCGCTACGTTCCTCTTCACCTGGAGCGGTTTCCACCCCGACTGGCTGGCGGCGCGCGATGTCGTCGCCTTCCCCTTCGCCAAGTGGTCGACCTTCGGCCTGGCGATCCCGTGGTGGCTCTACGTCGCCTTCGCCGCGTTCGTCATCGTCGGCACCTCCAACGCCGTCAACCTGACCGACGGCCTGGACGGCCTGGCGATCGGGCCGACCATGATCGCCGGCTCGACCTACCTGCTCATGACCTACCTCGCCGGCACCACCCTCCGCTTCGCCCTGGGCGGGAAGATCCTCTCCGTCCAGGCCTACCTCGACATCCCGAAGATCGAGGCCGCCGGCGACCTCGCCATCTTCTGCGCCGCCCTCGTCGGCTCCGGCGTCGGTTTCCTCTGGTACAACACGTTCCCCGCGCAGGTCTTCATGGGCGACGTCGGCTCGCTCTCGCTCGGCGCCGCGCTCGGCGTGCTCGCGGTAATGACCAAGAACGAGTTCCTTTCGGTGATCATCTGCGGAGTCTTCTTCATGGAGACGCTGTCGGTCATCACGCAGGTCGTCTCCTTCAAGCTGACCGGCAAACGCGTGTTCCAGATGGCGCCGATCCACCACGACTTCGAGCTGAAGGGCTGGGCGGAACCGAAGATCATCGTCCGCTTCTGGATCATCGCCATCATGCTCGCGCTGATCGGCATCGGCTCGTACAAGTTGAGGTGAGAGCGTGGAGGTAGTCGGACGGAAGTTCGCGGTGCTC
>JACRCX010000075.1 GCA_016218815.1 Deltaproteobacteria bacterium
CGGCGCGGCGCCTCGCCGCGCCGGGGCACCCGCACCCAGGCCCTCCCCACCTCTCCAGCCGACCTCTCCACCTCTCCTTGGCCGGCTCCGGAAAACCGTGACGCGTCGTCACGAACCATGGGGTTAGTAGTACAGATGGCCGGAGACAAGGGAGGACCTACGGACCGCCGGCGATCCACTCGGCGTCGTCGAGCGCGAAGTCGGACGGGGTGGCGGCACCGGGCACGGGCGCGGTCTCGGTCGGCGCGGTGCCGGAAAGGAAGACCTCCTCCCGGGCGCCGGGGGTGTTCCGCGTGGCCAGGAGTCCGGAGGCCGGATCGATCAGGGCGGTCACGACGTCGGCGGGCCGTGCGAACGGCTGGATCGGCAGGCCGCGGTGCCCGGCGCGCATGAGGTCCAGCCAGATGGGCAGCGCGGCGCGCGCGCCGGACCCCGGCGTGCGCGAGCGACGCGCCGCCGGGGAGTCGTCGTCCTCGGGCCCCTGCGTGCCCAGCGGCCGGTTGTCGTCGAAGCCCACCCAGACGCCGGCGACCCACTGCGGCGTGAAACCGACGAACCACGCATCGCGCGCGTCGGTGGACGTGCCGGTCTTCCCCGCCGCCGGCCGGCCCAGCGCACCGAACGCGGAATACGCCGTCGCGTGGGGGTCCTCGAACACCGAGCGCATGAGATCGGCAAGCACGTGCGCCGCGCCGGCATCGACCACGCGGACCGGGTCGGGACGGGCGAGCGGCAGGAGCGTGCCGTCGGGCCGGCGGACCTCCCGCAGGAATGTCGGCTCCCGCCGCAGGCCGCCGGCGGCGACGACCGAGAGCGCGGAGGTCAGCTCGAGCGGCGTGACCTCGGACGCGCCCAGGGCCAGCGTCAGCTCGCGCCGCAGCGGCGACTCGATACCCAGCGCCTTGGCCAGGCGGAGGACGGGGCCGAGGCCGACCTTGTCCAGGATCTTGACGGCGACGATGTTGACCGAGCGCGCCAGGGCGGTGCGGACGGAGATGGGGCCGAGGAATCGCGAGTGTCCGGAGTTCTGCGGCTTCCAGTCGCCGAAGACCTCGGGGGCGTCGTTGACGATGGTGGCGGCGGTGATCTTCCGCTCCTGGAGCGCCGCGAGGTAGACGATCGGCTTGAAGGCGGAGCCCGGCTGGCGGTGCGCCTGGAGCGCCCGGTCGAACTGCCCCGGCCCGGCGAACGAGCCGCCGACGATCGCGGAGACCTCGCCCGTCGCCGGGTCGATCGCGACGGCCGCCGCCTCGGGCCCCAGCTCCAGCCGCGCCCGGCCGACCTGCCCCCGCGGCTGGACCTGCAGCATCCGTACTCGCGCCAGCGCCCCGACCTCGGCGAAACGCGAGGCATGCAGGCCGTCCGGGTTGTAGCGCGACGCCTCGGACAGCCGGACGTCCGCGAGCGCCGCGCCGACCTGGAACCGGATCGTGCCGGCGCCGTCGTCGGTCTCGATCACCCGGCCGATGTAGATGCGATCGGGCTCTGGCAGCTCCTCGCGCGCGAGCTGCTCGCCCCCGGGGGCCGGGATCTCGCCGCCCGGCAGGCGGCGCAACGGCCCGCGGTAGCCGTGACGCTCGTCCAGCGCCTGCAGGCCCGCCAGCACGGCGGCACGGGCCTCGCGCTGCAGCGTCGGGTCCAGGGCCGTGATCACGCGGTAGCCGCCGCGCGCCAGGTCGACGTCGCCGAAGCGGCGGCGCAACTCGGCGCGCACCGCGTCGACGTACTCGGCCGCCCACGCCGGCGTCGGCTCGGGCTCCGGCGCCAGCCGGATCGGCTCCGCGTCCGCCTCGCGAAGCTGCGTCTCGCTGATGAAGCCGTTGCGCTGCATCTGTCGCAGCACGTAGTGCCGGCGCGCGATCGCCTTCTCCGGGCTGACGCGCGGCGAGTAGACCGCCGGACCCTTGGGCAGCGCGGCCAGCAGCGCCGCCTCCGCCAGCGAGACGTCCGCGATCCCTTTTGCGAAGTAGTACCGCGCCGCCTCCTCGATTCCATACCGCCCGTGGCCGAAGCAGATCTGGTTCAAGTACAGGGAAAGGATCTGGTCCTTGGACAGGTGCTGCTCGACCCGCCGCGCCAAGAGCAGCTCCTTGACCTTGCGCTCCAGCGTCTTCTCGCGCCCCAGGTAGAACGTCCGCACGACCTGCTGCGTGATCGTGGAGCCGCCCTGGGCGTAGTACCCCTTCCAGACGTTGACGACGAGCGAGCGGACCATGCCGAGCCAATCGAGGCCGGCGTGGCTGCGGAAGTTCGCATCCTCGGCGGCGATGACCGCGTCCAGCATCACCTTGGGTACGGCGGACAGCGGGACGACCGTGCGCCGCCCCTCGTCGGCGAAGATCTCGCCGATCACCGTCCGTCCGTCGCGGGCGTAGATCCGCGTCACCTGCGGCGGCCGGTAGTTCTTGCCCAGGTCGTCGACCGAGGGCAGGCCGTCGGCGTACTTGTTGACGATGATGGCGACGGCGATGGCGCCCGCGAGCAGCAGCACGAACAGGGCGATCCCGGACCACATGGCCCAGCGCAGGATGCGGCGCTTCCAGGACCGGATGGGCTTGGTTCTCTTGCGGGGCTCCTTGGCCTCGGCGCGCGGCGCGCCGTCCTTGCCCGCTTTCGGGTCGGCCGCACCGACCTTCTCGTCGCGGCCGTCCGCTTCCAGGCTGCCGGGAGCCGCGGATTTCCTTGAGGTCGTGTCGGACGTCTGGGGATCCTCCTCGCTCACGGCCGGGAGTATAGGCGCGGCCGCTCCGAACCGCCAAGGACGCGGCGGATGGCTGGGGTGTTCAACGGGGATGAGGAAGGAACCACCGATGGACACCGATGGGGAAGAAGAAACCACCGATGGACACCGATGAACACCGATGGGGGGGGAGGGAGGGGAGAGAGATCAGAGGACCCAGAGGTTGTCCTGGGGTTGCCCCATGAGGCGGGCGCCCTGGGGCTCGATGACGACGTCCTCCTCCAGGCCGACCTGGACCACGCCGCCGACCTCGGGGATGTCGTGGTAGATCATCGGCTCGACCGCGAAGACCTGGCCGACCTCCAACGGATGCCAGACCAGGGTGCCGTAGCGCTCCTTCCAGTCGGGGCCGAGGACCGGGCCCGTGTCGTGGACCTTGATGCCGATCTCGTGGCCGGCGGCGTGCGGGTACTCGTCGTAGCCGGCGTCGACGATCGTTTTGCGCGCGGCGGCGTCGACCTCGGTCGCCTTGACGCCCGGCTTCATCGCCGCGATCGCGGCCCGGTTCGCCCGGAACGTCACGTCCCACATCTTGCGCACCGCCGGCGGCGGCTCCTTCTCGCCCGGCCGCAGGAAGTAGGCGGTGCGCTGGATGTCCGACGAGTAGCCCTGGTTGAGCACGCCGAAGTCGATGCGCAGGAGATCGCCCGGCTGGATGACGCGCTCCGTGGGGTCGGCATGGCCGCGGTCGGGGCCGACCATCACCGCCACGAACGAGACCTTGAACCCCAGCTCCTGCGTCCGCTGCTCGAGGAATTTTCCCACATCCAGCTCGCGCGTCGTTCCGGGCGTGATGCGGCCCGGCGACATCGCCTCGCGCAGGATCTTCTGCGTGCCGATCGCCGCCTCTTCGATCGCCGCGATCTCCTCCGGCAGCTTGACGCCCTTGACGGACATCATGAGCGGCTCGGAGGAAACCAGCCGCGACTCGAAGCCCGGCCCGCCGATCTCCAGCAGGTAGCGGTACATCCCCACGGTGATCCCGTCGACGTTGGGGCAGTCGCGGGAGAAGTTGATCGCAACCTTGCGCGGCGCCAGCTTGCCCAGCCACTCGCGCAGGTGCGGCCCGATCCCCTCGCTCTTGTAGGGCTCCACCACGTCGTACAACCCCGATTCGTGGAACGGCGTCACGTCGTAGCTGGCGCACAGTACGACGCGTACCAGTTGCCCCTCGCGCAGCGCGAAGAGGCACGCACTGCGGCCGACCACGCGGTCGGCGGCAACGTCCCACCCCAGCGCGTCCACCGCGCCCTCACGCGTGAAAGTGAGCCAGGCATCCAGCTCGTACTGCCGCAGCTTCTGCGGCAGGACCTCCGTGATCCGACGCTGGCGGACCCGGTTGGGGTCCAAGGCGGCCACGGGCGCAACGGGGGGTTCGTGGGGGGAACTGGGCGGCATCGGACTCTCCTTTCCCGCGGGTGCGGAAGCCCCCTCGGTCACGGCACCAGGACGATCTTTCCGAACTGCCCCCTCGCCTCGAGCCGCTCGTGCGCCTCCCGCGCACGCGACAGCGGCAGCACGGCATCGAGCACCGGGCGGAGCCGTCCCGCCCGGACGTGGTCGAGCACCGCGAACAGATCGGCCTTGCTCCCCATCGTCGAGCCGAGGATGCGGAGCTGCCGGAAGAAGACGTCGACCAGGCTGACCTCGGCCGTCGGCCCCGACGACGACCCGCACAGGACCAGCCGCCCGCCCCAGGCCAGGGAGCGCAGGCTGCCCGCGAAGGTCGCCGGGCCGATGTGCTCGATCACGACGTCGACCCCGCGCTTCCCCGTCAGCGTCCGGACCTCCTCGGCAAAGTCCCGCTCGCGGTAGAGGATCACGTGGTCGGCGCCCAGCGCACGGGCCTTCTCGACCTTGTCGGCCGAGCCGACGGTGGTCACGACGGTAGCGCCGTGGAGCTTGGCGATCTGGATCGCGGCCGCGCCCACCCCACTTCCGGCGGCGTGCACCAGCACCCACTCGCCCGCCCGTACCTCGGCCCGCCGCACCACCATCTGCCACGCGGTCAGGAACGTCAGCGGCAGACACGCCGCGTGCTCGAAGTCCAGGCCCTCGGGGTACGGCAACAGGCTCGTCGCCGGGACCGCGATGCGCTCGGCGTAGCCCCCGCGGGTGTTCTCGCCGAGGATCGCGTACTGCCGGCAGAGGTTGTCCCGGCCGTCGAGGCACATGCGGCAGCGGCCGCACGAGAGGGCGGGTTGGAGCAGCACGGGCTTGCCGACCTCGACCCCGCCGACGCCGTCGCCGACGGCTTCGACGACGCCGGCGATGTCCGAGCCGAGGATGTGGGGCCAGGCGAGGCGCAGCTTGGGAAGCCCGTTGCGCACCCACAGGTCGAGGCGGTTGAGCGCCACGGCCTTGATCCGCACCAGGACCTCGCCGCAGCCGGGCCGCGGGTCCGGAACATCCTCGTACTGGAGAACCTCCGGACCGCCGTGCTGGTGGAAAACCACGGCCTTCATCGCGCGAAACCGCTTAGCCGGGTTGATCGGGGGAGTCAAGGATGGGGGCTGGGGGGGGAGGGGGAGGGGGACAAGAGGGGGTCGGGGGCTGGGGACTGGGGGCTGGCAGAAGGGGACCGGGGTGCTACAGTGTGCGCGTTCCGGATGCGGGACGAAAGGGAGGCGGATGCCATGAACGGGTATGCGAGGTGGGGATTGTGGACGATGCTGCTGGGCGCTGCGGCCTGCAACGGGGGCGGCACGACGCTGGGCGGCGACGCGGAACAGCCGGATCAGCCCGTGGAGGGCGGCGAGGGGGGCGCGGACGCCGACGCGGACGTGCCGACCGACGTCCCGATCGAAGGAACCGACACGCCGATCGACGTGCCGGCGGATGAAGTTGACGTGCCGGTCGACGCGCCGGTCGATGTTCCCGCCGACGCGCCGGTGGAGGATGCGCCGGCCGAGGACGGCGGACCGACGGTGTGCGGGCCGATCCCGGGCGGGACGTGCCCGACCGACCAGATTTGCGACATCCGCGGCTGCGGCGACGGGGCGATGGGCGTCTGTGTCCCGGTCCCGGGGGACTGCCCGGCCATCTACGCACCGGTCTGCGGCTGCGACGGAGTCACGTACGGCAGCGACTGTCAGCGCATCGCCAACGGCACGGCGCTCGACCACGACGGCGTGTGCGCGACGACCGACGTCTGCGGCGGCTCGGCCGGCTACCGCTGCCCCGACGGCGAGGCGTGCGACTGGCGGGACTGCTCGCCCGGAGCATCAGGGACCTGCGTCGTGCTTCCCGACGGGTGCCCCGACGTCTGGGCACCGGTCTGCGGCTGCGACGGCAACACCTACCCCAGCGAGTGCGACCTGCTGTACGCCAACGCCGGGTACGACCACGACGGCGTGTGCGACACCGGCACGGCTTGCACGGGCGGCGCGGGCGACCGGTGCGGGATGGGCCAGGCGTGCGACATCCTGGAGTGCACCGCCGGCGCGACCGGCACGTGCGTCGACGTCCCGCGGGATTGCCCGACAATCTACGAGCCGGTCTGCTCGTGCGGCGGCATGACGTTCGACAACGACTGCCTGCGCCTGCGCGCCCGCGCCGCGCTCGACCACGCCGGCGCCTGCGGCTCCGGCGCGACGTGCGGCGGCATCGCCGGCACCCCGTGCGCGGGCGCGGACCCCGAGGTGTGCGACATCCGCGAGTGCATGCCGGACGGCATGGGCACGTGCATCGCGGCACCGCCCGATCCGTGCCCGCGCCTCTTCGCGCCGGTCTGCGGCTGCGACGGCGTGACGTACGACAACGACTGCCTCCGCCTGACGGCAGGCGTCGCGCTCGACCGCGCCGGCGCGTGCGACACCACCGCCTGCATCCCGGAGTGCATGACCGGCCCGGGCGGCAGGACGGGATGGGTCGACCCCTGCACCGGCGCCATCCTCTGCGCGGCGACCTGCACGGACTGCACGGCGGGGTGCGCCGCGATCGGGACGCGCAGTGAAGGCTGGTACGCCACCTGCCCGACCGGCGTCGACGCCGGCTGCGGCGTGGCGCCCAACCTCATCAACTGGTACGCCTGCGGCTGACCCCCAGCGGGAGGGGGCGGGCGGCGTCGGTGATCGCGCCGATCTTGGAGGCGAAGCTGTCGCGGCGCGCGACGTCCTCGTCCGTGATGATGTGGACGTCGAGCAGCCGGTCCGTGCGGTAGCCGCAGCGCCGGTAGTTCATCTCGGCCAGGCTCAGGCTCCAGCCGTCGAGCCAGTTCTCCAGGGCCTCGCGCTGGGCGTCGGCGCCACGGAAGTGGACGAGCAGGTCGATGTCGCTGCCGGGGCCGGCCGTGGCGTTCTTCGCGCTGCCGAAGACGTAGGCGGCCACGACCCCGAAGCGCTGCGGGTCGAGCTCCTGCGCGATGCGCTCGGCCATCTGCAGCCGCCAGCGCCAGTGGTCCTCGCCGGATCGCTGCACGTTCACCTCCGGTTCGGGCCCGGCGCGGCGCTCGACGCGGGCGCCCGGCTGCGCCAGCACGCCGAGAGCCTCGTCGAGCTCGGCGTTCATCAGCACGCGGAGCACCATGCCGCCGGTGGTCGCGGGCACGTCGATGACCCGCAGCACGTCGCGCACCGAGGAGAACTCCGGGGCGATCTCCTCCAGGACGTTCGCCGCGCCCAGCAGGAACCGCTCGTTGAACACGACGCCCTCGTCGTCGGGGTACAGCGGCAGGTAGCGGATGGAGGACTCCACCAGGTCCTGGAAGAAATGGGTCCCGAAGGACAGCTCGGGCACGTAGTTGCCCTGGCGGCGCGCGATCTCGATCAGCACGGCCGTGTTGTTGATGTCGGAATAGGTGACGCTGACGCCGAGCTTGATGTCGCCGCGGCTGCCCCACCGTCCGGGCCCCATGAGGACGAACTGGCGTTTGGGGAGGAGCTTGTTCAGACGGCCGACGGCGCGTCCGACCGCGACCATGGCGGGGACGTCCTCCAGCTCGTTGTACCGCCGCGGGTCGACGTAGACGATGTGCGTCACGTCGGGCACGTAGCCGTTGGAGACGAAGCGGTTGGCGGTGAAGACGACCGCGTCCTTGGGCACGTCCTTGGGGATGGAGGCGGCGATGCCGTCGTCGGCCCGGCTCTGCGGCCGGCACTGCAGGAGGTAGAACTCCTTGCCGTCGGACGCGAACTCGACGTCGACCGGGGTGCCCAGGCTTTCCTGGAGCTTCTGGAGCATCGTGTGGAGCTGCGCGACGAAAGGGGTCTCGGCGACGAGCCCGTCGAAGGTGGCGACCATCTCCTGGTGCTCCGGATCGGCGAGCAGCCCGACCGGCTTCTGGAGCCGGTCGTCGTGCAGCACCGAGAAGACCTTCGAGAACGCCGGGTAGTAGGTTCCGCATTCGGCGAGCAGCTCGCGCAGCTCCACCGTCACGAAGGTCCCGCGCTCCAGGTCGATCGCGTCGACCTTGCGCGGCGAGTAGCGCACGATTTCGTCGACGGAGACATTGGCGCGCAGGTGCGGCTGGCCGGGGGCGATGAGCACCGGGAAGTCGTCGGACACGCGGTCCACGGCACGGGTGCCCAGGCCCGGGACCATTCGGATCAGTCCGTCCTCGCGCCGGATGCGCGGCGACCAGCGGAACTCGTTGTGGCTGAACGCGACGCCGGAGAACGCCGGCAGGAAGAAGCGCCCGCAGCGCGAGCCCACGACCTCCTGGATCAGGACGCCCATCTCCTCCTTGAAGTCC
>JACRCX010000077.1 GCA_016218815.1 Deltaproteobacteria bacterium
CATCTCCAAGTTCCCCAAGGCGCCGACCGTCGCTCGACGTAGGCCGTTGGCTCGCCTGCGCTACCGCGGCAAGACACACGTCTCAACCGGCCGCCTCCTCGACCCGCAACTCGCGACCAGGAGGGCACCTTGACATGGCTGCGCTCGAAGCCCAGTACATGGTCAACAACTGCGAGTACTACACGGACTACTACTCCGGCACGGCGTACCTGCCGGCCGACGCGCCATGCCGCATAGATCGAACGAACGACGACCTGGGGGTCGGTCCACCGGTGGTTTGCCCGAGCCGCTGGCGCGTCCGCTCCGACTCGGCTCCCGGCACCGAGCGGTGGTACCTCGGGCTGGACCTGTCCGAGCACCTGTTGAACGCCTGCAGCTACACTGGCTACTTCGAGGTCGGTGGAGGTCCCGGTGGCGATTGCCGCGACTGGCTTGCCCAGGTCGGAACGACGTACGAGGTCTGGGTGCCGCGAGGGTTCGCGTACCAGGATTGGGCGGAGCACGTCTTCTGGCCGCCGCCCCGGGAAAACCCCTCGCACGCGCTCTACGACCCGCGCGTCATCGAGGGATCCCGCCTCGGCACGTGTCCGTTGGTCGATCGCGACAACCCCGGCGAGCCGGGCCACGGCACTTGCGACGTCCAGGAACTCCTGGATGCGACCAATTCCGCCGACTGGATGTGGTCGACCGACCGGACCACCGTTCGCATCGATCGCTGGCCGTTCTGGTGCTACTCGTTCTACGGGGAACCCGATCCAACGGAGCCGCTGTTCTTCGGTCTGCCAACGGTCGGGACTTGGTGGGAGTCGGCAGCCCCAGAGTACATGTTCTTGCTCCTGTACTACGGCTGGGTGCTGGACGCAGCGGGAGCCGGTCACGAGTATACCGTGCTCGGGTACGACGACAGGGACCACGACAACGAACCGAGCCCAGGCGACGGATTCGTCGTCCGCAACTCATGGGGCGAGGAAGGTCCGCTCTACGTCGACTACGGCTGGCTCGATATCGGCGAGAACCCCGTCTTCTACGTCCACGGCCCGATCTACACCTACATGGGCTGCGACGATGCGCGGATCACGACCTGGAGAGACGCGGACGATGACGGCGACGGGCTGGCGAACGGCCAAGACGTCTGCCTCTACTCGCCGAACACGACACCGACTCCTGGGTCGCGGCGGGTCGATCCGGTTTGGCAGTACGCCGACGCCGACGGCTGGCCGGATGCCGTGACCGTTGCCGGCGGCGGTGATTGGTCGGGGTGCGACAACTGCCCGGGAATTCCCGCCGCAGAGCGGTTCGACCAGTTCGACCAGGATGGAATCGGGACCCCGTGCGACGCGTGCCCTCTCGTGAGCGCACTGACCGACCCGAGCGCCTGCGGAGGGGCGGCCGCCGCCCCCGTCGTGTTCACGACGACCAACGATGCCGATTGGGACTGGGACGGCGACGGGGTCCCCGAGGGCGACGGCTTTTTCGCCTGCTGCGACCCGTGTCCGTACCATCCGGAGCGCTCGAACGACGACGAAGACAGGGACGGCGTATTCAACCATTGCGATCCCTGCCCGGAGGGCGACAGGTCGGGCGCCGACAACTGCGACGTCGATCACGACGGCTTCCCCGACGACGCGACCTGTACGTGCCCGTCGGGTTGGGCTTGCCCGGCGGGAGCACTGGACAACTGCCCCGGCACGCCCAACCCCGTCTTCGTCTGGCCCCCATGCGCCCAAGGGGAATCCGACACCGACGGGATCGGTGACCTGTGCGATAACTGCCCCTTCGTGGACAACCCGACCCAGATGGACGGCGACGGCGACACGGCGGCCGACGCCTGCGACAACTGCCCCGTTGTCCCGAATCCCCATCAGGACGATCTCGACCTGAAGGCCGACGGTTCCTGGGAAGCTGACGGAACGGGCGAGAGCTGCGACAACTGTCCGGGCGTGTGGAATCACAGCCAGGCTGACGACGACCTCGCGCCTGACGGCGGTGGCGGCTTTATCGTGGCACCGGATGGCGTGGGCAACGTCTGCGACAACTGCCGGGTCTACCCCAACCCCGACCAGCACAACTGCAATGTCGCTGACGAGCAGGCCGCCGACGCCCTGTGGGGTCGGCCTTCACACCTGGGTCTCGGCGACGCCTGCGACTGGAGTCCGTGCGTCGATACGTGCATGCGCACGGTCGAGGCGGATCACGATCCGGGGCTCGATCCCACCATCGACACGCCCCACAGCACGTACTGGGGCGGCAGCATCGTGGGGCGGGAGGCGGACACGGAACCGATCACCGCACGGTTCTGCACCGTGGGTGGCGAGAACTGGTTCTCGCCGGCGACCCGGCAACCCCCGCCCCGGGATTTCCCGACCAAGGTCGCCGGGTGCTGGTGCGATCCACGGACGGACACGACCGCCGAGTGCGAAAGCAATCCCTCGAAATGCCCCGGCCAGGGACTGGGCGGCGGCCGCTGGCAGGACGTCTGGTACCCGGACCGATGCGTCGGGGGCGTCTGCGCTGCCTTCCCCACGTTCCCCTACGAGCCGCTGTACTCCGCCGATCCGACGCTGGCGTTGCGAGGTACACCCTACGAGACGCGGGAGAACTACGTGCCCTACTATGCCGACCCAACCCGGCGGAGGACGCAGGATTGGAGTTGGATCTGGCAGTTCGGTTACGGTCCCCACAACCTGAGGATGTGGTTCAAGCCCCAGGCGGCAGGTTGGTTCACGGGCTACTTGCCGGAATCCGGCAACACCTACACGGACCCCTGGCGCCACGTGGACGGGACGAAAAAACCGATTGGTTCACCCGGAGCCGGCGGGTTGGCGACCGCCGGGCAGGCCCTTCTCCCGCACGGACAGCAGCGCGGATGGGGAGGCCCGTTCGAGTCGCCGATGCAGTGGTTTGCCGACATCATCTGGGAGTGGCTGTGCCGGATCTCCGACTGCGACCCGCGATGGCCGGACTGGTTCTTCTTCGAGCCGCGGGGGCCACGGGTCGGCGGCATCATCCTTGCGAGTTGGGATGATCAGCGCAAGAGCTACCGGAACATCACGGCCACGAAGCTCGCGAAGGGCCAACTCTTCGATGTTGTGGCGCCGACCATTGCCTTCGCGTACGACAAGGCGGGCATGGCCAACCGCTACTGGCTGTTCGGTGGGCTCGACTCGGCGAACCTGCCGAGCGACCAGATGTGGGGTGCCCGACGTGCGTCCCTCGGCGGAGGCTCGGTGACGACCTACGCGGACGGCGACGCTGCGAGCAACCTGCCGCCGAGCGGGAGCGACGGCGTGCTGGCCGGGCCGAACGTCTTCTTCGAGCTGGCGCAGATCCCACACCTCGCGTCGTGGCCGCCGGGTCGTTCCAACGCCGTCCTGCTCTGCACCGGGTTTGGCCTCCGTGAAGGCCAAGCCTGTGACACCGTCTGTCCGAAGGTCGATGCGGCGCTTGCGCTGGCCGACGGAGGCATCGGTACGGACGACAGCGGTGCGCTGCTGCTGGTCGGCGGCGACGGCATGGTCGGTCTGCTCGACGACATCTGGCTCTTCTCGACCGGAACGTTGGGAAGTCCGAGAGGCTGGCGGTTGGCCGGCCGTCTGCCCGGCGTGGCGGAGGGCCTCGCGGGCGCCAGCTTCGTGCAAGTCGGGCGCACGGTCTGGTTGGTCGGAGGCCGAACGGGATCGGGCGCCTCGAATGACGTCTGGCGCATCGCGGCCGAGACCGGGTTGGCCGAGCGGGCCGAGGTTTCGGGGCCGCGCCCTGCGGGCCGGATCAGCCCGGCGGTGACCTACGATGCGGTCGCCAACCGGATCCTCGTCTTCGGCGGCGTCGACGTCGCCGGCGTCGGTCATCCGGACCTCTGGTCCTTCGCCACGGACGCGTTGGAGTGGAAGGAACTTGCTGCAACGTGCACGGGGCAGGCTTGTCCCGCGGCCACCGCGCGGGAAGCGCTGCACTTTGACGTCGCGACGGGCGAACTGACCGTCGTCGCCGATCGTGGCGGCCCGGACGCGGCGAAAGTCGCGTGGACGTTGCGCGAAGGAATGTGGTTATCGCGTCTCGAACTGCTGGCGGAGCCATCGACCGTCGACTGCAACTCGGACGACGAGCCAGAACTGCTCGCCGGCCTGCGCTGCGGTCTGGAATCCGGCGGCTACCCCGACTACGGGCGGATGGCGTGCGAGGAGAGCGAGCTGACCTGCCGGGCGCCGACGACTCCGGCACAGGTCGTCGCCGAGTACGAGGTCGGCGGACTGCGGACCATCGTTGCAGAAGGCCATGAACTGTATCTGCTGAAGGGCGCGGCAGTCGATGTCTATCGGCTCGACGCCGCCGGGGGTTTGGTTGGTCTTCGCAGCCTGCACCTGTCGCGCGCGGCGCACGACGTTGCGCTGTTCCGTGACTACCTCCTGGCCGCCGACGGTCGGGGCCTGACCGTCTACGGTTCGCAGGACGGCGCGGAGGTGGCGCACATCGACACGTGCGGCAAGGCGCGGCGGGTCTTCTCGTTTGCGGCGGGCGCGGTCGTTCTCGGGCTGCGATCCGTGCTGATCGTCGACCTCAACGACCCGACGCGACCCGTCGTCACCGCGGACATGAGGCTCTGGCCGACGCTCGATGGGCTGACCGTGACGGCGGACGGGGGCTGCCCGCGCACCGTCGCTGCGGTCGAGCGCCTGTGGGACGCCGTAGGCCCCGCCGCCGCGAGCGGCCGGGACGTCGGCGCGTTTGCCGACGGTCGCTTGTTCGTCAACCTGCTCGGCAGCACCTACGCGCTGGATTTCAGCGACGGATCGACGCCGGTCGTGAGCGCCGGTGTTCCGACCGGGCTCATGCGCGACATGCGCGTCGAGGATCGGTTCGTGTATGCCAACACGGCGTGGGGTGACGGGATCGTTCTTGGCGAAGTTGGGCCCGGTGAATGGGAGGAGGTGGGGCCGCACGCTGTCCAGCGCTGGGTGGAGGGCACCGTCGAGTCCGGGGCCTTCTCCCTGGCGTGGGGCCGAGGTCGGTTGACCGTCGCCGGGAGGGAGTAGACATGCGCACCGGTCTCTTCCCGGCCCTGGCGCTGGTTGCCGCAGAACTGCCTCCCGGTGCCGGTTGCACTTCTGGAGCCGACCCCCGTGACGCCACGGAATCCTGCGTTCAGGAGACGTGCGTCGCCCAGTGTTTGGCCGACGGCGGGAGGTTTCCGCGTTGCTCGGACGGCGGCTGCGTTTGCCTTTCCAACGGCCTGGATTGTTGCGTGATGGACGACGGCGGTCGGCCCGAGGACGCCGCTGAGGACGCCGCCGAGGACGCTCCAGAGTGCCTGGTCCCGGTTCCGGTCGAGGTGCGTCCCGGTGCGTCCCCCGGCGTCGCCTGCACCCGGGTGTCGATCTCAACCGTCGAGGACGGCCTGCTGAGCTACGACGGCGACGGCCGATCCGTGGTCTTCGTCGGCACGGATCATCCGCCGCAGCCCCTATGGGCTTTCGATCGCACGTCCCGGTGCCTGTCGCTACTCGACGACCTGTCCGAGACGGCGGAACCCTACACCCACGCCTTGGATCCTTCGCTCGACGGCATGGACGTCGCCTACGCCGTGCAATGGACAGGCACGGACAACTCCGTCTGGAACTGGCAACTCCGTCTGGCGCGGAACCTCGTGCGCCCCACGTACCGGGTTCTAGACGAGATGTTAGGTCCACGAGACCGTGAACCCCGCATGGACTTCGTGTCGCTTGACTCCCCCTGGGTGGTGTGGCGGGACATTCGACAATCGAACGGCTACCACTGGGACGCTTTCGCGCTCAACATCGATACCGACGAGCGACGCAATCTGAGCCTGGACCCAGTGACCGAAGAACGGCGGTGGGGGAGCGTGGTGAAGGTCGACCTCCTGGACACGGTTGCGGTGTTCGACTACGGCGCGGGAGGCGGGAGCGAACCGCTCGTTCTCGAAATTGTCTCCGTCGATCTCACGACTGGAGTCTACACCCAGATTACCGATGCTCCGGCCCAGCAATGCTACCCAACGATCACGCCGCACTGGATCGCCTGGATCGACCAGCGAAACCACCCCGATCTCCCGTGCACTTGGCCCTTCGGATGCTCCGCCGACATCTTCGGCTACAACCGCGATACGGGCGCGACCCAGGCCTTGGTGGTCGCCGGCGAATCCTGCCAGGGTCCCACCCTGGACGGAGAGGGCGACTGGATTGCGTACGACGATCAACGCGACGGCACCGACGTGACGATGAGCCTCGATCGCGAGGAAGACATCTACGCGCTCCACCTGCCGACGATGACCGAAGTCCGGATCACCGACTGGCCCGGCTTCGAAATGCGACCTCGCGTCGTCGACCGCGGTGACGGCACCTACAGCGTGCTCCTCGTCGAAGAGCTCGATTACGGAGGCGCCCTCTACCGTCTTTGGGATTGCACGCTGCCGGAGTTCCCCTAGCTCAAGGGTGCCGGCCTGCTGCGGTGCCCGGCGTTCGAGCACGGCACCGTTCCGCCGAACCCCCTCCGGCGTTCGCCTCCCCCGGAGGCCTTCTCCGCGGCGGAGGAGTGCCTGTCCGAATCCAGAAGCGAAAGACGAAAGACGAAGAACGAAAAACGAAAAACGCCCCTCGCCCTCCCCCTACGGCGGCCCGAGCTCGAAATCAACGAGGATGTCCGCGCCGCCCAGCAGGGCGTTGCCGGCGTGCTGCACGTAGTCGATGCGCACGACGGGATCGTCGAGCCCGCCGGGCATGCCGCCCGCCGCCAGCTCGGGCCGGGAGAAGAACGGGCTCGAGTCGAGCCGGTACTGCATGCGGACGAGGAACGAAAGCGAGCGGCGGACCTGTTCCAACACCACGAAGTTCGGCCGGCCCATCGCGACGCCCAGCTTGTACGTCGCCACCGTGGCCTCGGTCCGCCCCGCCACCGGCGTCGTTCGTGGCGCGAGGAACGGTCCCAGGAGGTACGTGCCCTCGAAGCCGTAGGGTCGCTCGCCCTCCGTCGTCTGCATCTGGCGCAGGAAGCCCGCGAAGTCCTCGCAGAACTCCAGGAAGGCCTCGTCCTGCACCTCCGGGAACGCCTCGTTGGCCGCGATGCAGGTCCAGTGCTCCTCGCCGAAGAAGTAGGCCGACCCGAAGAACGACCAGTTCTCCTTGGTGAGGAAGTCCAGCGCCGACCGGATGCGCGGGAGGAGCGCCGGGTCCTCCAGCACCCGGTAGGCCTCGACCAGCGCCAGCGCCGCCTCCCCCGAGTAGTACAGGAGGCGTTCGGGCGAGCGCTTGTCGCGCTCGACGTCGTAGATGTGCACGAAGTCCCCGTTGGGCTCCTGCAGCCACAGGATGTACTCGAGCACCCGCTTGAGCTGCGGCAGGAAGCGCCCCTCCTTCGTCCCCCGCTCGTACTCGGCCATCGCGACGACGGACAGCGCGGCGGAGCCCGCATCCGGGGCCCCGCCCTGCCCGACGCATCGTCCCGGCGCCTTCCCGCAATCGCGCAATTCCTTGGTCACGATGTAGTCCAGCGCCTCTCGGGCCGTATCGCGGGCCGTCGGGTCCCCGGTCCTGCGGTACGCGTTGGCCAGGAAGTACGCGGCGCCGGCGTGACGCGGCAGCGAATAGCCCAGGTCGGACGGCCCGTCGGTGAGCGGATCGTAGTCGTACTGGAAACGGCCGTCCGGACGGATCATGCGCGCCAGCCATTGCACCCCGTCCAGAGCGGCCCGCCGGTAGTCCGCGACCGTCCGCGGCGGATCGTTGACCGTCCGCCCCGCAACCAGCTCCGCCGGCACCGCCCCGGGACGCTCGACGTACTCCACCGTGCGGAAACGCCGCAGCGACGGCTTCTGGTCCTCCCACGATTCGTCGGGCAGGTGTGCCGAGAACCACAGCGACTCCACCACGGCCGGCACGTCCAGCCCGCCCTTCACCTGGCCGCCGGGAAGCGCGATGTAGGCCGAATACAGATGCCGGCGCAGCAGGTCGTCGGGGTAGAGTCGCAAGGTCTTGTCGCGCAGGCGCAGGGCGGCTCCGTCGAGCGTCGTGACGAAGGAGAAGGCGGCGACGGCGGTCGGCCACTCCAGCACCGGCCCCTCCGCGACGACGAACGAGAGCTGCAGCCGCGAGGCGGCCAGGTCGACGCCCTCGAACCGCCCCGCCTGGCGGGCCTCCCGGAGCCCGACCGCGCCCTGGGCGACCAGCTCCCCCAGGTCGTGCGGCTCCAGCTCCGAGCGGAAGACCGGGAGGCCGCTCGACCAGAGGACGACGCGCACCGCTCCCGGCACCGCGACTTTCGCGTCGTCGCCGAGCTCGACCGCGGGACGCTCCTCCAGCACCGCACGCAGGGCCGCGATCGCGCGGCCTGCCGCGCCGGGAGGCGGCGCGTTCGCCGGCTCCAACGCGACGCAGGAATGGATGGCGATCGCGCCGGCGACCGATACGAAAGCCCAGGCCAGGAGCCCGTCGCGGACCCACGAAAAACGCCAGCGGCGCCCCCGTCCGGCCGCGGACGACGTCCCGTCGCTCATTCCGCCTTCTCCGGCGCCGGCTCCTTCGCCGCGGCGACGGACGCCGGCTGCGTCGGGCGCAGCACGAAGAGCGCCACCCCGGGATAGATCACCAGGTACGGCAGGATCGTGAACGCGATCAGCTTGAAGAACGCCGACGCGCCGCGCCCGAGGTCGCCATAGATCCCCTTCAAGTACACCGCCGACCAGAGCAGCCCCGTGAGCAGCGCCAGGCCGACCACGAGCGTCAGGGCCGACGACACGCGCATGAGCAGCGGTCCCTGCCGCACGCTCCCCAGCAGCGCCCCGCCCGAACCGACCAGCAACAGGGCGATCAAACCGACCGGCAGGTCCACCGGCAGGTACCGGGCCGGCAGCCCGAGCCAGAGCACGAGCCCCAGGCCGACGCCCAGCGCCACGTGCCCGGAGCCCAGGCTGATCCGCACCGTCCGGGAGACCTCGTCGCCGTTGTCCATGATCCCGCCACCTCCGTTGCCGCAATCATCATCGTTCGCGAGCGGGGCTGAGCCTAGCCAAAGGCTCGCGGTGCCGCAAGGCGGACGGAGGGGTCGTTTGTTGTCGGCGGGTCGTCCGGACCAACGACTCGACCCGGACGTCCCACCAGGAACTCGTCCCGGACGATCAACCCGCCCCCCCCTTGCTCCCTCCCCGTCCGCTCGTGTATTCCGCGACCGTGCAGTTCATCGACGAGACCACCGTGTACGTCAAGGCCGGCGACGGCGGGAACGGGTGCGCTGCGTTCCGCCGCGAGAAGTTCCGGCCGTGCGGCGGTCCCGCCGGCGGTGACGGGGGACGCGGTGGCGACGTGCTGCTCGTCGCCAGCCAGAACCTGCGCACGCTCCTCCAGCTCAGCCTGGCGCCCAAGCTCGTCGCGGCGCGAGGCGAGCACGGCATGGGCAAGGACTGCTTCGGCCACGCGGCCGAGCCTCTCGTCGTCCGGGTGCCCGTCGGCACCGTCGCCACCGACACGCAGACCGGCCAGGTCGTCGCCGACCTCGACCGCGACGGCATGGAGGCCGTGCTCGCCCGCGGCGGGCGCGGCGGGCGCGGCAACATGAGCTTCGCCACCCCCGGGAACCGCTCGCCGACCAAGGCCGAGCCCGGCGAGCCGGGCGAGGAACGACGCGTGCGGCTCGAGCTGAAAGTCCTGGCGGACGTCGGCCTGCTCGGCTTCCCGAACGTCGGCAAGTCGACGCTCATCAGCACCGTCTCCCGCGCCCGGCCCAAGGTCGCTCCCTATCCCTTCACCACCCTCACCCCGCACGTCGGCGTCGTCACCCTCGGCCCCGAGCGCACCTTCGTCATGGCCGACATTCCCGGGCTCATCCCGGGCGCTTCCGAGGGCGCGGGGCTCGGCTACCGGTTCCTGCGCCACATCGAACGCACCGGGATCCTCCTGCACCTCGTGACGCTCGACCCCACTCCGGGCCGCAAGCCGCTGGCCGATTTCGACGCCCTGAACCGCGAGCTGCGCCAGTACTCCGCCGCCGTCGCCGCCAAGCCGCAACTCGCCGTCCTGACCAAGATGGACCTGCCCGACGTGCGCAAGACCGCCCCTGCCCTCCGCCGGTCGCTCGCCCGCCGCGGAGTCGAGCTGCACGCGATCTCCGCCGCCACGGGTGAGGGAGTGCAGGACCTGCTCCTCGCCGTCGAGCGAGCTCTCCGGGAACGAACCACCCCTCCCGGTTGACGGAGCCGCCTCGGTCGGCGACATCTTCCACCCGCCGGCCGGGGAGGGCGACATGCGCGGCAACCCGATGAAGGCGCTGCGGGCCGGACGAGTCGGCGGCTACGAGGACCCCGATCTGGTCCCGGTCATGAACCTGGTCTGCGTGCTGATCCCGCTCATGCTCTGGGTCACCACCTGGTTCACCTTCGGCGAGATCACCGTCACCCGCGGCGGGCGCGGCACGGGGGACAACGGGACGACGGACCAGGAGGCGAAGCTGCGCCTCGTGGCCGTCCTGACCCAAGGCTCGATCACCCTCATGGCCGATCGCAGGGTCTCCGCCGACGTCATGCCGGAAGAGACCGCGACCGGCACCAAAGGCCGGGTCGACATCCCGCACCTCGGCCTCACCATGGAGGAGATCCGGCAGCACAGCCGCGAGTGCACGCCGGCGGCCGACGCCGACTTCGACGAGTGCTCCTACTGGCGGTACCTGGAGAAGTTCGTCGGCGTCTGTCACCGGGATCCGGCGGGAGCGGTGAAGGTCCCGGACCTGCGTGCCTTCAATCTCGCCCTGCGCGGCATCAAGGACCGGGTGCAGGCCCTGTTCCCCGACGGCATGGACGATCGGGACCAGCTCAGCGTCAAGTCGGAGGACGGCGTCCCGTACTGCGGCGTCGTGGCGCTCATGGACTTCGCGCGCCTGCGCCGGTTCGAGCTCGACTGGCGGACCGACGAGGCGTTCGCGGCCGGCGTCCGCGACGCGCTGGAGCACGGTGCGGTCGACCCGCTCCTCGATCCGGCGAGGTGGAATGACGCGATGCGCAGGGAGCTGCTCTTCCCGATCGTCTCCTTCGTGGACTGACCGTCGCCGTCAGATTTCGTCGGCGCCGATGTCGGGGGCGCTGGCACTGCGCGGGTTGCCGTCCATGTCGAGGCGCGGCGCACCCGCGGGCGTGCCGGCGCCGTTGCACGGGGAGCCGGAGCCGAGGTGCAGGTCGCCCGAGGCGTAGTTCAGGAACAGCGGGTCGCCGGAGATGTTGAGCGCGCTCGTGGTCGGCGCGCCGAGCCCGTTCACGTCGGTGAGCAGCGTCAGGACGCGTGCGCCCTCGTCCAGGTAGAGCGCGTCGGGCGTGTTGAACGGGTCGAAGTCGTCGTTCTCCAGGATGCGCGGGTCGACCGTCGCGTCGGCCTCGACGAAGACGCGCGAGACGGCGCACGAGCCGGCGCGCAGGATGTCGTTGCGGAAGATGCCGAGCGCGCCCGCGGGGGGGGTGCCGCCCGGGAGGGCCTCCAGGCGCACCGCGGCGCCGGTGCACGACACGCCGGCCGTTCCACCCGCGTCGATCACGTTGGAGTGCACGTCGGGCTCGTTGCCGCCGCCGGTGAGCTGCACGAGGAGGCCCGTGTAGGTCGCGCCGGCGGTCGCGCCGGCGTTGCAGGTCCCGCCCAGGATGCGGTTGTTCTCCAGGCGTGGCCAGGCGTTGATCGAGAAGACGCCGACCGCGCCGCCGGTGGCGCATCCGCCCGTGATCGCGTTGTCGGCGACCAGGACCCCGGTGCCGTCCAGCCACAGGCCGTACGCGCGGTTGCCGCCCCGCCCGGTGATCCCGTTGCCCTCGATCCGCGCGCAGCTTCGAGGTCCGCAGCGCACGCCGATCGAGGTGTCGGGCACACCGCCCAACGAGCCCTCGACGAGCACGTTGTCCGCCACGACGCACCGGCTGGCCGTCCCCGTTCCGTCCGGCCGGCAGTACACGCCCGCCGGCTCCAACCCGCGTCCCTCCGCCGTGCCGACGATCTCCAGGTTGCGCTCGATCACCGGATGGCAGTCGCCCTCGACGTAGACGCCGTCCGCCAGCGCCGAGGCCGTGCCGCCTTCGCCGTGGATCTTGTTGTTGTCGACGATCCACGGGGCCGCGCCGGCGCACGCGTCGAGCCGGATCCCGTGCGACTCGTTGTCGCCGCCCCAGGCGCCGATGCGGTTGGCGCGGATGAGCGTGCCGGTCGCGTCGCCGCGGATGCGGATGCCGTCCCCCTGCGTCGTGTCGGTCGAGCACAGCGCGTTGCGCTCGATCAGCGCGCCGGGCGAGTCGTCGAGCAGGATGACGTAGGACTCGCCGGGCCCGCCCGTCCACAGCCGTCCTTGGATGCTGCGGGCCGTTCCCGCTCCGTCGCCGCACCACGTGTTGCAGCGGCCGCCGGCATCCCATGTCTCGCAGTTGTCGCGGACGACCAGCAGCGAACCCTCCTGCGCGCGGATGCCCGCCGTGAGCACGGTGCCGGCGCCGCCGAGCACGCTCGAATTCGATACCGTGGCCTGGGCTCCGGCGGTCAGGAAGATGCCCAGGGACGTGGGCGCGGCCGGCGTGTCCTGGATCAGGATGTTGTTCAGGACGACGTTCGTCGCCCCCGCGATCGCCACGCCGATCGTGACTCCCGTCGCCGGCGTGCGGCGGATCTCGAAGCCGTCGAGGATGGTCAGGGCCGAGATGGTGTTGCCGAAGTACAGACCTTCGGGGAGGGTCGTCTGGATCGCCGTCGTGCGCTGCGCGCAGCGGCCCCACGTCGTGGATTCGTAGTTGCCGTAGACCGAGACGCCGTTGGCCATCATGATGAACTCGGTGTAGGTCCCGGTGGCCGACACCGTGCACGTCGCGCCGCCGGCCACGCACACGCGCTTGGGCCGGCCCACGGGGGCAATCGGGTCCGCCGCCCAGTCGATCGCCGCCTGGATGTGCTGGAACGGGGTCGCGTTGTTGTCGGCCGCCGCGTCCTCGTCGTCCCCGGTCGCCGACACCCGGACGCAGCTCGCGCAGTTCTCGTCCACCGCCCCGTCGCAGTCCTGGTCCCCGCCGTCGCAGGGATCGGTCGCCAGCGGCGCCGACCCGGGCAGGCAGACGCCCAGCGCTCCGCCGGCACCGCACGCCGGCACCGTCCTCGTGCAGGCGCCGAGACCGCAGGTGAACGAGCCCAGATCCTCGTCGGTCGCGCCGTCGCAGTCGTCGTCACGGTTGTTGCACGCCTCCCCCGTCGGTCCCAACTCGCCGATGCACGTGCCGCGCCATCCGCCGGCCACGCAGAACTCGGTCCCCACGCGGCACTCGCCGTGACCGATCAACGCTCCCGCGAACGAGTGGCACATCCGCTGTGCGGAATCGCCCACCGTGTCGTCCGCGTCGTTGCAGTCGGGGTTGGCGCAGCCGGCGCCGACGCCGTAGCCGTCGCGATCCGCGTCGGTCGTGCACCCTGCGCAGGAAACCTCGCACCGCCCCCCGTTGCACTCCCAGGCCCCGCACGGCGCCCGGCCGTACAGCCGCACGCACTCCGGGGCCGCGGAGCATTCACCGACCGGGACGTCGCCCCCGTCGCCGTCGCCGTCCGCGTCCCCGTCCGCCGCGTCTCCATCCCCGTCGGCGCCTGCGTCGCCATCGGCGTCCGCATCGCCATCGGCGTCCGCATCGCCGTCCGCGTCGGCCGCCCCGTCGGTGTCGGCGTCTGCGTCTGCATCGGCGTCGGCATCGGCATCCGCCGCGCCGTCGGTCCCCTCGGGCACGTCGCCCTCGCCGACGTCGCCTCCGCCCTCGGCGATCGAGCCGCAGCCGGCGGCCAGGGCGAGGACCAGGAGTCCCGGCCATCCTTCGGTCCGCGGCCGCGGTCCGTTGCCGAGAAGCCGGCGATCATCGGTGGCGCTGCAATGCATGGAGTCCCTCCTGTGGGTGCGCGTCCCGACGTCTCGTCCGAGCGCGCATCTGCGTAGGGTAGCACCCGGGCCGGCACCGGGCCATCGCCGTCCCGCATGACGGGCGCCCCGCAGCCGCGGCCAACTCTGCTACCATGCCTCCCGACCGCCCCATGACAGTCTTGGGCGGGGAGGAGCATCGTCGTGCCACATCGCCGAGTCCGTTCCGCCGCGGTCGTGCTCGGAGTCCTCGCGGCGACGGCGTCCGCACGTGCCAACATGGCCGCCATCGAGCGCAACCCCGGGGTGGTCGGCGGCCTGGAGACCTATGATGCCACGCCGCTGGCCGTCGACGAGGAACGGCTGACCTTCGACTGCCGGGGCGGCGATCCCGAGCCGCGCTGCGAGTTCGAGGCGACGTACTTCGTCCACAACCCGACCGGCGAGCCCCAGTCCGTCACCGCCTCGTTCTTCGGCATGTACACCGACGAGGTTTCGATCCGCGTCGACGGCGAAGCGGCGACGCACGAGCTGACCGACGACGAGATGCGCGGCTTGTACGACGCCGTCCTGGGCGAGGAGGTCGAGGGTCCGCTGGCGGAGGTCGTCCGCGAGGAATCCCGCCTGTACGGCTTCGTGCTCGAGGTCGAGCCGGGAGCACGCCGCGAGGTGGTCGCCTCGGGCGTCGTCCGCGCGCCGCAGCGCTTCGTGCCGGACTCGTGGTTCCCCGCCGTCGAGACGCGCCACCTGCTGCTCGACCGCACCGTCGGTGGCGCCCGCAACGGCTGGTTCGACCTGCGTTATCTCCTCGCCCCGCTCAACACCTGGGCGGGCGAACGCGCGGTGACCATCGTCGTCCGCCACCCTTCCGACTGGTCGTTCGCCGCCGCCCTCGCCGACTCGGCCATGCAGTTCGGCGAGGTGACGGGAGGCGACGGCGAGGAATGGGAAGTTTCCGACTCCGGCGGGGTGCGCACCGAGACCTGGCACTCGCAGGGCGCCGTCCCCGCCGTGCTCGAGCTCGGATTCGACGTCGCCTCGGTCGAGCCCTTCCACTCGGGCGGCGTGGTGCTCGGCTTCGGCGGCACGGTGGGCGACGGCGGCGGCGGCTTCTGGATGCGCGCCGGCTACGAGATCGGCTACCCGAGCTGGCTGCTGTACTCCGTGAACGTCGATACCGACTACGTCGACCGGGTCGTCATCGCCCCGCACCTCGAAGGCGCCACGCCGCTGCCGTACATGCCGATCTTCCCCTCGCTCGATCTCGGCATCGGCCTGCCGATCCAGGTCCTCCCCGAGACGCTCGTCGGCATCCGCTTCCTCTGCGGCTTCACCTGGGGCCCGGTGGGCTTCAACGCCACCTTCGACCTTTATCCCCAGCTCGACACGGGCCACCCCGACTTCCTGCAGATCGGGTTGTTCGGCGTGGTCGCGATCTAGGGGGCTGGCGGTCGGGCGCTGCGGGCCGGCAGGAGCCTCCCGGTCAGAAGGTCCCCGTCATCCAGGTCGGCTCGTCGCGCGTGAGGCGGCCTGTCGCGTCGCGCCGGAAGGAGCTCAGGAACCACCACGCACGCGGGTTCGGCGCGAAATCCTCGCGTGTCGAGCCCAACATGTGCCCGCCCCCCGTCGTCACCCACGCCTCGAACGATGCCGCGCTTCCCGCGAACGTCGTGACGTGGCGCGTCGTGAACCACCCGAGCGGCTCCGTCGTCGTCGTGCCCGCCTCGCCGGCGCGATACGCCAGGGCCGTGCGCCAGAGCTCGATCGTGTCGGGCCCCGAGATCACCCGGCCGTTGTCCGGGCTGTTGACGTGGTACCGCCCGCCCGCCTCGCCATACGGGATCAGTCCGTCGCCGGAGACGACCGGCGCGTCGCAGGGATAGGCCTCGCAGTCCGGCGTGTCGATGTCCGTTCCCAGCATCAGCAGGAGGCCGAAGTCGCTGCCGGCCGTCCGGGGGCACGTCGGGCGGCCCTCCAGGCCGTCGTACAGCCCCTCGGGCAGCGTCGAGACCATCGCGCAGAACGCCGCGACCCGGCCGAGCCGCGGGTAGGCCGGATTGCCGGCGTTGCACACGACCCGCTGCGTCATCATCCCGCCGTTCGAGCCGCCCAGGACGTAGAGCGCGCCGGGGTCGACGTCGACGACGTCGTCGTCGAGCAGCACGGCGAGCACGTGGTCGATGAAGCCGACGTCGTCCCGGTGCTGCCCGGGCGTGTCGAAGCCCGGCGACGGAATGCGGCCGTCCTCCCAGTGGCGCTGTGTCGACGAGCCATCGTCGAGGACGCCGTCGGGGAACGCGCTGACGAAGGCCTGGCCGTTGCGATAGATGGCGGCCGGCGGCGTGCAGCGCGTGCCGCCGCCGTCCACGTAGCTCGGGAGGAGCCCGGTCGTCGGCTCGGCCCGGCAATCCCCGGTGTTCGGGCGCCACGAGATCCCGGCCGCGCCCCGGTCGTCGCCGATGTCGTCCAGGTTCGCAGTCCCCAACGTCCGATCCCCCGAAAGCGTCCCGCCGTGGAGCATCACGACCAGCGGCAGCGGGCCCGGCGCTCCCGCCGGCACGTGCACGTGGAACGTGCGCTCCCAGGATGCGCCGTCGCGAGTCTCGCGGCTGGTGAACAGGTAGACGGGACCGTCCTCCGGTCCGGGCCAGCCGGCGCAGCCGAGCGCGCCGAGCGTGCAGTCTTCCGTGGCGCGGGAAACCAGCTCGAACGTCGAGGGCGGAAACCCGCCGCCGTCGTCCGAGGCGTCCGCGTCCGTCTCCGGGATCGCGTCCCCCCCAGCGTCCGCGTCGCCGTCGGGAGCAGATGCGTCGCCGTCGGCATCTCCCGCGACGTCGGGCGGGGTCGCGTCCCCGTCGGTCTCCCCGGTGGTGTCCATCCCGTCCGTCGCATCGCCAACCACGGCGTCCGGTGCGCCGGAGCCCGACGAGCAGGCGGCGGCGGCGAGCCACCACGCCACGATTCCGAGTGTGTATCGCATGCGGCAATTCGGGGGAGGACCGGTCGCGAAGTCAAGCAGGACCGGATTCCCGTTCGGATGGGCCCGACGCGACGATTCCCGCCTGATCCGGGACGGCGAGCGGTTAGGATGAGCGCCGACGATGACCGACCGAGCTCGCCAACCTTTTCCGGGCCCGGCCCACGCCCCGTCCACACGCGCGGCGGCATCCGCGCCGTCGCTCCCGGCCTGCTTGGCCGCCGTTCTCGCCGCCTTGGCTCCTCCCGCCGCCGCCCAGCAGCCGAGCCCTGCCGTCCCGCCGCGCCTCCTCGAGGCGGCGGTCGCCGAGTGGCCCGCGGAGGAGCCGGTCGGCGCCGGGCGCGTCGAGGTCGCCTGCCGCGTGTCGCTGGATGAGACCGGCACGGTGGTCGCGGTCGACGTCCTGGAGTCGCGCGGCGCCGCGTTCGACGAGGCCGCGGTGGCCGGCATCCGCGCCTCGACCTTCGCGCCGGCCGAACGCGACGGTCTCCCGGTCCCCAGCCGGTTCGTGTTCCGGTGGGTCTTCGCGCCGCCGGTCGCGCCCGAATCCGTCGAGGGCGCCGGCCCTGAGCCTGCCTGCCCCGAACGAAGCCGAGGGGTCGAAGGGGCGTGCCCGGCCGAAGGACCGCCGTCGCAACCGCCTCCAGCCGATTCCGGTCCCGTCCCGCCGCCTCCGCTCGAAGGACCGCCCGCGGACCCTTCGCCGGCCGAGCCGCCTCCGCCGCCGGCTCCGGAGGCGGGCCCGGGAGACGGTGCGTACGAGACGGTCGTGCGGGCGCAGCGTCCGCCGCGGGAGGCGGTCCGCCACACGATCGAGACCGTGGAGATCGTCCGCATGCCCGGCTCGGGCGGCGACGCGTTGCGCGTCGTCGAGAACCTGCCCGGCGTGGCGCGGCCCAGCTTCGGGCTCGGCTTCATCGTCATCCGCGGCTCGGCCCCCCAGAACACCGCCTTCTACGTCGAGGGGGTCCAGGTCCCGCTCCTCTACCACTTCGGCGCGCTGCGCTCCGCCATCGCCGGCGACCTGATCGAACGCCTCGACTTCTACCCGGGCAACTACTCCGTGCGCTACGGCGGCGTCACCGGGGGCATCCTCGACGTCGTGCCGCGGACCCCCGACCGCGACGCCTGGAGCGGGTACGTCGACGTCAACCTCATCGACGCCGCGGCGTTCGCGGAAGGCCCCCTCACGCCGAACGCCTCGATCGCCGGCGGCGTCCGCCGCAGCTATCTCGATGCCGTCCTCGCCGGCCTGGGCGACGTCCTTCCCGCCGACGTCACCCAGGCGCCCGTCTACTGGGACTACCAGCTCCTCTCCGACTGGGATCCCACCCCCGATGACCGCGTCCGCTTCTTCGTCTACGGCTCCGACGACCGTTTCGCCGTCTTCTTCGACCAGCCCGACGCCGGCGGGCCGGAGCTGGTCGGGGAACGCTCCGTCGCCACGTCCTTCCACCGCTTCCAGGCCGAGTGGCAGGCCACGATCTCCGACGCGATGGACAACGGCCTGCTGCTCGCCGTCGGCTACAACGCGCTGGAGTTCAAGGCCGGCCCCGGCACCTTCGACACCACGCTCGAGCTGCTCCCGATCCAGCTCCGGGACGAGTTCTCCTGGCAGCTCTCCGACGCGTTCCAGGTGGCGCTCGGCATCGACACCACCGTCCAGTGGGAGCGCATCCGCCTGCACATCCCGGACTTCTTCAGCCGGCAGGCGACGGGCCGCCGGACGTCGCTGTGCGCGCTGGACCCGTTCGAGGTCGTGGACAGCGGCTGGTCCTGGAAGCCGGGCTTCTACCTGGAGACCGAGCTGCGCCCGCTGGCAGGGCTGCGGCTCATTCCCGGCATCCGCTTCGATCTCTTCGACGGCGGCCGGCTGCTGGGGATCGATCCGCGGTTCAACGTGCGCTACGAGGTCGTCGAGGGCACGACGCTCAAGGCCGGGGTCGGCGCGTACTCGCAGCCGCCGAGCTTCCTGCAGACCGACCCGGGGTCCGGCAACCCGGACCTCCAGCCGGAGCGGGCCGTGCACTACGGGGTCGGCGTCGAGCAGGAACTGTGGGGGAACCTCTCGCTGCAGGTCGACGGGTTCTACCGCGAGACCGGCAACGCGATCGTGGCCTCGGCGCGTCGAGTGACGATCGGCGGCGAGGAGCGCGCGATCGGCTTCGAGAACACCGG
Organism: Deltaproteobacteria bacterium; assembly: GCA_016218815.1. GTDB lineage: Bacteria > Myxococcota_A > Polyangia > DRWM01 > JAAZOP01 > JAAZOP01. The sequence continues at coordinate 19,013 of JACRCX010000077.1, forward strand.
CGGGACGCGCGCCTACGGCCTGGAGGCCCTGCTGCGCTACGAGCCCGACGACCTGTTCTTCGGCTGGCTGGCGGTGACGCTGATGGAGGCCGAGTCCCGCAGTCCGCGGACCGGCTGGCGCGAGAGCACGTTCGACCAGCTCCTCAACCTCACGCTCGTCGGCTCATTCAACCTGGGCGACGGCTGGTCGATCGGCTTCCGCTTCCGCGTGGCGCAAGGCTATCCCTCGACGCCCGTCGTCGATGCGGTGTTCGACGCGGATTGCGACCAGTACGAGGGCATCCCGGGGTCGCCCGGGTCGATCCGCCTCCCGTGGTTCCACCAGCTCGACCTGCGCGTGGACAAGCGCTTCGAGTGGGAGCACTTCGCCCTGGCCGTCTACCTCGACGTGCAGAACGTGTACTACCAGGAGAACGCCGAGGCGTTCCGCTACAACTACGACTACACCGAGCGGGGCTACACGACGGGCCTGCCGATCCTCCCTGCGCTGGGCCTCAAGGGCGAGTTCCGCTAGCGCCGCCCCGGCCCGAGTGCGCCCTCCCCACCTCTCCGCCCGCCCTCTCCACCTCTCCTCGTCCGGCTTCCGGCAGCCCTCGCGTGGTCACGACCCGCGGGACGAGTTGCTCAGGTCCCGACCGGCGAGGTCTCCGTCGGCAGGCACCCCGCCGCCTGCTCGCTGCCCGCCACGGCTCCGGGCGGCGTGCGCGCCGTCATCCGGTTGATCGCCAGCCAGCACAGCGCGACGGCGATGCCCGTAGCCGCGTACCAGGACGTCGGCAGTCCGGCCAGCAGGTAGCCCCAGATCATCGCCGCCCCCAGGGCCTTGGCTAGACGGACCCCGAAGACGTCGATGAACGCCTTCGCCCGGTACTTCGCCGCCACGCTCGTCGGCGCGTACAGCGCCTCCTTCGACGACTGGTGCATGCCGTAGTTGAGCGTCGCGTCGGCCCCGAACCACAGCGAGGCGCCGAGCAGCCCCGGCGCCATCGCGAACGCACCCGCGCCGCCGATCAGCAGCACGGGCAGCACCGACAACGCCGTCCCCAGGCCGAAACGCCGCTGCACGTAGCTCGTCGCCAGGAGCTGCACCGCCAGGCCGACCAGCCCCGTGGCCATCGAGAACTGCCCCAGGTACGCCGTCCGCTGGTCCGCCAGCGCCTTGCCGGGGAACTCGGCCGCGACGAACGAGCTGAACTGGAAATCGGCCAGCACCGACGAGATCTCGTAGAACGCCACGATGGCCAGGATGCCCAGCAGGTAGGGCGACCGCACCACCATCGATGCCCCGTCCCACGCGGCCCGCACGCCGGGCGACTCCGCCGGAGCCGGCCGCGCGTCGCGCGACGGGGCCCAACGGCAGAGCCGGTGCTCCAGGAGCAGGATCACGACGCACGTCGCCGCCGTCGTACCGAGCGTCAGCAGGAGCAGGTTGCGCCCGCCGAAGGTCGGGGCCAGGAAGCCGGACAGCGAGCTGCCCAGAATCCCCCCCACCATCCCGCCCGCGCCCACGATCCCGAACAGCCGCTTGGCCATGTCCGCCGTGACGTGCTCGTTGACGAAGCTCCAGAACAACGCGACGCTCGTCGTCACGTACAGATCGACCCAGAAGTAGAACGGCACGTGGATCCAGGCCGGTGGGAGCAGCGGGTCCAGCACCCAGAACGCCAGGTGCCCCGTTCCCCAGAAGGCCATCATGCCCAGCATCAGCGAACGCCGTCGCACTCGCGACGACAGCCACGCGACGAAAGCGCCGACGGGCAGCACCAGGCACGCCGTCACGAACCGCGCCCACGGCAGGTGCTTGGCCCCCAGCGCCCCGAGGAACTGCGAGGTGCGCAGCGGCTTCAAGATCCAGAACGTCGTGATGACCAGGAAGAAGAACGCCGCGAACGACAGCGCCAACGCCCATTCGCCCTTCCGCACGTCCGCCACGGCGCGCAGCACGCGCCGCCAACGCGGCTCCATCGGCGACGATCCGATCATGGCCGGCGAACCTTACTCGAAGTACAGCACGCTGTCCCGCCCGAACTCCTCCAGCAGCTCGTCGATGCGCTCCAGTGCCCGGTCGCGGCGCTCGCGCAGGCCGTCGAGCTGGTCCACGTCGAGCACGTCGCCCAGCAGGTCGTCCAGCGCCGCGTCGTCCAGCGCGCGCAGCCGCTCCACGACCGACGCCCGGAAACGCTGCGCCTTGTAGAACACCGGCCAGACCGCGCCCGTCAGGCCCTCCCAGGTCGGACTGAACCCCGCGGCGTTGTCGATGAACACGAGCGGACCGTCCGCCGAGCCCGCCCGCCGGATCTGCTGCCCCGACCAGCGGTCCGAATTCACCGTCAGCCAGTCCAACAGCACCAGGTCGGACAACGCCGCCGCATCCGCCTCGTGGCCTTCCGGGATGTGCCCGCCCTTGGCAATCCACCAGCGCCACTCCCCGCCCGATCGGATCTCCGGCTCCTCGCGGAGGCTCGGCACCCAGTACATCGCCATCCCGTATGCCATCCCGTCCCCGTCGAACTGCACCTCCTCCGTCATCCGCGTGCGGAAGTCGGCCGTCACCCCCTCCGCCCCGACCAGGTCCTCGCGCGACGCCCGCCGCGGACACGACGGCGGCACGTGGTTCATCCCCAACGCCCGGCTCAGCCGGTACGCCGCCACCTCCGCCTCCCACCGCGAGTGGCTCAGGATCTGCGACGGCTTGAACAGCGCCGACGACCCGTCCTCGAAGTACATCCGGAAGCTGATCGTCGTGCCGCGCGCGTTGCGCGCCCAGCGGGTCGGAGCTTCGTCGCAGACGACCCGCAACAGCGCCTCGTCGTCCCCGCCCAGGAACCCCGGCTCCGGTTCGACGGCAGGCTCGACGACGGGCTCGACAACGGGCTCGACGACGGGCTCGACGACGGACTCGACGACGGGCTCGACAACGGGCTCGACGACGGACTCGACGACGGGCTCGACAACGGGCTCGACGACGGGCTCGACGACGGGCTCGACGATCGGCGGCTCGACGGGCTCCACCGCCCCTCCTCCGGTCGGGACGGCGGGACAGCCGGCGAGCAGCAGGAGCAAGAACGTTGGTGCGGTGGAGCGGTAGGGCGTTGGAGGCACGTCCCGGGAATCTAGGCGGATCGCGGCGGCTTCTCAAGGACCGGCGCGTTCTTTGACGCCGTCGCGCTTCGTGCCCATACAGGACGGGCTGGGTCGGGGGACCGCCGGGGAGAATCGCGATGCCCGTAAGAAACCCGCCTTTCATCTCGGACCGCACCGTCTCCCGGCGTACCCTCCTCGAGTGGCTGGGCAAGGGCACCGTGCTCGCTCTCGGCTCGCCGATCCTGAAGGCCTGCGCGACCCTCGATGCCGGCGCCACCGACGCCGACGCCCCGGTGCCGGACGCCGACGCTGCGGGAGAAGTCGACGCCCGCCCCGACGCCGCGGCCGACGAGGGGGAGGCCGAGGCGGTCGATGCCGCGGAGGCTCGGGGCGAGGTCGGCGCGAACGAGTTCCCGTTCCAGGAGGGGAGCGACGACCTGGACATCTACCGCGGCTGGAATGTGCGCACGGTGGACACGCAGGACGTCGGGCGCATCCTGGAGACGTGGCGTCTCGACGTCGATGGCATGGTCGATAACCCGCTGTCGTTGACCTTCGCCGACGTGATCGCGCTCAGCCGCCAGGACCAGCTCATGGACTTCCACTGCGTGGAGGGATGGTCGGTCTACGACGTCCCGTGGAACGGCGTGCACCTCTCCACGATTCTCGAGCTGGCCCGGGTGCGGGACTCCGCGAGCTACGTCGCCTTCCACACGGTCGACGACCGCTACAACGAGTCGCTCCGGCGGGAGGTGGCGCTGGAGCCGCACACGATGCTCGGCTACGGCGTCGGGGGCTACACCCTCCCCCTGGAGCACGGGTTCCCGCTGCGCGTGGTCGCGCCCCGGCTGCTGGGCTACAAGAACGCCAAGTACGTGCGCCGGCTCGAGCTGCGGACCACTCCGCTCGAGGGCTACTGGGTCCGCGCCGGCTACCCGTACGAAGGAGAGGTCCCTCCGAGCCGCTTGCGTGAAGGCCGATACTGAGATCGCCGGCTCCGGTTCTCTCCTGGTCCCCTATCGGTGTCCATCGGTGTCCATCGGTGGTTTCCTGCCTCGGCTACGCGCCGAGCTCGGACGGGTTGTGGCGCTCCAGGACGAAGTAGGAGACGAACAACCGGAGGGGGCCGAAGGCGAGGAATGCCTTGCCGAGGTACAGGTCCGGGTTGTCGGGGTAGACCTGGACGAGGTAGTCGCGCAGGAGGCGCGTCGGGTCGACGACGACGTTCTTGTCGGACGCGGCGTAGTTGATGAGCGCCGCGTTGTGGTACTTGTTGTCGACGTCCGCCAGGCTGACCGGGCGCATCTCGTACCAGCCCATGCGGACGGGCTTGCCGTCCTTCTCGACGTCGACCCAGGGGTCACCCAGGGTGCCCTGGACCACGTTGACGTTGTAGCCCTGGATGCCTTCGCCGTGGGGCCGGGACGGATCGGCGCGGTAGAAGCCCTTCTTGAACTTGCGGATGCCCGCGAGCTGCAGCACCTCGGGGGTGTTGAAGCCGCGGAACTCCCAGCCCGAGAGGCGGGCCGGGTCGGGCCGGGTGCCGCAGCGCATGACGTCTTCCAGATCCTCGTCGCGCGCCAGGCAGAGGGTCTCGTAGCTCCAGCGTTCGCCGTTGGGCTGTCGGGTTTCGTTGCTCATGATCTTCCTCCTCACTTCACTTCGCCTCGAGCCAGCCGTTCTCGCGGTACCAGCGCAGCGTGTCGCGCAGGCCGTCGCGGGCATCGGGATAGGTGAACTGGAAGCCGGTGGACTTCAGCGCGTCGTTGGCGTAGACGAAGTCCTCGTTCAGGTAATCGATCGTGTCGGCCTCGACCGGGCTGGGCTTCCCGAACATCCCGGTGAGCTTCTGCATCGTCTCGGCGAAGGTGCGGATTGCCGGCTTCATCTTGTCCAGCGGGATCGCGGGCAGCTCGACGAACTTCGCGCCCGTGAGCGAGGCCATGTACCGGAAGTACCCGGCCGTCGTCATCTGCGTGTCGTCGCTGGTGTTGAAGATCCGGTTCGCGCCGGACGGGACCGTCGCGACGTGCAACGCGGCGCGGCACACGTCCTTGACGTGGACGAACGGGATGCGGCCGGTGAAGTTCTTCGGGGCGGCGGCGACCTTCATCCCGGCCGCGGCCATCACCATCTGGCCGCCGCCGTACACGGCGCGCGGTCCGTAGACCGTCGTGGGTCGCAGGATCGACCACGACAAGCCCCGCTTCTCCGCCTCCATCACCGCGTGCTCGGCCAGCCACTTCGATTTGAGGTACGGGTTCGCCGGCAGCACGGCGTCGTTCTCGCGGAACGGCCGGCCGGGGCGCCAGGAGGGCAGCCCGTAGACGCCGCCGGCGCCCCAGAGCACGAAGCGCTTTGGCCGGCGCGACGAGGCGAGCACGGCGTCCAGGAGCGCCTCGGTGCCCAGGAGGTTGACGCGGTACAGGAGGTCCCACGGCGCCGAGTAGCTGAAGACGGCGGCGATGTGGAAGATGTGGTCGACGTCCTTGACCAGCGCGGCCAGGTCCCGCGGGTGCGCCAAGTCCTCGGGGACGAACTCGGCCCCCGCCCGGTCGACCACCGACGGGAAGAGGCCCCGGACGCGGTCGTCCTTCTCGTGGGCCTTCGGCAGATCGGTCGCGCGGATGCGGTGGCCCGCCTCGGCCAGCACCTCGCACATCATCGTGCCCATGAAGCCGCAGCAACCGGTGACCAGGGACAGCGGACGATCCATGCTCTACCTCCTTTTCGCGCCGGCCCGGGGCGCTCGCCCCGCCGGCCCATCCGCCGACCCGCGGCCCAGCACCGCGCGGTCGACTCCCTCGAAATAGCGGTCCAGCACCGTGCGTGCCTCCTCGGGACGATGCCGCTCCACGGCCCGGACGAGACGCTCGACCGTCTCCCGCCGCCCCGGCTGCTGGACCCACAGGCCGGGGAGACGCTCCATCACGCCCGTGAAGGCGCGGGCGAAGGTGTTGAAGATCCAGATCGCGACCAGGCTGCGCGACGCCGCGACCAGCGCCTGGAACAGCGAGAGGTCGTCGCGCCAGGCCTCGGTGCCCGTGGCACCCGCGGCGTCCGCCGCCGCGCGCAGCCGCGCCACGTCCTCCGGCGCCGCCCGCTCCGCCGCCAGCGCCGCCGCCTCGGCCAACACCAGACGGCGCAGCCGCAGGATGTCGCCCAGCGCCCGCATCGCCTCCATCGCGTCCGCACCCTCGGCCAGGAAGAACGGCAACAGCGTCAGCTCGCCCTCGCGCCGGAAGTCCCGCACCACCATGCCGTTGCCCTGCCGGACGTGGACGAGGTTCAGCTCCTCCAGGGTCCGGATCGCCTCGCGCACCGTGTTGCGGTTCGAGCCCACCTGGCCGGACAACTCGCGCTCGGACGGGATGCGGTCGCCGGGCCGCAGCGTCCCCTGGAAGATGCGCCGCCGGATCTGCTCGGTCACCTGCCGCGACACGCTGGCCCGGCGCACGGGGACGAAGTCCTCGCCGCGGGCGCGCGCCGCCGGTTCCGCCGGTCCGCTCGCCCGCCGCGTCCGCTCGCCCGCCGCGTCCGCTCGCCCGCTCGCCTTCCCTTCGTCCGTCTTCGCCGTCATCCTTCGCTTGCCTCCCACCGGCCGAGAGGCCAAGTGGTTCAACCACCGGACCACTTAACGCGTGCAGGCCGCGGTGTCAAGTCCGAATCGACCGTTCGCGCAAAGGGCGCGAAGAGGGCGGAGACGCCAAGGACGCCAGGGGGGGAGGAAAACCAGCGAGGGAATCAGGGCGGGGCGGGGGGGAGGTCGAAGATCAGGATCGTGCGGTCGTCCAGGCCGAGGGCCAGGCGTCGGCCGTCGGGGGAGAGGTCGAGCGAGACGACGCGCGCGCCGTCGGTCTCCACGGCGCCGAGGCGCTCGCCGGTCGCACCGTCGCGCAGCTCCGCCCCGTACGTCGTCGCCGTCGCCGACGTCCCGCCGGCGGCCGGACGGGCCGCGGCGGCGGCTTCGCCTCCGACGCCCAGGAACTCCGGTTCGCTCGCGGCGATGGTCCAGCGGATCGCGTTGCCGTCGCGGTCGACGGAGGCCACCGATCCGCCGTCGTCCTCGAACCGGACCGCCACGACGCTCGCCGTGTGTCCCGCCGCGGTCGGCAGCGCGCGCCCGGACACGGGATCCCAGAGCTGCAGGCCGCCGTACCGGCTCGCCGTCGCCAGCCGCCCCGTCGCCGGATCGAACGCCAGCACATCGGCAGAGAGGGGTCCGGCGAATCCGGTCACGGTGCCGTCCGCCAGGTCGGTCACGACCGTCTCGTGCCCCGAGGTCGCCAGCCGGCGGCCGTCGGTGGAGATCGCGACCCGGTCGATCGGCTCCAGGCCCGTGTCCACCGTGCGCCGGACGGCGCCCGTCCGGGCATCGCGGAAGACGACCTGCGACTGGGGGTGCGCCAGGACCAACTCGTCCCCCGCCGGCGTGAAGCACGCGTCCCGCGCGTAGACGGCTTCCTTGATGCGGACCGGCGCGCCGTCCCCCGGGGTCTCCGAGACGTACGTCACGCCGTCGATGTCGCTCGACGCGAACCGCGAGCCGTCCACGGAAACGGCCACCGCCGTCACCGTCGTCCGGTGCTCGTGCAGCCGGCGCGGCTCGCCGTCGTCGCCGAACAGGCCCGCCTGCCGCCAGACTCCCACGCCGAAGGAGCCCGGTCCGGCCCGCAAGACCATGATCCGCTGCCCCAGCTCCACCCGTCGCCGCACCTCGCCGCTCGCCCGGTCGACGATCTCGAACCACGTCGCGTCCCGCGGCGCCCGCGCCAGCACCGTCCCGTCGGGCGCCAGCGCCACGTGCTCGTACTCGATCGGCTCCCCCTCGCCGCCGCTCCAGCGCGGCGAGCGTTCGGGCCAGATCGCCGCCCGCGCCCGGACGTCGACGGCGAGCAGGCCGTCGGCCGTGAAGGCGACGTCCAGGATCCCGGCCGCCTCGCCGACACCCGAGGTTCCGAGCCGCGCGACGGCGCCCGGAGGCAGCGGCCGCCCGGCCGCGTCGAGCCGCACGAGGGCCGCGAGCGCGTCGTACGGCCGTTCCGGCCGCGTCCCCGTCGCGTCGACCTGGACCGCGACGAGCGCCGTGTCGTCCAACCCGTCGCGGGCGACGAGCAGCCGGCTGCCGTCCGGCGAGAAGGCCAGGCCGCCCGGCGCCCCCGGCATCCTGCTTTCGAGCCGGAGTTCGGCCAACGGCGCCGCGACCGGCCCGGCGAGGTTCCACAGCCGGACCGTGCCGTCCATCCCCGCCGTCGCCAGCAGCGGCAGTCGGGGATGGAAGGCCAGCGCCCGACCCGCGGCCCCCGCCTCGATCCGCACCGCTGCGGCCCACCGGCTCGTGTCGATGACCACGACCGTGCCGTCTGATCGCACCGTCGCCAGCGCCGCCCCGTCCGGGCTGAAGGCCAGCGCGGAGGCCGCGCCCGCGGGCGCGGGCACCGTGGCCACCGGGGACAGGTCGATCCCCGAGAAGATCGCGATCCCCTCGTACCCGCCCGCGGCCACGTACGACGCCGACATCGCCAGCGGCGCCGGCCACGACCCGTCCCGGCGGGCGACGACGGCGCCGGTCGCGCGGTCGAGCAGCACCAACTCCTCCGCGAGCGGCCGCGCGGGTGGGTACGAGCCGTCGGGCTCCAGGCAGCCGCTCGGCGCCTCCCGCTCGATCACCGCCACGCGCCTGCCGTCGGCGCTCGCGACGGCCTCCTCGCGCACCCGTCCGCCGCACGGCGGAGAGTCGTTCCCGAACGGGATGTCATCGACGCGCGGCTCGCCGTCCAACTCCACGCGCGCTGCCCCCGCGAACAGCGATCGGCCGTCGGCGCCGCGGACCAGATCGTGGCCGGAGGACAGCCCGGCTACCGGAATCTCCTGCCGCACCTCCGTGCCTTGGACCACGACCACCCGGCCGCCGAGGCTCGCCGCCCAACGATCGTCGTCGAGGAACACGAGGCGGGATGCCTGCACCCCGGTCGAACCGTCGAGCAGCCGCAGCGTGGCGCCGCGGATCACGAGAGGCCCCGGTGCAGCAGCCTCCGCGCCAGGTCCCGCCTCGACGCCGGCGGCCGGCCCGTTCGCCCCGGCGCCGTCCGGCGCGCCGGCCGCCTCGACATGCGGCGGCTTCGAGCCCGCGTCGCGGTTCCGGCATGCGGCGCCGCCGAGCGCGAGCGTGGCCGCGGCGGCGGCGAGGAGTGCCGAGCTTCGTCCGCGCCGGGCCCTTCGCGGCGGAAGGGTGCCCCCGCCGTGGGCTCGGTCCTCGAAGTCGACGTCGTTCATCGTCCTCTCCGACACCGGTACGACCCGCACCTTGGCACGAACGGCCGCGGTCGCGCCACCCATCGGGGTTCTCCGGTGCGTGCCGTGACGGACGAAGGCAGGTGCGAGAGGCCATGTCCGCTCGCTGAAGCTCGCGGTTCCGGGGGGGGTGTCGCTCGCGGTTCTGGGGGAGCCGCGTCGCCCGCGGTTCGGTGGCATCGCCTGACCCGGGCGCGAGCCCTCCCGCATCTGTACTACTAACCCCATGGTTCGTGACGACGCGTCACGGTTTTCCGGAGCCGGCCAAGGAGAGGTGGAGAGGTCGGCTGGAGGGGTGGGGAGGGCCTGGGTGCGGGTGCCCCGGCGCGGCGAGGCGCCGCGCCGGGGACTTCCCGCCGGTGGTGATGGCGACGCGTGAGACGTGCGCGTGGGATCCCATGCCCGCAGCGGATTGGATCGGTCAGGTCGAGGCG
>JACRCX010000078.1 GCA_016218815.1 Deltaproteobacteria bacterium
GACGGTTTCCGGACAAGGCCACACGCGTGAACCTCGCGGCGGGCCAGGTCCCTTGCGCGGCGTCTCGCCGCGCAAGGGCAACAGAACCCGAGCCTGCATCTTCCGTTCATCACGATTCCCATCCTGCCGCTCCTGGCCGCCCCTTCCCCTGCCTTCTCAGCGTTTGGCTCAGCGTCCCCAGCGTCTCAGCGGTAGGTCGGATCTCCGAGCCCTCTTCTCGCCTCCCTCCCCTCCCCGCCTCCAGGCGTTTCACCTCCCGTTCGGAGGCTGCACCCATTCCCTCGCGGGGGATGGCCGGGGGGGAGGGGACGTGGTACAGAATTCACGTGCGTTGGGCATCTCCGCTGGCGTGGTTCGCGGTGGCGTGCGTTTCGGCGTGCAGCTTGAACACGGCGGGGGAGTGGGGGGGGGACGGCGCGCCGGACGTGGGCGAGGAGGACGGGGTGGGGCCGGACGTGGGGGACGGGGACGGCGAGCGTGGCGATGGCGCGGAGGACGGGTTGCCGGAGGAGGACGGGGGCGAGGGGGAGACGGGCGGGGGCGAGGAGGACGGGGCGGAGGAGGTGGAGGGGGACGAGGGCGGGGAGACGGCGGCGGTCTGCGGCAACGGGGTGCTGGAGGTCGGGGAGGCGTGCGACGGAGACGACCTGGGTGGGAGCGCGTGCGAGGATTTCGGGCGGTTGCCGGGCGTGCTGGCGTGCAGCGAGGGCTGCATGTTCGACCTGGCGGGGTGTCCGCCGCCGGCGTCGTGCGGCAACGGCGTGCTGGAGTCGGGCGAGCTGTGCGACGGGGCGGAGCTGGGCGGGATCGGGTGCACGGACCTCGGGTTCGGCGCCGGGGTCCTGGCGTGCGGTGCGGACTGTACGTTCGACACGGCGGGGTGCGTCGAGGCGTGCACGGACGAGTGTCCGGCGGTGGACGCGCTGCGGTGTGCGGCGACGGTCCTGCAGCGGTGCGCGGCGGGCGCCGACGGCTGCCGGGTGTGGACGACGGAGCGGGACTGCGGGGCGGAGGCGATGGTCTGCGATCCGGCGTTCGGGGCGGAGCGGTGCCTCGGGGGGACGGGCGACTCGTGCGACTCGCCGCAGGTGGTCGGCGCGCTGCCGCTCAACGTCTCGGGCGGCGACGTGACCGCGGTTTTTCACAACTACCAGGACTTCACGGGGTCGCGCTGCGACACGGCGAGCGGCGTGGAGGCGGTGTTCGTGCGCTGGATGTCGGCGGGCGAGTCGGTGCGCATCCGCGAGACGGGCAACATGGACGCCGTGCTGCGCGTGCTGGCCGAGTGCTCGGACGCGGCGGCGTGCCTGGCGAGCCGCAACGAGCCGGAGAACCCCGGTCTGACGTTCACGGCGCCATCGGATGGGAACTACTACTTCGTCGTGGAGGCGTTCCACGCGACGCCGGCGAGCCGCGGGTACAACATCACGATCGAGGACTCGCCCGGCGGCGAGACGTGTTCCGATCCGCTGTGGGGGGATCCTCTGCCGGTGAACGTGCACGGCGGCGACATCCGGGCGGCGTACACCGACGACATCCGCTTCTCGGGGCCGGGGTGCACGCCCGCGGACGGGGTCGACGTCGTGCTGGCGCGGCCGATGCGTGCCGGCGAGACCGTGCGGTTGCGGGAGACGGGCAACCTGGACGCGGTGCTGCGCGTGCTGGCGACCTGCGACGCCACGGCGGCGTGCCTGGCGGGCCGCGACGACCCGGAGAGCCCGGGGCTGGCGTTCACGGCGCCGGGGGACGGAGTGTACTATTTCGTGGTCGAGGCGAAGCTGGCCCTGCCCGCGTCGGTGGGCTACGACATCACGCTGGAGGACGCGCCGGACGGGGACCTGTGCACGGACGCGATCCTGGCCGACCCCCTGCCGGTCAACGTGAGCGGCGGCGACATCCGGACGATCGCGACGAACGACGTGCGTTTCACGGGAGCGGGTTGTTCGCCGGCGGAGGGCGTCGACCTGTTCTTCCGGCGGGACATGGCGGCGGGGGAGACGGCGCGGATCCGGGACGCCGGGAACGCGGACCTGGTGCTCCGCGTGGTGTCGTCCTGCGACCCGTCGGCGCCCTGCCTGGCGGACCGCGACTCGCCCGAGAACCCCGGGCTGACGTTCACGGCGCCGGTGGGCGGCACGTACTGGTTCGTGGCCGAGGCGGTCCTGGCGGCGCCGGCGTCGGTGGGCTACGACGTGACGGTGGATGACCCGCCGGCGGGCGAGCTGTGCACCGACCCGCTTCCGGCGGCCGTGGGAACGACGCTCTCGGGCGGTGATTTCACGGCGGCCTTCACGGACGACGTCAACTTCACGGGCATGGGGTGCTCGTACGCGGGGGGCGCCGAGGTCGTGCTGACGGTGACGATGGCGGAGGGGGAGACGCTGCGGGTGAACGAGCTGGGGTCGCTGGACGTGGTGATCCGGGTGCTCGCCTCGTGCGACCCGACGGCGTCGTGTCTGTACGACCAGGATCTTCCGGAGAACCCGGGCGTGCTGTTCGTCGCGCCGTCGGCGGGGACGTACTACATCGTGATTGAGAGCGTGTTGGCCTTCCCGGCGGCGCGCGGGTACGACATCCGGCTGGCGGCGACGTAGATGAGGCTGGACTACGCAACGGAGTCGGTGGTCATCGGGCGGCCGGTGGGGGAGGTGTTCAACTTCATCGCGCGGGCGGCGCAGTATCATCGGTGGCACTTCGACTATCACCTGCGGGCCGAGCCGTTGGACTTCCGGCCGGAGGGGGTGGGGTCGGCGTTCTCGATCGAGGAGCTGATCGACGGTTTCTACCTGCACCACGTGGGGCGGGTGACGATCTTCGAGCGGGATCGGCGGTTCGCCTGGCGCGGCCGTTTCGCGTTGTGCTCGTGGATCTGGATCGGGACGGACTTCCGGTTCGCGGCGGTGTCCGAGGGCACGCGGGTGGAGGAGACGCTGTACTTCGAGCTGTCGCCGCTGACCGCACCCGCGGCGCTGCTGTTTGTCTGGCGTCCGGCGTTCCGACCGGGGGCGTGCAAGGCCCACGTGCGCGACGAGCTGACGGGGATCAAGAGGATGCTGGAGTCCGGCGACCACGATCCGCGGGACGTCACGGATCCGTTGACGGACGAGCTGTTGCTGGAGAAGGTGAAGGGGTACGCGGCCCCGGCGGCTGGTCGTTCCTGCCCAGGTTGAGCTCCCGCGCCACCCTCGACCGACGGGCGGGCGGCGACTTCGGTCTCTTTCTCCTTGACCTCCGGCGACGATCGTCCGCGTCGAAGAGGTCAGCGATCACTACGGCGACTGAGCCGCGGGGGGTTGGCGGGAGGGTAGGAGCGATGGCGACCGAGAGAATCTGGCCGGACGTGGCGATCCCGCCGGGCGAGGTTCTGGCGGAGACGCTCGGGGCGCGGTCCATGACGCAGGCGGAGTTGGCCCGCCGTACGGGCCGGCCCGTCCAGGCGGTGAACGAGATCATCCGCGGGACCAAGGCGATCACTCCGGAGACTGCTCTGCAGCTCGAGCGGGTCCTGGGCGTGCCGGCCCACGTCTGGACGCGCCTGGAGGCCGACTACCGGTTCAACAAGGCGCGACTGGAGGACGAGCAACGCCTGGTGCGGCAGGTCGACCTGGTGAAGCGGTTTCCGTACGGCGAGATGGCGAAGCGGGGCTGGGTGCCGGCGGCGCGGGCCGCCGTCGAGCGGGTCCGGAATCTCCTGTCCTTTTTCGGCGTCGGCGCTCTCGACTCGGTCTCGGCCAACTACTCGGCTGCCTTCCGGCGCTCGGCCGCGACCGCGGGCTCGTCGGGGGCGCTGGCCGCGTGGCTGCGGCAGGGGCAGCGGAAGGCGGCCGAGGTGCGGACCTTGTCTTTCGACAAGGAGAAGCTGAGGCAGCTCGTCCCGGAGCTGCGGCAGATGCCGTGCGAAGATCCGCAGGAGTTCGAGCCCCGCCTGCGTGCCGGGATGTCGGCGGCCGGTGTCGCGATCGTGTTGGTACCGCACCTCCCTCGCACGGGTGTCCAGGGGGCCACGTTCTGGCGAGGCGCCTCGGCCGCCATCGAGATGACCCTCCGCTACCGGTGGCAGGACGTTTTCTGGTTCACGCTCCTGCACGAGGTCGGTCACCTGCTTCTCCACGATCGGAACGAAGTCTTCGTGGACCTCGAGAATGAGCGGCCGAGAGACGGACGGGAGGCAGAGGCCGACGACTACGCGGCCAACGTGTTGCTCGCGGCGGAGGAGTACGGCCAATTCCTCGCGGAGCGGACCGCGTACCCGGAAACGGCGGTCAAGTCGTTTGCCAAGCAGCAGGGGATCCCGCCGGGTATCGTGATTGGCCGGCTGTGCCACGACGGCCGCGTGCCGTGGGGTCATCTCATTCACCTGCGTCGCCAGTTCGAGTGGGTGTCAGCCGCTCGACCCGGTCCCTGAACACCATGTTCCGGTGCCACGGAAGGTCGGCACGGTGGCCGTCCTGAAGCCCGCGGATGCGGCGCGGACGGTCGAGGCCGAGCAGCGCACGAGCCGCGCCGTCGAGGGCCTTCGACACAACCACGACCCCGTCGTCCTCGACCGTGACGAACCCGGCGTCGAAGGCGGCGTCGAGGTGTGCCGCGAGCAGGAGGCCGTTGAAGGCGTCGAGGCGTTCGGCGCCGGTCGCGCAGTCGGCCCAGGGTTTGATGTGGCTCGCGCGGAGCAGGTCGGGGACGGCGAGACCGGTGATGGCGCATCGGCCCTCCCAGAACTCGAGCAGCTTGTCGCGGAACAGATCCTGGCCGATACGCTGGACGACGAGGCGCTCGGCCTTCGTCGTCCTCGGCAGCGCGGCGGTCTTCTGCTCGAAGTCGTGGAGCAGCTCGTCGGGCAGGTTCTTGCTGAGCTGGAAGGCGCGGCGGACGAGGCGGTGCAGCGCGGGGACGTATGCGACGGTGCGCGCCGCGGCCGCGCCGGCCGGCAAGGGCGACGCCAGGGGCGTGCCGTACTCGCCGAGCGCGCGGGCGACGTGGATCTGGGAGAGGGCGGCGATGTAGACCGTGTCGGCGAGGGTCGCGAGCCAGAGGCGCAGCGGTACGTGGGTGCTCGCGAACCCCAGCCAGTCGCCCTGGCGCGGCAGTTCCCGGTCGAACCCGTTGTCCACCGCGACCTTCTCCAGGAGGGTGAGGGTAACGGGGGTCGGGGGCATCGTCATGGGGCATCTGGAGGGCTATCGGCCACCTCGGCGTCTTCTCTCGGCCACGGGCATGAAGCTGTCCAATAGAAGATGGCGGCATTCCTGGGCTTTTCCCGACAAGGTACTCGCTCTATCGACCGCCTCCGCTCATGGTGGTGAATAGAATCCGGTGGAAGTTCGAGCAGATGTTCGGTTCTCATGGACATCCCGGCATGCCTCTATTTGCCATCGGCCCGGACGCGGTAGATAGAAGTCGTCGTGTTTTCAGCCCGTTGCGAACTGCGACCAGTCATCCTATTCACCACGGCGCCGATCCCGGTCAATAGGCGTGTCCGGCCGATACCTCGTCCACTTGCGCACGCCCTCCATCCGCAGGCGACCCTCGGCCACGAGTTCCTTGAGGGCGCGTGCAAGAGCCCGCCGCGGGATCTCCGGGCCGATGCGGCGGTGGATCTCGGCGATGGGCAAGTCCGGGAAGCGATCCAGGTCCTCCAGGATCAGCGCCCGGAGCCGGTGCGGCTGAACGCGCGCCAGGTTCGTCAAGCGGTCCAGTCCCGCCTCGCGCAGTAGCTCGGGGGGGACGACGTATCGCGTTGCCCTGGCGCGTCCGGCCTGTTCGACGAGGCCGCGTTCGAGCAGCCGCCCGATCCAGGGACGGCTCGCCGATGGATCATGGAGTTCCAGTCGCTCGGCCAGCGCGGCGGCCGAGAGGCCCTCGGTCTGCGCCAGCAGCGCCAGGGCGATCCGCTCGCGCTGCGTGAGCTGGTAGCGCTGGTCGGCCTCGGCGACGAGCCGGATCACGGTGGGCTGGATCACTCGCCGCGGGATCGTGACGTGGACGGAGTCGGATTCGGATTCACGGGCGTTCGAGGGACTCCTGGTAGGCGGCGCGGAGGCGGGCGGCGAGGTCGGCGACGGAGGGGGGGCGCAGGGCGGGGTCGGGGTCGAGGGCGGCGACGATGGCCGCGGCGACGGAGGGGGGGATGTCGGGTCGGAGGGTCGACGGGGGAAGAGGGGGTGCGGCGCGTTCCATGTCGGCGAAGGGGAGCTGGCAGGTGAGGAGCTCGTAGAGCGAGGCGGCGAGGCTGAAGACGTCGGCGCGGGCGTCGAGCGGCATGCCGGCGAGCTGCTCGGGCGACATGTACGCGGGGGTGCCGGAGACGGTCGACTCGCGGTCCTGCCGGCGCAGCAGCACGGCGAGCCCGAAGTCCATCACCTTGAGGGCGCCCTCGCTCGAGACCATGAGGTTGCCGGGCTTGATGTCGCGATGGACCAGGCCGCGAACGTGGGCGAACTCCAGCGCCGCGGCTGCCTGCACGGCGACCCAGATCGCCTCGCCCACACCGAGCGGCCCGGAGCGCGCGGTCATCTGCAACAGGTCCTCGCCCTCGACCAGCTCCATGGAGATGAACGGCCGACCGCCGATGGCGCCGAGGTCGTAGATCGTGACGATCCCGGGGTGGTTGAGCGCGGCGGCGGCGCGCGCCTCGCGGTAGAACAGCTCGAGCATGTCGGCGGGCTGGTCGGGATCGAGCACGACGAACTTGAGCGCGACGATGCGGCCGAGCAGCCGGTCGCGGGCGCGGTAGACGACGGCCATGCCGCCGCGGCCGATCTCGCCGAGGATCTCGTAGCGCTCGCCGCCGGCGGGCAGGCGGGTCGCGCGTTCGACCGCGGCGCGAGCAGCCGCCGCGGGCCGGGAGAGGACGCGGGTACGCAACGACGCGCGCGCCTTGGCTTCGGCCGGCGACAACACCGCGGCGGCCGCGGCAGCGGTGGGTTTCGCGGCCGGGCGCGGTTGCGCCGCGGCTGCGGGTCCGGCGGCTTCGACCGCCGCGGGGACGCGAGCGGGCGACTCGGGCGCGCGGGAGCCCGGGGCGGGCGCCGGCCCCGCGGCGGCCC
>JACRCX010000079.1 GCA_016218815.1 Deltaproteobacteria bacterium
CTCGCAGACCGCGCGGACCGAGCGCGAGGCGACGCTGGACGACACGCTGGCGGTCGGCGTCCCGAAGCCGAAGAGCAAGCAGGAGGAGGACGAGCTGGTCGCCGCCTTCCTGCGCGGGCTGGACAAGCTGTTCACGCCGGAGAACAACTGGACGTTCCTCCACCCGCTCACGCTCTCGATGGAGCACTGCGCGCGGTGCCAAACCTGCGCGGAGGCGTGCCACGTCTTCATCGAGAGCGGTCACAACGAGGTCTACCGTCCCGCGTTCCGCTCCGAGATCCTGCGCCGCCTCTACCACCAGCGCCGTTCCGGCGGCGGGCTGCTCTCGCGCTGGCAGCGCGGCGGGATCGAGCTGAACTGGACCACGGTGTCCCGGCTGCTCGAGCTTTCCTATCGCTGCAACCTCTGCCGCCGCTGCGCGCAGACCTGTCCCATCGGCGTGGACAACGGGCTCATCTCGCGCGAGATCCGCAAGCTCTTCAGCCAGGAACTGGGTCTCGCGGCCAAGGAGATCCACGAGAAGGGCTCGATGCTCCAGCTCCGCGTCGGCTCGTCCACCGGCATGAATTCGCTGGTCGTGAAGGACAACCTCGAGTTCATCGACGAGGACATGACGACGAAGACCGGCCTGCCGGTCAAGACGCCGTGGGACGTCCAGGGCGCCGACATCCTGCTGATGCACAACGCCGGCGAAATCCTGGCCTGGCCCGAGAATCCCGGCGCCTTCGGCATCATCCTCGACGCGGCCGGCGTCAAATGGACGCTCTCCAGCGAGGCCGTCGCCTACGACGCCATCAACTACGGCCTGTGGTATGACGACGTCCAGTATGCGCGCGTCCTCATCAAGCACGTCCAGGCCGCCGCGAAGCTCGGCGTCAAGAAGGTCATCATGGGCGAGTGCGGCCACGCGCACAAGGCGATGATGGTCATCGGCAACCGGGTCGTCCCGGCCGACATGGCCGTGCCCGTGGAGAGCACGCTGCCGTACATCGAGAGCATCGTCGACGGCGGCAAGCTCAAGCTCGACCCCAAGCGCAACGACTTCCCGGTGACGCTTCACGACCCGTGTAACGTCGTCCGCCTGATGGGCATCGTCGAGCCGCAGCGGCGGGTTCTCCGCAAGATCGCGCCCAAGTTCCGCGAGATGGAGCCGCACGGCGTCGACAACTACTGCTGCGGCGGCGGCTCGGGCTTCGCCATCATGTCCGGCAACAACTTCGGCGAATGGCGCACCCGCATCGCCTCCCGCCGCAAGTTCCGCCAGATCCTCGAGGCCTTCCAGGACGACCTCGATCCGAAGCACCCCAAGTACATCTGCGCCCCGTGCAGCAACTGCAAGGGCGCGATCCGCGACGTCCTGAACTACTACCAGGCCAAGGAACGCGTCGGCATCTACTACGGCGGGCTGGTCGAGCTGATCGTGAACGCCATGACCGACGCGAAACCGGGTTTCATCGAATTCGACGCCGTCTAGCCGCCCCTGCGGCGAAAGGAGCGACCGACCATGGCCGATGCGAACCGCAAGCGAAGGGTGCTGGTCGTCGACGACGAGCCCGACGTCCGCACGTTCCTCACGACGCTGCTCCAGGACAACGGCTACGAGACGAGCGTGGCCGGCAACGGGGCGGAGGCCCTCCAGGCCATCCGCGCCGGACGACCCGATCTGGTCACCCTCGACATCACGATGCCCGAGCAGTCCGGCGTCAGGGCCTACCGCGAGATCAAGACGGACCCGTCGCTCAAGGGACTCCCCGTCGTGATCGTCACGGGCGTCTCCGACGACTTCAAGACGTTCATCTCGACGCGCAGCCAGGTCCCGCCCCCCGACGGCTTCCTCACCAAGCCGATCGACAAGACCGCCCTGCTCGAGCTGGTCCGCAAGCTCGCCGGGTGATCGTCACAGGGTGATGCGGTCGCCGTCCCGATCGCAGCCCGCCCGCCCGCCCGCCCGCCCGGCGGTGGTTACGATGCACCGACATGAGGACCATCACCGTTCAAGGCGTCCCGGTTCCCGCGTTCTTCTACGGCACGGCGTGGAAGGAGGAGCGGACGGAGGATCTGACGCGCGCAGCGCTCGAGGCGGGCTTCACCGCCATCGATACCGCGAACCAGCGCCGGCACTACGTCGAGGCGGCCGTCGGCGAGGCCATCCGATCCCTCGACCGATCGAAGCTGTTCCTGCAGACCAAGTTCACGCACCTGGACGGGCAGGATCACCCGGCGCCCTACGATCCCGGCGCTTCGCCCGCGTTGCAGGTGGCCCAGTCGCTGGCCTCGTCGCTGGAGCACCTGCGCACGGACTACGTGGATTCCTTCGTGCTCCACGGGCCATCGCTCCTGGACCGATTCAGCAGCGTCGACCGGCAGGTGTGGCGCGCGATGGCCGAGGAGCAGAGTGCGGGGCGGGCGCGCCTGCTCGGCGTCGCCAACGTGTCGCGCGCGCATCTCGAGACGCTGTTCGAGGCCGACGGGCCGCGGCCGGCGTTCGTGCAGAACCGGTGCTGGGCGAGCACCGGGTGGGACCGCGAGGTGCGGGCCTTCTGCCGCGCCCACGGTATCGCCTACCAGGCGTTCTCGCTGCTGACGGCGAACCGGCGGGAGCTGGCGGCGCCCGCGGTCCGCGACCTCGCGCGACGCACCGGCCGCACCGTGCCGCAGGTCGTGTTCCGCTTCGCCCTGCAGGTCGGGATGATCCCGCTCACCGGCACGTCCGACCCGGCGCACATGCGCGAGGACCTCGCGTGCCTCGACTTCGCCCTGTCCGACGACGACCTCGCCGTCGTCGAGCGGCTGGCGCCGCCCTGACCACCCGCGCTACTCCTCGACGTGGAAGCGGGCCAGCGTCGACTTTCCGAGCTGGAACTCGCCCACCGGCACCAGCTTCAGGTTCTGGCGGTTGCAGTCCAGCACCACGTCCCACAGCTTCTGCAGCGCCGCCGCTTCGTCCTTGGACTCCGGCGTGAACTCGACCAGGTCGTGGTTGAACTCGATCTTCATCGTGCCCCTCCTGGCGCGCCCTCGGAATGCAGCCGCCGCGGACGTCCGGACGCGCACCGGCCAACGTCGCCACGGCCCGCCGCCCCGTCAACCCGCGAACGGCTCTGGGGGACCGGCCGGACCGCGGATCGGGTTCTTGTCTTGCCGCGGGGGCGTCGTTGTCATCTTCGCCACGGCCCGTTGCCGTCCGCGATTGCACGACTTACCGTGGCCGGATGACGCAGCGTACCGTCCACATGTCGTTCGACGCCGGACAGGCGTCGGCGGCCCACAGCCGGCATTCCAGGCGAACAAAGGAAGGTGAATCATGGATTGGCGATCGACCGTGGCCCTGGCCCTGCTCCTTGCCGGGTGCAGTGAGACGTCCCGCAGCGACGCCTCCCGCCTGACCCTCGTCGTAGACCCCTCCCTCCGACCGAGTCGGGATTCGCTCCCTGCCTTCGAGGACGGCCAGCCGCGGCCGCTGGCCGCCGTGACGGGCGACGACGGCACGACGGCCGAGTTCGTCGCCGACGAGCTGTGGGTCTCGACGGACGATGCCTCCACGCTGGACGCGCTGGTGGCGCGCTGGCAGGGGTCGATCCTGAAGGAGTTCCATCCGGGCGACTACGGGCTGACCGAGATGCCGGCGCAGTACCTCGTCCGCGTCGTCGCCGCCGGCGCCGACACCGGGAGGCTGGCCGACGACCTGCGCGCGTTGAACCCGGACACGGGCGGTGGCGAGTACCGCGTGTCGAGCCAAGCCGGGCTGGAGCTGATCGCGGCCGCCGGCCGCGAGGCGGCGAGAGGGCTGCCGGTGGGGCTCAACTGGGTCGGCCAAGGGAGCGGCGCGTTCCGCGACCGCAACGCCACGGAGGCCCCGACCGGCAGCGCGCTGGGCGGAGTGGCCTACGACCCCAACGCCTTCCGCTGGCCCTCGCACAGTGTCGGGAGCACGCAGGACATCGGCGTCGCCGAGGCCTGGCGCGCGCTGGACCTGGCCGGCAAGCTGGGAAACCGCGTGAAGCTGGCCGTGCTCGACATGGGCTTCGGACCCGACCAGGACTGGCCCTCGGGGTGGACCGCCATCTCCAACGTACCCCTGGTCCAGCCCACCGGCACGGAGAACCTCCTCGGGTGCGGCGGCGGCTTCGAGTGCCCGTGGCACGGCACGGAGGTGGTGAGCGCGTCGATGGCGCTGGCCGACAACGGCTACGGCGGCGCGGGGTCCGCGGGACCCGTGGCCGATCCGATCGTCGTCTTCACCCTGTACGACTTCTTCACCTCGATCACCGCCCTGGGCGAAGCGCGCCTCGCGGGCGCGAGGATCGCGAACATGAGCTACGGGGCGCCCGTGCCCTGGTACCTGGGCTGGAGCGTCCTGCCCTTCGAGGCCGCGACGTACGCCTTCCGCCAGACCGGCATGCTGCTCTTCGCCGCCGCCGGCAACGACGGCAAGGACGTGGACGCCGAGGGCTGCACGTTCGGGGTGTGCTGGGAACGGACCTGGTACACGCCGTGCGAGAACGCGGGCGTGATCTGCGTCGGCGGCCTGCGCGCCGACTCGAAGTCCCGCGCCTCGGGCTCGAACTACGGCAACGAGCAGGTCGACATCTTCGCCCCCTACACCCTGTGGCTCGGACCCGACCCCGGAGCGCCCGGGAACCAGGCACGGGTGCTCAACGGCACGAGCTTCTCGTCGCCCTTCGCCGCCGGCGTGGCCGCCCTGATCTGGGCCGCCGACCCCGGACTCGGCGCCGACGCGGTCGAGAACCAGCTCATGTCCCAGGCGCACTCCAGCCCCGACGGGCAGGTCCGGCGCTACGTCAACGCCTTGGGCGCGGTCTCCGACACGCTGGGCAACATCCCGCCCGGGATCGACATCAACACCCCGACCAACGGCTCCGTGCTGCCGCTGAACGTGGCACTCTCCTTCGACGCGCAGGTCGAGGACTTCGAGGACGGTCCGGGATGCTGCACCGTGACCTGGACGTCCGACGTGGACGGATTGCTCGGCACCGGCAACAGCATCGAGCACACCTTCGCGACCCTCGGTCCGCGCACCGTCACCGTCACGGCGCGCGACAGCAAGGACGCGGTCACGGCCGCCGGCGTCACGTTCACCATCGTCAACGATCCGCCCACCGTGACGATCAACCGACCCCTGCCGGGGGAGACGATCTATCGCAACGCCCCCATCGTGCTCCGCGCCTCCTCGTTCGACTTCAACGAACCCGGTGGCCGCCTGGCGTGCGACCGGTTGGTCTGGACGAGCAGCCTGCCCGGCGACGCCTTCCCCGCCAGCGGCTGCGAGGTCCTGGCCGTGTTCGGCAGCGACGGGGCGCGCACGTTGACCCTCACGGGCACCGACCCGCAGGGCGCCTCCGCAACCGCGAACGTCGGTATCAGCGTCGTCGAACCGCCGCCCGATCTGCCACCGGTCGTGCAGGTGACCAGCCCGGCGGATCACTCGTCCCCCACCTACAACGAGCCGGTCACGCTCACCGGAACCGCGGTCGACCCCGAGGGCGCCGCCCCGCTCACCTACGAGTGGACCGTCAAGCTCGGCACGCTCGACCCGATCGTCGTGGGACACGACCTCAGCGTCTCGTGGACCCCCTCCGACACCTACTCCTTCTCCAGCGAGGGCCTGTACTCGGTCGAGGTCCGCCTGACCGCAACCGATCCGACCGGGAACGTCGGGAGCGATTTCGTCGTGCTGGAGTGGCTGGTCATCCTGTAGTTGACGCCATAGTCCCGCATCACCATATCGGCTCGGGTTCGTTTTTCCTGCACCGGCACGCGACGTGCCGGGAAAGGTGGTCGAAACATGTTGGGCGAGAAGATCGGACAAGAGAAGGGCAAGGTGACCTCGCGGCGCGTCCTGACCGGAGGCCCCAGCCAGGCGGTCGTCGAGACCTCGTTCGAGGCGACCGGCGAGCTGCTCGGCGTCAA
Organism: Deltaproteobacteria bacterium; assembly: GCA_016218815.1. Lineage (GTDB taxonomy): Bacteria > Myxococcota_A > Polyangia > DRWM01 > JAAZOP01 > JAAZOP01. The sequence goes on from JACRCX010000079.1 coordinate 5,932, forward strand.
GATCCAGTCGCTCGGGACCTACAACTCCCACTTGCGGCCCGATGGAACCCTGTTCGGGGAGGGCCAGGGAGTGGTGATGGGCCGGGGAAGCGAAAGCGCCCGCTGGAAGGGACAGGGCATCGGTTTTCCCGACGGAAAGGGAGGGTTCTCGTTCCGCGGCGCCATCTACTACGAGACGCAGTCGCCGGGCTGGGAGCGACTCAACCGCTGCGCCTGCGTCTACGAGCACCAGGTCGACTCGGAAGGCAACACGACGTCCCAGCTCTTCGAGTGGCGGTAGCGCACAAGCCGACCCCGTGAACGATCGGAGGCCGGCGCGGACGGAAGTCCGCCGCGCCGGCCAGCCGCATCTCAAGCGCGCACCGTGACAACGCGGCGCAGTTCCACGAGCCGCACCCGCGGCCCCGGCACCGCGAACGGCGCCGTTCCCGGGCTTTCGCTCTCCTCGGGCAAACCCCGCACGCCCCCTCCGCCACCGGAATGGAACTTGCTCGCCCTCGACGACAGCCGGCTGTATGCTGGGCGACCTGGACGAGTGACACGGGGAGGAGGCACTGATGCGCATCATCCGGACGGCATGCATCGGGGTGTGGCTGTGCGGGACCGCGGCGGCCTGCGATTCGGCCTCGTCGACCGGCGACACGGTAGACGACGTCGCGGGCGACGGGCTCGAGGAGGACGGGGCAGTCGAGGCGGGCGACGAGGACGTCGCCGCCGACACGGACATCGCTGCGGACGGGGAGGACGAGGACGAGGCCGACGTCCCGCCTCCACCCCTCGAATGGGGCCCGTGCGACACGTCCGACTGGCCGGCCGGCTACCCGCTGCCGGCGGACGGGGTCGAGTGCGCGGCGCTGGACGTCCCGCTGGACTACGGCGACCCGTCGGCGGGCACGATCCCCCTCACCGTGGCGCTGCACCGCTCGCGGCACCATCCGACCGGGCTCGCCGTCTTCAACCTCGCCGGCGGTCCGGGGGGCTCCTCCATCGCCCAGAGCGGCATCATCCCCGTGACCATGCCCCTGCTGCGTGCCGACTTCGACCTCGTCTACGTCGACCAGCGCGGCACCGGACGCTCGGGCTACATGGGCTGCCCGGGCGGCTATCCCGAGACGCGCGGCGAGTGGGAGGCGTGCGCGGCGCCCTACGCATCCCGCGACCTCAACCATTACCTCACGGTCGACGCGGCGCACGACATCGACACGGTCCGGGAGCGCATGGGCTACGAGCGGATGTACGTCCGCGGCGGTTCGTACGGTACTCGTCTGGGGCTCGAGGTCCTCCGTCAGCACGGGGACAAGGTCGTCGCCGCGGTGCTCGATGGGCTGGCCCCGCCGGACATCGATCTGTTCGGGGACAGCATCCCGCTCTTCGACCACGGCGTGGACCTGCTGGTGGCCGAGTGCGACGCGGATCCCGCGTGTCTTGCCGTCTCGCCCACGCTCCTCGACGATCTGCGCCTGAGGCGCGAGCAACTCCGCGCGACGCCGCGACCGGTCTTCTTCGGGTCCTATCCCGACGTGGAGGACGAGGCGTACTACCTCATGTTCCTCGAGGCGTTCCTGTACGACGCCTACTGGCGCTTCGACGTCCCCCGGGCCATCCACCAGGCGGTCCTGGGCGACAACACCCTCTGGAACGCGCTGCTCTCGGACCTCACCGGCTACGCCGTGACCGATCGCGCCAAGGGCGGCGCGGGCGGCGGGCGTCCCGGCGAGCGAGTCATCCGCGAACGCCTCGTGCGCCACGAGCTGGCGCAGGACTACGTCGCCCCGGGAGTCTTCATCACCGTCGTCTGCGCCGAGTGGCTGCCCAACTCGGCCGGGCCGGCCGCGTTGCGCACGATGCTCGCAGACCAGGAGTGGCCGGACGACACGCACGTGATCCTGGCCGAGGCGTGTGCGGCGTGGGATGTCGACCCGTTGTCGGCCGACTTGCGCGGCCCGGTCGTGTCGGACGTACCGACCCTGCTGATGAACGGCGAGCTCGACCTCAACACGCCGGCCGAGTGGGGCCCCCATGCCGCGCTGACCCTCCCGGACTCGACCAGCCTTCTGGTTCCCCACGCGACCCACGCGACGATCCTGGTCGACTGCGCGTCGCAGATCATGAGCCGCTTCCTGATGGCCGACGGCGCCATGGCGACTGTCGACACGTCCTGCCTCGCGGACATCCCCCACCCCGGGTGGTAGCCTCCACCGCTCCACCGCTCCAGCCGACTTGACGGTGCGCCGCGTCGTGAGCATCATCGCGCGGCAAGAGGGGGGCCGCATGCCGGAAGTCCTCAAGATCCGCAAGGTGATTCGCAGCAAGCCGACGCTCGAGGGTGCAGGCGTGCACCTGCGGCGTGCCTTCGGGTTCGCCGAGGTCCCGCTGTTCGATCCGTTTCTCCTGCTGGACGACTTCCGCGGAGACGAGCCGCGAGCGTACGTCAAGGGCTTTCCTTGGCACCCGCATCGCGGCATCGAGACGATCACGTACCTTCTCCGCGGGACCGTGGAGCACGGCGACAGTCTCGGCCACAGCGGTGTCATCGGCCCCGGCGACGCGCAGTGGATGACCGCCGGCAGCGGCATCGTGCACCAGGAGATGCCCAAGGGCGATGCCGACGGCGCCATGCACGGCTTCCAGCTCTGGGCCAACCTCCCTGCGGCACAGAAGATGACGGAGCCGCGCTACCGCGACGTCAAGAGCGCGGTGGTCCCCGAAATCGTCCGGCCGAACGGCACGCGCGTACGGATCATCTGCGGCGAGCTTGACGGGAAGCAGGGGCCCGTGCGCGACGTCAAGATCGAGCCCGAATTCCTGGACGTGACCGTCCCCGCCGGCGCCGAGTTCGTCCATCGCGTCCGCACCGGCCACACGGTGTTCGCCTACGTCATCGACGGGCGGGCGAGCTTCTGCCGCGAGCGCGGCGCGCTGGCCTACGAAACCGAAGGCGCCAACTACTTCGACTTCCCGCGCAGCCCGCTGGTCGGCAACACCGACCTCGTGCTGTTCGGCGGCGGCGAGCAGCTCGTGGTGGCCGCCGAGGACGTCCCGGTGCGCTTCCTGTTGGTGTCGGGCAAGCCGCTGCGCGAGCCGGTCGCGTGGTACGGCCCGATCGTCATGAACACGCGCGAGGAGCTGCGGACGGCGTTCGAGGAATACGAGAACGGCACGTTCCTGCGGCGCGGCCGGCATCCGTAGCGGGACGGTCGGGGCCCGTGCGAGCGGCGCCGTGCCTGTTAGGCCTCGACGCAGCAGCCCGGCCCGCGCACCATCAGCACGGGGATGCACGACTGACGAAGGATCTTGTCGGCCAGGCTGCCGAAAATCCATCGCTTGGCGCCCGATCGGCCGTGCGTGGACATGAGGATCAGGTCGGCATGGACCTGCTCCGCGTAGGGCGCAATCACGTCCCCGGGAGCGCCCGACAGGACGGTCGTCGCGACCGTGGTGCCGTTGTGCAGCAACCCGGGCTGCTCGGCGATCCCCTCGAGGTATCTGGCGGCGTCCTCCTTGGTCCGCGCGTTGATCGCGGCGACGTGCTCCGGCTTGAAGTTGTACTCCCCCGTGCTGGGGGCTGCCGGTTCCACCGCTCGGACGAGCAGGATCTTCCTCGTGGTGCCGGAGCGGACGATCGACTCGAGGTGCGACAGCGCGCACTCGCCGAGCCTGGATCCGTCCAGCGGCACCAGGACCGTATCGTACATGGCCACCTCCCCGTCCCGCGCCCGACCGGAACGTAAGCTCGTATTCCGACCCGTCAAGCGATCCCTCTTGCAGGTCCGCCGACAAGCGGTAAGATCGCCGGTTGCGGCGGGCCGCAGCGGGGACCGGCCATGGTGGCCGGGTCGCGCGGGGTGCCGTCGGCAATTTCGAGGAGTAACATCGTGAGGCGAGTCCATCGGATCGAATTGCTGGCCGTGATCGGCCTGGTCCTGGCTGTGGGATGCCGGAGTGCGGACGTGACCGCGTCGACCAGGCAGAAGTCCAACCCCCAATACACCCCGGCGGGGCAGGCGGCCCAGCCGACGCCGCCGCCGACGGTCGCGGCCGTGCCGGGCGCGGAGGCGGACCGGGCGGGGCAGCCGACGCCGCAGCCACCGGCCGAGGCGGTCGGGGAGGGGGCGGCAGGGCCGCAGCCCGTCGTTCCCGCGGGGCAGCAGGCCAAGCTCCAGTTCTACATCATGTCGCACTGTCCCTTCGGCGTGGAGGTGCTCAACGGGGTCATCCCCGCGCTGCGCCAGATCGGCCCGTGGGTCGATTTCAAGCTCGATTTCATCGGCGGGATCGAGGGCGACAAGCTCACGTCGATGCACGGCGAGAGCGAAGTCGCGGGCGACATCGTCGAGCTGTGCACGATCCTGCACGCGCCGACGAAGTGGTTGGACCTGTTCAGCTGCTGGAACCAGGAAGTCGGGGCGTTCCCGGGCAACTGGCGGACGTGCGCGACGCAGAGCCAGCTCGACGCGCCGACGGTCGATTTGATCGCCGCCTGTTCGGACGGGCCCGACGGCAAGGCGTTGCTGAAGGCCTCCTTCGAGAAGGCGCAGCAGTCCGGCGCCACCGGAAGCCCCACGATCATGCTCAACGGCGCCCCTTGGCAGGGCGGTCGGGACGAGCGGGCCTTCCTCTCCGGGATCTGCAACGCGCTCGGCGAGCCCAAGCCGGCGGTCTGCGCGGCGATCCCGCCGCCGCCGAAGGTCAACCTGCTGGTCATCGGCGATCAGCGCTGCAAGAACCCCGAATGCCGCACGGCCGATCTCATCGGTCAGCTCAAGGGACTTTTCTCGGGCCTGGTCGTGACGGAGCTGGATTGGGGGACGCCCGAGGGCAAGGCGGCCTACGCCGAGCACGGACTGCAGTTCCTGCCCGCGTACATCTTCGACGACACCGTCCAGGCCGATGCGGCGGGCTCGCAGCGCGTCCGACGGTACCTGCAGCCCACGGCGAAGCCCGGATTCCAGCAGCTCCAGATGGGGGCTCGCCACGACCCGAACGCCGAGATCTGCGACAACGCGGTGGACGACACGGGCGACGGGAAGGTGGACTGCGACGACCCGACCTGCAAGGAGGTCCTGGTGTGCCGGCCCGAGATCAAGGGCAGCTTGCAGGTGTTCGTGATGTCCCAGTGCCCCTACGGCGTGCAGGCCCTCGACGCCATGCGGGAGGTACTGACGGCGTTCGGAAGCGACATCACCTTCGACGTGCACTACATCGCCGACGCCTCGGGAGACGGGTTCCAGTCCATGCACGGCCAGGGGGAAGTGGACGAGGACATCCGCGAGCTGTGCGCGAAGAAGCTCTACCGGGACGGCAACAAGTTCATGGACTACATCTGGTGCCGGAACAAGGACATCCGCAACGCGGCGTGGCAGGGCTGCGCGACCGAGGCGGGGATGGACGTGGCGGCGCTTGAGACCTGTTCCACCGGCGACCAGGGCCGGCAGCTCCTGCGCGAGGACGCCGCGCTGGGCCGGGCCCTCGGATTCAACTCGAGCCCCACCTGGCTGGTGGACAACAAGCGCCAGGCCGGCGGCTTCGATCCCCGCACCATCCAACAGGCCATCTGCCAGGGCAGCCCGCAGTTCCAGGGGTGCAGCGCCACGCTCACCGGTCCTGCGCCGCGGCCCCAGGGCGCGGGAGGCGGTTGCGGGGGCTGACCCGCAAGTCCGGACCGAACCAACGCGGGCGGCCGTCGCCTCGGCCGCCCGCCTCGACCATCCGTTCGTAGAACTGCGGCTCCGGCATCCGTGGCGCTTTCGACGCAGGCGAGCGCCCCATCGGTGATTCCGTCGCCGTCCTCGCCGCACTTGCTGCACATCCCGGCAGGAGGCGATCGCTCGGATTTCCCCGATTTCGGCGATGTTCTTGGCGACCTCACCGGGTCACGGACATTCCCGGACGACGACGGTGGAGAGGAGATCGGCCTCGTCTTCGTCGCATGCTTCCGCAGCGCTCGCCGGGCCGCTCGGCACGGTGGGGTGTACAAGTGGGGTCCACGCGTTTGCCGTCCCTCGGGTTCGGCGATAGCATGGTTCTGTCCGGACGCGTCCGGGCAAGGAGCGAGCGACGTGGCAAGGTCGGGCATCCAGCTTCCCCGCGCGCAGCTTGCGGAGTTCTGCCGCACGCACCGTATCCGCCGGTTGTCGCTCTTCGGGTCGGCGTTGACGGACCGGTTTGGCCCAGACAGCGACGTCGACCTCCTCGTCGAGTTCGAATCCGGAGTCGTCGTCGGCTACCTCGCGCTCGCCGCGATGGAGATCGAGTTGTCCCAGTCGCTGGGCCGCAAGGTCGACCTGCGAACGCCCGCCGAGCTGAGCCGCTACTTCCGCGACGACGTGGTTCGAACGGCAGAGGTCCAGTATGCGACCGGATGATCTTGTTCGCGTCCGGCACATGCTTGACGCTGCCCGGGAGGCAGTCTCGTTCGCCCGAGACCGGTCGCGAGCGGATCTCGACCGGGATCGGATGCTGACGCTGTCGCTCGTCAAGAGCATCGAGATCATCGGCGAAGCCGCATCGAAAGTGGCCGACGAGACGCGGCACCAGCATCCTGCCATCCCCTGGGCCGAGATCGTCGGAATGCGCAACCGACTCATCCACGCCTACTTCGACATCGACCTCGACCGCGTCTGGGACACGGTCGTTGCGGACCTGCCGCCGGTCGCCGCGGAATTGGAGCGAATCGTCGCCGCGGCGACGAAGGTCGAGCCCGTCCGTTGAACGGCCCTCCGCGTCGGGACGGACGCGGACCGTGTCGCGACGAAGGAGATGCGCGATGCTGGGACTCGCGCGGTACCGTCACGAGATGGCTGTCGCAAGGGCCAGAATCGCGGCGACCCCGAGCCGGGTCACGGCAACCCGTTTCGGCTCGGTCGAGTACCTGACGTTCGGGGACGGTCCTCCCGTGCTGCTTGCGCACGGCGTCGTGGGTGGATGCGATCAAGCTCCATTCGTGGCAGAGGCGTTCATCGGACGAGGGTTTCGCATCGTGGCTCCTTCGCGCTTCGGCTATCTTCGAAGCACGGTTCCGGCAGACTCCTAGCCCGCGGTTCCTTCGAGGAGGCTCGGCGCATCGCGGCGCGGATTCCGGGCGTACGATTCGAGGCCCTCGAGTCGGGAGGGCACATGCTGCTCGGGCGTCGCGAGGCTGTCGCCGCTGAGATCGCCGCGTTCGTGCGGGAGCACGCCGCAACGTAGAAGCCGGCGCACCTGCGACGGCCCCGTCTGGGGGTGTTCGTGACTCCCCGGTGCCGCGGATTGCGGATCCGAGCGTGATCCTGCTGCGCTGTCCGTCGTGCTTGGCGACCCCACCGGGATTTGAACCCGGGTTACCGACGTGAGAGGCCGGCGTCCTAACCACTAGACGATGGGGCCATGCGAGCTTCGCTCGCCGCCGTTCGCAACGGCGGCGCGTTACGTAGCCCACCGGGGGCGATCATGTCAAGATCGGTCGGCCGATCGGCCGACAACGAGCCCGACCGTCTCCGTCTCACCGGCCGCCGTCGGCGACGACCGCAGGGGCGCCCGGGACGGATCCGGTCGCGCTCCCGGCTCCCGCCCCCGCTCCCCCTCCCGCACCCGCATCCGCGCCCTCCCCGCCCGGCAGCGCGCCCGAACGCTCGTCGGACAGCCGCGCGAAGAGGAAATCCGCGATCGCGGGCGCGAGGTCCGCGTGCACGTTCACCAGGACCTCGCCGTGCGCGTCCGAGGTGTAGATCCGCGTCACCGCGTCGTCGCGGAACATCGCCTGGATCGCACGCACCGTCTTCGCCACGCTCCCCATCCCGTCCACATCGGCCGCCGTCAGCAGCGCTCGCGAACCCGCGGCGGCAAAGACGCCCACGCGTCGGGGCAACAGATGGTCGCCCAACGCCGACCAGATCGTCATCCCGTGCGCGTTCGCGATCGGAGAAATCAACACCAGCGCACCCAGCCGCGGCATGCCGGAGTCCTCGACCAGCTCCCCGGCCGCCTCCGCCGCCACCGTCCCCGCCATCCCCATCCCGACCAGCGCGTACGCCGACCGGCGGATGAAATGCAGCGGCTCCGGCGTGCCCGCGACGTCCCCTCCGGCCGCTACGATCCGCGACAACGCCTCGAGGTCGCGCACCAGCACCCGCCAGCTCCAGGGGTCGTCCTCCGACACGTCGTCCCGGAACGGAACCTCCCCCGCATCCTCGCCGCCATCGACCTCCGGCAGCCGCGACTCGCCGTACCCCCGCAGGTCGAACACGACGACGTCGTACGGCAGCCGCTCGGCCAACACACCGCGCAGACGCCGCAGCGACGAACGGTCCTTCCCGACATCCGGGACCAGGATCACGGCCGGACCGCCGGGGTCGAGCGACGCGTCGATCGAGCCGTGCAAGACGGCGCCGTCGTCGAGCGTCAGCGCGAAGTCGCGCGTGCCGCCCAACATCCGGCGCAGGAAGGCCAAGACCCGCGCCTCGACGTCCGGCCGGCGTTCGACCAGCTCCATCCCGTGCCCACCCGTCGCGAAAACCTCGGCCTGCGCCCGCGCCGTCCCCAGCCCCGCCTCGAGGGCCCGCACGCCCTGCGGCGGCCCGGCGGGACCGTCCTCCGCCGCCACGGCCAGCGCCTGCACGCCCCGCGACGACAGCGCGGGGAACGTCCGAGTCCCGAAGGCCACGCCGTGCAGCTCGGCCGGGGAAAGCGCCACCAGACCGACGACGACGGCCCTCCCGGGCGGTCCGAGCACTTCCGCGGCTGCGCGCGCCGCCGCCACCGCGCCCACGTCGACCCCGACGATGACCGCGCGCTCGCCGATCTCGGCGCGACCGCGCAGCCACCGCAGCACCGCGCCGACATCCTCCACCAGCCCCTGCCACGAGCCCACACCCGCCGCCGGATCGGGCTTCAACGTCCGCACCGCAAGGGTCTGCCTGCCGGCGTGGACGCTCTCGCCGTGGCCGCGAAGGTCGATGGCCACCACCGCCGGCCGCGCCGTCGGGGTCGCCAGGATGCGATCGACCAGCGGCTGGAAGTCGAGACGGCTGCCACCCTCGCCGTGGACGAGGACCACGACCGGCGCGCCCGAGGGCTCGGGCGGCGGAAAGTAGTCGCCGACCAGCGCGACGCCGTCCGAGGTCGTGAGCGCGAGCTTCTCGGGCGTCGGCCGCCCGAAGGCGGAGAGGCGTCGCGGCGCTTCGGACGCCTCCGCACCCCCGGCGTCCGACGGCGGCAGGCGCTCGGCCCCCGCCTCGGCCTCGTCCCGCTCCTCCTCCCGCGGCGGCAGCCGGTCGGTCTTGCGGCACGACGCCTCCGGAAGGGCGAGGCACGCGAGCAGCAGCGGCGGCAGCGACCCCGCGGCCCACGACGGCGAGGAGGCCCGGACGGGACAGGGAGGACGCTTCATGGCGTTACAACCCAAGTCTCGACTTGAGGAAGTCGATGAGGATCGGCACGACCTCGGGATGCGCATCCAGTATCGCCACGCCGTGGCCGCCGCCGTCGAAGAGGTGCAGCTCGAGGATGTCGCCCAGGATCTCGGCCATCTGCTGCGCGGTGCCACCGACGTCGGCGGAGTCGTCGCGCGCGCCCACGAGCAGCACGGGGAGCTTGCGCATCTTGAGCGTCTCGACCGCTCCCAGGATGGGGACGGAGAAATAGGACAGACCGGGCGAAAGGACGACGACGGCGGCGATGCGTCCCGGGCCGGCGACACCGTCGTTGGCGGCGGCACGCAGGGCGGACGAAGCGCCGATCGACGAGCCGACCAGACCGATGGCGCGGGGAATGCTGCCCTCCTCACGACCCCGCAGCCAGGCAATCGCGGCCTGCACATCGGCGGTGCACCCGGCCCAGCGTCGCAGGCCGGCACGGTCGCCGCTCGCCAGATCCTGCCAGCGGATCGTCGCGTCTCCGGCAAGGGTCGAGGCGCCGTGACCGCGCAGGTCGAGCGCCAGGACGGTCAGGCCGGGCGCGCGGCTGCGCAGCGCGGCCACCAGCGGCGCCCATTCGGAGCGGTCGGAGCGCGCCTGGTGGACGAGCACGAGCGCCGGCGCCTCCGGGTCGCCGGTGCGCCACAGATCGGCGTGCAGCGTCACGCCGTCGGGGGACTCGAACTCGACGGCCTCCGGCACGTTGGCCTCGGCCCCGGGCAGCGGCGCCGGCGGCTCGATGGGCCGCTCGACCGTCGGCGACGCGTCGGCGGCGGCCGCCGGGGCCGGCTCCGGGACCTCCGGAGGAGCGGCGGAATCGCCCACGTCGCCGCGGCCGGGCACCGGCTCCGGGTCGGGTGGGGCGCCGCGTCTCGAGCAACCGCACGCCGCCGCGAGGACGGCGACGAGGACGAGGGAGTTGCGGAGGCCCTGGCGGCGCATCGTGGAGGGGAATGGTCCCGAGTCGTGGGCGGATTGTCAAACGGCATCCGGACCAAGAACCAAGAACCAACAACCGACAACCGTCAACGGCGCCTTGCGGGCGGCAGCCATCCGTGGTTGATTCGCCGCCGCGGAGGGGCGGATGCGGCTCCAGACAGAGTGGCAGGACCTCGCGGTCGGACTTCTCAAGGATCTGATCCGCATCGACACGTCGAACCCGCCGGGCAACGAGGAGCCGGCATGCGAGGTCGCGGCCGAGGCGCTCTCGGCGCACGGCGTGGAGCCGCGCCTCTTCCGGCCCGCGCCCGGACGCGCGAACCTGACGGCGCGCGTGCGCGGCGACGGCTCGCTGCCGCCGCTGCTTCTCGCGGCGCACCTGGACGTCGTGCCCGCGGAACCGGCCGACTGGACGCACCCGCCGTTCTCCGCGACCGAGGCGGACGGCTGCATCTGGGGCCGCGGGGCGTTGGACATGAAGCACATGGCGGCGATGGCCACCGCCGTGCTCTGCCGCCTGGGCCGCGAGCGTCCCGCGTTGCGGCGTGACGTAATCCTGGCGCTGGTCGCCGACGAGGAAGTCGGCATGGACCTGGGGAGCCGGTGGCTGGTCGACCACGAGCCCGACGAGGTCCGTGCGGGGGTGGCGCTGGGGGAGATCGGCGGGATCTCGATGCGGCTGGCCGGCCGTCGGCTCTATCCGTTGCAGGTGGCGGAGAAGGGGCTCGCCTGGCTGCTGCTGACGGCTCGCGGGGCCTCCGGTCACGGGTCGATCCCGGACCCCGAATCGGCGACCGTGCGGCTGGCGCGTGCGGTGGCGGCGTTGGGCGACACTCCGCTTCCGCCGCACCCGACCCCGCCCGCCCGGGCCTTCGCCGCCGCGGCGCTCGACGCGCTGCGGCCGGGCCTGCGCATCGCCGCCCCGCTCCTGGCCGGGGACGCGGGGGCGCGCCTGCTGCGGCGCGCGGGCCGCAAGTCTCCCATCGGGCGCGCGGTGGGCGCGATGCTGGCGAACACCGCCACGCCGACCTGCCTGCGCGCGGGGTCGTCGACCAACGTCATCCCGGCCGAGGCTTCGGCAGAGGTCGACGGCCGCACGCTGCCCGGGCAGACGGCGGGCGACCTGGTGCGCGAGGTGCGCTCGGTGGTGGGCGACGGGGTCGAGATCGTGGTGCGGCAGGAAGCGCCGCCCGTCTCCGCGCCGCTGGACCATCCCTTCGTCGCCCTGGCGCGCAAGGTGCTGGCGGCGCACGACGCCGAGGGGCGGCTGGTACCGACGCTGACGCCAGGCTTCACCGACGCGAAATCGTGGAGCCGGCTGGGGGCCGCGTGCTACGGGTTCACTCCCGTGCGGCTTCCCGAGGGTTTCCCGGCGTTCTCGACGCTGGTGCACGGCGTGGACGAGCGGATTCCCGTCGAGGGGTTCCGGTGGGGGGTGGAGGTTCTGGCGGACCTGGTCGAGAGCTGGGCCGCCCAGGAGCATGCACAGTGAAGGTGGGCATCGTCGGACTTCCGCGTTCGGGAAAATCGACCGTCTTCGCGGCGCTCAGCGGCCAGACGCCGGACCCGGGCCTGCCGCCCGGGAAAATGTCGCTCGGCACCGTCCGGGTGCAGGACGAGCGGTTGCGGCGGCTGTACGCGCTGTTCCCGCCGGCGAAGCTGATCTTCGCGGAGATCGTCTTCGCCGACATCGCGGGCACGGCGGGCAAGAAGGGGGTGGACCGCGGCACGCTGACGGCGATGAAGGAGTTGGACGCGTTCGCGCAGGTGCTGCGCGGCTTCCCGGACGAGGCGGGCGCGGCGCCCGATCCGCTGCGCGAGCTGCGCGACCTGGAGGCGGAGACGATCCTGGCCGATCTGGACGTCGTCGAGCGCAAGGCGGCGCGGCTGGCCAAGGGGGAGAAGCCGGGCTTTCCGACCGAGAAGGAGGTGCTGGGCAAGCTCAAGGACGCGCTGGACGCCGGCACGCCGGCGCGCCTCGCGGGGCTCACGGCCGAGCAGATCCGGAACCTCTCGGGCTACGCGTTCCTCTCGCTCAAGCCGGTGCTGTACGTGCTGAACGTCCCGGAGGCGGCGGTGCGCGAAGCGCCGCCTGCCGCCCTGGTGAAGGAGGCCGAGGCGCGCCAGGCGGGCCTGATGGTCCTGTCGGGCGAGGTCGAGAAGCAGATCGCGGAGCTGGACGAGTCGTCGGCCAAGGACTTCCTCGCGGATCTGGGGCTGACCGAGAGCGCCTCGCAGCGCTTCATCTCCGCCGCCTACGCGCTGATGGAGCTGGTGAGCTTCTTCACCGTGGGCGACGACGAGGTACGGGCGTGGACGATCCGGCGCGGCACGGAGGCGGTGTTCGCCGCCGGAAAGATCCATACCGATCTGGAAAAGGGCTTCATCCGCGCCGAGGTGATCCGCCACGAGGATCTGCTCGAGCTGGGCACGGAAGCGAAGTGCCGCGAGGCCGGAAAGCTGCGGCTGGAGGGCAAGACGTACGTGGTGCAGGACGGCGACATCCTCCACATCCGGTTCAGCAAATAGGGGTTGATCGGGTCAAGGGGGCTGGGGGTCGGGGGCTGGGGGCTGGCAGGAGGGAGGGGACCCCTGGGAGATCCGCGACGCCGGGGCGAGCGCTTGCGGCGGGCCGGTGGCCCTGGTATCTTGACCGCGATTCGGGGAGGTGGACGATGAGCGTGAAGATGGCGGTCGGGACGGCGGCGGTGGTGTCCCTGCTGGCCGGTACCGCACTGGCGCAGACCGGGACAGGGACGACCGGCTGGGGAACGACCCCTACCACGACCACGAGCCCGGCGACGACGACGCCCGCAACAACGACACCGACGACGACGGCCGCGACCACGCCGGCAACGACTCCTCCAGCGCCCACGATGCCGGGCGTCTCCGAGCGCACGCCGGCGGCGTGGGTCGCGATCCAGCGCGGGCACCGGGCGTTCCTGGCGCGGGACTTCGACACGGCGTTGGCCGCGTACCGCGAGGCCGCCATGGCGACGCCGCCGCTGACCATCGCGCACTACTTCATCGGCGCCGCCCAGCGGGCCAAGGGCTCCTTCGACGAGGCGATCGAGTCCTTCCGCACGGCGTCCCGCCTGGCCGGCGACAGCGATCCGGGCCTCAAGGCCAAGGCACTGTTCAACATCGCGATGACCTTCGAGGCGAAGCACGACCTCGCTTCGGCGCGCGAGGCGTGGCTGGAATACAAGACCTGGTGCACGACCCATGCCTCGATCGCCGGCTACCCCCAGATTGCCGACGAGCGTGTGGCGGTGATCGATGCCGTCCAGGCCCTCAACCAGGCCTACGAGGCCGTGCGCCAGCGCATCGCGGATCGGGTGCGCCAGGCCGCGGAGGATGCGGCGGCCGCCGCTGCGGCGGCGGGCGGGACGCCGTAGGGCGTCCCGCGTTCTACGTCCTACGTTCTACGTTTTTCGTCTTCCGGTCGCGGATCAGGCCCGATTCGTCCCTGCGCCACTGCGTCTCTGCGTCTCCGCGCGAGATTCCCGCCGGTCAGCCGGCCGGGGGGCGGCGGCGGAGCGCGGCGACGACGGCGGGCGGAACGGTCAGCGATACGCGGCGAACACCCGTGCCGGCAAATGCGATCCGTACCCGCACGTCCGCTCGCTCGCGGCCGAGACGTTCGAACCACTCCACCACAACCAGCGCGTCGCGCGGGTCGTCGAGCCACTCCAGTAGGCCGGCATCGTGCGCGTCGGACTCGCCAGCCAACCGGTACAGGTCGATGTGCACCAGCGTCGTGCGGCCCGGATGGACCCGGCAGAGCGTGAAGGACGGGCTCGTCACCTCGCGCGGGGCGATCCCGAGGCCGTCCGCAATGCCCTGCGTGAGCACCGTCTTGCCGGCGCCGAGCGGTCCGTCGAGCGCGACGAGGGTGCCCGGCGGCAGTGCCTCGGCCAGCCGACGCCCCAGCTCGTGCATCGCTTGTGGATCGCGCACGACCCGGACTACCGTCCCGGTCGCCGTGCGAGCCTCTCGCCTCCTGCCGGTCCTTCTCGCCGCCATCGGGCTCACCGCCTGCGGACAGGAACCATCCGCCCCTCCGCCGCGAGCCGAGTCTGCCGCGTGGCACGCGCCCGGTCCAGTTCCGACCCCGCCGCTGACACCAGCCGACGGCCGGACGCTCTATCGCATCCGGGCGACGCTCGACCCTCGAACCCACGCCGTGACGGGCTCGGAGACGATCACCTGGACAAACACGTCCTCCCACGATGTTGCAACGATCTACCTCTATCTTCACTTGAATGCTTTTCGAAGCCCGGGAACGACCTTTCTGCGGGAGTCCCGGGGCCGGATGCGAGGAGCAAGCTACGGAGGGCCGGGGGGGATCGACCTCACGGGGTTGCGGGTTGACGGCAGGGACGCGAGCGAACGGACCGAGGCGTCGGAGACGTGGTTGCGCGTGCCGCTCGAACGACCGGTCTCCCCGGGGCGCTCGGTCGAGATCGGCGCCGAGTGGATCGCACGGTTGCCGCGGATCTTCGCGCGAACGGGTTGGCTCGGCTCGTTCCACCTGGTCGCGCAGTGGTTCCCCAAGCTGCCCGTGCTGTCCCCCGAGGGGGAATGGCTGCTGCGGGAGCGTCACGCGAACTCCGAGTTCCTGGCCGACCATGCCGACTACGACGTGCAGCTCGACACGCCGTCCGGGTGGCGCATCGGCGCGTGCGGCGAGGAAGCGGAGGTCGCGGGAGGCGGAGACGCGGGGGCGGCGACGGAGCGGCGGCGCTTCACCGTGCGGCGTGCGGTGGACTTCGCGTGGACGGCCTGGGACGGGTTCGACGAGTCCTGGGAGGAAGTCGACGGGGTCGGCGTGCGTTGGCTCTACCCCCGGGGCGCCGGCCGGACGCTGGCGCGGCAGCGCCGGGCCTTGGAAGCCGCCCTGCCCCGCTTCCAGCGCTGGTTCGGTCGGGCCGCGTACCGGCGCCTGACGGTAGTCCTGGTGCCGCCCGGCGCGGACGGTGCGGGCGGGATGGAGTACCCGGGGCTCGTGACGACGACTTCCTCGCCGGCGTTCGCCGGACCGGGCCGCGACTGGGCGGGCTACCGGGACGATCAGGAGATCGTGATCCACGAGCTGGCGCATCAGTGGTTCTATGCACTGGTGGCGAGCGACGAGGCGCTCGAGCCGTGGCTGGACGAGACGCTGGCGACGTGGGTGACCGGCGCGGGGATGGACGAGATCTTCGGTGCGGACCGGTCGATCGTCTCGGCCGGGCCGGTGGGCCTCGGGTACTTCCCGACCCGCCGGGCCTGCTGGCGACTCGTCGACTCGCGCGTCCCGGTCGACCGCCCGGCGGAGGCGTTCCCGTCGTTCGACGACTACGCGGCCGGCGTCTACTGCCGCGGGGCGCTGGCGTTCGACGCGCTGGCCGTGGTCGCGGGACGGGGCGGGGTGCTGCGCGGCCTGGGCCGCTACGCGGCGGAGCACCGGTTCGCGCGGGCGACGGCGGGCGACCTGTATGCGGCGCTGGAGCGGGAGGTCGGCCCGGGTCCGGTGGGGAGGGTGCTGCGTCCGGCGGTGGAGTTTCCGGCGGCGTTCGACCTGGTCCTGGAGTCGGTCGAGGTGCACCGTGCGGCGTCCGAGGCGGAGCTGATCGCGCCGCGGACGTCGCCGGGGGCCCGCTGGGTCACCACCGTGGTCGTGCGCCGCAAGGGGGCGCCGATCGAGGTTCCGGTGGAGGTCGAGTTCCGTTTTCCCGGGGCGTCGCGCCGCGGGCGGTGGGACGGCTCGGGTGCGGCCGCACGGTTCGCCGTGCAGTCGGACCGTCCGCCCACCGGCGTGCTGCTCGACCCGGACCGCGAGGTGCTCTTGGACCGGAACCTCCTGGACAACGGGTGGCGCGCGAGCGACCCGTCGTGGGTGGACGGGGTGGGGGACGAGTCGTTCGCGGTCTTCGGCGGCCTCCTGGAGGTGCTGTTCTGAGGGGCACGACGTCCGGCGGGGCGGCAAGGCGGCTCCGGACGGCGGGACGCGCCGTGGCGGCGCTGGTGCTGGGCTGGCTGGTGGCAACGCTGGTCGGCGGGCTGTTGCCGAGCCTGGCGTTCGAGCAACTGACGCGGGCCTTGCCGGATGGCTCGGGGGATCTCACCTTCCCGGGGGGAGCCGTGCTGCTGGATGCTCTGGTGCAGGGACGCGGGACCCTGGTGACGGCGCTGTCGACCGCGGTCGGGGTGGCGCTGACGTGGGGACTGATCGTGGAGCCGTTCCTGCGAGCGGGGTTGTTGTGCAGTCTGGGGCGTTGCGGCGCGAGGTGTGCGTCGGGGCGGGGGGTGGTCGTGCGGTCGGCGCGGCACTTCCTGCGCGTGTGGGCGGTGCACCTGGCGGCGTGGGGCGTGTTGGGGCTGGCGGGAACGGCGCTGTTCCTTTCCGGGGGCTCGGCCTGGATCGTCCTGCCGGGACTGTGGCTCGGCGCGGGCGTGCTGGCGGATCTGGCCGCGGTGGCGCTGGTCGCCTCGCGGAGCGTCGGAGAGGGTCTGCGTCTGTTCGGGGCGACGATCCGGAAACGGGCGCTGGCGGCGGTGCTGGGCGGAGCGCTGTTGCGCGCGGCGGCGCTGCTCCCGTTGCTGGGGCAGGCGGCGCTCGTCGCGGCCGGACCGGGCGGTTCGCCGCTGCGGCCGCTGTTCCTGCTGCTGTTGCCGGCGATGACGCTGGCGGTGCGCGTGTGGTGGTGGGCGACGGCGACGGAGATCGTGGCCCGCGTGCGCGACGACAAGGAGTCGTTTCCCACGAAAATCCGAACTGTTCGCGCTTGACAGGGAGGGGCTGGTGCGGTAATCGTGCCGCCCCGTGACGGAGGTGTTCGTGGATCAGGAACCCGAGGAGGAGAGGGAAGTCGAGGCCGAGATCGACATGGGCGAAGGGCCCGATGGGGATCGGCCGCGAGAACGCGACCGCGACCGCGATCGGGACCGCCGCGGAAGCCGAGACCGTTCGGTCTACTTCCGGCCCGTGGAGGTCGAGGTCAAGGACAACCTCGAGAAGGCCATGCGGGCGCTCAAGAACCGCATGAGCAAAGAGGGTGTGCTCCAGGAGCTGAAGCGGAGGCGCTTCTACGAGAAGCCGTCGGTCCGCCGGAAGCGCAAGGAGCGCGAGGCCCTCAAGCGCCTCCGCCGCGCCGCCCGCCGCGCCCAGAGCCGATAGTCGAGCGCAGACACTCGTCGCCCAGCCGCGTCGCCGCACCGAGGACTTCGGCCAGGGCCGCTGCCGTCGCCGGCGAGGCCGCGCAGGCGGTGCCGAGCATCGACTCGAGTTCGTCGGCCGCCTGTTCCAGCCAGCGGCTCCACGCGCAGGCCGCCTCCGCCCCGGGCGTCAACATGGCGAGGATGTCCACACGGGCTGCCCAGGGCGCCGCGGCGGCTCGCGCGACCGTGGCGCCGTCCTCCCAGCCGAGCGACGCGATCACCGATGCGCAGCCTCGCCCCACCTCGGCCAGGTCGTCCTGGGAGACGACCGACGGCCCGATCCGGTCCAGGCTGGTGTGGTAGGTCGGATCGGGGAACCTCCAGACGAGCGCGGAGGGGATCCCTGCGGCGAGGAACGGCACGTGGTCCGAGCCGCCCTCGAAGGGGTGGCTCTCCCACCCCCCACCCGCTTCGCGGAGCAGCACGACCAGCACGTCGGCCAGCAGGCTCGGCTCCGCCCGGGACCACGTTGCTTCGCCCGAGTCTCCGCCGGCCAGCCAGCCCGAGCCGGGTCCGATGTCCGCGCGCCAGCGCTGCGACGGGTCCGGGGCGCGCTCGACGAGCGCCCGCGTGGGGTGCCGGGAAGACTCCGGTCCGCGGGGGCGGCCGACCTGGTCGAGGGCGACGGCCCAGCCGAGCGTGTCCCGCAGCCGGTCCGCGGCCTCCTCGGCATGATCAATCTCCGGACCGACGACGAAGTGGAACGAGCGGTTCGGGGCCGGCGCGCCGCCCTCGTGGATCCCGCGACCGAACAGCTCCGCCAGGGCCGCGGCGACCGCGACGCCCGAGGCGTTGTCCTCGGCGCCGGGCTCGTCCAGGTGCGCGGCGAAGAGGATGCCGGGCAGGGGTCCGCCGCGGATCTCCGCGTGGAGCATCTCGACCGGGCCCCGCTCGCGGAGCACGGACGCCCCGACGCGCAGCACCACCGGCTCACCCTTGTGGAGCAACTCGCGCAGCCGGCGCTCGGTCGACCGGGACAGGCGCAGGGCCACCGGTCCCCAGTCGCCCGCGGCGACGTTCCCGAACGGGATCGCCTCGTCGTCGGACACGCGCCCTTCGAGCCGCGCGTCGGCGGCGAAGAGCGCGACGGCGGCGCCCGCGTCGGCGAGGCGACGGTACTCGCCCTCGGGCATCCCGTCGGCCAGCACCGCACAACCCTTCGGGTCGGCCTCACCGTCCTCGACCAGGTCGACCTCGAGCGGCCCGGAGGTGCCGGGCGAGCCGATGAGCAGCATCGTGCGCTGCCGGTCGTCGGCGGGGGAGAACGACTGGAGCAGTTCGGGCTCGGGTGCGACCACCTCGAGCGACGCCGACAGGGGTTCCCAGGTCGTGGCGTCTTCGTCGAGGGTCCAGCGCTCGAGGAGCAGGCGGTCGTCGGTGCCGAACCCGGCGCCGCGCAGGCGCGACTCGAGCTCGTCGAGGGACTCGCGATACGGCGCGTTGCCCGGTTCGCGGAAACGTCGATCAAGGAAGTCGACGAGCTCGAGGGCGCGGCCGGCATCGATGTCGGCGGCGAACCACCGGCTCGCCTCGCCGGCGGGGCGCACGACGACCTCGGCGGGCGGCGGGGGCACGTTGGGCGGCGGGCAGGCGCAGAGCAGGGCCAGCGGCAGGGCGAGAAGGGCCGGGCGGGCGCGCGGGAGCCTGGTCACGGGGGGGTCAGGATTCCTCGTCGACCACGAGGTTCCGGCCGCCGCGCTTGGCCTGATAGAGGCAGTCGTCCGCGCGCAGGAGCAGGGCCTCGGGCTCCGGATCGCCTTCCTCCGAGCAGGCGACGCCGAAGCTGGAGGTGACGAGGATCGGGCGGCCCTTGTGTTCGAAGACCGCGTTTTCCAGCCCCTTGCGCAGGCGCTCGGCCACCCGCCGCGCCGACTGGAGGTCGGCCTCGGGCAGGACGATGGCGAAGGAGTCGCCGCCGTAGCGGCCGATGACGTCGCTGGTGCGGGCGGTCTTGCGGAACGACTGGGCGACCAGGCGCAGGATGCGATCGCCCACCTCGGTGCCGTAGCCGTCGTTGATCGCCTTGAACTGGTCGATGTCGGCCATGATGATGGAGAGGCAGCGGCCATAGCGCCGGGAGCGCTGCCACTCGCGGCGGAAGCCGTCGAGGAACGCGCGGCGGTTGGCGGCGCCGCTGACCGGATCGGCGGAGGCGACCAGATCGACCTGCGCCCGCAGCTCGGCCACCTCGACGCGCAGCCGCTGCACCTCGGCGCGCAGGCGCTCGTTCATCGAGTCCAGCTCGGCGCGGCGCGACTCGACGTCCAGGAGGGCCGAGCGCAGGGTGTTCTGGTCGTCGGGCAGCACGATGGATTCCAGGGCGGCGGGGGCGCGATGAGCGCCGCCGTTCCCGCCCCCGGCGGCGGCCGGTTCGGCGGGCTTATGCTGCCTGGAAACGGTAGCGGTCGCGGCCTTCGGCTTCCTTTGCTGCTTTGCCACGGGTTCGCCTCCCGAGACGGAGGCTATCACAGGTCGGGCGTGCCCGGAACTCCCAGGTCGGCATCCTCCCCGTAGACCTCCTCGGCGATGGAGAGCATCTCCTCCTGCTCCGGCGAGAGGAGGATCTCCTCGCTGCCGGGAGGGATGTCTCCGTAGCGCGGGGGAGGGGGCGGCTGGCCGGGGTACCAGAAGACGAGCTGGTCGTGGATCGCCGCCTGGTACTCGGCCTCGCTCAGCTCGCCGCGGGAGGCCATGATGCCGAGCAGCCGGTCGAGGCGCGCGCGCCAGCGCGAAGAGATGCCGCCCTGCCGGTACATGCCGTAGCGGGAGATCGGGTCGGGCAGGAGCTTGGCCAGGTAGATCGCCTCGAGCGGGGAGAGATCGGCGGGAGCGCGGCCGAAGAACTCCCGCGCGGCGGGCCCGATGCCGTAGATGCGCGGGCCGTACTCGATGACGTTCAGGTACAGCTCCATGATCTGGTTCTTGTCCAGGGCCTGGTCGAGCCACCAGGTGAGGATCACCTCCTGGACCTTGCGTGCCAGGGTCTTCTCGCGGTCGAGGAAGACGTTCTTGACGACCTGCATGTCGATCGTGGACCCGCCGGCGGCGAAGCGCCCCTCGCGCAGGTCGCGTACGATCGCGGCCCGCAGGTCGGAGATGGAGACGCCGGAGTGGCGGAAGAAGCCCGCATCCTCGGTCGTGATCACCGCGGAGACCATGTAGGGCGAGATGTCGCCCAGGGGGACCCAGTCGGGCGAGCCGGGGCCGGTGAGCACGGTCTCGGTGCGCCCATCGGGCAGGACGATTTCGTGGCGGAAAGTGCCGCGGAGCCGGTCCATCTGGATCGAGCGATCGGCGGCGGTGACGCGGCAGCGGCTGGTCGCGTCCAGCTCGAAGATCGTCGAGCGCAGGTCGGCGAAGTCGACGTCGAAAGCGACGGTGAAGTCGGCGCTGCCGCCGAACTCCAGCCCGGGAAGGTCGGAACGCAGCGGCACGGGGAGCGCGTCGAGCAGGTCCTGGCACCGGGTGCGCGCACCGGCGAACGCGACCCGGAAGGCAGGGACGCCGTCGTGCAGCGCCAGCGCCGCGTTGATCGCCATCTCGACCGCGCCGATCCTCGCCCTTCCCTGCTCCAGCGCGGCCGTTCCCGCGCGCAGGTCGACCACGAACTGCCCGGACAGGTCGAACGCGATGCCGCTGACCGGCTCGCGCGCGATGCGCGGCGAGTCGACCGTCAGTCCACGGACGCCGAGCGAGCCCGTGGCCCCCCACTGCCCTTCGTTCGCTCCCGGCGCGACGTCGAGCGCCACCTCGAGCCCCGGAGCGCCGAACGCGACCAGCGGCATGCCCCGGCGGTCCACGCGCAGGCCGTCGGCAAGGAAGCGGCCGTGAAGCGACATCGAGCGCGCCTGCGGGTCGACCCAGGTCCCGGCGTCCATGGCGCCGGCGAGCAGCACGGGCAGCTCCACCTCGCTCCCCGGCTCCCGCTCGCGCAGTCCCTCGAGCTGGAAGCTGCCCTCGACCCCGATGCGGCCGCCGCCCAGGCGGTCCAGCGTGACGTCCGCCCGCGCCTCGGGCCGCTCGACGTCCAGCAGGGGACCACCCAGCACCCGGACGCGCCGCGAGAGGACCGCGTCGAGCCCCGCGACCAGTCGGCTGCCGTCCAGGCCGGCGGCGATGCGCGTCTCCGGGTCGATGCGCAACGCTAGCTCGGACACGTCCGCCTTCCCGTCGGGGCCGTCAAGCGTCACCGAGGTCAACCCGATGCTGCCGGCGAGGCCCACGCGGCTTCCCTCGACCGGCCCGACCTGCAGCTCGAACGGCGACCGCTCGGGCCCTGTCGCCACGCGCCATCCCGCGACGGACAGCCCGACGGCGGGGACCGGCATCAGGCCGGCGACGCGCACCGAGGATTCCCCGGACCGGTAGCCGAACTCGAAGCGCGCCGGCTCGCCCGAGGCCGCCGGCAGCTCATGCCCGGGCCAGAGGCGACGGACGAGCGCGTCGAGCGACGTCGCCTCGACCTCGAACTCCCCCGATGTACCGAGCGCCGTGCGCTCGGCCCAGCCCGCCCAGCCGTGCTCCCGCGGCCCGCCGTCGGCCTGCGCCTCGAACCGGATGCGCGCGCCGCACCGCTCGACGAGGGCCGAGCCGTCCACGTCCGAGCTGCGCAGCACATCCTGGCCCAGCCGGGGGTCGCTGACGGTCACGCCGGCGTCCTCGAACCGGATCGAGCCCTCGAACGGTACGTCGCACGCGACGGTCGCCGTCGCGCCGCGCGTGGACTTCGGCGTGGCGGAACCCGCGGGTGGGCCCGGAGCGGCGCGCGCGATGCGCGCCATCCGGCGCAAAACGTCGAGCGCGCGGAGCGGGGGGGCCTCGCGGAGCGCGCGGCCGGCCGGGCGTTCCCAGCGCACCGACCCGCCGATCACGGCGGCGTCTTCCAGGCGCACCTCGCCGCCTTGCAATGCCGCCGTCGCGCGGGACGACGCCGCCCGTGCCACTTCGACGCCGTCCGCCCCGAGGGACATCTCGCCGCCGACGAGCCGCAGCCTGCGGTCGCCGCCGAAGCGCAGGTCCGGGATGGACGCCGCGAAGCTCAGCTCGTCGCCGAACGCGAACCGCACATCGAGATCGCGCACGACGACCTGGGGCGTCGAGCCGCTGCCGCCCCCGGCCAGCCGCCGCCCGCCCCGGAAGGCCTGGCGGGCGATGCGCACGACTTCCGCCCAGTCGGCGTCGCCCCGGACGCGGATGTCGACTTCCGGGTGGCGGACCTCGAGTCGGCGCAGGCCGAGCCGGCCGCGGAACAGGGCCCACAGGTCGACGTCGGCCTCGAGCGCTTCCAGGTGTCCGAGCGGCAAACCGGTCTCTCCGGAGCGAACGCGGACGTCCTCGAACCGCACGTAGCCGAAGCCGGCATCGATGTCCGCCGCCTCGATGGTCACGCCGAATCGCGCCTCCAGCCGTTGCAGCACGTAGGCGCGAACGAAGTACGGCAGCGCGAGCCAGGCGGCGACGACGAGGACGAGGAGGGAGCCGAGCGGAATCCCCACGTACAGGGCGACACGGCGCCGGCGGCGGGTCCACCATCGGGCCCGCGGGTATCGCTCCTGCGGAACCCAGGAGGGGCCGGTGGCCACCGGCTCCAAACCCTACTCCACGACCTCGAACGGCGCGCGCGCCAGCACCCGCCCCTCGGCGTCGCGGATGACGACCCGGTAGCGGCCCGGCGGCCGCCAGGCCGTTGCCCAGGCCCAGGTGCGATAGCGCGCCCCGGTTCCGATCTTGAGATCGACCGGCGGCGCTGCGGCGCCGGGACGGTCGACGGCCTCGAAGGTGACCGACACGTTCTGGTCGACCGCGGCCGAATTCACGGCGTCGAGGTAGACCCAGACCTGGCCTTCGCGCTCGCGGCGGAACGTCGAGGTCGGCTCGACCGGCTCGCGGTCCTTCACCGCCTTGCACAGCACCACGCGGCGGAACGTGATCTCCCCGTTGGCGAAGAGCTCCGGCTCGGCGGTCGGCGTGTCGGCCGGGGGAGCGCCCGGCGGCGCCTCGTCCAGCCCGGGCACTTCGACCAGTTCCTCGGGCACGCCGGGCTCGCCGGCTGCCGTGGTCGAGCCGTCGGCCGTCGCGGATCCGATCGCGCCTTCCTCTCCCGGCATCCCGGGGACGAGCGCCTCCTCGCCGGGGAGCGGAGGAGCAGGGGTCCCCACGCCCGCAGTCCCGGCATCGGCGCCGCCCGAAGGCGGCAGCAGCGGCGCCCGCGCGCCCGGCATCGGGGGAGGAGGCTTGCGGCCGCCCAGCGACGGGTCGGGTGACAGGTCGCCGTCCGCCGCGACCGGCCTCACGGTGATCGAGGACGCGGTGTCCGGCGGCGACGACGTCCCGCCGCCCCGCTTGCCGGGCGCCTTGGCGCACGCGAAGGCCGCGGCACTGGTGATGGCGATCAGGCAAGAGGCGCCGATGCCGACGAGCGACAGCGGGGCGGACGGCGAGGGATGTCGATGCCCGGACCGGGTGGACTTGGCGGCGGACGGCAGGCGTAGAGCGCGCATCACGTTCCTCCCACGGCCCTCCTTGCTCCCGCGCGCGGTCCGCGTCAAGATCCGGGAGAGGAGAGGTGGGGAGAGGGGACGGAGAGGGGGAGAGGGACGGTGCGGGAGGTGGAAGGGCGATGGCGAAGGTGAGGGGTCGGGCGTGGGCGTGGGCGTGGGCGTGGGCGTGGGCGGCCGTTCCGGCGTGCGGGCCGGGTTCGATGGCGGAGCGCGACGGGGACGCAGCGACGGACGTCACCGCTGAAGCGGACGCGGATGAGGAGATCGGGGCCGACGCGGACGCGGATGGCGAGACCGAGGCCGAGGCGGAGGCGGCGGGCGAGGACGGCACGACCGAGGACGCGGGGCGCCGGCCCTACGGGGATCCGTGTACGAACGGGGACGAGTGCGTCGGGCGGTTCTGCATCGACGCATCGCTGGACCCGTCGTTCGTCGGCGGGTACTGCTCGGCGCTGTTCTGCGACGTGACGTTCCCCGGCGCGTGCGGGACGGAGGCGTTGTGTTTCGACACCGAGGTCTACCCGCCGTTGTGCGCGAAGACGTGCGAGACCGATGCGGACTGCCGGCCGCCGGACTACGTGTGCGTCGGAACGTGCATCCCGGACGACTTCACCGCACCGCTCGACCGGCCGGGGATCCTGACCGGGGCCGAGACGGAGGTGACCGGGTTCCTCGCGGCGGTCGACGACGACCGGATGATGCGGCGCGTGCGGGTGCTGGCGGGCGAGGAGGCGTGGGACGGCCCGACGGGGCCGGTGACGATCCGGTCGCGTGCGGACGCGCATCCGGACCACGAGCTGGCCGCCGACTACCTGGAGGCGGAGCTGACGGGGCTGGGGTGGACGGTGGAGCGCCTCGAGTTCGGCGCGGGGTTGACCAACCTGGAGGCCGAGATCCCCGGGACGGATGCGGGGCTGGCGCCGGTGCTGGTGACGGCGCACTGGGATTCGACGGCGACCGATACGACGGGATGGGATGCGGCGGCGGATGCGGCGCCGGGGGCGGTGGACAACGCGTCGGGCGTCGCTGTGGCGTTGGAGGTTGCGACGATCCTGGCGGATGCGGGGACGACGCCGCCGGCGCGAACGGTACGCATCGTGTTGTTCGACGCCGAGGAGACGGGGTTGCAGGGCTCGGAGGACTTCGTCGCGGGTTTGACCGGCGACATCGCCTGTGCGGTGAACACCGACATGATCGGGTGGACGACGGAGCCGACGGCGGGTCGGTTCTGGTACGTGTTCGACGAGGGGTCGCGGCCGTGGGCGGAGCTTGGAGTGGAGGCGATCGACCTGTTCGTGCCTGGCGCGCGGCCGCTCACGACGGACTACGGGGACGCGGGGTATTCGGACAGCGCGTCGTTCTGGGCGGCGGGCCGTTGCGCGGTGGGCGTCAACTGCTGGCCGCGGGAGCTATCGAACCACTCGGTGGACGACACGAGCGCGGCGTTCGAGCCGATCTTCCACGACGTCGCGCGCGCCTCGATCGCGGTGGCGGCGGGGTGGATGTACGGCGGGGGTGGGTTGTAGGGGTGGGGAGGCGTTTTTCGTTTTTCGTTCTTCGTTTTTCGTTTCCGGACGGGGGCGGGGCGGGCGCGTCGATGCGCTGACGTCTACCCCGAGCGTCCGGACAGCTCCGCCAACTTGCGGTGCAGGTTCTCACGTGGCTGGTGTTCCTCGCGTTTGGACGCCCGTCGCCCAACCCTCAGTACGGGTGTCGAGCGAGAGGCGAGCCTGGCGCGCAAGGGCCCGAACCGAGCAAGCAACTCATTCCGTCGTCCAAGCACTGGGCGAAGCACTTCGTGGGCCATGGTTCTTCCGTCGGCTGTGCGGCACCGTGATAGCGCATCCCCGGCGTGGGCTGGACCGGCCATTCGCACGGTCCAGCCGTTGTGGGCCTTCCCATCGGTATCGAGCCCTCCGACACTCGCTGACAGAACCGGATGCAGCCGCCGAACGCCGCGGCGCACTCATCGCGGTCTCGGGCGAGTACCGCTCTGTCGATCACGACCCCCAGGGAGGCGCCCGCGCAGGCCGCACCGACGCACGCCGCGAGCAGGATCCAGAGCCGTCGCCGCGACTGCCCGTCCATCGCCGCACCTCGCCCCCTCCACACGTCGCGACCGTCGCCCTACGCGGCCGCACTTTGCCACCACCCGCGTTGGGCGCGAACATCCAGGCGGAGCGACCAGTCGGCCTGACGTTCCAGGTCCCGCAGAACGCGATGAAGTCCGTCGATGTTCGGCACGACCACCTCCCGCTCAACGCAGGACGGACAGACGCGCGTCTGGACACCGGGCAGGGTGACAGGCGTTCCGCCGACGTCGAACTCCGCGTCGCCACGACACGAGTTCGGACATCCACGGCACCGCGTGCACGTCATCCGGCACCCCATCCGTTCATCGCCTCCGGTACACCTCGCGCCGGGCCGCCGGCTTGATCTCCACCCGGTACGCCAAGGGCTACTCCAGCCTCAGGTCGCGCTTCACCTTCTCCCAGGGAATCGACCCCGGCTCCTTCTCCGCCTCGCGGGCCGCGGCGATGTCCGCGGCATCCTCCGCCGCTTCCCGCAGCCACGCCTCCATGCGCTGGTAGCGCCGCTCGGTCATGAGCACGAAGGCCGATCGCCCCTTTCCGCGGAGGCGCACGAACGGCCGCCGTTGGGCCGCCTTCATCGCGGCGCCCAGGTCCGCGCATTCTCCGGTTGTCGTCGCACGAGTCATCGCCGCACCTCCCACCGCCGAAGATGGGCCGGGGAAGCGCCCGGCGTCAACCGCGCCGCTTCGCCTTCACGAGCTCGGCCTCGAACTCCTCCGGCCCGCGCAGGATCGCCAGCCGCAGGATCGCGGCCCTCGTGCAAGGCAGCGCCTTGAACTCGGGCGCGTCGTTCATCACCGGGACAAGCGCCTCGCCGCGGGCGCCGTCACGCTACGCCGATTGCCTCCGCCGTCTCGCAGGCAGGCGCCGCTCGACCGCCGCAGTCTCCCATCGCCCGCG
Source organism: Deltaproteobacteria bacterium (assembly GCA_016218815.1). Lineage (GTDB taxonomy): Bacteria > Myxococcota_A > Polyangia > DRWM01 > JAAZOP01 > JAAZOP01. The sequence continues at coordinate 32,959 of JACRCX010000079.1, forward strand.
CCGGACCCGCAGATCCAGGTGCAGCGTCCGGCCGGCCTTTCGCTCCAGGTCCCGCACAACGCGATGAAGGCCGTCGATGTTCGGCACGACCACCTCGCGTTCACCGCAGGACGGACAGACGCTCGTCTCGATACCGCACAGGGTGACGGGCGTTCCGCCGACGCTGAACTCCGCGTCGCCGCGGCACGAACTCAGGTTTCCATGGCACCGCGTGCATGTCATCCGGCACCCCATCCGTTCATCGCCCCCGGTACACCTCGCGGCGATGACCGATCCGCACGACCAACACGACAAGCGAGTCGCCCTGGATCTCGTACAACACCCGAAACACGCCTACCCGGATCCGCCAGTACGGGGAGCCGCGGACCTTCGCGCAACCGGGCGGGCGCGGGTTGTCGGCGAGGGCCTCAGCCGCGGAGAGAACTCGCGCACGGTCGCGTTCCTCGAGTCGCTCCAGTTCCCGCAACGCGGGCGCCTCGAACAGAACCGCGTACCGTCGCGGGGCGCCGGTCACAGGCCGAGCCTCCGTTTCACCTCCTCGATCGGGATCGGTCGTTCCCCGCGCTTGCGAGCCGCCGCTACGGCCTTCTCCGCCGCCACCGCATCCAGGTAGTCGTCGAGATCCTCCAGGATTCGCCGGAAGCTGCGGGCCGACAACAGCACCGCGCGTTCACGCCCTTTCCGTTCGAGCCATACCGTCCGGCCGCCGCGGAGCTTGCCCAGGGTGCCCTCCGCGTCCCTGAGAACCCTATCCGCACTCTCACGAGTCATCGCCGCACCTCCACCGCCGAGGATGGGCCGGGAAGCGCCCCACGTCAACCGCGCCGCGTCGCCGGGGTGGTCGGGATAGCCCGGAGGGCTTCGGCCTCCGGGCTATCCCGACC
>JACRCX010000004.1 GCA_016218815.1 Deltaproteobacteria bacterium
CCAGCGCAACGGCGACTCCGGATCGCCGCGCGTGAGTGGGTCCACCAGCCGCTCCAACGCCTGCTTCACCCCGGGCTGCGTCCTGTCAATCCTCGGCCGCCCCGCACCAGGCCGCCGAATCCGACTTGCGAGCACCACACCCTCCTCGATCTCCCTGCGGCCGAATCGGATCGTCTGCCGCGCCAAGCCGGTCGCGGCGGACACAACGGCGTCACCCCCGTACCCAATCACCCGCGACTCCGCCGCCGCCCAGAGCCGTCGGGCCCGCTCGTCGAGTACCGGACCCACGACCGCATACTTGCTGACGATCGCCGCTTCCAGGACCAGATCTCGCCGCATGTCGAGACAAGAGCACGGATGGCCCTAGCTGGCAAGGTTATTTACGCGCGCCACCTTAGGTCGGCAAGCCGGATCCAGCGCGCCTCGGCGACGAGGTTGCTCACGCCATCCTTCGAATGCCTCGGCTCGGGGTGCTTGCGAGAAGTTAACCCGTTCAAGTTGCGAGGAGTTGACCACATGCTGGGCAGGATAGGGCGTGGTGTTCTGAATCGCCTTCATCCGCCCGAGTCTGGACGATCAACGGGAACTTCCGCCCGTGGACGAGCGTGGCCTGCGCGTTGCGGGAGTTGTTGCCCGGTCTTCGGGGCTGGCGACGCGTTCGGCTTGCGGGCCCGGCCTGTGGCCGGCGCGCGGGCGAATTCAATCGTCGTTGGACGTTGAAACGGGGAACTCCGCGGACCCCCCGATTCGGCCACCGGGCGAACCGGAGAGCGCAGGCGGCCAAACCGCATCGCGTGAGTCCAGGGCTACTGACACAGGCGCAATTCCTGCAGGACGCCTCGCCTTTCCGTACGTAGCGCCCCACACAAATGGTGATGCCTAAGTTCCGGCGGATGGAGCCCTTCCCGGCCGACAGGAGGGCGCGCCTGGCCCGGGGCACCACGTCCGGAGCATCACCGGCGCTTGCCGCCGGGTCAGGAGCCCTGGAGTCAGCCAAGCCGACGTGGCGGGGAAAGGAAGCGGATGCGCCCCGCTTGACCCTCCCGAAAGACCCCGGCACCCATGCGGTCGTCACACCGCCCAGCCGTCAACCGGCAACCGGCGCAGGAGGCTCCGTTCGTATGCGGCGGGCCCCCATGCCGATACCCGCTGTACCATCCGGAGATCGGCTGCGCCTTCCGCTATCCGAAGCAGGTCGCGGCGTCAATGCAGTAGTACGGAGTATCGCACGAGGTGATCGGCTCATTACTGGTCGTGTCTTCGTCACACCAACAAGTGTCACTACCGAATCCGCCATCGATGGTGTCACATCCGTCTTCGCCGTGGATTTCGTCCGAGTAGTCGTCTCCGTAGAGGAAATCGTCGCCAAGCCCACCCCAGATGTCATCAGCGTGGTTGTCTCCATGTATCGTGTCGTTTCCGGAACCGCCGTCGATCGTATCGGTTCCGGAGCCACCGTGAAGCTCATCTTGGCCGGCATCACCACCAATGACGTCGGCGCCGCCCTCTCCATAAATAGTGTCATCCCCGTACCAGCCGTAGAGGTAGTCACCGTCGCTGCTGCCGGTGATCGTGTCGTCTCCGTTTCCACCGTACACGGCATCGCCCCAGATCTCGTCGCTCCAATAGGTGCCGACAATCCGATCGGAGCTTCCACCTCGGCCGTCGGCCCTGCCGTCGTTGCCGTCCGGGAGGCACTCGCTGCTCGCCGGCGTGTCAGTGGACACGTTATCACACATCCAAATGTGGTCAGTACCGAGGTCACCCCAGAACAAGTAGTCATCGTTCGACGGCAACTCGCCTCTAATGGTCACATTTCCGGCGCAGGTCTCTCCTCCGGTCTCGGCGAGCTGCAGATAGTCGTTGCCGCCGCTCGCGCCATCGCCGTCCAGACGTACCGTCCACAGGGCCGTGTCCGTCTCCTGTCTGGTCAGGTAGCCGTCGTAGTACCCACCGTACCCAGGCCACCCTCCCGTAAACACGCAGATGCCATAGCCCTTGTCCACGTTGTTGTCGGTGACATGGCCGAAGATGACGTACTCGGCACCCGTGCTGCAGTCGATCTTGCACTCAGTCGAGTCGCAAACCGGTCCCGCGGCGCAACGGCTACTGGTGTTGTTCCATTGTGGAACGGCGGCGGCATCCCCTGGCGCAAGAAGCCAGGCAATGCCCATGAGGATTGCGCTGCAGGCAGTGATTCGTTGCATGAGGTTGCCTCCTGCGTGTGGCCCCGCGGAACGGTCCCAGCCTGATGCTGGTGGGTGTGCGCAAGGCCGGTTGTGAGCGCCGGGGGGAGCGGTCGCGGGAAACGCACGGAATCCGTGGGTTGATGCCCGCCATCGTGGCCGCAATACCGACGCCATGGTTGGCGACGTGCATTGCAAGTCGCATACCAGGCGGCTTTCCGGGGTTCTTCTGGGCGCCGATCGGGGGGAGCGGGTGGTGAACGGCGTACCCGTCTAGGCAGGGTGGACTGTGGATTGACTTCCGAGGAAGCTTGGCGACCGAAGTTTGCGTTGAGCATCGGTCGAGTAGCTGTGGGCGCGGTGGTCGAGGGCGACACGATGATCAGCCGAAACGCTGCCCACATCGTGCGCCTCCCGCAGTGGGGGAACCATCTCGCCCAGAAGGGCAACGAGCGTGGCACGCTGCCGTCGCACGTCCCACTCCTCTCGCTCCAGGACGCAGCCGCGATCGTCGAAGTCGCGCGTCCCCCAGGGCTCCCGCTTGACGCCGAGAGGACCCCCCGTAGCATGCGCCGAGAGCATCGTCGTGTCCCACTTGGAGCTCCACCTGAGCCGCGTCGAGGACGGGGCGGGGAGAATCGTCACGTCGACCGTGCCGCTTCCCGGCGACATCGAGGTTTGCGGCGGCGAACTCCGCGTGAGGGTCGCCCCCCTCGTCGGCTCCACGCTGCAGCCGCGCCGCCACCGCCCCGGCCGCTTCGTGCGATGCGCTCCGCGTCTGGTTCCCGGAGACCAAGCTACGCCGCCGCTTCGATGCCGCAGCGCACACTGGGAGCGAGCCACGGCATCGACCGAACCGATAGCCAAGTGAGGAGCCCTGGATTGGGGTGCGTCCGAGAGCGCGGTCCGTGGGATCCCCGGGGATCAGCCGTGTCCCCCTGGAATCCGGGTGGTCCCCCGGAGTCGTGGTACGCCTCGCGGCCATCCGTGTCAAGGTGCCCTCCGGGCAGGTCGGCGCGCCGGCAGCAGGCGGAAGGTTGAGACGTGCTGCTTGTTGCGGTAGCGCAGCCGTGCAAGCCGAGGAGCGCGGGGCCGCAGCGGTTCTTGCTCAGCCGACGGAGCTCGGCGTTGGCGGCGAGCGTCACCAGCAGAGTGGCGAGTTGCGCGGGCGTGAAAACGCGGAAGACATGCCACTGCGTCTCGGGGACCGCTATCATCATGCCCGGGTATGTGCCGCTGAGTTCGTCGGCGACGTAATAATCCGACAGTCCCTCCTCGATCGCCTCGACCCCGTGCTGCGCGGGCATGGCGGCCTTGGCCGTAATTGTACTCCGTCGGATGACTGCATGACCGAAGAAGTTCCGGTCCATGATCCACACGTCGCCCGGCTCGACGAGTCCCACGATCTGCGCCGTCAGAGACCTTTCCTGGGCGTGCCCGTCTTCGCAGGGGATGAGTGAGCGTGATCGCGAGCATCAGCGCCGGGTCGAGGACGACCAGACCGAAGCCAGGCAGCGGTCCCGCCTTGCAGCCGCGCAGAGGCTTGATGCGGCGCTGCGTGGCCGCCAGGTGGTTCCCGTCGAGGATCTTCGTTCGGTACCCAGGGAACAGCGGCGGCAGCGCCCCGCCCGTCGCCTCGATCGCCGCTCGCAGACGCGTCGCGGTGTGCCGGCCCAGAGCGGCCGACACGTTCGCCTCGGTCCCGTCCAGCATGTCGTACAGCGTGGTCAGGGAAACCGGGATCTCGTCCTGCATTGCCTTGAACGCGGCGTGCACGGACTTGCGAACACGGCACACCACGACCGCCATCAGCGCCACCAAGGTCAAGAACAGCAACTGGCGCGCGTACTGTCGCTCCGCGATCTTGGCGAAGAGCTCGTCCAGCGGCTCCGGCGCCAGCGCGTTCTCCATGGTCGCTCGCACCATCACCGTGATCGCCACCTTCTCGGCGAACCGATCGACCATCTCCCCCACGAACATCCTGGCATTCGGCCGTGCCGCGCTGCTCCTCGCCGTCCACACCGTCCCCGCGCCCCACTCACCGCCCGGTCGGCGCGGGCGAATCCTCGGCCCGACACGCGGCGGCGACCAACTTTCCGGCACGTCCGAATGCTCGCCACCACACCCCCTCAGCCGAAACCTACGCGACTACGCCACGTTGGCACCTTGAGATGGCTGGCCTCGCGGCCGAGGCTCGGTGGATGTCGTTCGCCGTCTCGGCTACGTGATTCGCCCGCCGTTCGGAGAGTGCCGGCGGCGCGTCAACGGGCTGCGCGGATCTTGAGCCTTCGCATCATCTTGACCAGCCGCCCGCGGCTCATTCCCATCTTCCTGGCAGCGGCGCTGACGTTCCTGTCCGTGGTGACCAGGGCGTGTTCGATCGCGGTCCTTGCGGTGTCGTCGAACCGGACAACGCCCCGGTCCGAAGCGGAAACGGGTGGACTTGAGGATCCCACGTCCCGCGGTTCTTGGCATTCGAGTCCACGCCAGGTGCGGTCAGAGGCTCCGTCGTGCGACACCGGCGTGGATGCGCAGGTGGAGTCGATGAGGGCCGCGGACACGCCGGCAGGAGGAGTGTTGCGCACGACAAGGTCCGCGAAATCGAGGAGCGGGCCCGGCGCCAGCGCCACAGCGGACTCGATGCAGTTCATGAGCTGTCGGACGTTGCCGGGCCAAGGGTGTTGAAGAAGGAATGTGCGGCCGGCCGACGACAGTCCCGTGATCTCCCTGCGGCACTTCGCGGCGAACATCTGCACGAAGTGCTCCGCCAAGAGCAAGACGTCGTCGCCGCGCTCGCGAAGGGTGGGAACCTCGATGGTGATCACCGAAATGCGGTAGTAGAAGTCCTCACGCAGAGCACCGCTGGCGACGAGCCACTCCAGCGGGCGATTGGTGGCGGTCACCAACCTGGCGTCGAACACCGCACCCGCGTCGCCGCCGACTGGACGCACCTCACGCTCCTGAAGCGCACGCAGCAGCTTCGCCTGCGTCCTGACGGAAAGTTCTGCGATTTCGTCGAGGAACAGGGTTCCGCCATCCGCTGCCGCGAGCAGCCCACGGCGGGAGGCGATGGCACCCGTGAACGCTCCGCGCCTGTGGCCGAAGAGTTCGGATCCGGTCACGCCGCCGTCAAGTTCCGCGCAGTTGACGGCGACGAACCGGGCCGACCGGCGAGAGCTGTTCGCGTGGAGCGCCCGCGCGACCAACTCCTTGCCGGTGCCGGTCTCGCCGATGATGACCACGTTTGCATCGCTGCGCGAGGCCTTGGCCACAAGTTCGCGAACCTTGCGAATTTGCGGACTGTTTCCGATGACTTCGTTCTCCCCGACCTGCGGGCTCCGCATTGCTCACCTCGCAACTTCCCTTGCACACCCAATTAGAGCCCCGCAAAACGCGAATGTCGTCGCACTTTCCTCGGACTTTGAGTCCGTTTCTCCGCTCGCCCATCCGCAAGACGCCGCCCCGCGGACATGCGGTGCGGACGACCCCGGTACCGGGCGTTGCTTTTTCGGGTTCGCACACCGGTGCAAGGCTGGCCGGTTTGGGTCGACGGACCGTGGGCCGGGCGCAAGGCACCGCCACTCGATCGGTCTCAAAAGCTCGTCCGCGGCCGACGAGCTCGGCTCCCTACTCCCCCACCTTCCGCACGTTGAGGATCGTGGTCACCGTCGAGGTCCACTCGGCGTCGGTGAGCCCTTCGCCGCACGCCAGCCCCCATCGCTCCCGACGCAACTCCATCATGTTGAAGAACGGGATGTTCCCCAGGCCGGCCGCGGTCACCAGGTCGGCCGGGATGGTGTGCGCCCCGTCGTCCGTGAGCCGGCACTCCACCGTCCCCGTCCCGCCCGTGAGGTTGACCGACAGCTCGCTCGCGCCGTCGCCGCCGCTCCAGGCCAGCACGAGATCGACGGAGGGGTTGACATCAACCAGCGGGAAGCCGCCCGGTCCGATCGCCGACGGCGGAGACGTCAGCTCCAGCTCCGCCGGCAGGAAGATCGTCCCGCGGAAGCGGCCCAGCCCCGTCGCCGGGTCGCCGTCGCCCGCGCAGTCGTAGGTCGCGCCCAGCTCCAGGGTCCCGGCCGGGAGCGTGCCGTCGGCCGTCGAGGTGTACGCCCCGCTCTGCGCCGGGTTGTACTGGAAGGTCTGATCCGTCGCGAAGCCGGTGCAGGTGAAGGGCCCGACGTCGACCGTCTCGCGCGGCGTCTCGCACACGCCCGAGTCCGGGATCGGGTTGCCGCTCGCGTCGGTCTCCGGATTGCACTGCTGCTCGGGCGCGCAATCCGCCGCCGTCGTGCACTCGCGCGTCGCCGGCCCCGAGCCGGCCATGCGACAGGTGTCGATCGGGATCTCGCTCGGCGGGTCGTCGCGGTTGAAGTCCTCGCGCGCCGCGGGAAGGAACCCGCCGGCCGCGGTGTCGACGGCCGTCCCCATCATGAACACCTCGGCCACGAGGAAGAAGCTGTGCACCCCCGGATCGGCGGGGTCGAACTCCGCCAGCGGATCGGGGCACGGCAGCCCCCAGTCCGCCGCCTCCGCCTCGGCGTCCTCGCGCCCGGCGTCCTCGACGGCCTCCGCCTCCGCGTCCGCTTCCGCCTCCGCGTCCGGCGCCACGTCCGGCGGCGCATCCGGTGCTGCATCCGCCTCGGCCTCGACTCCGGCGTCGTCCTCGGCATCCGCCGTCGCCGACCCGTCGCCGCACGCGACGACGAACCCCATCGCCGGGAGGGCGCACCGGACCGCCGCCCATGACCAAGCCCGCATCGCCGACCTCCTGTTTCGCCCCCGGGAGACGCTACCCGCGGCGCCGCACGGCGTCAATTCCGCCGGGGGAGGGAGGGAGGGGAGGAGAGACCGCGGAATTCCGACTTACCGCTGAGACGCTGAGGACGCTGAGACAAACGCTGAGAAGACAGGGCAGGAGGGGATGGGGTGGGGGGAGGCCAGGGTGGAGGCTCGGGTTTCGATGCCCTTGCGCGGCGAGGCGCCGCGCAAGGGACCTGCCGCGCCGCGAGGTTCACGTGTCGGCTTGCCCGGAAACCGTCCACTGTTGCACCCGGCGGCGGAGGAGTCCGTGGCGCGGCGCCTCGCCGCGTCACGGCACCCAAGTCTGGACCTTCATCAGGGCTACGCTCCCGCCTGCCCTTCCCCTGTCTTCTCAGCGTTTGTCTCAGCGACCTCAGCGTCTCAGTGGTGAGTCGGTTCCCTCCTCCCCTCCCCGCCCTCCCCGCCCTCCCCGCCCCCGTGCTACGCTCGCGGCACGGGAGCAAGGCGATGGCACGCATCGACGGCAAGGCGAAGGTCACGGGCAGGGCGCTCTACGCGGACGACCTCTACCTCGATCGCATGCTCCATGCCCGACCCGTCCATGCCGAGCACGCCCACGCCGAGATCCTCTCCATCGACACGGCGCCCGCGCTGACCGTGCCCGGCGTCGTCGATGTCCTCACCGCCGCCGGCGTCCCCGGCATGAACCGCGTCGGCGGCATCTTGAAGGACCACTACGTCTTCGCCGCCGACAAGACCCGCTACGTCGGCGACGTCGTCGCCCTGGTCGCCGCCGAGTCCCCCGCCGCGGCCCGGGCCGGCGCCCGCGCGGTCCGCGTCGAAGTCCGGCCGCTCGAACCGCTGCTCGATCCCGAGCGCGCCGCCGCCCCGGACGCCCCGCGGGTCCACCCCGAGCGCAAGGACAACGTCTTCTGGACCTGCCACGTGCGCCAAGGCGACCCCGCGGCGGAGTTTTCCAGGTGCGACGTCGTGCTCGAGCGCGAGTGGCGGACGCAGTACGTCGAGCACTCCTACCTGGAGCCTGAGGCGTGCGTTGCCGTGCCCGAGCCAGACGGCTCGGTCTCGGTGCTCGGCGGGATGCAGCACCCGTTCACCGCGCGCCGCTTCGTCTCCTGGGCCACCGGCCTGCCGCTCGCCGCGGTGCGCATCGTGCAGACCACCCTGGGCGGCGGCTTCGGCGGCAAGGACGACACGATCTCCGTCGTCTGCGCCCGCGCCGCGATCCTCGCCCTGCGCACCAGGCGGCCCGTGAAGCTGGTCTACACGCGCGAGGAATCGATCCGCGAGAGCTACAAGCGCCACCCGTTCCTCGTCCGCCACAAGCTCGGCCTGGGCCAGGACGGGAAGCTCCGCGCGCTCGACGCACGCCTTCTCGCGGACGGCGGCCCGTACTGCTCGACCACGCCCTTCGTCATCTGGCGGCCCACCGTCCAGTGCACCGGCCCGTACCTCGTCCCCCACGTCTTCGGCGAATCCCGCGGCGTCTACACCAACGGGCCGCTCACCGGCGCGATGCGCGGCTTCGGCTCGCCGCAGATCAACTTCGCCATCGAGTCGCTGATGGATGATGCCGCGCACGCCGTGGGCCTCGATCCCGTCGAGTTCCGCCGCCGCAACTTCTTCACGCAGGGCTGCACCACCCACACCGGCCAGAAGCTCGACAACCACGTCGTCGCCGCGCGACAGGTGCTCGACCTCGCCGTCGAGCGCTCGGGCTGGACCGCGAAGTGGACCCAATGCTCGCGCGGCACGCCCGACGCGGAGGGGAAGCTCCACGGGATCGGGCTCGCGTGCTCGTACCGGGGCGTCAGCCTGGGGGCCGAGGGCCTCGACTTCTGTTCGGCGATCGTCAACGTCCAGCCCGACGCGTCGGTGACGCTCGAGGTCGGGGTCGCCGAGAACGGCCAGGGGCTCCAGACCGCGATGGCGACGATCCTCGCCGGCGAGCTGGGCCTGCCGCTCGAGAAGATCCGCTACCTCGACGTCGACACCAGCCGCGTGCCGGACGGCGGGCCCACGGTCGCTTCACGCGGGACGCTGGTCGGGGGCAACGCGGTGGTGGAGGCCGCGAGGCGGATCCGCGAGGCCATGGCCGAGGCGCTGGGCTCGCCGGGCGGGCCGTTCGCCCGCGACGGAAGGCCGCCCAACCTGGTGTTCCGCGACGGGTCGGTCGCGGACGAGAGCAGCGGGCGGGAGATGCTGTGGGGCGAGGCGGTGGCGGCGTGCCACGAGCGGCGCGTGCACCTGCACGCGATGGGGACGTGGCGCGGGCCGCAGGTGTCATGGGACGAGGAGCACGGGAGGGGCGACGCGTACTTCACGTACGTGTACGGCTGCAACGTGGCCGAGGTCACGGTCGATGCGAAGAGCGGGGAGATCGCGGTGCGGTCGCTGCTGGGCGTGCACGACGTGGGGAAGGCGGTGTTCGAGGAGGGGGTTCGGGGGCAGATTCTGGGCGGGATGGTGATGGGCCTCGGGTTCGCGCTGCACGAGGAGCTGCTCGTGGACGAGGCGGGGCGCATCGCGAGCCTCAACTTCGACCGCTACCGCATTCCGAAGGCGACGGCGATCCCGAAGCTGGAGTGGGCGGTCGTGGAGAACGCCGACGCAGCGGGGCCGTGGGGGGCGAAGTCGCTGGGCGAGCCGGTGAACGAGCTGGCGGCGGCGGCGATCGGGAACGCGTTGTTCCATGCGACGGGGATCCGCGTGTCGCGCTTGCCCATCCGGGGGGGGGATTTCGCGCAAAGCTCGCAAAGAACGCAAAGGACGCAAAGAGAGGAAAAGGCAGGTGTGGCTTCCGGGCCTCCCAGCCCGGCTTCGGGGAATCCACGGCGGGGGAGGGTCGAGTTGCGGGTGAACGGGAAGGTGTATCCGGTCGAGGTGGCGGAAGACACCACATTGCTTGACGTGCTGCGCGACGAGCTGCGGCTGACGGGGACGAAGTGCGGGTGCGGCATCGGGCAGTGCGGCACCTGCACGGTGTTGCTCGACGGCAGGGTGCGCCGCGCTTGCACCGTCGACGCGGTGAAGGTGGGCAAGGCCGAAGTGACGACGATCGAGGGGCTGACGGGACCGGGTGGCTCGCTGCACCCGCTCCAGCGGGCGTTCCTGGACGCGGGCGCGGTGCAGTGCGGCTTCTGCACGCCGGGCATGATCCTCGCGGCCAAGGCGCTGCTCGACCGCAACCCGCGCCCGAGCCGCGACGAGATCCGCAGGGCGCTGGCGGGCAATCTCTGCCGCTGCACCGGGTACGAGCCGATCTTCGAGGCCATCGAAAGGGCCGGCAGGGGCGCAGCGTAGCCCGCGCGGTCGAGCGGCGGGAGCACTCGCGCCGCCGTCCCGCTATGCGGGCCAACGGCGCTACGTGGCTCCCCTACCGGTCGAGGACGGCATCAGCCGCTTGCTTCACGGGCGCTCATTCCCCCTTGGCGCGCTTGCCCAGCTCCTTGTCCAGATAGAGCACCGTGCTCGGCTTGTCGCCGGCCATGCGCAGTCGCTCGAGGATCACCGTGGCGCTGGCCTCCTCCTCCACCTGCTCCGTGACGTACCACTGGAGGAACACCTGCGCGGCGAGGTCCTTTTCGGCCGCGGCCGTCTCGTACAGCTTGTGGATCAGGGCCGTCACGTGCTGCTCGTGCTTCAGCACCGCCTCGAAGATCCTGGCCGGCGGGCCGAACTCCGCGGGCGGCGCGTCGAGCGCCTTGAGCTGAACTCGCCCGCCGCGGTCGTAGAGGTACTGGACCAGCTTGTATCCGTGCGCCAGCTCCTCCCCGTGCTGGGTCCTGAGCCACGCCGCGGCGCCCTTGTAGTTCTGACGCTCGGCATCGGCCGACATCCCCAGGTACAGGTACGCCGAGTAGAACTCGGCCTGGATCTGGGCATTGAACGCTTCCTGCAACTTCTGGCTGATCATCGGCATCGCCTCCTTCGGCAAGCACCGTGTAAGCACGCGCGAGGGCCGGGGCAACCCCGCTCCGCTGCTCCTCCGCGCCTCTGCGCGAGATTCGGTGTATCCTACCCATGCTGGAGGTTTCACCATGTCCCAACGCCGGATTCGAACGTGGTTGCCGCTTCTCGTCGTGGGAACGATGCTCGCGGCCGGCGCCGCCCATGCCACCGTGCCGCTGATCACCGGCTTCGGCGGCGTGCGGGACTACGGGACGCACTGCCTCTCGCCCAACGACGACGGGTCGTCGGCGCTGATCGACCTCACGCCGGCCTTCCCCGCCGGGTTGCGCTTCTTCACCTCGACCCACACCTCGGCCTACGTCAACACCAACGGCAACATCACCTTCAGCGGCGCGGAGCCGGTCTATACCCCGGAAGCGTTCCCGGTCGCCTCGCGTCCGATGATTGCGGCCTACTGGGCCGACGTCGACGTCCGCCCCATGACCAACAGCGATCTGGACTGGCTCGGCGACTGCCGCGGCTACTCCATGGCTACCGGTTCGCCCGGCGACGGCCCGTGCCAGAACCCCGACCACAACGGCGCCTGGTGGTACCTCGAGCCCGGACGCATGGTCATCACCTGGGACAACGTCGGCTACTTCGACTGCCACCTCGACCTGGTCATGGACTTCCAGATGATCATCACCGCCGTCGAAGGTTGCGGGGGCGAGGCGGGGGACTTCGACGTCGAGTTCCGCTTCAACCGCTGCGAGTGGACCACGGGCGACGCCAGCGGGGGCTCCGGCGGTTTCGGCGGCACGCCGGCCCAGGTCGGCTTCGACGCCGGCAACATGACCGACTACGTCCAGATCACCGGCTCGATGACCGGCGACATCCACGACATCGTCTGCAACGAATCGAACGTCGGCGAGCCGGGCCGCTGGGTCTTCCAGATCCGCGGCGGCACCGTCATCTGCCCCGACGCCGGCGCCCCCTGCGACACCGGCCTCCTGGGCGTCTGCGCCCAGGGCCGCACCAACTGCGTCGGCGCCGGCACCGAGTGCCTTGGCGAGCTGGACCCGACCGACGAGCGCTGCAACGCCCTGGACGACGACTGCGACGGCGAGACCGACGAGGGCGACGGCCTGTGCGGCGACTGGGAGGTCTGCGACCGCGGCGTCTGCCGGACCGTCTGCTCCGAGTTCGGCTGCCCGGAGGGGCAGGTCTGCTGGACCGACGACCGGTGCATCGACGCGGGCTGCGAGGACGTCACGTGCGACCCTGGCATGCGCTGCGAGGCCGGCACCTGCGTCGGCGCCTGCGACGGCATCATCTGCCCGGTCGGCACCGAATGCCGCGCCGGGAACTGCATCGATCTCTGCGAGGGGCTGACCTGCAGCGAGTGCACCGTCTGCGTCGAAGGCGCCTGCGTGATGCGCTGCGACTGGGTCGACTGCGAGGCGGGCTTCACGTGCCTGCCCGACGGGCGCTGCGTCCCCGACGCCTGCGCCTCGCTGACGTGCGACCCGGGCTTCACCTGTCAGGACGGCGCGTGCACCGACGAGTGCCTCGGCGCCGTCTGCCCCGAGGGCATGGTCTGCGAGCTGGGTCGTTGCGTCGAGGGCCCGCCTCCGGCGGCCGACGCCGACGCCGATGGCGGTGCCGATGCGGACGCGGACTCGTCCGCCGAAGCCGGCGCGGACGCGTCGGCGGAGGCGGACGCCGACGACATCGTCGACGGCCGCACCGACGTGCCCCATCCGCCGGGCGTCGAGGACGACAACCTGGGGTGCTCCTGCCGCGCCGCCGGCGCGAACGGCCGCGGCGCGCTCCTTGGTCTGCTCGGCGTTGCTCTGCTGGGTCTCGCCCGCCGCCGCCGGTAGGCAGCCCGCACGCACTTCCCGCGGGAGCACTCGCGCCCTACGCCCGCTCCGCGAGCGTACGGCGCTACGTGGCTCCCCTACTCGCTACGGCGCCGGCACCAGGATCAGGCCGGACCGCGGCGGGAGCTGGACGGTCTCCCCCAGCGATCCGCCGGGGCCGACGACGAAACGTTGGCCCTCGCCCGCCCGGCACACGTGCGCGCCCCAGTCGCCGCTCGCGTCCTCCTGGCAGAACGAATTGACCAGCGCGGTCCCCTCGGCGAACGACGTCGCCATCCCCGTCCCGCCGAGGAACGGGCGCGCGTTGGCCTCGTTCGACGAGTTCACCACCACCAGCACCGTCTCGCCCCGGTAGGTGCGCTCGAAGGCGAAGATTCCGGCGTCGTCGGCGCCGCCGTCGGCCGGGGTGGCCGAGGCCCAGACGATGCGCAGGTCGCCGCGTTGCAGGGGCAGGTACTGCTTGCGCAGCCGGATCAGGGCCTGGATGGTGCGGAACGTCGGGTGCGCGGTGTCGAAGTGCCCGGCCATGTCCTCGCGGTTGGCCGGGTCGTTGCCACCGTCGAACCCCTGCTCCGTGCCGTAGTAGATGCACGGGATGCCGTCCTCGGTGAGCAGGAGGAACAGGGCGTTGTGGTGCACGCGCGCGTCGTTCCACAGGTAACGGAAGCGGCCGACATCGTGGTTGTCCAGGAAGTTGACCAGCAGCTTGCGCGGGCTGACCGGGTTCCCCTCGGCATCGATCGGGCCGTCCGGGTTCGGAGTGTCGGGGTACAGGGGAACGTACGCGGGATCGTCGGGATCGCCCAGCCGATCGCGGAACAGGCTCTCGATCTCCGCCGTCGGCCGGCCCTGCCCGAACACGTTCTCGAACACGCGGTACTTCTGCGAGAAGTAGAACACGGAATCGACCTGTCCGTCGCCGACGTAGCTGGCCAACAGGTCGTCGTGCCCGTCGAACGCCTCGCCGAACATGAAGAACTGCCGCTTGCCCAGCGCCTTGGCGTGCTGCCGGATCCTGGGGCAGAAGTCCTGCCAGAACTCCCGCTCCACGTGCTTGAGGGTGTCGATGCGGAAGCCGTCGAAGTCCGCGACCGTGAGCCAGTGCGCGTAGGCCGCGAACAGCGCGTCGCGCACGTCCTGCCGTGTCGTGTCCAGGTCCTTCAGGCCGCCCGGGAAGTCGCCGCGCAGCTCCTGCTCGCGGATGTAGTCGCGGCACTCGGGCGTGCCCCACCAGTCGACGGTGGAGGGATCGCAGCCGGTGACGCCGCCACGCGCCAACACCCAGCAGCACGCCTCGCCTTCGTGCCGCCAGACGGTGACGCGGCCGCGGCGGTTGTACCAGGTGGGGTTGTCGAAGCCGCTCGGCTCCGCCGGCATGCGGTTGATCGCCGGGTCGTAGACCCAGGTGACGGGCGCCGGGCCGGACTCGCCGAGCGAGGTGAAGGCCTGGATGCCGCGGCTGTCGTAGTCCGGATCCCATTCGGTGGTCCGGGTGATGCCACCGGCGTAGAAGTCGTGGTTCTCCGAGCCGTACGCGGTTCCCCCACCCCCGATCAGGAAATCGTCCGCCTGCCCGTTGCCGTTGATGTCGTAGAAGAAGAGCTGGCCGATGTGGTTGGTGACGATGTCGAGGATCACCTTCATGTCGCGCTTGTGGCACTCGTCGACCAGCTCGCGCAGCTTCGCCAGATCCCCGAAGTGCGGGTTGACGTGGACGAAGTCCTGCGCCCAGTAGCCGTGGTACGAGCCGAACCCGGCGTCCGACTCCAGGTTCTTCACCACCGGGCTGATCCACAGCGCGGTGACGCCGAGGGTTTCCAGGTAGCCGAGCCGGTCGATGATGCCCTGCCAGTCGCCCCCGTGGTACGAGCCCGCGCGGTCGCGGTCGACACCCCAGTCGTTGTTCGGATCGCCGTCCTGGAAGCGGTCGACCATGATCTGGTAGATGATCTCGTCCCGCCAGTCATCGACCTGCATCGGAGTCACGAACGAACGGTCGCGGACCTCCGATGGGTCGACGCAGGAGGAGGAGAGGAGGAGGACGCAGAGGGGAAGAAAAGAAACCACCGATGAACACCGATGGACATCGATAGGGGAGAGCCGGTTCATCGTCCTCTCCTTCCGCGAAGGGCGCAGAGCGCGCCGACGAACAGCAGGCCCAGGATAGCGCCGGGCCGCAGGAAGGGGAACGGGATCGAGCACGAGCAATCGGCACCGCCGCCGCCGGTTCCCGCGTCCGTGCCGACGTCCGCGTCGTCGAGGGTGTCCGCCGCCGCATCCGCCTCCGCCGCCGCATCCGCATCGGCGCCGTCGCCGTCCGCGTCCCCGCCCCCGTCCGCGTCCCCGTCGGCGTCGGCGTCCGCGCCGGGCTCAGTCCCCCACTCGCCGCACAACGGCTCGGCGACGGTCCCCGCAGCACGGTCGGCCAGCGCCAGGAGGTACGCGCCGGCGCCGAAGCCGACCATCGGCGCCGCTCCCTGGTAGTCGGACGTCGTCGCCTCGTACAGCTCGGCGACCAGGTCCTGGTTGAGGACGGACTGGCCCGTGACCCATTCGACAAGCGGCGCTGCCTCGGCGGTACGCCCGGCGAGGCGGAGGGCGTTGGCGACGCGCAGGTCGATGACGACCCACTCCTGGTTGTCGTACCAGCCGCCGTCGTCGTTGCGGAAGAAGCCATGGCCCGACGGCGGCCGCAGAACCGTGAAGAAGCCGTCCAGCGTCGCGCGGCCGACGAGGCCGTCCGGCCGCACGAGACCCCAGTTGAGCGCCTCGACGACCGCGGCGTCGCGGTAGCCGAAGCCGGCGGTCAGCTCCTCTCGGCTCTGGGCGATGGCCAGGTCGGGAGCGAGGAGGTGCTCGAGGATCGCGTCGCGGACGGAGAACGCCGCGGCGCGGTACTCCATCGCTTTCGCCGGATCGCCCATCCGCTCGGCCAGCCGCGAGGCCGCGCAGAGGCCGCAAGCGGCGGCGAGCGACGTGTATCCGTAGCGTTTCTGGCGTCCGTTCCAGTGGACCTCCCAGATCGACGAGTCGGGAGCGATGAGGCCGGTGGAGGGATCCCGGAGCGCCACGAGCACGTCGGCGATCTCGTCGCGGATGGCGGGCCAGTACGGCTCCCAGAACGCGTCGTCCGAGGCGTCGGCCAGAGCCCACAGGGCGCCCAGGAACAGCCCGAAGCCGTCGAACTCGATGTTCGGCCCGTCCGCGTTCCAGTCGCTCTCCTCCGTGCCATTGCCGAAGTAGCGCGTGACGCTGATGCGGTACGGGCGCCCGACTTCGGTCTCGTAGTCCCCGGCGTCGGCGTCGAGCATGAAGCGCAGGCCCTCGCGCGCCTCGGCGAAGTGACCGGTGCGGACCAAGGCGTCGATCGCGTAGCACGCATCGCGCACCCACGAGATGTTCCACTGGCCGGGGGGAAGAGAGGCGACGATCTGCCCGTTGCCCAATCCCGCCTCGCGCACCTGCGCCATGCGCAGCACGGCCACCGATTGGGACCACACCGCCGCCTCGTCCGCGGACAGCCCGGAGGGAACCGCCGCGTGCCAGGCCGTCCACGCCGCCGCCTCGTCCGCCAGCAGCTCCTCGGCAGACCGGCCCCTCACGAAGGACGCGGCGGCCGGCGCCACCTCCCCACCGGCGCGACTGAGCACGATCACCACTCCCCGGGATACGTTGGCCCCCGCCGGAATTGGCCCGACGTCGAATTGATACCCGGCGACCGCATCGGAGACCGCCGTCGTGCCATCCGTGTCGACGAGATCGCTGCCGGCACGAACGACGTCGTAGGGGTTGTTGGGTGTGCATGCATGACGCGAGGGGAAGGTGATGGGCCAGTAGGCGGCCGAGGCCCCGCTGGGGCCGAATTCATTGAAACCGAGTCCCTCGCTCGTCACGGAGAGCCCGATCCACTCCGAGTCGAACCCGGGGTCCGGCCGGCCGGTGCCCAGGTGGAGGTTGTGGATGGTGAACAACGACACCGCACCCGACTCCGCGCCGCCGGTGTTCGTCACCCGCACGATCATCGCCAGGCCGGGACGCGTCAGCTCCCACGGCGCGAAGTAGAAGCTCTCGATGCGCAGTCCCCGCCAGGTCTGCACGGTGCGGATGATGCCGGTGCCCTCGACGTACCCCGCCTCGTCCAGCGGCACCTCGGTGAGCCACGTGGCCTCGGTTCCGACCCGGATGCCGAAGTAGGTGTCGTAGAGGAAATCCCGTGTCTGCGTCCCCGCGACGTCCGAGGTGGGGTACTTGTAGATGTGCTCGTGGAACCCGTCGACGCGCCGCGTCGCCAAGTCGTAGGTGACCGCGCCGTGGCCGTTCGAAGACACCATCTTGTCGAACGAGTGGTGGGGCTGGGCCTGCGCCGCGGACGGCAGGAGGAAGAGCAGGACTCCGGCCGCGACCGGGTAGTAGCCGGTCCCCTGCTTCCATCGGTGTCCATCGGTGTCCATCGGTGGTTCCTTCCCGTTCCGCCCCGGCTCAACCGCTCGACCGCTCGACCGCTCGACCGCTCGCTTCCCCGCCACCTTGCCGCGCG
Organism: Deltaproteobacteria bacterium; assembly: GCA_016218815.1. Classification (GTDB taxonomy): domain Bacteria; phylum Myxococcota_A; class Polyangia; order DRWM01; family JAAZOP01; genus JAAZOP01. The sequence goes on from JACRCX010000004.1 coordinate 17,280, forward strand.
ACGGCGGCGGGCGCAAGCGTGTTTCGTCGTCGAACGCGCCAAGGATTCCCGCGGGGCGGATAGCGGAGTACATCGGCCCACCGAGGCCGTGGAAGATCGGCCAAGGAAGCGGCACGTAGGGTGGTCGCACCGGCCGATGGAGCCGTGGAAGGAAGGGGACGAACCATGAGGCACACTTCGAGATTCCTCGTTCTGCTCGCGCTCACCGCGGGGATGTTGCACTGCCGAGGGACCCGGACCGGCGGGACGACCGCGCCGCCGCCGGACGGACAGCCGGCGGGCGGGGAGGTCGGAGACTGGTCGTCCGGGCAAGCCCCTCGACCGGACTCGGGGCAGGCGACCGCGGTGGCGAGGGCGGCGTGGGGGCCGGCGGGAACGAAGTACATGGCGTGCCCGAACGCGCTGTGCGAGTCCCGCCACGCTCCGGAGGGCGAGAGCATCCGCGGGTGCGAGCCCGGCGCTCCGACCTCGGTCGAGTCGCCGGCGTGGCGCGTGGAGCCGGATGACGGCAGTACGTGCTACGACCACGGCAGTTACGGCGGGGTGGCGACGGGCTCGTACGCGGCGATGCCGTCGTCGCCGGCGATGATGGCTCCGCCCCCGCCCTCGGTGCCGTCGCCGGTCAGGGTCTCGCGCTCCCAGGGCGCCGGCAACGCGAGGCCCGAGGAACTGGCGGAGGGCGACGTCGCCTCGGCCGACGAGCTGATCGTCATCGAGCAGGAGAACGAGGAATCCCGGCGTGACGGCGACGACTCGGACGGCCCGGCGGATGTCGGCGCCGAGGAGCCGCCCCCGACCCAGGGCACCTTGATGGCCAAGGACGCCAACGGCGAGGACGCGGGCGAGTTCCCGCTCAAGCACACCGAGGTCTCGGCCGAGATCAGCGGCTACATCGCCAAGACGCTGGTCGAGCAGACCTACACGAACCCGTACCGCGAGGTCATCGAGGCGGTCTACACCTTTCCCTTGCCGGGCATGGCGGCCGTCAACGACTTCGTGATGCAGATCGGCGAGCGCAAGATCGTCGGTCTCATCCGCCCGCGCGAGGAGGCCGAGCGGATCTACGCGCAGGCGCGCGCGCGCGGCCAGACCGCGAGCCTGCTCACCCAGGAGCGGCCCAACATCTTCACGCAGAGCGTCGCCAACATCGAGCCGGGCGGGGAGGTGAAGATCGCGATCACCTTCTTCGAGAAGCTGGCGTACGAGAACAAGCAGTACGAGTGGGTCTTCCCGATGGTCGTCGGCCCCCGCTACATCCCCGGCCAGCCGGACGGCAGCGCGCCGGACGGTGATGCTCCCTCGACCGCTCGGCCGGACGACCGCTCGGCCGCTCGCTCCGGTGCCGGAGGCACCGCCGCTCCCACCGATCGCGTGCCCGACGCCGACCGCATCACGCCGCCCGTGCTCCGTCCGGGCGAGCGCAGCGGCCACGACATCGGCGTCACCGTGATGCTCGACGCCGGCCTGGCGATCCAGGAGCTGACCCCCGTCACGCACTGCGTGGACGTCGAGGAGGTCTCCGGCTCGCGCAAGGTGATCAAGCTCTCGGCGGCCGACGGGATCCCCAACCGCGATTTCGTGTTGCGCTGGAAGGTCGCCGGCGCCGACACCCAGTTCGGCGTGCTCGCCCACCGTGGCGACGAGGGCGGCTTCCTGACCCTCATGATGCAGCCCCCGGCGGCGCCGACCGACGCCCAGGTCACCCCGCGCGAGATCACCTTCCTCATCGACGTCTCCGGCTCCCAGAGCGGCCTGCCGCTGGGCATCTCCAAGGAGATCGTCCGCCGCACGCTGGACGAGCTTCGCGGGGAGGACGCCTTCAACATCTTCTTTTTCGCCAGCGGCAACGGCCAGCTCTGGGAGGAGCCGCGTCCGCGGACCCGCGAAAACGTCGACGAGGCCAAGCGTTTCCTCGACCAGCTCTGCGGCGGCGGCGGCACGGAGATGCTCGCCGGCCTGCAGCGCGCGATGCAGGCGGAACACGACCCCAAGTACCTCCAGATGTACGTCTTCCTGACCGACGGCTACATCGGCAACGAGGACGAGATCCTGCGCATGATCAAGGAGGAGCGCGGCGAGGCCCGCTTCTTCGGCTTCGGCGTCGGTTCCTCCGTCAACCGCTACCTGGTCGACGGCATCGGCGAGTTCGGCGGCGGCGATTCCTACGCCGTCCTCCCGCGCGACCCCGACCACGCCGGCAAGGCCGTGCAGCACCTCTTCGACATGATCGACTCGCCGATCCTCGTCGACGCCAAGATCGACTGGAACGGCCTGCCGGTCACCGACCAGTTCCCGGCGAAGCTGCCCGACCTCTTCGCCGGCCAGACGATCAACGTCGTCGCCCGCTACACCGCGGCCGCCGAAGGCACCGCGTACATCGAGGCGCGCGTGGGCGCCGAGCACGTCCGGGTGCCGGTCGCGGTGCGGCTGCCCGAGCGCGAGGAGGGGAACTCGGCGTTGGCCCCGATCTGGGCCCGCTGGCGCATCGCCGAGTTGTCGAAGGAGTTCGTCACGGCCGATGGCGCGCGCCAGGACGAGCTGAAACAGGCGATCACCGACCTCGCGGTCGAGTTCCGGCTGGTCTCGCAGTTCACCGCGTTCGTGGCCGTGGACGAATCGCGCATCGTCGGCGACGGCACGCCCGTCCGCGTGGTGCAGCCGGTCGAGCTGCCCGAGGGCGTGTCGTACGAGGGCGTGTTCGGGGAATCGCCGGTGGGCGAGGCGTTCGAGGTCCCGGCGTGGGGCATGACGCTGCAGATGTCGGAGAGCGGCAAGGTGAGGGTCGGCGCGGTCCAGCTCAACGGGCCCGCCGCCCAGGCCGGCGTCGCCGCGGGCTCCACGATCACCCGCGTCGACAACACGATGGTCCACGACCTGGTGCACCTGGAGGGCCTGGTGCTGCAGGGCGGCCGCACGCTGAAGATCACGTTCGAGCCCGGCGGAGAGGTGGAGCTGCCGGGCCCGTAGGGGGGAGAGGGTTGTTGGTTCTTGGTTGTTGGTTCTTGGTTTCCGGTCCTTGATTGCCCATCTTGACCGGTCTCACGTAACGCACGCATAGTCGAAGGGTGCGAATAGAGCCCCCGGAACCGAACCGCGGGCTTCAGCCCGCGGGCCAGGCGGGGGACGATCCGTTGGGATGTGGCGGGCGGCGGAAGGGGCAGCGAGGAGGCGGACGAGCGTGGGAACAAGGGTGGCGTGGGTCGTCGCGGCGGTGACGCTGAGTGGGTGCTCCGCGCGGCGCGACGCGGCGACGGGCGGCGAAACTGCCCGCGCAGGGGCGACGAGCGAGCAGGAGGCAGGCGCTTTTCCGGATGCGGTGCCGGTGGCGGCGGCGCCCGGGGAAGACGCGACCGTCGCTGCGGACGCGGCGCCCGTGGAATACCCGCCGCCGGCAGAATCCCCGCCGACCGCCCGGCCGTATGCGGTCGAGCTGGCCGGGGGGTTGTTCCACACCTGCGCGCGGATGAGCGACGGGACGGTGCGCTGCTGGGGCATGGGCGAGGACGGACAGCTCGGCGACGGCGCATTTCAGAACCGCAACGCGCCCGTCGTCGCCGCGGGTCTGGATCACGTCGTGTCGCTCGTCGCCGAGGGCAGCCGCACCTGCGCCGTGCGCGACGACGGCACGGTCTGGTGCTGGGGTGCGTGGTCCACGGTCGATGCGGTCGAGGCGCAGCTCGCCGCGGACGCGGCCGTGCCGCTCGACCTCAAGCGCGCCGTGCCCGAACGGATGGGCTTCTGGGAGCACGTGCGGCAGCTCGCGATCGGCACGGGCAGCGAGTGTGCGGTCGACACGGCAGGGCGCGTGCTGTGCCGCGGCTCCAACACGCGCGGCGGCGTCGGTGACGGCACGACCGAGCGGCGGCTCGAGCCCGCCGTCGTGCCCGGCGTGACGGCCGTGGAGGTCGCGGTCGAGATGGACTCGACGTGCGCTCGCACGGTGGACGGGCGGGTCCTGTGCTGGGGCTGGAACGACTACTGCGGGCAGCTCGGTGATGGTTCGAAGGTGGACCAGCTCGCGCCGGTCGAGGTCGCGGGCCTCTCGGGCGTGACGGACCTCGCGCTGGGCACGAACCACGCGTGTGCGGTGACGGGCGACGGCACGCTCCATTGTTGGGGCTGCAACCACGCCGGGCAGCTCGGCGACGGCACGACGGGCGAGCGGCCGGCGCCGGTGATCGTCCCGGGTCTCTCGGGGGTCCGCACTGTGGTCGCCTCGGCGAGCCAGACCTGCGTGACGCTGGCCGAAGGGACGGCGCGTTGTTGGGGCAGCGACACTCCGGACCACGTGCAGCTCTGGACGGCGTGCCCGACGCCGCAGAGCTACCGGATGGAGGGGCCGATGGGCGACGGGGGCTGGGTGACGGGCCCCCTGGAGACGTACTGCACGAGCCCCGCGCCGATCCGCGGCGTGGTCGGCGCGCTCCAGGCCGTCCCCGGCGCCCTCCACGCCTGCGCGCTGCTGCGCGACGGCTCGGTCCGCTGCTGGGGCAGCAACTTCTACGGCTCGATCGGCGACGGCACGGGCCTTGGCCTGGGCCACGACCGCGAGGTACCGACGCCCGTGGTGTTCTGAGCCTGCCCGGCAGGGGAAGATGACCGCATCCGTGCAGGGGTGAAACGCTCGGCCGGACGCGCGGGCCGAAATGGCGCTTCTTTCCGCACGGGCGACGACAACTGTCCGAGGAAATGAACGCGCTGTCGCGCGGAATGAGCACCGTGTCGCGTTGGGGTCGCGCATGCTCCGACAGGTCGCCCGAGCGACTTGAAGGAGGTGCGGAGGATGACACCGATACGTACGACGTTGGTGGTTGCGGCCCTGGCGGTGATGAGCCCGGGGCCGGCGCAGGCATCCGGCGGGCTTTCGGTCGGGCACCAGATCGCGGTCACGAGGGTGACGTCCGGGTCGGACCTGAACTGGCGGATCTGGGCCCGGCGCCAGGACGGGCATCTGGTGACGGCCTATCGAGACGGGTCGCCGTGGACCTGGCAGGACATGGGCACGCCGACGGGGACGACCATGAAGACCCCGGGCGGCGTGGCGGCGGTGCAGTGGGTCTCCGGCGGGACGGCGTACCAGCGCGCCTACTTCATCGGGCAGAACAACCTCGTGTACGAGTACGACCTCAACGGCGCGGCCTGGACGGAGATCACGGGGTGGCCCGACAAGGTCTACACGGGCTACGTCACCGCATTCACCTACATGAAGGGTTCGCCCGCCCATCGGTACGTCAACGTCGTTGCGACCTCGACGGACGGCATTCTCTGGGTGTTCGAGAAGGACATCACGGCGGGCGGGTACTGGACGTACAACTTCCTCTCGTCGAACTCGTGGTGGAGCACGACGCGGCCCCTGGTGTCGAGCGTTCAGGCCACGTACGAGAACTACGCGTCCGTCTTCGGAGTCAGGAACACCGACCAATCCGTCGAGTTGATGCGCTGGAACGGCTCCTGGTCCGAGTACAACATCGGGAAGCCGGCCGGAACGAACGTCTGTACGTCCATGGCCGTGACCGAGGGTGTGCTCCGGACGACGCCCTCGACCTACAAGGTGCTGCTGTTCTGCACGAGGAGCGATGCCGCGGAGAACGTGGTCCGGTACGCGTACTCCACGTCCGCTACCTCCACGACGTTCAACTGGTCGTCAGTTGGGACTGCCGCCAACGTTTCTCCCAGCGACTCCTGGACCCTTGGCATCGTTCTGCGACCGAACGGCGGCGGCGAGTACGCGATCGACGGCTACGCGCTCAGCGACGCGGGAACCGACGTTTACCGGCTGACGATGTCCCCCGGCGGGTCGGTCAGCGCGAGCAACCTGGGAAGCCCCCCGGACACGCTGACCGACACTGGTGGCGGCGTCGTTGCCTTCCGTGAGGGTACGAGCACCTACTCCCGCGGCGCATTCGTCGGCAGCCTGAACACGGCGAAGTACCTCTACACGGGGGCCGGCTCCAGCGCGACGTGGCCGTGGGAGGGCCTGGGCGCGGGTGACCCGCGCCACCAGATCTCCGGCAACTCCCCGCCGCACGTCGGCGGGATGATCGCGGCGCGGGGGGGCCGCGTGGCCGCGGTGACGGGCAGGCGGAACTCGTCGGCCAACGACTCGTTCGACACCGTGGACGTGGCCTGGTCCACGGACGACGGCTACACGTGGGGCATCCAGCGGGAGCTCGACAAGTCCGGCCACACCGCCTTCGAACAGTACCTCTTTCCCACGGTCGCGTTTGATGACACCGGAACCGCGCATATCGCCGCGGTGCAACGCGACCTTGACCCCGCGCTTTGCTCGCCAGGGAATCACCCCGGGACCGATTACCTGCGGGTCTGGTCGACAACCAACGGCGTGCCGCCGTTCACTTCCGAAGCGAATATCCCGGCGTACAACGGGTGGATCGAGTATCCCTACCTCGCGGTGCAGGAACTCCCCGGCGCGGATCGGTTGCACCTCGTCTACCAGAACCGGCTGCTCAGCGACAGGTACGACCTCACGTACGCAACGACGCTAGTAGGAGATTCGAACTGGACCACAACCGTCCCGTACCCCAATTGGTTTGGCCAGACCCGACCGGCGCTCGTCGCCGTAACTCCGAATGGCGACATCTATCTTTCCTGGCTGCAGGACAACACCAGCAGCGACTGGCCGATGCGCGTGTGCCGGTTGGGCTCAGGCGGCATGTGCGAGGCCGGGGGAACCCCGCCCGGAACCGAGGTCGGCGGCGGCAGCGCCAGTTGGCACACGGACGGCGGCGACGTTGCGGCAGGATCCAGCTCCATCGCGCCCGCACGGAGTTGGAGCATGGTGCCTTCCCGTGCCTTCGCGTATCGGATGTACTTCGTGTTCCAGCATCGGGAGAACAGCGGTGCCGCCAAGGACGTGTACGTCGGCTGGGGTACGTACGACCCGGTCGCACACACGTGGACCTGGAGCGGCGGTCCTTACCCGGTGGCGCAGTTCACCGACGACGGCAAGGACCAGTTCAACCCGTCGCTGAACGTGGTCTGGGGCGGGGGGACGTACGAGTCGCTGCACGCAAGCTGGTACGACCGGCGCGCGGACTGCCAGGTGGGGACCGTGGCGTGCACGGCCGGCTCGATCAACAAGACCAACTACTGCTTCCGGCGCAGGCGGTCCTGGTCAACCACGGGCTCAGCGTGGGGGTATTGGCAGGACTCGCAGGTCGGCTTGACCGATCCGGCGTGCCTGCCGACCACCTGCGACGGCCTGTCGAGGATCTGGATCGGGGCGTACCAGGACGGGGTAGGACCGGCGATGCACTCGCACCATCTCTGGTCCGAGGGCATCACCGGCGTGCCGTGGTCTGGCAGGCTCCAGGAAGGCTTCCTCTCCGTGGGCGGCTTCTACACCTACCCGTGAGCGTCGGGAAAGGAGATTGAAGATGCGTTTTCTGATTTGCGTGGCGTTGGGCGGTTCGGTCGTCGCGTGCAGCGCGGAGGACGTGACGGCGGGGAGGGAGCGCGCCGGGTTGACGACGGAGGCGCCCCCCGGGCCGCTCGTCCCGATGGATCCGCAGCCCGCC
>JACRCX010000080.1 GCA_016218815.1 Deltaproteobacteria bacterium
CTGCCTGCCGGACTCCGAGCGCTATCGCACGACGCTGGTGATCATGACCGTCGGCGGCAACGACATCGCCTCGATCCGCCAGCGCCTCGCCGACGGCGACCCGCTCGACGACATCTGGGCCCAGACCCGCGAGTTCGTCGGACTGCTCGAGGAGACCGTCCACTGGCTGGTCGACGACCCGACGCGCTTCCCCTACGGCGTCTACGTGATCTTCGCCAACATGTTCGAGTTCACCGACGGCACGGGCGACATCGGCTCCTGCACCGCCGCCGACCTCGGCGGCTTCGGCGCCCCGATCGCCGATCCGGTGCGTGCGGAGGCCCTGGAAGACATGGTCATCTGGGCCAACGAGCAGTACATGCGCATCGCCGTCGAGACGCACACGGACATGATCCTGATGCTCGAGAACTTCTGCGGCCACGGCTTCCACAGCGACGACCCGGCGACCCGGTGCTACCGTGGCCCGGGCACCGAGCGCTGGTTCGACCTGACCTGCATCCACCCCAACCCGACCGGCCATTCCGTGATCGCCGACATGTTCCTGGCGGTCGTGGATGAGTAGCGCGGCGCCGCCCTAGCCCTCCGCCCGCAGGTGGGTGCGGCGGAAGAGCAGCACGCCCGCCCCGAAGTAGATGAGGCCCAGCGCCGCCAGCATCGTCAGCTCGTAGGCGATGTCGCCCGGACCGCCGCCCAGGCTCATCACGCGGTTGAACGCGGCGACCGCGTGCGTCGTGGGCAGGAAGTCGAAGACGCCGACGACCCGGCCCGCCGCCCGGAACAACTCGACCTTCGGCATCGGGAAGACCGAGCCCGAGAAGAACATCAGCAGCATGAACGGGATGGTCGCCAGGAGGTACGCCCGCATCGCCGTCCGCGCGAAACACGCCACGATGAGGCCGATCCCGACCACGGGAATCGCCGCCGCGAACCCGACGAGCATCGCCGTCCACCACGGACCCACGGAATGGAAGCCGAACGCCAAGGCGGCGAACATGGTGATCAGCAGCGACGCCATGCCGACCAGGACCTGCGTCGCCGTCACGCCCGCCAGGTAGTCGAACGCGCTCATCCGCGTCAGCTTCAGCCGCCGCAGCGTCCCAGCCTCGACCTCCCGCGCCAGCGACAGCGCCGCCGTGTAGAGCATCAGCAGCACGGCCACCAGGAACAGCCCGGGAACGTACACCTCGAACTCCGTTCGACCGCCCGAGTCCCCCAGCGCCCGCTCGGCGACCGCCAGCCGCGGCGGCACGCCGCTGTACGAGTCGCCGATCGCCGCCACCGCAGCTTGTGCCACCATCGCCGCCAGCGTGTAGGAAGGGTTTGTCAAATCGCCCACCAGCGTCACCTCGGCCGGCGGCCCCGCCCCCCCGGCGAGCGCCGCCGACAGCCCCGCCGGCAACACCAGCAGCGCCCCGGCCTCGCGGTTCCGCAGGCGCACCTCCGCCGCCTTCAGGTCCGTCACCCGCTCCACCACGGCCAAGGGCTGCCCGTTCGGATAGCGAACCTCCGTGAGGCCCGCCCGCACGGCCTCCCCTGCCGCGACCGGAGTGCCGCCCGCCGCAACCGCCGGCCGATCGTCGTCGAGGACCAGCACGCGGACCGAGGTCGACCCGCCGCCGCCGGTCATCATCCAGTAGAGGAAGACGAACAGCGTCCCGGTCAGGAGCGTGATCGCGAGGTTCAGGCGGTCGCGGAGCTGGAGCCGGAACGCGTGGATGAAGACCGTGATCGCGTTCACTGGTGCCACCCCTTTCCGTCGGCCGGAGGCGCGGGACGTCGGACATGGCGGAGCGTTGCAAAAACGCTCATTCTCGTAGCCCCCTTCCCGTGAGCGAGAGGAACACGTCCTCCAGCGTGTTGGGCCGCAGCCGGACCTCGACCGGCACCCGCCCCAGACCGTCGAGCCGCTCGAGGAGGCCGGCCAGCCGCGGCGCCATCGACGCGGCGCGGACTACCAGCGTCTCGCCGCGCAGAGACGCCTGGTCCACCAGCGGCGCCACGCCCTCGCGCGCCGCCTCCAGGTCCGTTGCACCCGGCGGGAAGGTCAGCTCCAGCACGTCCCCCGGGCCGACCCGGCCCTTGAGCCCCTCCGGCGTGTCCAGCGCCAGGAGCCGCCCGTGATCGATGATCGCCACCCGGTCCGAGACGCGCTCGGCCTCGTCCATGTTGTGCGTCGTGACCAGGACGGTGCGCTGCCGTGCCTGCCCGCGGATGAAGTCCCGCACCAGCACCCGGCTCTGCGGGTCCAGCCCCGCCTCGGGCTCGTCCAGCACCACGATCGACGGCTCGTGCACCAGCGCCAGCGCGATGTTGAGACGGCGCTGCATCCCCCCGGAGAGCACCCGTGCCGGATCCCGTGCCCGCCCCTCCAGCCCCAGCGCCGCCAGCAGACGGCGCCCGCGCTCCTGCGCCTCGCGGGCCCGGAGGCCGTACAGCCGACCCACGTAGGCGAGCTGCTCCAGGCAGCCCAGGTCCCGCCAGACCACGATCTGCTGCGGACAGATCCCGACCCGCGTCCGCACCGCGTCGCCGTCCGCGCGCAGCACCTCGCCGTGGACCCGCACCTCGCCCGCGTCCGGCCGCAAGAGGCCGCAGAGCATCGAAATCATCGTCGTCTTCCCGGCCCCGTTGGGACCCAGCAGGCCGAAGATCTCGCCGGCCCGCACGTCCAGCGACAGGTCATCGACCGCGGTCAGCGAGCCGAACTTCTTGCGCAGGCCGATCGCCTGCAGCACCACCTCGGTCATGACTTCGCCTTCCCCTTCCTGCCGGGCATCGGCGGACTCGCGACCGCGCCGACGCCGCTCAGCACCAGCTCCACCAGCGCCTCCACCATCCGCGGTCGATCCACCTCGCCCCCCGTCGTCTGCAGGTACGCGTTGAGGTGCGGCAGGAGCTGACCGTCCGCCGCGACGGTCAGGAGCGTGTTCACCACCCGCACGGTCGCCGGGAAATCGAGACCCGCCCGCAGCTCTCCCCGGTCGCGCGCGCCCTCGAGCATCGTCTGCAGGGCCGCCAGCATCGCTTCCGCGACCGGCCGGACCACGGAGTCCTGCAAGCCGCCGTCCCCCGCGTACGCGGCGCGGCCGAAGAACTCCATCATCGGCACCGCGCCCTCCATCAGCTCCAGTCCGGTCGCCAGGTACATCCGCAGTCCGTCCCGCAGCGGCATGCCCCGCATGAACGGACCCGCCATCGCCATGAGGTCCACCATGTACCGCGCGCACAGCTCCACCGCGAAGCGGATCAGCATCTCGCGCGACCCGAAGTAGCTGTACAGCGAGCCGACCGACACCTTGGCGCGCGCCGCGACCCCGCGCAGCGTCACCCCCGTCGGGCCCCGCGTCTTCGACTCCTCCAGGATCCCCCCCACCACGCCTCGCTGCGCCTCGGGGTCGAGCCGGCGGAAGGTCCGGGTCACCACCCCGAGCGACTCCAGCTCCAGGATGTGCCGGGGAAGCTGCCCCCACTGCGCCAGCGTCGAGCTTCCGAACCAGTCGATCTTCTTCTTCGACGACATGTGCATGAACATAGAACATATGTTCATAGATGTCAATACGTGTGTTCGGCAGTGCCGCGCGCGCCGGGAAAGGCCGCTTGACAAAACCCCGCCGCTCGACCCGGATCGGCTCCGCGGAGGCACGCATGGACGACCAACGGCAACCCCCACCCTCCCTCACCCGACGCCGCTTCCTCGGCGGCGCCGTCACCCTGGTCTGCGCCACGCCCGTCTTCGGCCTCGGCGCCGCCTGCGGCGATCGCGAGGATGGCGACGACGAACACGGCGGCGACGGCGGCGACGCGGGCGGCGACGCCCGCGAGACCACGACCGTCGACGGCTGGATCGTGCCGGTCGGCACGAAGCTCTCCGCCGAGCGCTTCGCCGCGCTGTGCGCCCTGATGGACGCGCTCATCCCCGGCGACGAGACGTCGCCCGGCGCCGTCCTGGCCCGCGCTCCGTGGTATCTCGACCAGCTCCTCGGCGCCTTCGACGCCGAGCCGCCGCGCATCTTCGCCGGCGGACCGTACTCCGGACGCCACGGCGGGGACGACGATTTTTCCCGCTTCCAGCCGCTCACCCGCGTCGAGGAACTCCGCTGGCGCACGTACCTGGAAGGCTCGCGCGGGCTTCCGGAACGCGAGTGGAACGGCCCGGTCGTCGGCCTCCTGGAACGGTACGAGACCGGCCTGGATGCGCTCGAGGTCGCGGCGCAGGCCGCGCACGGTCGGCGATTCGCCCTGCTGTCGGGGGACGAGCGCCGGGCGCTGCTCCTGGCGGCCGACACGGCCTTCGTCGATCTGGCCTACGGCCAGGCCGTGGAGGGGACCTACGGTGACCCCGTCTACGGCGGGAACTTCGAGCTGTCGGGCTGGGCGGCGATCGGCTACGAGGGCGACCGGCAGCCGGAAGGCTACACGGCGCGCGAGATGTCGCACCCGGAGGAGGGCTGACCATGGCCGACTTCCAGGCCGTCGTCGTCGGCGCCGGCGCGGGCGGTCCCGTCGCGGCGTACGTCCTTGCCTCGCGCGGCTGGAAGGTCGCGCTGCTCGAGAAGGGTCGCAACCCCTACCCGACGCTCGGCACGTCCCGCCTGCGCGCGTCGCTGTTCGGCAACGACGAGGTGCGCGGCCGGCGGTACTACGCCTTCCAGGATCCGCTGATCGAGCCGCGGACGTTCCGCGCCAGCGACGCCGAGACCGTGCGGCCGATGGGCGACATGCAGGGACTGGGCGTCTGCGTCGGCGGCGGCACCGTGCAGTACGACGGCGACTCGCCCCGCGTGCAGCAGGCCGACCTCGACTTCCTCTCGCGATTCGGCGCCGTGGACGGCGCCCAGGTCGTCGACTGGCCGCTCACCTACGAGGACCTGGCGCCGTACTTCGACGAGGCCGAGAAGCTGATCGGCATCCAGGGCCGGGCCGGGACCAACCCGTTCGAGGAGGCCCGCGGACCGTACCCGATGCCGCCGGGCTACGAGCCCAAGGGCGCGACGGTGCTCATCCGCGGCGCCGAGCGCCTGGGCTACCACCCGCACCCGATGCCGATGGCGGTCAACTCGATCTTCTACCGCGGCCGGCCCGCCTGCGTGAACTGCGGCTTCTGCGCCTTCGGCTGCCCGGTCAACGCCAAGGGCTCGACCGCCGTCACGGCGGTGCACGACGCCCTGCGCACCGGCAACCTGACGCTCCTGGCCGAGTGCTGCGCGCTGCGGGTCGAGACCGACGGCTCCGGGCGGCGGGCGACCGGCGTCCGCTACGTCGATGCGACAGGCGTCGAGCAGGTCGTCACGGCTGACCACGTCATCCTGGCCGGCAACGCGATCGAAACGCCGCGCCTGCTGCTGCTCTCGGCCGGCACGTCCCACCCCGACGGACTGGGCAACTCCAGCGGCCTGGTCGGCCGGTGCCTCATGTTCCACATCGTCTTCTCCGCCATCGGCATCTTCGACGAGGAGATCCGCACCTACCGCGGACGCGTCGTGACCCACGCCCTCGCCGACTTCACCCAGCCCGACGGAACCGTCGACTGGATCCGCGGCGGCTACACGGAACTGGGCGGGTCGATCCACCCCGTCGAGGAGGGGATCCGCTATCCGTGGCCGCTGCACAAGACGCTCATGACGCAGGGAACCTTCCTGAGGCGGATCTCCAACGTCACGATGATCGGCGAGGACGTCCCGGTCGCGAACAACCGCGTCGACCTCGACCCCGCCGTCCGGGACGTCTACGGACAACCCGTGGCGCGCGTGACCTACGCCCGGCACGCGCGCGACCAGGCCGTGGTCGACCGCTACACGCCGAGACTGGAGGAGATCGCCCGCGAGTCGGGCGCGTCGAGCGTCATGAGCTTCGACTTCCATGTCGAGGAAGGCATCCCCGACACGAAGCACATCCTGGGCTCGACCCGCATGGGGACGGACCCGGCCGCGTCGGTGACCGACCCGTGGGGCCGCCTGCACGACGTCGAGAACGTCTGGATCGCCGACGGCGGGCTGTTCCCGACCAGCACCGCGTTCAATCCCACGCTGGCGCAGCAGGCGCTCGCGTGGCGGACGGCGGCCTACATCGCCGATCCGGGGAGGCCGCGACCATGAGGGGGGAGGTTCTTGGTTCTTGGTTGTTGGTTGTTGGTTCCGGACGGAACCGCCGGGCGGGGCGCGTTCTGGAATCTTCGCCTTCGCGTTCCGGTTGCGGGCCCGCCCGGACCATGGCCTGGTACGTCGCACTGGCGCTGCTCGCCGGGGCGGGGTGCGAGGAGGAGGACGACGAGGAAGGGGAGGGGGAGGAGTGCGTGGAGTGCCACGCCGACGTGGCGGCGCGGTGGGCGAACCCGTCGTCGCACGAGCTGGTGCTCGACTGCCCGATCTGCCATGCCGAGGCGGGCGAGGAGCCCGGGCCGCAGCACCGGACGATGCCGGACTGTGCGACGTGCCACAGCGAGCGCTCGCACCGGTTCGCGACGACCTGCACCGCCTGCCACGACCCGCACGGCAGCGCCAATGCGTTCCTCCTGCGCGAGACGGTCACGACGCCTGACGGTCGCAGCGTGCCCGTGCACGTCACCGCGCCGGAGGGTGCGAGCGCCGACGGCCTGGCGCGTGCCGGAGTCGCCGGCGCGGAAGCCGGCACCGGCCTGTGCGAGATCTGCCACGACTCGACGGCGTACTACACCCGCCCCGGCGACGGCGCCCCGCACCACGCCGACTGGTGCCCGACCTGCCACAGCCACCAGGACGGGTTCCTCCCTGCGGCCGGCCGATGAACGACAGCCCGCGGACGGACGGCGGCTGTCGCGCGTCGCACGCGCCGCCGTCCCGCGCTCGAGGCCGGGCGCCCGGGATCCCCGTGCGGGCGCGGCGCAACAAGAAGTACTACCCGATCGACACCGCCCTGCGGCGGGTCGTCGTCACCCCGGCCGGCGGGGATCGCGGCAAGGCGCTCGAATGCGCCGTGCACCTGGCCCTGCGGCGCCGCTTCGGCCGGACGTACTACTGGCGCGAGCGCGGCGAGGTCGACTTCGTGGTCCAGGCGGACCGCCGCGTGATCCCGATCCAGGTGAGTTGGGGGGAACCGGCCGAACGCCACGCGAAGGCGCTGGAGGAGTTCTACGGCCGCTTCCCGCAGGCGGAGGAGGCGGTCACGATCACCGCCGCGGACTGGGAAACCCAGCTCGCGCGCCTCGTTCGCTGAGGAGGCACCCAGCGCCAGGACCGTAGCAAGGACGCCGGGTCTGTCGCTGGCCGGTCGCGGCTCGTACTCAGCTCTCGACCCAGTCCGTGAGCACGTGCAGCAGCAGCGAGATCCCGTCCGCGGCCCGTCCGTCGATCGTCTCGCGCGACCAGAGCGCCTCCAGGGCGAAGGCCAGGTCCCAGCCTCCGCCGAGCACCACGCGCTCGAAGACGAGGCCGACGGGGACCTGGTACGACACCCCGTCGTACTCGCCGTTGCAGCAGCCGAACACGGCCTGGGCCGAGAACCCCGCCCACAGCGCATGAACCTCATCGATCCGCAGCCCCAACGTGCCGCTCGCGTGACCCATGTAGCCGCCCGGGCCTTCGGGTCCACCGCCGCCGATGCCGAAGACGCTGATGCGCAGATCCACAGGCCCCATGTAGAAGATGCCGGACAGGAGGGGCCACAGGCCCCAGTTGACCGTCAGGTCCTGCTTCGCGCGCAGACCGTCGTTGCCCGACTGATAGACGCCGTTGACCAGGATCGTCACGTCGGCCGCGAACCAGTCTGCCGCCGGCAGGGCCGCGCCGACCGCCGCCTGGACGGTGCCCCGCCCCGGTCCGCCGCCGGCCGCCAGCGCCGCATGAATCCCCTCGCCCCCGCCCGGCACCGGGATCGGCCCCACGCCCTGCGCCATCGAGATGCAGCCCGCCGCGCCGACGGCGAGGACGACCGGGACAAGTAGCGATCGATCTCGGTTCATGAACGCTCCGGTCAGGGCTGCGCTACGGCAGCGGGCAGCGGGTGATCTCGACGGAGAGCATGTGCACGTCGGTCAGCGGACGGTCGGAGGCGTTCGTCGGCACCGCGGCCAGCTCTTGGATCACGGAGAGCGGACCGCACGCGCCGAAGATCGTGTAGCTGCCGTCGAGCCACCCGGTCGCCACCTCGGTGATGTAGAACTGGCTGCCGTTCGTGTCCGGCCCCGAGTTGGCGTAGGCCAGCGTTCCCGCGGCGTGCCGCAGCGTCGTGATCTCGTCGTCGAACGCGTAACCCGGCCCGCCGTAGCCGGTCCCCAACGGATCGCCCCCCTGGATCATGAAGTCGTCGATGATGCGGTGGAAGATCAGCCCGTCGTAGAAACGCCGCTTCACCCAGACGTGGGCGGCGGGGTCGAGCCACGGGCGTCGCCCGCGCGCCAGTCCGACGAAGTTCGCCACGGCGTTCGGCACCAGCTCCGGCTCCAGCGTGCACGTCAGGTCACCGTGCTCGGTGCGGATGATCGCCCGCAGCGGGCCGTCCCCGGCGGGCAGCCCGTCCAGCGCCTCGTCCATCGTGAACACCCCGCCCTCCGGGTCCGGACCCGCCCCCAGCGTCTCCTCCGCGACCGGCGGGTCCGCGGGGCAGCCGCTCCCGTCGTCCACGGTGTCGGCCGGAACGTCGTCCACCGTGTCCGCCGCCTCGTCCGCAGTGCCTGCATCATCGACCGACTCGGCCGGCGCGTCCGCTTCTCCGGCGGCATCCCCCGGGGCGTCGGCGTCGCCGCCAGAATCCACCGGACCGGCATCGTCGTCGGTTCCGCACCCGAGCCACCCCGAGCACGCCGCCAGGCCGAACAGGATCGTCCGCGCTCGTCGGTTCATCGTCGCCTCCTTGGACCGGCAGCGTACCGCCGATGCGAGCCTCCGCGCCAGGGCGGCCACGGCTGCGCCTCGCCGTCTGCCAGCTACCGGCCACCAGCTACCAGCTACCAACCACCGGCCGCGCCGGTCACGGCTCCGGCAGATCCCCGTCGCCCATCGAGCGCTCGAAGGTCGAGGTGAGCTGCCGGAAGATGTCGAGGTCGTCCACGTAACGCTGGAGCGCCGCGATCGCGCCGGGATGCGTGTCGTCGGGAATCGGGCGGCCGTCGGGACCCGCCTCCAGCACCGGGGTGCCGTCGGCGTTGAACTCCGGGTTGCCCAGCGGGCCGCGCTCCACCCGGTACGCCAGCATCAGGAGCCGCGTCGCCCACTCCAGCATCCGCGCCCCGACCCCTTTCTGGTGCGTCGCACCCAGGACGTCCTCCGTCCCGATCTTGTGCGCCCGGTAGGTCTTGCCGCTCGCCGGATCCCGGAACGTGTAGGTCTCGGCGTCCGCCCAACCCACCTGGTCCGCCGCCAGCGTCGTGATCCGCGCATCGTCGATCCACGACTGCGACCAGTTCGTCGGGAAGTACATCGCGCCCCACACCATCGCGTACAGCCGCTCGTTCCACCCGTGGTTCGGATCCGCCAGCAGCGCCGCCGCGGGTCGCGTCCCCAGGTCCAGCGGATCGTGCCACGCCGGGTAGCGCAGCGTGCCCAGCGGCGTGTCCGCCGGATCGGACGGCACCACCACCCACGGCGCGTACGAATCGAGGTCCCCCGTCAGGAGATTCGCGTACAGCCGCCGCACCTGCTCGGGGTAGATGGTGGCGAAGTTGACATTCTTGTACCGCCCGTCGGTGAAGTCCTCCCGCGAGTTGGAGATGAAGTAGTCGAACGCCTCGGCCAGGTAGTACGTCGCCCAGATCTTCTCGTAGTACGCCCCGACCTGCGTCTGGTAGTCGCTCCAGAAGTAGCCCTGCGAGTAGTCGTAGTCGTTGTTGACGTAGCGCCCGTCGCCCAGCGCCACGCGGTAGTCGTAGAGGTAGACGTCCGGCAGCGCCGCCCAGTCGGCGACGTAGACGGTGTCGTCGACTCCGACGGGTTGCGCCGTGCCGCAGACGTCCGCCGGACAGTAGTATCCGGGATCGGGTCGCGTCAGGATCCGCGCGAAGAGATCGAGCGCCACCGTCGAGCCCATGGCCAGCGGCCCGTAGTAGCCGTCCTCCAGCAGCTCGGCGGCCGGCGCCGCGGGGTCGCCGTCAAGGATCGCGGCGAAGGCCCAGGTCTTGGCGATGAGCTGGATCGCGTCCAGGTACCGCGCCTGGATGCGCGCGATCGTGTCCCACGAGTTGAACATCACCCGGTTGCGGCGGAAACCGTCCAGGATGTAGCGGTTCTCGTACTGCGCCTCCAGGAAGCGGATCTGCTCGTACGCGTCCGCGCCCGCGTCGTCCGTGAACGACGGCACGTTCCCCGTGTCCGCGTACTCGTCGGAGGAGAAGAGGTAGCCGCGCCGCACCCGGCCCTGCGCATCGACGGCCCTCGCGTTCACCCCCCACGAGAACACCCCGTAGTCCGGGTCCGACGCGAAGTCCCGCATGTCCCGGTAGTCCACGACGTCCAGCGGCGCACGATCGCAGACGGTGCCGAGCACCGCATCCTCCTCGTCCGAAGGGCGACAGTCGCGGATCAGGCGGAACCGCTCCTGGTACCGGCTGTAGTGGATGAACTCGTAGGGGTCCTCCACCCGCACCGGCGGGAACCAGTACACGCCGAACAGCCCCGGCGACGTCGTGAACGCCGTGAGCAGGTACGCCTCCGCGCGCCCCGCGCCGGAACCGGTCACCGAAACCCCCGGATCGTCCCACACGTCGACCGTCCCGCCGTACCCGAAGCGCACCGCCGCCTTGTCGAAGCTCCCCTGCAATAGCTGGTCGTGGTTCGCGTCGCCCGGATAGTCCATCACGCTGGAGGTCGCGTAGCGCCCGATGCTCTGCTCGAGCTCGTCGTCGTCCAGCGGGTCGCGCCAGCGCGGTCCGACGCAGTCCGTGCCGTCCGTCGTCCCGTCGGGGCAGTCGTCGACGACCTCGCCGTCGTGCGTGCGCAGTTGCCAGTACTGCGGCGCGTAGTTCAGGGAGTCGAAGCTCGCGGCGAAGTTGTGGCGCAGCCCCATCGAGTGCCCCAGCTCGTGCGCGAACACGCCCATCACGTACTGCTCGCGCGCCCATTGCCACACCTGCCGCCGGTGCGCGCCCACCGCCTCGGCGTCGCCGGGGTCGGGCGCCGGGAACAGCCGCTCGGCCACCTGCGCCAGGCCCAGCAGGTTGTCCGGCTCGGTCTCCTCCAGGCGGCACGAGTGGCGCCGCGCGCGCGCCTGCCGGCCGTCGCGCTCCTGCGCCCGCCGGTACGCCGGGCTCATCCGCCCGAAGGGCGAGGCACGCTCGATCGCCGCCTCGGAGATCGGCCCCGTCGGGTCGTAGCCCGCCGCCTGCGCCAGCTCCGGCGAGACCAGCGCGGCCTCGATCGGCGAGCCCCGCAGGGTGCGCAGCCGCGCCGAGAGCGCGGCGTTCCCGGGGCCCAGGCGGCCCGAGCCGATCAGCTCGTCCAGCCGCGCCTTGCGCCGCACCGCCGGCGGGACCCGCCGGTCCCGCTCCGGCCGCCCCGGCCCGTCGAAGTACGCCGCCAGCGCCGCGGGGTCGTAGGCGCTCCGCCGCGAGGCGACCTCTTCGGCCGTCATCGCCGCCCCGCGCGTGCGCGGCCCGCCCGGCCCGTTCTCCGCAACCCAGTCGGAGACGTTCTCCCCCGTCAGGAACTCGTCCGGCGGGATCACGCCGTTGAGCAGGTCCAGGATGTCCGCGAGCTGCGAGGCCGCGCGGTCGACCACCGCCAGCCACTGGTTCGCGCTGCCCGCCAGCTTCTCGCCCGTCAGCGGGTCCTCCGCGTCCATCATGATCCCCCACGGTGACATCTGCTGCGGCGAGTCGATGAGGCTGAGCAGGTTGTAGCGCAGGTCGCCGATGCGCGGCGCCAGACCCGGCTCACCGCAGGCGGCGTCGTCGTCCGCGACCACCGGGTTGTGGCACAGCACGAACACCCGCGGCACCTCGCCGAGCGTGGCCGTTCCGACGGGCGGGACGAAGTCGTCGCTCCACGGCGTCGGCCAGCCGGTCCGCGACTCGCAGTCCGTCCCCCCCGTCCGCCGGCATTCCGTCAGTCGCGCCGCGACCACCGCGACGCGGATCGCGTCGCTCCAGCCGTCGAGCGCGCGGCGCCCGGCCTCGAAGAGGTCCTCCGGGTACCCGGGGTTGACGTACCACGGAATCGTCTTCACCCGGCGCTCGCGCATCGGCACCGTGCACTCCCCGACGACCGCGTCGCAGCGCGACCCGCTGCCTGCCGCCGCGCACTCGTCCTCCGTCCCGTCGCCGTTCTCGTCCCGGTGCGGGTCGGCGCCCGCCGGCGTGGTCGCCTCCGTGCTGCACCCGATCGCCGGCTCGACGTGGGACCGCTCGTAGAGGTTCCACATCGTGGCGAAGCGGCGCCAGCGGTCGTCGACGACCCCGTAGCGGCGGTCGTAGCCGAAGCGGTCCCAGGTGAACCAGCCGAACATGTCCATCTTCGTCCCGTCCCACTCCACCGGCTCGTAGTCATGGTCCGCCACCCGCAGGAAGGACATGCGCAGCGTCACCTCGCTCGGATTGCAGCTCTCCATCGGCCAGCGGCCGACCTCCCAGCACGCCGGGTAGTCGCCCCACTCGGGATCGTGGATGACCTGCGGTGCGGCGAGAGCCCTGAGCGTGACGTCGAAGTAACCCTGTTCGTCGGCGAAGACGGGGGCGTCCGGGTTGCCCGGATCGGTCACGTCGTACGCGACCGGGTCCCATTCGACGCCGTACCAGATGCCGAGCTGCGACAGGGCATCCAGGTCGTAGGCGTCGGTGATCAGGTTCCTCGACCAGTCGACGCGGAAGTACTCGCGCTCGTACCACGGCCGGTCGAAGTCATTCTCCTCGACGACGTTGATCTGCTCGCCCGTCGTCGCGTTGTACTCGTGCACGATGTCGAAGTGCTTCTCGATGCCGAATGCGGCGACAATCTGGCCGTCCGGCGTGCGGCGGGCGCCCTTGTGGTCCGAGTCCTCGATCAGCTCGTAGGTCAGCCGCGCCAGGAGGAGGTCCTCGGTGAGCTCCCAGCGCACGCGCACCGTCGGCTGGGCGTCGGAGTTGGTGAACAGGCCGTCCGAGCCGGCGCCGGCGGCGACGTCGACCACGGTCGTGCGCATGTAGAACTCGGGGTCGTCTCCGGGATCGGCCAGATCCGGCCCGACGAAGAACGCCTTGTCGAGCGCCCCGGGCTGGACGCGATCCACCGCCTCGCGCTCGTCGGCGCAGCCGCCGTCGAGCCACCCCGCGCACGCCGCCAAGCCGAACAGGACGGTCCGCGCTCGTCGCTGCATGGTCGCCTCCTTGGGACGCCAGCGTACCGCCGATGCGGGCCCCGTTGCCAGGGCGCCCCGACTCCGCCCCGAGGACCGCGAAGAAAGTGCTTGCATGGTTATGCGCATGATGTAAAAGGCATGCGCATCATGCCGGCCGGAGGGGAAGACCGGTCGGCAGGGCGGCGGAGGGGCACATGCGAGCGCGACCGGAACAGTGGCGGGAAAGACACCGCGCGATCCTCGAGATCCTGCGGGCGGAGCCGATCCACAGCCAGACGGAGCTGCTCGCGCGCCTGCGGCGTCGCGGCTGCCGCGTCACGCAGCCGAGCGTCTCGCGGGACCTCGCGGAGCTGCGCGCCGCCAAGCTCGACGGGCGCTACGTTGCCGCCCCGCCCGGCACCGGGCACGCGCCGAGCGGTGCCGGGCGCGACGCCGGGGCGCTCGACGAAATCGGGCACTACCTGCAGCGCTGCACGCCGGCCGGTCCGAACCTGCTCGTGCTGCGCACGCCGCCGGGCCGCGCGCCGCTCGTCGCCCTCGCCATCGACCAGTGCGGCTGGCGCGAGGTGGTCGGGACGCTCGCCGGCGACGACGTGGTTTTCGCGGCCACCGCGGGTCGCCGGCAGCAGGCGCGGGTCCTGGCGCGGCTCGCGCCGCTGGTGGAGGGTCGCACCCATGGCTGACACCGTCGTGCTCGCCTATTCCGGCGGCCTCGACACGTCCTTCCTCGTTCCGTGGCTCGTCGAGCATCGGGGCGCCGAGGTCGTCACGGTCACCGTCGACACCGGCGGCCTGGACGCCGCCGCCCGGTCCGGCCTCGAGGCGCGGGCCCTGCGTCTGGGCGCCGCCCGCCACGTGACCCTCGACGCGCGGAGCGCGTTCTTCGACGAGACGCTCGCTTACCTCGTCATGGGCAACGTGCTGCGCGGCCACGTGTACCCGATCTGCGTCGGCGCGGAGCGCTGCCTGCAGGCCCGGCGCGTCGCGGAGCTGGCGCGGGAGCTGGGGGCGCGTGCGGTGGCGCACGGCTCCACCGCGGCCGGGACCGACCAGGTGCGTTTCGAGGTGGCGCTGCGGACCCTGGCTCCCGAGCTCGAGGTCCTGGCGCCGGTGCGCGACGAGGGATTCACGCGGGCGCACGAAGTGGCGTACCTCGCCGGCCGCGGCAGTCCCTGGCCCGCCGAGCGGGCGGCGTATTCGGTCAACGCCGGACTGTGGGGGGTGACGATCGGCGGGCGCGAGACTTCGGACACGGTGGAGCCGCTGCCCGAGGAGTCCTGGGTCTGGTCCGCCGGCGCGTTCGAGCGCCCGCGGGCCGCCGAGCGGCACGTGGTCGGCTTCGAGCGCGGCCGCCCGGTGTCGCTGGACGGTGAGCCGCTCGAGGCCGTGGCGCTCGTGGAGCGGCTCAACTTGCTGGGCGGGAGCTTCGCGCTCGGTCGCGGCATCCACCTGGGAGACACGATCCTGGGGATGAAGGGGCGCGTGGCCTTCGAGGCGCCCGCGGCGACGATCCTCATCACCGCGCACCGTGAGCTCGAAAAGCTGGTGCTCACCGGCCGGCAGCAGCGGGTCAAGGACGGACTGGCGGCGGTCTACGGCGACCTCGTGCACGAGGGGCAGGCCCTGGATCCGGTGGCCCGCGACCTCGAGGCGTTCTTCCGCTCGTCGCAGACGCGGGTCACGGGAACCGTCAAGCTGCTGCTCCGGCCGGGCGCCCTGTTCGTCGAGGGCGTCGCGTCGCCGTGGTCGCTCAAGGCGGCCTCGGCGGCGGTCTACGGCGAGGCGGCGGGCGAGTGGAGCGCGGCCGACGCTCGCGGATTCGCGCGGCTCCTCGCGCTGCCCGGAATGCTCGCGGCGCGGGCCGGAAGGAACGCGACGTGAAGCGGATCATCGTCGACAAGATCGGTTCGGTCACGCGGAACTGCAAGCTCTCGCGGGAGCTGTTCCTCGGCGCCGACATCCCCGCCGTGGAGGGCGGCGTGGTCGTCGTCCGGGTGCTGACCGACAAGTCCGCCTACAACCAGCTCGAGCTGCCCTCGGGCCGCCTCTCCCGCGTGAAGTCCGGCGACGTCGTCGCGGGGGCGCTCGGCCACCGCAAGGCGCTGTTCGGCTACGCGGGCCACCTTCCGGAGACCGTCGCCGTGGGCGACCGGATCCACATCCTCAACACGGGAGGGGTCTTGGGCGTCTGCGACGGGATCAACCCCGACTTCGGTCCACCGTTCGACTGCGAGGTCCTGGGACAGGTGCTCCACTTCCCCTACCTCGGGGCCCGCGTGGGCCTCCCCGCGCACATCACCCAGGGCGCGATCCCGCCGGCGCCGCACCTCGACGCCGCCGGGGTGCCGGTGGTCGCCGTCGTCGGCTCCTGCATGAACGCCGGGAAGACGCAGGCCGCCTGCGCCCTCGTGCAGTCCTTCGTGCACCGCGGCATGAAGGTCCACGCCGCCAAAGCCACGGGCGTCTCCCTCCGGCGGGACACCCTCGCCATGGAGGACTCTGGCGCGGCGCGCACCCTCTTCTTCAACGACCTCGGCGTGGTCACCACGTCCGCGGCCAACGCCCCGAACCTCGCCCGGACGCTCCTCACCGAGTTGGCGAAGGACCGCCCCGACGCGATTGTGCTCGAGCTCGGCGACGGGCTGCTCGGCCTGTACGGGGTGGACGCGATCCTGGACGACGTGCCGCTCCGCGCGTGCTTCACGACCGTGGTGCTGGCCGCGAATGACCCCGTGGCCTCGTGGGGCGGCGTCCGTCTGCTCCGCGAACGCCACGCGATCGAAACGACCGTCGTGACGGGGCCGGCCACCGACAACGCCGCCGGAACGCGCCTCATCGAGCGCGAGACCGGAGTGCCCGGCATCAACGCCCGGACGGACCCGCGGCGCCTGGGAGACCTCGTCCTCTCCCGGCTGGGGCTGGCCGCGCCGCCGCGCGAAAGCGTGGAAGCGGTGGAGGTGCCCGATGCCTGAAGCGGCGATCCCAGTCGTCGTGCTGGGGGGAACGGGCTACGTGGCCGGCGAGCTGCTGCGCCTGCTGCTTCTGCACCCTCGGTTCTCGGTCGCCTGCGTCGCGTCGGGCACCCGGCAGGGCGAGCCGGTGACGGCCGCCTTCCCCCACCTCGCGGGCACCGCGGCCGACGACCTGCGATTCGCCCCCGTCGCAGCGGCCGCCGCCCTCTTCCGGCCGGGGGCGCCCTCGGCGGTCTTCGCGGCGACGCCGCACGGCGCCACGGCGGCGCTGCTCGATCCGCTGCTGCGACAGGCCGAGGCCGCCGGTGCCGACGTGCACGCCGTCGATCTGTCGGCCGACTTCCGCTTCCGCGACCCGGAGCGGTTCGAGCGGATCTACGGCACGACGCACGCGGCGCCCGGCCGCTGCGCCGCGTTCCGCTGCTCCGTGCCCGAACACGACCGTGGCGACACCCCCGTCCACGCCGCGCAGCCCGGCTGCTTCGTGACGGCCGCCCTCTGCGCCGCCTACCCGGCGCTCGCGCTCGGCCTGGTCGAGCCGGACGTGTTCGTCTCGGCCGTGACCGGCAGCTCGGGCAGCGGCCGGACGCCCGCCGCAAACACGCACCACCCCGAGCGCCGGAGCAATCTCTACGCCTACTCGCCCCTGGCGCACCGGCACGAAGAGGAGATGCGCATCCTCCTGGGGGAGGCGTGCGGCGGCGTCGAGCCGAACGTGGACTTCGTGCCGCATTCGGGCCCGTTCGTCCGCGGGATCCACGCGACGTTGCGCATGGCCCTCCGGGAGCCCCGCGGCGCGGCCGACGTCGCGGACGCGTACCGGGGCTATTACGGCGAAGGCTCGTTCGTGGAAGTGTCGGCGACGCCCCCGCGGCTCGCCGAAGTCGTCGGCACGAACCGCTGTCGCCTGGGCCTGGCGACCCGCGGCCGGACGCTCGTCGTCGCGTCGGTGCTCGACAACCTGGTCAAGGGCGCCGCGGGCGGAGCGATCCAGTGGATGAACCGGCTGTTCGGTCTTCCCGAGGACTCCGGGCTCCGGCTGCCCGGCCTAGGATACTTCTGATGACCGCGCTGCTGGACGTCTACCACCAGGTCCCCCTGGAGCCCGTGCGCGGCGAGGGGCCGTGGCTGTTCGACGCCGCGGGCGCGCGGTACCTCGACGCCTACGGCGGCCACGCCGTTGCGTTGCTCGGCTACGCCCACCCGAGGCTGCTGGCGGCGCTGCAGGCCGCCGCGCGAGGCCTGTTCTTCCAGAGCAACGTGGTGCCGCTCGCGATGCGGGAGCGGGCCGCGGCACGGCTCCTCGCCTTCGCGCCGCCCGGCTTCTCGAAGGTCTTCTTCGTGAACTCCGGCGCCGAGGCGAACGAGAACGCGCTGCGCGTGGCCTTCCTCGCCACCGGCCGACCGAACGTCGTGGCGGTGGAAGGCGCGTTCCACGGCCGGACGGCCGGGGCCGCGGCGGTCACCGCCGGTCACGAGAAGTGGTACGGGTTCCCCGGGTCGCCGTGTCCCGTGGCGTGGGTCCCCTTCGGCGACGTCGGGGCGCTCGAGGCCGCCGTGGACTCGCGGACGGCGGCGGTGATCCTCGAGCCCGTGCAGGGGCTCGCGGGCGCGCGGGAGCTGCCGCGGCCGTTCCTGGAAGCGGCGCGTCGCGCGACCGAGCGGCACGGGGCGGTCCTGATCTTCGACGAGGTGCAGTGCGGCATGGGTCGCACGGGATGGCCGTTCGCGGCTCAAGCGTACGGCGTCACGCCGGACCTGCTGACCACCGCCAAGGGGCTCGCCGGGGGGTTCCCGGCGGGTGCGCTGCTCCTGCCGGAGTCCCTCGCGGCGCGGGTGGGCAAGGGCGACCTCGGCACCACCTTCGGCGGCGGGCCGATGGCCGTCGCGCTGGTGGAGACGGTGATTGACGTCATCGAGTCCGAAGGTCTGCTGGAGCGGGTGCGCCGGCTCTCGGCGCGCCTGCGCGCGGAGGCTGTCGGCGGCGTCGTCACTGCCGTGCAGGGAGCGGGCTTCCTGCTCGGTCTCCGGACGACGAGGCCCGCGAAGGACGTGCTGGCCGACTTGCGCGGCCGCGGCATCCTCGCGGGCGGTGCGGCGGATCCGCGGGTGGTCCGGCTGCTGCCGCCGCTGATCCTGGAGGACGAGCACGTCGACCGGATCCTCGATGGGCTGCGGGCGGTGCCCGCGTGAGGGGAAGGACGGAGAGACCATGAAACGATTCCTGGACCTGTCGGACCTGGCGGACGAGCGCCTGGAGGCGGTGCTCCGGCGGGCGAGGCAGCTCGAGGCGAATCCCCTGTCGAGCGCCCTCCGGGGGAAGGTCGTCGCGTTGCTGTTCATGAACCCGTCGCTCCGCACCCTGGCCTCCATGGAGGCCGGGGTGAAGCAGCTCGGGGGCGATACGTTCGTGATCACGCCTGGCCAGTCGAGCTGGGCGCTCGAGACGCGCGACGGCGTGGTGATGGACGGCGATGCGGTGGAGCACGTGCGGGAGGCGATTCCGGTGCTCGCCGAGTACGCGGACGCGCTCGGCGTCCGCTGCTTCGCCAAGGGGAAGGACCTCGCCGAGGATCTCGCGGACGGGGTGATCCGCCGGATGGCGGAGCTTTGCCCGAAGCCGTTCGTGAACCTCGAGTCCGCCGCGGCCCATCCCTGCCAGGCGCTCGCCGACTGGAAGACGCTCGAGGACGTCGGGATCCCACGGCGGGGCGGGCGGTTCGTGCTGTCGTGGGCGTACCACCCCAAGCCGCTCGCGCTGGCCGTGCCGGCGGCGGCGCTCACGATGGCGGCCCGCCGGGGCATGGACGTGACGATCCTGCGACCCGACGGGTACGCCCTGCCGGGGCCGCTCACGGAACGCGCCGCCCGGCTCGCGGCCGCGTCGGGCGGCTCGATCCGGCAGACCGCCGACCGCAGGGAGGCGCTGGAGGGAGCCCACGTGCTGTACGCGAAGAGCTGGGGCGCCCCGGACCTCTACGGCCGGCCGGCGGAGGAGGCGGAGCGTCGCCGCCCCCTGCGCGACTGGTGCGTGGCGGAGGACTGGTTCGCGACGGCCAGGCCCGACGCGCGGTTCATGCACTGCCTGCCCGTGCGCCGCAACGTCAAGGTGCGCGACGAGGTGCTCGACGGCCCCCGGAGCCTGGTGCTCCGCGAGGCGGGCAACCGGCTCCACGCGCAGAAGGCCCTGCTGCTCGAGCTGCTCACGGAGGAAGGTGCATGAACATGCCCCACGATCGGGAGGCCACCTTGTCGGCCCTGGTCCGGACGCTGCCCTACGTCCGGCTGTTCCGGGGCAAGACCTTCGTGGTCAAGCTCGGGGGCTCCACGACCCGGGACGGAGCCGCCGTGCGCGCGGTGGTGGAGCAGGTCGGCATTCTGATCTCCTTCGGGATCCGCGTCGTGGTGGTGCACGGCGGTGGGCCGCAGGCCACGGCGCTCGCCGCGCGGCTCGGCGTCGAGAACCGGTTCGTGGACGGACGGCGGGTGACGTCGCCCGCCATGCTCGACACGGTGATCCTGGCCATCCGCGGCAAGGTCAGCACACAGATCCTCGCCGAGTGCCGCCGCGCCCACCTCCCGGCCCTCGGCCTCTCGGGCGTCGACGCGGCGATCCTGCGGGCCAAGGTGCGACCGCCGGTCGTCCGGGAGGCCGGCGGCGAATCGGCGACCGTGGACTACGGCGAGGTCGGCGACTTGACCTCGGTCGACCGCGACGCGCTGGAGCGCCTGCTGGCCGCCGGGTTTACCCCGGTGCTCGCGCCCCTCGCGGCGGACGACGCCGGGCGGGTGCTCAACGTCAACGCCGACACCGTCGCCTCTGCCGTGGCCGTGGCCCTCGGCGCGGAGAAGCTCGTCTTCCTCACCGACACGCCCGGCATCCTCGAGAACGCGAAGGACCCCGGTTCGCTGGTCTCCTACGTCGACCTCCCCGGCCTCGCCGCCCTCGAGGCGCGCGGCGCTCTCGGCGGCGGCATGCTGCCGAAGGTCAACGCGGCGCGCGCGGCGCTCGCCGGCGGTGTGCCGCGCGTCCACGTCGTCGGCCACGCCTCCCCCGGCAGCCTGCTGGCCGAGGTCTTCACCAACGAGGGCGCCGGGACGCTCATCGTCCACGACCGTGCGGAGATCCTGCCCGCCGAGTTGGCGCAGGGAGCCGCGCCCGCATGAACGACGAGTCGCTGCTGCGGTTCCACCGCCGCGCCGTGGCCACGCGCTCGGTGTCCGGCGAGGAGGACGCGCTCGCCGCGGACGTCGCAGCTATTCTGGCCAACGCCGGCGCGGCGCCGGAGCGTCTCGGGACCAACGTCTGGGCCGTGGTGGGACCTGCGGACGCGCCGCTGCTCTGCCTCTGCACGCACCTGGACACCGTCCCCCCCGCGCCGGGCTGGACCCGCGATCCGCTGGTTCCGGAGGTCGTGGCGGGACGAATCTATGGGCTCGGATCGAACGACGCCAAGGCCTCGGTGGCGGCCATGACGGCCGCGACGCTCCGCCTCGCGCCGGACCTCGACGCCCTGGGCCTCCGGCTGCTGCTCGCGTTGACCGCCGAGGAAGAGACGGGAGGCGCCGGCGCCGAGGCGCTGGTGCCGCACCTCGCCGCACGCGGCCTGCGCCCAGCGGCGGTGATCGTGGGCGAGCCCACGGGACTCGACGTGGCGGTGGCGCAGAAGGGGCTCCTGGTGCTCGAGCTGGTCGCGCACGGCGACGCCTGCCACGCCGCCCACGGGCGCGCGACCGGGGCGCGCAACGCCATCCACGGCCTCGCTCGCGACCTCGTGGCCCTCGCGGGCCTCGACCTGGGCCCCTCGCACCCGGCCCTCGGGCCGGTCACGCTGGAGCCGACGCTGCTCCGCGGCGGGACGGCGCGGAACATGGTGCCCGCCGAGGCGAGCTGCCTGCTCGACGTTCGTGTGAACCCGGAGCCCGCGCCGCAGGCCGTGGCCGTCCGCATCCGGGGCGTCTGCGAGGGCGAGGTCCGCGTCGTGAGCGACCGACTCGCCCCGTGCGAGACGGACGCCGGTCATCCCCTGGTCCAGGCGGCGCTGGGTGCCCGGCCCGGTGCGCGCGCCTTCGGCTCCCGGGGAGTCTCGGATTGGGTCTTCTGGGCGAAGGTCGCTCCGGCGATCAAGGTCGGGCCCGGCCGTTCGGAGCGATCGCACACGGCGGACGAGTACGTGGAGGAGGCCGAGGTGCTCGCCGGGGCCCGGTTCTACGAGGAGGCCGTCCGTCGCTGCGCCGGCCGGCTCGGACCGGCAGCGCCCTGACGGTCCGCCGGGCGGCGGCACGGGGCGGGCCGCGGGAAGAAGGTGGGACGCATGACGAGGCTATGGGACCGCGGCGAACCGCTCGATCGGATCGTCCTCGAGTACACCGCGGGCGAGGACCACCTCCTGGACGACCGGCTCGTGGCCTACGACGTTCGCGCGTCGGCGGCACACGCGGCGATGCTCCACGCCTCCGGCTTCCTCTCGTCGGACGACCTCGCCGCGCTCGGGACCGCGCTCGAACGCATCGGGGCGGACCACGCCGCGGGCGCCTGGCGCGTGTCGCTGGAGGAGGAGGACTGCCACACCGCGCTCGAGAACCGGCTCGTGGAAGCGTGCGGCGAGGCGGGTTCCCGGATCCACCTCGGCCGCTCCCGGAACGATCAGGTGCTCGTCGCCCTGCGGCTGTGGCTGAAGGACGCGCTCGAGACGCTCGCCGAGGCCGCCGGGGCCGTGGCCGGAGCGCTCGACGGCGTCTCCCTCGTCCAGGGCTCGCTGCCGATGCCGGGCTACACGCACCTGCAGCGGGCGATGCCGTCCTCCGTGGCGCTGTGGGCGGGCGGGTTCGCCGCGGACCTCCGCGACGACGCCGCCGGACTCCGGGCCGCCCGTCGCCGCGCCGATCGGAACCCGCTCGGCTCGGCCGCGGGTTACGGCGTGCCCGTCCTGAACCTCGACCGCGGGCACACGACCGCCTCGCTCGGCTTCTCCGAGCCGCATGTGCCGGTCACCGCGGTGCAGCTCTCGCGGGGCAAGGCGGAGGCCGGCGCCCTGTTCGAGGCGGCCCTCCTGGGCCAGGACCTCGGTCGGCTCGCGGCCGAGCTGTGCCTGTTCGCGACCGCGGAGTTCGGTTTCGTGCGGCTCCCGCCCGAGCTGACCACGGGTTCTTCGATGCTGCCCCAGAAGCGCAACCCGGACCTGTTCGAGCTGGCGCGGGGTCGGAGCGGCGAGGCGGCCGCGGCGCTGTTCGAGGTGCTCGCCGTGACCTCGAAGCTGCCGTCGGGGTACCACCGCGACCTGCAGCTCGTGAAGAAGGCCCTCTTCCGCGGCCTGGACGGCGTGCTCGCCACGGCGAGACTCATGGCCCATGCCGTTCCTCTGGTCCGCTTCGACGGAACCCGCATGGCGGCGGCGCTCGACGACGACCTCCGGCTCGCCGAGCGCGCCTACCGCCTCGTGCAGGAGTCGGGCGTGCCGTTCCGGGAGGCGTTCCGGAGGGTGCGGCGGGACGAGAAGGCGTGACGGTCCGCGGCTGACGCTCCCTACGGCGCCGGCATCCCCGCCGCGTCGCACGACGGAGCGTCGCCGGCGAGGCAGCCGCGGCGGTAGGCGGCGATCGCGTCGGGGAAGCGGTCGTGGGCCTCGAGCAGCACGCCCAGCGCGTGGCAGCCGGGTCCGTCGTTGCCGTCGCACGCCTTGCGGTAGACGTCCTGGGCGTCGTTCCAGCGCGCCCCGCGCGCCTCGAGCGCCGCGCCGTATGCCGTGCACGCAGCAGCGAGACCGAGCTCGCAGCCACGATGGAAGTCCGTCTCTGCCGCGGCCACGTCCCCCTCCGCTTCGCGCTCGCCGCTCGCCAGGCACGCCGCCGCATCGCCCCCGTCGCAGCCTCGCCGATAAGCGGCCGTCGCCTCGTCCGCGCGCCGGCGTCCGGCCAGGAAATCGCCGAGCGCCGTGCAGGACGCGGGCGCGTTGCCGGCGTCGCATCCCGCCGCGTACGATCGCTCCGCCTCCCGGCGGTCGCCGCCGTCCTCGTACATCCGCCCGAGCGTCCGGCACGACTCCCCGTGGCCCCCGTCGCACGCCGCTTGGAACGCCGCCTGTGCTCCCGCTTCGCCCCCGGCGCGCTGCAGCAGTGCGCCGAACGCCGCGCACGATTCCGGGTCGTGCAGCGCGCACGCGCGGCCGAACAGCGCGGCCGCGTCCTCCGTCTCCCCCGCCGCCTGCCGCGCCGCGCCCAAGGCGCGGCAGCCGTCGGCGACGTCGTCGTCGCACGCCTTCCCGTACGACGTCTCGGCCTCCTCCGTCTCGCCGCGCGCGACCAGCCGGTGCCCCAGCTCCAGACACGCGCGCCCGTGCCCGCGCTCGCAGCCGGACCGGAACGATGCTTCGGCCTGGTCGAACCGAGCCTCCGCCAGCGACGCCCGCCCGCTCTCGTAGCACGCCTCGGCGTCGCCCGCGTCGCACCCTCGCCGGAACGCGTCCACCGCCCCTGACCCCGCGTCCAACCCGCGTCCCAGCTCGCGACAGCCGGCGGCGTCCCCCGCGTCGCACGCGCGGACGAAGGCCGCCTGGGCCTCGTCGGCGCGGCCGGTGTCCCGCAGCACGCGGCCCAGCGCCGAGCACGCCGCCGGGAGGATCGGTCCCTCCGCGGCACACGCAGCCCGGAAGGCGCTCTCCGCGTCCCCCGCGTCGCTCGCCAGCCGCAACGAGCCCAGCGCCATGCACGACGCCAGGACACCCGACGAGCATGCCCCGTGGTACAATCGATCCGCTTCGGCCGAATCACCCCGCGACTCGATCTGGATCGCCAGATGGTAGCAACCGTCCGCGTCCCCACCCTCGCACCCCTGACGGAACCACGACTCCGCCATGTCCGATTGCCCGCGCACCGCCAGGACCGACCCGACCCCCGTGCACCCCGCCTCGTCCAGCGCGACCGTGCACGAGATGCGATAGCTCTCCTCGGCCTCGTCCAGCGCATTCAGCTCCAGATGCCGCCGCCCCGCCTCGAGGCACCCCTCGGGCGCGCTCGTGGTGCAGACCAACGGCGGCTCCTCCGCCGGCGTGGGCGTGGGCGTAGGCGCGGGCGAGGCGGGCCCCGTCACGGGCCGCGCCGTCGTCGGCCCCACCGGCGGCGGCGTCGCAGGCCCGCACGCGACAGTCGCCGCGAACGCGAAGGAAGCCAGAACGCCCAGGTCGCCCACAACGGAACCGCGGGCTTCAGCCCGCGGCTGAGCGGTCGGCAACCGCGGGCTGAAGCCCGCGGTTCGGATAAGCGAATGTCCCATGTGCTGCCAGCCCCCAGTCCCCACCCCCCGGCCCCCTACCAAAGCATGTCCTGGTCCTCGGCGACACCCGCGACTCCGTCCAACTCCAGCGCCGCACGGCCGGGGAGGGCGATCGTGCCGTCGAACGTCCCGGCCGCCTGCACGAAGTGCGAGGCGATGACGCCGAAGTTCTTCTCCTCGCGGTGCATCCCGCCCGGCGCGAACTTCAGCTCGACCGCCCCGTCCGTCGTCCGGATGCGCCACGGCGCGAGAAGGTTCCCGCGATCGAATTCAAAGTGGCCTTCACCCACGGGGTGTACGTCGTCGCCAACCCACACCACGCATTCGGGCTCGCCGACGAAGCCCTGCACCACGTTTACCCCGATCGGCTCGCCGGAGCGCGCGCGTCCCAGCGCGAAGCACCACTTCCAGATCGTGCGCCGCGGCGGGTAGCCGTGCGAGTAGTCCAGGCCCGCGACCGCGCCGTCCAGCGCGAACGTCCGCTCGCCCACGCTCGCTCTTCCGCTCGCCGCGAGCAGCGCGCGTTTCTGCGTCGTCGCCACCGCGTCCGGCGGCAGCTCGACAATCGCGGACAGCGGCGGCGGCGCGGA
The DNA here is from genome assembly GCA_016218815.1 of Deltaproteobacteria bacterium. Taxonomy (GTDB): domain Bacteria; phylum Myxococcota_A; class Polyangia; order DRWM01; family JAAZOP01; genus JAAZOP01. The sequence continues at coordinate 25,074 of JACRCX010000080.1, forward strand.
GGCCGACTCCAGCGTCGCCTCGATCCGCAACTCGCCCAGCTCGACGTCGACCTCGTACGCCGTGGTGCCCAGCCGCCGCGCCACCCTCGCCCGGGTCCTCCCGCCGCCGAAGCGCGCCTCGCACCCATCCTCGGCTCGATCGTTCACTAGCCCGCGGAACCCGGGACCCAGCGCCGAGCGATCGACCAGCATCCGGCGCTCCCGGCGGTCCCAGGCGAAGGCGAACGTGCTCGCCAGCCAGCCCAGGTCGACGACCGCGAAGCCCAGCAGCGCCTCGTCCGAGACAATCGTGCCCCACAGCCAGCGCTTGCGCCGCACCGCCCGCGACAGCAGGTCCCGCCCCAAGGGCCGCAGATCCACCGGCGGCAGCGGCCCGCGGAACGATCCGCAACGCAACGTCCCCGTGACCGGATCGACCACCGCGTCCGGCGGCGGTCCCAGCACTCGCATCACGCTCGCCCAGCCTTCCCTGCTCGAATCCCCCATCGGTGTCCATCGGTGTCCATCGGTGTCCATCGGTGGTTCCTTCCAACTTCCCGTCTGCGTCTCTGCGCCTCTGCGCGAGAAGTCCCTTTCCCATCGGTGTCCATCGGTGTCCATCGGTGGTTTCTTCCTGCCCCCTACGGCCGGAACTTCGCGATGAACTCCATCGTCTTGGCGAACACCGCCTCACGCTCCAGGTCCTGGCCCATCTCGTGCCCGGACTTGCGGAACCAGTGGATCTCGCGCCACGGCGAGGAGACGTCGCGGTAGATGAGGTTGGCGGCCAGCGGATCGATCACCTGGTCCCCCTTGGAGTGCAGCACGCAGACCGGCACGCGCAGCTCGGGCAGGCGACGCTCGGTCTCCTGTGCGTAGCGGAAAAGCGAGACGAAGGCCGAGGTCATGAACTTGGGATAATTCTCGGAGAACGCCTTGAGGCTCCGATCGTTGAATGCCTCCGGCGCCGGCCAGCTCTTGATCACCTTGGCCATCTGCCCGGACAGGGGAGCCAGAGGGTCGCGGAAGCGCAGCGCCGCCGCCCAGGTCACGATGCCGGCGATCTTGTCCGGCTGCCGGATGCCCAGGTTGAGCGCCACGAGACCGCCCATCGACAGCCCGACCACGACGACCTTGTCGACCTCCTTGGCCAGTTCCAGGAGCGCCTTCTCGGCGTCGTCGTACCAATCCTGCGCCGTCACCCCTTCCATGTCCGTGTACTTCGTACCGTGTCCCCGCAGCACCGGCATGCGGAAGGGCAGGCGCGACTGCTGGAGCAGGGGCACCATGCCGTCCACCGTCCGCACGCTCGAGGTGAACCCGTGCAGGAGCAGCACGCCGAGCTTCTTCACCTTCGGCAACGGCGGGATCGGCACCCGGATCGGCACGTAGTTGCGCGAGTGGTCGACCAGCGCGGAGATGGCGAGCATCAGCTCGCGCGTCTGGCGTCGCAGGTCATCTCCCGAGACGGCCTTGCCGTGGAGCGCGGCGAATGAGATGGGCTTTCCGTAGCGCACCGTGACCGGCACTGGCTTCGGCGTCTCCAGGATCTCCAGACGCGGGTAGACCTCGGGCGGGAACGATGCTCCGGTTCCCGAGACCCCGATCGGCACGATCGGCACGCGCGCCTCGATCGCCAGACGCACCGCCCCGGTGTGCCCGCGCAACAACCCCGTCTCCGGCTCGACCTCGTGCCGTCCGAGGTCCTCCTCCCCCGGGATCGTACCCTCGGGGAAGATCATCAGCGCCTTGCCCTCGCGCAGCGAGTGGATCGCGTTCGCCATCCCCTCGGCGTCGCCCCCGCGCCGGATGAACGGCGAGTCGGACAACGCGATGAGGTGCCGCAGGATCGGCCACGTCTCGAACTCGGACTTGGCCAGGAAGCGCAACCGGCGCGGAGACGTCGCGCCGATGACCTGTACGTCGTTCCAGCTCTGGTGGTTCGACGCGAAGACCACGCCGCCCGAGGACGGCACGTTCTCCAGCCCCTCGGCCGCCAGGGCGTTGTTCTTCGTGTACATGTCGTTCAGGACCTTCCGCGCCACGCCGTAGAACCGCTCGCCGAACGGTTCGAAGGTCCCCGTCGCCCTGGCCGTCGCGATCACCGCCCCCAACGCCATGTCGATCGGCTTCATCGCCGCGAACGCGATCTTCTCCCGGTCCATGGCTCCCGCCTCCGTTCCCCCTCCCGCCCCGCGCCGACCCCCAAAGACGCGTACACCGCGTGACGCGCTGCGTCAAGGAGCCCCGAACCGTACACGCAGGGAACGGTACCCGATCCGCACGCCCTCGCGCGAGGCGACGACGATCACCAGATGGTCTCCCGGCGGCGTCGCCCGCGTCTCGACCGTGAAACGCGATCCCTCCCCCGCCGCCGCCTCGGACTTGCGCCCGTCCACCCACACCGCCAGCTCGTCCGCGCAGGGCGCGTCGATCGTCAAGACCCAGCGGCCCCCACGCCGCCGGCCGCCGCTCTCCGCCCGGTCGACCTGCACGACCAGCGGCACGCCCGCGTCCGGCTGCAGCATGAGCCCGCCGTGCTGCTTGGCCAACGCCCGCAGCACCTGCTCGGCCAGCGCCGACAGCCGCTCCCTGGCTTCCGGGATGTCGCCCTCGCCGGGGATCTCCGCCGCGAGGAGGTAGCGAGCCCCGGTCGCCGGGTCCTCGATCAGCCCGTGATCGAGCGCCTCGTCTTCCCGCGACGAGCCCGTCTTGTGGCAGATCCGCGGCTCGACGCCGAAGGCGGCGCGCGCGCCGTCGAGGAAGGACGACGAGTCGGCGTTGCAGAGGGCGTCGTCCAGCGCGGCCAGATCCGAGGCATCCAGCTCGAACCGCTCGGCCTCGGGAATCTCCGCCCGCAGCACGACCCGGCGGATCGCCTCGGTCAGCTCGAACAGGTCCGCGCAGTTGCCGTTGTCGGGACAGCCGTAGCTCGCTCGTCCCCGGCGCGCCCCCACGCGCTCCGTGCGCTCCCCTTCCGTCAACGTCATTCCGGGAGAGCTGCGCACGCTGCCGCCGCCGTACGAGCGCTCCAGCACGGTCGTGGGGAAACCGCGTTCGGCCGTGAGGAACTCCTGGTTGAGACGGTCGAGGCCCGCGACCAGGACGGTGAGGTCGTAGTCCTCGTTGGAGGAGACCCGGATCGCGCGGTCGATGATCGCGCGCAGCGTGTCGGTCGCTCCGGAGTCGAAGGCCACCTGTGCGGCGCCGGTGAGGCCGAGCGAGTGGACGAAGTCGAGCGCTCCGAGCGCGGCGAGGACCTTGACCGTCGAGGCCGGCCAGAACTCCTGCGTGAACGCCCCGGTCCCCGCCTGATACAGCACGTATGCCGGGCCGCCGACGCCCGGCACGATGCGGGCCGCGTACACCGCGAACCCCTCGGGCAACTCGAACGGGACCTTGCGCACTGCGGCCGCCAGCGTCGTGCGGTCGATGACCCGTCGCGCCTTCCGCTCCCAGCTCCAGTCCGGCTCGACCGCGTCGTCCCGAAGAGCTGGTGGCTGGTGGCTGGTGGCTGGTTGTTGGTCCGCACAGTGCAAGGCGAGTAATGTGGCCGCGACGTCGGGCGGCGGCGGTCGGCGGTCGGCAGTCGGCGGCCGCGGGCCCCCGGGGTCGGGGACGGCAGGGACGCCGGACGTCCTGGGTTCAGTCCCCTCGGAAGGGGCGTCCCGGTACCCGGGCTCGAACTCGCTGCCCATGTCCCTCGGGCCCGGTCCCTCCCCGCCGGCACGTCCCCCGCGCTCGCCGCACGCGATCCACAGGATTGCCAAGACGAAGACGAGTCGCGCCACGTCCTTCACCCTATCTCACCCGCCCCGACAATCGAAGCCCACACCTTGGGACCAACAACTCGACCCGAACGACCCACCAACCACCAACAACTCCCCCGCCCGCACCTCCGGACCACCGCTCGACCGCTCGACCGCTCGACCGCTCGCCTCCTGTTGACGCCCCGGGCACGCACGCTAGACTGCCGCCGCGATGGCGGAGCCGACCAAGACCGTGGACCCCGTGCCCTTTGCTGCTGCGGCTGCCCTGGCGGCCGGGCCGGCCGGTGAGGCGGGCGTGGGCCTGGACCCGGACGGGGTGCGCGGGATCTTCCGGATGTTGCGGTGGCGGGTGTTCTTCGTCCTGGCGGGCGCGATCCTCTCCGTCTTCGCCGCCGGCGCCCTCCTGCTGCTGGCGCCGATGGAATACGCCCTGATCGGCATCCCCGCGCTGCTGGTCGCCGAGTTCGTCCTCGGCTTCGTCCTCTCGGGCAAGCTGCTCGCGCTGGCGCTCGCACGGCACCACGAGCGGCTGCGCGACGACCTCCTCCGGCAGCAGGACGAGACCAAGCGCTCGCTCGTGGAACGCTGGCGGTCGCTCGACGCCGCCGACCGGGATCGGCTGCGCGAGCGGTTTCCCGACGTGGACTGGAGCGCGATCGACGGTCTGGCGGGCACCGGGTCCGAGCCCGAGACGAAGCACTGAGAGGTGGGGCCATGCTGCGGATCTACGTCTACCGCCGCCCCGACGGCACATGTCGCGAGGCCGCGCGCGAGGATCTGGCGGCGCTGCTGGCGGACGAGTCGGCGTGGATGTGGCTGGACTTCGAGGCCCCGACCGCGGAGGAGACGGCGCTGCTGGCGGACCCGATGCGGTTGCACCCGCTGGTGATCGAGACCTGCCGCGAGCCCTCCTCGAGCGCCCGGCTGCAGGACTTCGACGACTACCTGCTGCTCACCGTGCACGAAGCGCGCGCGCCGAAGGCGGCGCACGCGGACCTGTTCGACACGGAGGAGATGGACGTCGTCGTCGGCCCGCGCTTCCTCCTGACGTACCACGAGAAACCCGTGGACTGCGTGCGGCTGATGCGCGAGACGCTCCTGCGCAACCCCCGCCACTTCGCCCGGGGGCCGTGGTTCCTGCTCCACGATCTCCTGGATCGCCTGGTCGACGCGTACCCGCCGGTGATGGACGCGATCGACGACGAGGTGGAGAAGCTGGAGGATCGCGTCATCGGGAAGCCCGAGCGCGCGGACCTCGAGGCCATCTTGACCCTCAAGCGCTCGCTGCAGCGCATCCGTCGCGCTTCCGCGCGCCACAAGGAGATCCTCACCGCCCTCTACCGCGACGACCTGGACATCGTGCCCGAGGACATCCAGCCCTACTTCCGCAACGTCCACGACCACCTTGCCCGGGTCGCGGATCTGGCCGAGTCCTACCGCGACCTGCTGGCCGGCGTGCTGGACGCGTACCTCTCCACCGCGTCCAACCGCCTGAACGAGGTGATGAAGTTCCTGACCGTCATCGCCACGATCATGATGCCGATGACCTGTATCGCCGGCGTCTACGGCATGAACTTCGACACCGGCCAGTCCGGCAACATGCCCGAGCTGGGCTGGCCGTACGGCTACCTGTTCGCCCTCGGGCTGATGGCGGTGGTCGGCATCGCCCTGCTCATCTACTTCCGCGTGCGCAGGTGGCTGTGAGCCCGCGCGGTCCGGGACCAGCGAAACGATGAGCGACGACCGCGACCACAAGCCGCACGGAGACCGCGACTGGATCGACCGCGTGACGACCGTCGCCTCGTGGTTCGGCCTCAACCCGATCCGCGTGCGCTGGAAGCTGGAGATGTGGCGCGAGCGGGCGCGCCGGCGCCGCGAGGACGTCCAGACGCGCGCCGAGCTTGCGGCCCGGCGGCACCAGGAGTGCCCCGCGTGCGGGCGGCTGTCGGACGGCTCCGAGCGCACTTGCTCGGGCTGCGGCGCGAAGCTCCCTTCTTCCGCCTCGCGGCTCGTCCGGCGGGCCGGCCTGGTGCTTCCCGACGTCGTCTCGGTCAGCGCGCTGCTCGCCATCGCCCTGCTCGCGGTCCACCTGCGGCTGATGCTGGCCGACGGGGGCAGCATCCTGCAGTCGTTCAAGATCTCGACGCTGGTGCGTTTCGGCGCGCACTGGCCTCCCCTGGTGGAAGCCGGGGAGTGGTGGCGCCTGGGGACGTCGATCTTCCTGCACGTCGGGGCGCTGCACATCGCGTTCAACCTGATCGCGCTGTCGCAGATCGGCCCGGCGGCCGAGGAGGTTTTCGGGCGGCTGCGGATGCTGCTGTTCTTCGTCGTCACCGGGGTCGCGGGGAACCTGGTGAGCGAGCTGTTCGGGCTCGACGCGGTCTCCGCGGGCGCCTCGGGCGGCCTCATGGGTCTCATCGGCGCCGCGGCCGGGTGGGGCCACCGCAGCGGGACGGTGCAGGGGCGCGAGATCCGCAACCGGATGCTCGTCTGGGCGTTCTACACGATGGGCTTCGGTTTCCTGATCCACGCCGACAACGGCGCCCACGCCGGCGGGTTCGTCGCCGGTGCCGTCCTGGGCCTGCTGGTTCCCGCGCGCCGGTCGTTCCCCGAGCGCCTCCGTCCCGTCGGCCTCGTCTTCGACCTCGCCGGAGTGCTCACGGCGGGCGCCTGCGTCTTCCTCGCCGTCCACCCGCTCACCGAGCCGCCCGATTGGGTGGCGTTCGAGGAATCCGGGACGCCGGTGTCGGCCGTCGAGGTCGAGGCGCAGATCCGGCAGTACTATGTCGGCCTGGCGGACGTTTGCCGCGACTGGGACGCCGGCCGGAAGGACCAGGCACTCGAGAAGTGGCGACGGCTAGGCATCCCGGAGCCGGTGACTCCCGTCGCGCCCGGCGAGCTGGACACGCTGCTCAAGGACGTCTGTGCCGGGCTAGCCGACGTGCGTCGCCGCTGCCTGGAGCTGCCGGCGAAGGGCATTTCGGCCTTCGTGACCGACGCCGCGCTGCAGCGGCTGCCCGACGACCCCGCCATCCGAGCGGAGATCGTCGACGGCTATCGGCGGATGTGCGACACGATTCCGCCGTAATGAAGGCCGCGGCCTTCGGGCGGGGGCTTCCGAAGTTCGCGCAAAGGGCACAAAGGACCGCAAAGGACGCAAAGGGCGGACGAGCAAACCGGAGGAGGCAGACCCGCTTCGCACCTCCTGTTCGGCATCCCCGGTCCGGTCCCCCTTGACACACGCCGCGTCGCGGCGAGACCGTCGGAGCGCTCGGTGAGAATGGCAACAGAGTTTGCCGAGCCGATAGCGGGATGCCGATGACATGCGGGGCTGTTCAACAATCGTCCATTGGCAGAGCGTCCGAGGCGGGGCGCCTGAGGGCCGACGTCGTGACTTGGCTCCGGTGCAGGACCCCCGGCGACATGACCGACCAGAGGGACAGCATTCGGCCGATCGCTGACCACGAGCGGGCACCAGAATCCGGGTCTGCCTCGTCGGCGAGCGGGCCGGGGCGCCGCAATGATTCCTCGGCGAAGGGGAAGATAGTACTGAACGCCGGCAGGGTCTTCATCCAGTGGTGACGTCTGGCTGGCGATGCTTGTCGACACCCTCGAAGGATCGGTCGAGCCAGAAGCGGTCCGGGATGGCCGAAGCGGCGGCGGGGTTGTGGAACAGGGTACCCCAGTCCTTGAGGGCCAAGCGGCCCTGACGCTCACTCCGTCCGGTGTTCCGGGACGTTGCCCGGAGGCCAATCGCACCTTCCACTCTCACGGGCCAGCCCGTGGAGTCGGGCGCGTAGCACCACAAGGCGCCGGGACTCCCGTCACCATCACGCCCCCACTGCCTCCAGTATCCCATACAGCCCCGAATGGGGCAGCCGGGTGAATCCCGACCAGGCCGCCGCGGCCAGCGTGCCGTCGGAGAGCCACTCGGCAAGGTGCGCGGCGACGGAACGCGGGTCGCGCTGACGCAGGCCGGCGCCGTGCTCCTCCACCCAGCGACGGTTGTAGCGTTCGTGCACACCGACCGGCCACGAAAGCACCAGGGGGAGGCCGAGGGCGGCGTAGAAAACCATCTCGCTCGGCTTGGTCCACAGGATGTCGGCCTCCGCCAACACCCCGTTCATCCGCCGCAAGTACGCCTCCATCGTCGGCTCGCGCACGATCTCGATCCGTGACCCGAGCGCGCCCTCCAGACCCGTGTCGCGCAAGCACTCGCGGAAACTAGCCTCCACCTCCGCACGCACCCCCGCAACCAGGGTGAGCCGCATGCGGCCCTCGAGCAGCGGCTTCCGGAACTCCGGGAGGAAGACGCGCGGCAACGCCGACTGCGCTCCCGCTCCGCCCACCGCGAACACGATGTGCGGCGGACGGCCCTCCTCGGCCTCCGGCAACGGCCCGAGCAGCCGGGCGATCTCCGGGGCCGCATACCCGCGAAACGCACGCGCGGGGTCCAGACGCACCAGTCGCGCGGCGAGGTTGCGGCGCAGCGCCGGAAGCTCGGGCCCGCCCAGGAGCGCGGGCGGCAACGGGAAGCCCGTGAAGCGGATCCGCTCCGCGGGCACGCCGTACGCCCGCAACCGCCGGTCCACCCGGTACGCGGGCGTCAGGTACACGATGCGGCTCGCACGCGGGTCGACCGGGACCCAGATGCGGTTGATGTCCGTGTCCGTCACCACGCACCACACCGGCGAGATGCCCAGCCGGTCGGCGGCGACGGCGACGGAATAGAACGTCGTCAGCAACGGCGCGCCGGTGCGCCGCAGGTAATCGGCCAGAGTCCGACCGAGCCGGCCGCTCAGGATCATCCGCTCCAGCGCGTACGTCGCGTACGTGGGCGCCGAGAGATCGCGGAAGGGATAGAGCGGCGGGATGGCGGTGATCGTGTCCAGCAGCGCGCGCAGCGGCGCGCCCGCGAAGGGCACTTGGGAGGCCCGCGAGATCCGCTCATACGCTACCCGCGTCCGCGCCCACCGCCGCCGCTCCGCCTCGTCCGCCAGGGGCGGCCGGTCGGCGTGCAACAGCTCGGTGCCCAGCGCCTCCGCCAGCGGCGCCGCCGCGCGCAGGTGCCCGTAGCCCATCTCGAGAGCGACGACGATGGGGGTGGTCATGGGGAGCGCTCGCCCGGATACCCGCTCGCTGAAGCTCGCGGTTCGGGTGGAATAGGGTCCGATGGCGCGTTCACGCGACCCCCGCGGCGGCGCGGTCGAGGTGCGCGTCCAGCGCCGTGAACAGGTCGCGGTTGCCGTCCTGCGTCACCACCGCCAATCGCTCCTCGCACGCCGGAAGTGCGTCCAGGAAACGGCGCAGGACCCCCTCATCGATCTCCGGCGCCGTCATCCCGTACCCGTCCCGCTCCAGGTAGCGCCCGTTCAACACCTGCTCGAACTGCCCGCGGACCGGAACCGACAACACCGGCTTGTGTAGGTACACGGCCTCGCCGAGCAGCGTGAACCCGCCGCCCGCAATGACCGCCCGCGCCGACGCCAGGTCCGCGATGAAACCCGCCTCGTCGAACGGCCGGTAGCGCAAATTCCCCTCGACCGCCTCCTCCTTGATGTCCCGCCGCATGCCGTAGATGCGGCACTCGCGCCCCGACCGGGCCAGGATCCCCGTCAGCACGTCGTGCCCCTCGGCCGTCTGGTACACCAGCAGATGCTCCCCCCGCACCGGCTTCGCCGCGAGAATCTCCGGCCGCAGGATCGGCGGGTGCAGCGACGTCCGCTCCTTGCGGATCTCCGGCCGGAAGTACGTCGTGATGAAGTAGTGGTCGCAGAACGGCAGCTTGGCCGTGATGAACGCCCGCGTCAGCTCGAAGTTGGCGTGCGCGCCCTCCAACAGTTCGGCCGGATGCCGGCAGCGGTTGATGATCTGCATGTTGTCGACCGAGTAGCACGGCAGCCCGTGGGCCTTGGCGTAGAAGTACGTCCACGACTCGAAGTCGCTCACCACGGCCGCCGGCCGGAAGTCCGCGATGAGGTGGAAGTAGGCCGCGATCTGCGAGGGCAGCGCCGCCGAGCCCTGCAGCACGTTCGACCACACCGTCTTCCCGCGCCGCACCCGGTTCTCGTCGTACACGATGTGCAGCCCGTGAATGCGCCGAACGTTGGCAAACCGCTTGGCCAGGTAGTCGGCGGCCCGCGACGACGCCATCACCACGACCTCGTGCCCCTCATCGACGAGGTGCGAGAGCACCACGCGCGAGCGCATCGCGTGCCCCATTCCCTCGCCGACCACCCCGTAGAGGATCTTCATGCCGCCGATGGTAGCCAGCGCATCCGGAAGCCGCAACCAGGAGCCTCTGCCCTTCCCCCTTTGCGTCCTTTGCGGTCCTTGGCGTTCTTTGCGCGAACTTCCCCCCCCTAACCCACCGCCCGGCACAAGTGCTAGTATCTTCGCTCGATGCGCGACCAGCGCCACAGCGCGACTTGGCCCGATCCACCCGGCGGCGATCCCCCCGACGGCTCGGTGCGCGTTCGCCCGCCGGGCTGCCAGGCGACGGTCCAGCTCAGCAGCGGCCAGGGGCTCAAGCAGCAGCTTTCCGCGACGCTGAAGGAGGCCTTGCGCCCGGTCATCGTCGTCATGTCCGGCGGCGACGTCGGCAAGCGGATTCCGGTCTGCGGCAACGCCGTGCTCGGCCGCGACCCCACGGCCGACATCGTGCTCGGCGACTCCGGCGTGTCCTGGCGCCACGCGCGCCTCGAGGATCGCGGCGACGCCTGGGCCGTCGTCGATCTGGGCAGCACGAACGGCACCGTCGTGCGCAACGAGCACTGCCGCGACGCCGTGCTCGCTCCCGGGGACTCGATCCTGCTCGGACAGACCCTCCTGCGCTTCGAGCTGCGCGACTCGATCGAGCGCGCCTACGACGCCGAGCTGCAGCGGCTGATCGACATCGACGACCTGTCCGGCCTGTACGTGCGGAGGAAGTTCGACCGCGAGCTGGCGACGCTGGTCGAGGCGGCGCGGACGCGCGGCGTGCCGCTGGGCCTGCTGGGCATGGACATGGACGGCATCAAGCAGATCAACGACGCGCACGGCCACCTGTTCGGCGCGTACGTCATCGGCGAGACCGGACACCTCATCGGCCGCGTGCTGGTCGGCCGCGGCATCGGCTGCCGCTTCGGCGGCGACGAGTTCTTCGCCGCCCTCCCGGACCTCGACGCGCGCGCAGCGTGGGACGTGGCCGTGCGGATCCACGCCGAGGTCAACGCCCACCCGTACGCCCGCGACAGCATCCCGCTGCGACCGGGGATCTCGATCGGCGTGGCATCCTTCCCCGCCGACGCCGGGGACGCCGTCTCGCTCTTCGAGCGCGCGGACAAGGCGCTGTACCGCGCGAAGCAGACGGGAAGAAACCGCGTGTCGCTGTAGGGGGGGTTGGTAGCTCGTAGCTGGTGGCTGGTGGGGGGCTGGTGGCTGGTGGCTCGTGGCTGGTGGTGACCACAAGCTACGAGCTACGAGCTACGAGCTACGAGCTACGAGCTACGAGCTACGAGCCCCCCCCACCCGGCCCAGCCGCAGGCTGTTCAGGACGACGGTGATGCTGGAAAGCGCCATCGCCGCGGCGGCCAGCGCGGGATGGAAGTCGCGAATCACGGGGGGCAGCGCGGTGACCCAGTGCAGGGCGCCCGCGGCCACGGGCACCAGCGTCACGTTGTAGAAGAACGCCCAGAACAGGTTCTGCCGGATCGTACGCAGGACCGCCCCCGACAGCAGCCGCGCGGACAGCACGCCGCGGGGATCGCCGCCCACCAGCGCGACGTCCGCGGCGTCCGTCGCGACGTCCGTGCCGCCTCCCATCGCGATGCCGACGTCCGCCGCGGCCAGCGCCGGCGCGTCGTTCACCCCGTCACCCACCATCGCCACGACCTCGCCCCGCCGCCGCGCCTCCTCCACCACCAGGGCCTTGTCCTCCGGCAGCACCCCCGCCCGCACGTCGTCGATCCCCAGCGCCCTCGCTGCCGACTTCGCCGCCGGCTCCGTGTCCCCGCTCACCAGGACGACGCGCGCGCCCGCCGCGCGAAGCGCCCGTACCGTCTCGGCCGATCCCGCTCTCGGCTCGTCCGCCACCGCCAACAGGCCGGAAAAATGCCCGTCGACGGCGACTCCGACGACCGTCCGACCCGCCGCCGCAAGTTCGCCGGCGCGCGCGCGAGCCGCCTCCGGGATCCCGTCCCGCTCGCCCAGCCACGACAGGCTGCCCACGCGGACGCGCCGATCCCCCACCTTCGCTTCGACGCCCCGCCCCGCGGAGTTTCGGAACTCGCGCATCTCGGCCGTCGCCAAACCGCGCTCCTTCGCCGCCGCCACCAGCGCCCGGGCGACCGGATGCTCCGAGGCCGCCTCGACGCTCGCCGCGTCCCGCAAGACCGCGTCGCCGTCGTCGTCGGTCAGCACCGGCCGGCCGCGCGTCAGCGTGCCCGTCTTGTCGAAGAGGAACGTCGTGACCAGGTGCAGCCGCTCCAGCGCCGCGGCGTCCTTGAACAGCACCCCCTGCCTCGCGCCCGCCGCCGTGCCGACCACGATGGCCGTGGGCGTGGCCAGCCCGAGCGCGCACGGGCAGGCGATGACGAGGACCGCGACGAGCCGGACGAGCGCGGGGACGAACGCGCCGCCGATCGCCCACCAGGCGGCGAACACGGCGAGCGCGACGAGGACGATCGCGGGCACGAACCAGGCGGAGACGCGATCGGCCAGCCGCTGGATGGAGGCGCGACTGGCCTGCGCCCGGCGCACCAGCGCGACGATACGAGCCAGGGCCGTCTCCGCCCCGACGCCGGTCACGCGCACGACGAGGCGCCCGTCCGTGTCGACCGTCGCCCCGATGACCTTGTCGCCGGCCCGCCGCGACACCGGCACCGACTCGCCCGTGAGCATGCTCTGGTCGACCGCCGCCTCGCCGTCCTCGACCACGCCGTCCGTGGGGATCCGCTCGCCCGGCCGCACGGCCACCCGGTCGCCCTTCCGCAGCACGTCGGCCGGGACGTCGCGCTCGCCGACGTCATCGACCAGGAGGTGCGCGGTCGCGGGTGCAAGGTCCAGGAGCGACCGGATCGCGTTCGCGGCCCGTCGGCGCGCGGAGGCCTCCAGCATCTTGCCGACCTTGATCAGCGTGACGATCAGGGCGGAGGTCTCGAAGAAGACGTGGCCGCCCAGGTCGGGGAGGAGGAGCACGGCAAGCGAGTAGACGTAGGCGGTGCTGGAGCCGAGCGCGACGAGGACGTCCATGTTGGCGCTGCGGTCGCGCAGCGCGGCCAGCGAGCCCTTGTAGTAGTCCAGGCCGGTGTAGAGCTGGACGGGGGTGGCCAGGGCGCCGAGCAGCCAGCCGAACCAGGCGGCATGGGACCAGTGGCCCAGGAGCGCGAAGTCGCGGGCCATGGAGAGGACGAAGAGGGGGAGCGTGAAGGCGACGCCGACCAGGAGGGCGCGCCGCTGCCGGCGGACCTCGGCGTCGCGCGCCGCCTGCTCCTCGTCGTCGCCCGCCGCGGCGCCGTCGCGCACGATCGCGCGGTAGCCCGCGCGGTCGATCGCCGCGGCGATGGCCGGCAGATCGACGAGCGCGGGGTCGTAGGTGACGGTGGCGCTCTCGGTGGCCAGGCTGGCGGTCGCGTCAGCGACCCCCGGGAGCTTCGTGCGCAGCGCGCGCTCGACGCGGCCGACGCAGTTGGCGCAGGTCATCCCGAGGACGGGGATCCGGACCTGTTGCTGCGCCACGCGTCACCTCGCGCGCCGGCAAGGACCCTACCAGTTCTCGGCGTGGAGCTCGAACTGCGCCCGCGGCTGGCCGCAGGCCAGGCAGGCCCCCGGTGCCTCGGGTCCTTCGTGCAGGTAGCCGCAGTTGCGGCAGCGCCAGACCACCGCCTTCTCCCGCTGGAAGACCCTCCCACCCTCGAGGTTCGCCAGCAGCCCGCGGTAGCGCCGCTCGTGCTGCTTCTCCGCCGTCGCGACCGCCCGGAAGACCGCCGCGATCGCCGCCAAACCCTCGTCCTCTGCCTTCTTGGCGAACCCGGGGTACATGGTCGTCTGCTCGTAGTTCTCCCCGGCCGCCGCCTCGCGAAGGTTCTCCGCCGTCGTCCCCACCTTGCCCGCCGGGAATGCGCCGGTGATCTCCACCGTGCCGCCCTCCAAGAAGCCGAAGAACCGCCGCGCGTGCTCGCGCTCGTGCCCCGCCGTCTCCTCGAACACCGCCGCGATCTGCTCAAGACCTTCCTTCCGCGCCTGGTCGGCGAAGTAGGAGTAGCGGTTGCGCGCCTGCGACTCGCCGGCGAACGCCGCCATCAGGTTCCGCTCCGTGGTGGTTCCCTTCGTGCTCCTCATGGTCCTTCCTTCCTCCCCTCCTGCGTCACGGGCTCCGTGCCCAGACACTGCGGCCCGTACGGACACCACTGGGCACAGCCCAGATCGAGCCGTGGGTTCTTCATCCGGAAGCCGCAGGACGGGCATCGTCGCGCCGACTCGTCCTTGAAGAACTCGAGCGTCGCCCCGCACGAGGTGCACCGGCAGTCGAAGATGTCGTCCGGCTTCCAGTACCGCGTGTCTTGTCCTGGGCATTTCATGATCGTACTCCCGGGCGCTTGCGCACGACCCCTACCGTCTCGCGCCGAGCCGCCCGGATGCCACAAGCGTGCCACCACGACCGGTCCCCTGGCAATGCTCACAGTAGAACGTGCTGCGCGACTGCTGGGCGAGGCGAAGGACGCGGGCGCCGCAGGCCCGGCAAGGCGCGCCCTCCCGCCCGTAGACGGCCAGCAGGCGCCCGAAGCCGCCCGGCCGGCCGCGCGTGTCGCCGAAATCCGAGAAGGTCGTGCCGCAGTGCCGGATCGCGCGCGCCAGGACCGACCGCACCGCTCCGTGGAGCCGTCCGATCTCGTCGCGGGACAACGACCCGGCCGCGCGGCGCGGATCGAGCCCGGCATGGAACAGGATCTCGGACGCGTAGATGTTGCCGATGCCCTCCAGCCGGTCCTGGCGCAGCAGCCACGGCTTCAGGCCCTGCCGGCTCCCGGCCAGCAGGCCCGCCAGAGCAGGCGGCGTGAACGCCCGCGTCATCGGGTCGACCCCGGATTGCCCCGCCGGGGCGTCCCCGGGCACCACGCGCAGGGTCCCGAACCGCCGCGGGTCGACGAAGAGCACGCGTCCCGCGTCGAACCGAAGTGTCGCACGGACGTGTCTCGGGTTGCCTCGTGTCTCGCCGGAGTCGAGCCAGATCAGGCGGCCGGTCATGCGCAAGTGACACAGCAGGCGGCAGGTCGGCGGGTCGCCTGCCGTGGGCCCCAGGGTGATCGCAACCTGCTTCCCCAGGCGCGTCACGCCCAGCACCCTCCGGCCCTGTGCCCGGTGACGGTCGGGGACCTTCAGCAGCGCATCGCGGACTTCGATCCGCCGGAGGATGCGACCCGCCAGGAGGGGCGCGAGCTGCCGCGCCACCGTCTCCACCTCGGGCAGCTCCGGCACGGGCTCAATCCCACTTTCCGGCGCGGCGGTGCTTCTCGCACTCTTCCTCGGCATGCCGCCGGAGCTTGTACGCCATGTCGCGCAGCGTGCCGTAGAGGATGGCGCACGACGGATCGGCGTGGTCCCGCTCGCCCTCGTCCGCGAGGGCCAGCATCTCGCGCGACAGGCGGAGGGCCCGGCGGAGGTTCTGGTTTTCCGGCTTGCCGTCTGCCTGCTCCAGGGCGAGCTGTGTCGGGTCGGTGCGTTCGGGCTGCATTGTCGGACCGGCGTAGCGAGCCTCGTGCCAGCCTGCGGGCGTCTCACGTCGCCGGGTTGCCCTTGAGGAAGCGGTACAGCGTGGCGCGGCCCACGCCGAGCAGCTTGGCGGCGCGGACCTTGTTGCCGCCGGTCCTGGCCAGCGCCGCGTCGACCGCCCCCCGATCCAGCTTGCACGTGCGCTTGAAGATCGCGTCATCGGCCGCCGACGGGGCCGCCGCCTCGACGCGCGCTCCCGGCGCGGCTTCGCCGCCCTGCCGCACGTCCAGCGGCAGATGGGGCGCCAGGATCACGTCCGCCGTGCAGCGGACGGAAGCGAACTGCAGGGCGTTGATCAGCTCGCGCACGTTGCCGGGCCACGGGTGCGCGAAAAGGCGGTCCATCGCCTCGTCGGAGACCCCCCGGATGGGCTTGGCGTACTCCTGCCGGATGCCGGAGAGGATCTGCTCCACCAGGAACGGGATGTCCTCCTTGCGTTCGCGCAGCGGGGGCAGGTGAATCGGGACGACCGCGAGCCGGTAGTACAGGTCCTCACGGAAGAGGCCGGACTGCACGGCGGCGCGCAGGTCGCGGTTGGTCGCGGCGATGATGCGCACGTCGACCTGGATCGTCCGTTCGCCGCCGACCTTCTCGAAGCGCTTCTCCTGGAGCACGCGCAGGAGCTTGACCTGCATCGTGGCCGACAGCTCGCCGATCTCGTCCAGGAACAGCGTCCCTCCGTCGGCCAGCTCGAACCGCCCCTTCTTCTCGCGGATCGCGCCGGTGAACGCGCCGCGAACGTGCCCGAACAGCTCGCTCTCCAGGATCGTCTCCGGGAGCGCGCCGCAGGACACCGGGACGAACGGGCCGCCCTGGCGCCGGCTCTCGTTGTGGATCGCGTTGGCCACCAGCTCCTTGCCCGTGCCGCTCTCCCCGCTGACCAGCACCGGGTAGTCCGCGACCGCGGCCTGCCGGATCGTCTCGAAGATCTCCTGCATCGCCGGCGCCGTACCGATCATGCCGTGGAAGCTGCGCGTCGTGCGCAGCCGCCAGCGCAGCGACTCCACCTCCGTGTCGTCGCGCAGCGTGATCAGGACGCCCCGCCCCCCGTCGTCGTCCAGCTCGACCGGCGAGACGGTGATGCGCAGCCGCCGCGACTCGCCGTCCGGGCGCGCGAACGTCGTGGCATAGTCGCACCGCTCGGTCGGCAAAGCCGGTCCGCGGCATGACGCGCACTGCTTGCCGCACAGGCCGTCCGGCGGAAAGACCTCGCGACAGTCCCCCCCCAGCGCCTCCTCCCGCGAACGCCCCGTGATGCGCTCCGCCGCGCGGTTGAAGAGGTAGATCCGTCGCCCCTCGTCGTGGACGATGATCCCCTCCTCCAGCGAGTCGAGCAGCCGCTCCAGATGATCCCGCTCCCGCGCGAACGACGGCAGGCAGCCCTGGTCCATCAGCGCCGCGGCGAGCCGCCGGAGCCGGTCGCGGATCGCGCGGCATTCCGCGTCGGCTTCCGCTCCACCGACGCCCGGAGTCATGCCTTCCACGTCCCAGTGCAATCGCAGCGGCATGCCCGCGAAGAGGGGATGGTGCGAGCGCGCCGCGTCCTCCCCTTCCCCGGGAGCTTCGAGCCGCGCATGCCGTACCCGCTCCGCCGTCTTCTCGCCCACGGTCACCACGACGTCGAACGTCTGCGTCTCCAGCGCGCCGAGGTCCCGAGGGACGTGCCCCGCGACATCGATGCCCGCCTCGGCCATCGCGCGGACCGCAGGCGCCGACAGCACCCCGGGCTCGAGACCCACGCTCTGGGCCAGTGCCGCCCCAGGGCCCAGCGCGTGCAGGAAACCGACCGCCATCGGGCCGCGACAGGAGTCGCGCTCGGAAACGACCAGGATCCTCAGCGGCTTGGCGTTGGTGACCATCGGGTCCGGCAACCATGCCACAGGATGGGGGTTGGGGGCTAGAGCTTGCCCCGAGCGAGCGTAGCGAGTCGAGGGGAGGCCGGTGGTTGTCACTCCGCGGGGTGGAAGGTGCAGTACGAGGGGAAGTCGGCGGGCAGCGCGGTCGCGTACGGATCGGGGGTCGTGCCCTTGGGATGGTCGAACAAGTACTCGAGGAATTGCGGGCCGGCGAGGTCGGGCGGAAGCTCGTGGCCCAGGTCGTGGGCGCACTCCAGGACGGGGTGTCCGAGCGCCGTCAGGTAGTCGATCGAGTACAACGTGTCCTGGTTGAACTCGATGACCATCAACCCCGGAATGGCGTCGTACGTGTCTTCCGGCCCGCCGCGCACCAGCAGCGCCGGGAACGGCGTCGTCCCCTGGAACGCCGGCCACGTCGTGCACGTGGAGCCGAAGCACATCTGCTGCGGGGTGTCGGAGAAGTACGCCCCGGAGAACGACGCGATCGACGCCAGCACCTCGCTCCGCGCCACCGAGAGGAGGTTGGTCATGATGGCCCCCGCGCTGAAGCCCATGGAGTAGATGCGATCCTCGTCGACGTCGAACGCCTCGTCCAGGCACGCGACGACGTCGTCGAACAGCTCGACGTCCTCGTTCGCCTCGTCCCGCCAGATCAACATGTCCCAGTCGAAGCCGAGCGGCGTCGTCGCCAGCCCCAGCGGGATGGCCTCCGGCCCCACCGCGATGAACGGGTGCACGGCGTCGTTGACCTCGCCGGCGACCAGGTCCAGCACCTGCGAAACCGGGTCGTGGACGCCGTGCCAGACGAAGACGACCGGCCAGGGGCCCGGCGACGAGCCGATCGAATCCGGCACGCGGATCTCGAACGCGCGATCCCGGTCGTTCACCCGGAACCCCTCGTTGTGCCCCTCGTGCAGCTCGTAGGAGAAAGTCGCGCACGAGCCGATCGCCGGCCCGATCTCGTACTCGACGCCGTCGCCGTCGCCGTCGGCCTCGGGCTCCGAGTCGGCCTCCGCCTCCGGCTCGCCGTCGACCTCCACGTCGGGCCCGACGTCCGCGTCCGCACCCTGGTCGGCCGTCTCGACGGGAACGTCGCCGGACTCCGAGTCGTCGCCACACGCCGGCAACGACGCGGCCGACGCCAACAGCACCGTGATCCACCAGCGGTTCATTCTCAGCTCCTCTCCTGCCCGAGGCGCCGCGCCCCGGGCGTCAATCCTGCGCCGGGCCGCGAAGGCAGCGGTCGAGCACCGCGGCCGCGTCGGCGCCGTCGAGCAACGCCTCGCACAGCGTTCCGAGGGTCGGGGCCGGAATGCGGGCGCGCCCGGCGAGCCCGCGGAGCCCTTCCAGGGCCCGCACCGCTTCCGTCCGCTCGCCGACCTCCGCGCGCACTTTGGCCGCCGGCTCCCCCGCTCCGACCCGCCGCCCGAAACGGAATCCCAGGCCGTCCGGGTCGCCGGCGGTGACCAGCAGATCCGCCACCCCGGCGGGGCCGCCGAACGTCTCCGCCTTCGCGCCCAACGCCGTCCCCACCCTTGTCGCCTCCGCCAGGCCGCGCGCCAACAGGGCCGCGCGCGCTCCGACGCCCAGCTTCAGCCCCGCGCACAGCCCCGCCGCCGCCCCCAGCGCGACGGCAGCCGCGCTCGCGAGCTCCACGCCCAGCAGATCGTGCGTCGCCTGCACGCGGACGCCCTCCGATGCGAGCGCCTCGCGCACGGCCGACTGCACCTCGTCGAATCGCGACGCGAGGACCAGCGTCGTCGCGTAGCCCTCGAGCACCTCCGCGACGAGATACGGCCCGGCGAGCGCCCCCACCCGCCGCGCCGCGCTCTCCAGCTCGATCATTTCAGAGGGCCGCCTGCCCCCGGGCCCGTCCAGCCCTTTCGCCGCGTGGACGACCAGACGGTCGGGAGTCAGCCCCGCACCGACGCGCAACATCAGCCCGGGCAGCTCGCCCGCCGGGACGGCCAGGAAGACCAGTTCCGCGTCCGCCAGTGCCTCCTCGGGTTGCAGGGTCGAGACGACGCCTTCGCAGGCCCGCACCGCGCCCCGCGCGCCTCGCTTCCGCGCGGGCCGCTCGACCTCCGGCGGCCGCTCGCCCGCCCACCACGCTACGCGGCAACCGTTGGTCGAGGCCAGGCGCGCGAGGAGCGCGCCGACCGGGCCGGGGCCCAGCACCGCGACGGATCCCGGCGACGTCATGCCGGCCTCCGGGGCGATGGCCTCCCGCGCCGCCCCATCCGCTCCACTGTCGACTCACGACTCATGACTCACGACTGTCCCCCCCCCATCGCCGCCGCGGCGGCCGCGGCCGCCTCGTCGTCCAGGCCGTAGCCCGAGATCCGGCCATGATAGTAGAGGACGAGGTTCTTGTTGCACACGACGACGTCCGCGCCCAGGCGTACGGCGACCGGCTCCTGATGGTAGGTGGCGAAGTGGCTCAACGCCCGTGCCGTCACCGCCTCGGCGTCCGCGCGGGCGATCTCGTCCGCCGCGCGCATCCTGCCGGCCGCTGCGCGTCTGCGGACGCCCTCCAACACCGCGGTCACGACGGGGTAGACCTGCTCGCGCAACCGGAACGACTCGGCCGGCCGCACCAGGCGCAGCAGGCGGTAGACGTCGGACTGCCCGGTGCGCACGCGGAGCAGTCCCAGGAGGGCGGTGGCCAGGACGTGGGTCGTCAGCGCCGTGTTGTCCCGCAGGTACGACTCGACGACGGCCTGTCCGAGGTCCTTGGTGTATTCCGCGTCGCGCTGCACGTCGTGGGCGGGGTCGCCGTGGCGCAGCACGAACTGCCGCGGATCCACCGTGCGCCCACGGCGGTCGAGCGACCGGCCTTCCTCGTCGACGGGATTGCCGAAGGGGTCGAGGGGCCGCGAGTAGGTGATGACGATCTCGCTGTGGAGCTGCCAGAGGTTGCGGATGAACTTCCACCACTTGCGCGGACTGGACGCCTCGTCGTCCTCGATGATGTAGCGGCTCTTCCCCTCCTCCTTGAGGTAGTCCTCGATCAGCGTCTCCGCCTCGAGCACGAGGTGGTAGCTGACGCAGCACGGGATGACGTAGACGTTCGGCTTGGGCTTGTCGCGCCGCAGGTTGTTGACGAAGGCCGTGAGGCCGGTGCCCAGCAGTCCGAGCTTGAGGTGGCGTTCGATCGCGCCGTTGCGGCTGCGCGTCCCGCCGGGGAAGAAGAGGTTGTCGTAGCCGCGTTCCAGCGTCACCGTCGCGTAGGTCTTGAGCACGTCCTTGTACAGCTCGTGCTTCTTCTTGCGGTCGACGCGGTACGAGCCCAGGTTGTGCATGAAGAACGAGAGCACGGGGTTGGTGAACAGGTTGAGGCCGGCGCCGTAGGTCATCGGCGGCAGGCCGACGTCGAAGGCCGACCAGCCGACGGTGACGGAGTCGAGATGGCTGGAGTGGGTCGGGACGAGCAGGATCGTCCCCAGGTCGTCCATCTTGCGCACGAGGTCCAGCTCGCCCTGGATGCGCAGGTTGTGCTGGATCCGGGGCAGGCGCGGCAGGTCGGCCAGCATGCGGCGGGGCGAGGCGGTGTTGAGGGCGACGGTGAAGATCCAGGGAATGGTGGAGATCGTGAAGCGGTAGACGGCGGGATCGAACTTGCCGACGATCTCCTCGGAGTGGAAGCGTGTGATGTCGCCCAGGAGCGCGATCAGATCGACCTCCGACGCGTGCTGCAGGCGGTGCTGGGCGCTGCGCCAGAACGAGCGTTCGGCCTTCGCCTCCCGCGAGCGGTCGTGCGAGCGCTTCAGGCGTTCGTTCTCGTGGTAGACGGCGTCGTTGATCAGGCTCTCCAGCGCGCCCGGGCGCGCGCCGCGGCACGCGGTCAGCGTGTCGGCCTGCACGCGCCGCACGACCTCCTCCACGACCGACCGGGATTCCTCGGGCCGCATCGCGTGCTACTTCTTCCGCCGCCTCAACGACCCCAGCAGGAGCACGGCCAGCGTGATGCCCACGGCGCCCCAGTACGCGTGCTGCCCCTGCACCCCCAGCCGCGTAAGGCCGTACGCCGAGCCGACGCCGATGCCCCCGCCGATGCCCAGCAGCAAGGCGAACTTCACCAGCTTGACCATCGTCTTGAGCAGCACGAACGCCGCGACCACGACGACCAGCCCGACGATGATCTGCGTCTTGTACAACGCCCAGGTCGCGGCGATGTCCGCGAAGTGCATGCCCTACCCCTTTCTGCTTCCGCGCCGCGCCGCCACCTTCCGGATGCGATCGCGGGTCCAGACCACCTCGCCCTCGATCATCACCATCTCCGCGTGCGGCACGCCGAAGTGGTATGCCAGGCGGCGCCAGTCGCCCACGTCGAAAACCGCCACGTCGGCCGCCGCCCCGATGGCCAGCGTGCCCACCCGGCCCGACCGCCCGAGCGCCGCGGCGGCGTGGTCGGTCACGGCGCGCAGCGCCTGCTCCGGCGTCAGCTTGAGCTGTGCGATGCCGAGCGTCGTCATCAGGAGCAGGTTCTCGGTCATCGACGTGCCGGGGTTGAGGTCCGTCGCCAGCGCCACGCGCACGCCCGCCTGCGTGAACCGCCGGGCGTCGGGCGGCGTCTGCCCGAGCGACAACGCGGCGCCCGGAAGCAGCACCGCCACGACGTTCCCCTTCGCCATGGCCCGGATCCCGGCCTCCGAGACGCACTCGAGGTGATCGGCCGAGGACGCGCCGAGCCGCCCGGCGAGCTGCGGGCCGCCGAGGTCCTTGAACTGGCCGGCGTGCATCCGCGGTCGCAGTCCCAGCTCCTTCGCGCGCCCGAGCACCTTCTTCGCGTCGGCCAGCGAGAAGACCCCGTCGTCCAGGAAGATGTCGCAGAACTCGGCCAGCCGCTCCCCCGCCACCGCCGGCAGCACCTCGTCCACCAGATGACGGACGTAGTCGCCCTTGCGCCCGCGGAACTCCGGCGGCACCGCGTGCGCCCCCAGGAACGTCGGCACGATGCGCACCGGGTGCAACTCCCCCACCCGGTACGTCGCCCGCAGGATCTTGAGCTCGTGCTCGAGCGACAGCCCGTAGCCGCTCTTCGCCTCGATCGTCGTCACCCCGTACGTCAGGAACCGCTGCAGCCGCGGCAGCGCCAGCCGCACCAGCTCGTCCTCGGTCGCCGCCCGCGTCGCGCGAACCGTCGACAGGATCCCCCCGCCCTCGGCCAGGATCTCCAGGTACGGCCGCCCCGCCGCGCGCGACGCGAACTCGCGCTCTCGCGTGCCGGCGAAGACGAGGTGCGTGTGCGGATCGACCAGGCCCGGGGTCACGACGCGCCCGTGCAGGTCGTACTGCCCGGTGTCGCCCGTCACCTTGACGTGGCGTTCGAGCTGTTCCGTCGGTCCCACCCACAGGATGTGGCCCTCGGCGATTGCCAGCGCCCCGTCCTCGATCAGCCCCACGTCGTCCGGCGCCCCGCCGGCGGCCGACGGCGGCACCGTCAGGAGCTGACCCGCATGCCGTAGGACGATTTCCGCCTCGTACATCGCAACGCCCTCGACGGCCAGGATAGCAAGGCCGGCGGGCAAAGAGGAAGGGGCAGGGCGGGGGAGGGGGAGTTGTTGGTTGTTGGTTCCGGCAGGTTGTTGGTTCCGGACCGGCCGGACAGGCTCGCGCAGAGACGCAGAGACGCAGAAGGGAAGACTCGCCGGAAGGAAACCGGCCCAGCGGCAGTGCGGCTTGCGCCGGCGGGCGTGTCCCGGTTACCTTCCCCTTGTCGCGAATCGAGAAGCGGAGCAACGGCCCAGGGAGGTGCACCCCATGATCGTCGAATCAAGCGCTCGGGAATCGGCGGAACGTGTCCGGGCGCCCCGTTGCGCGGCCCGGGCCGGCCTCGTCGCCGTCGCCCTGATCGCGGGGGTCGCGCCGGCGACCGGCTGCGGGCGGACGGCGTTCGGTACCCTCGGCCCGAGCGGTTTCCGCAGCGCCACCTACGGCTACCAGATTCACGCGCAACCGGACGGGTCCTTCATCTCCGCCGATTGGATGGTGGACAACTACTACCTTGCCGGCGGCGAATGGGCTCCCCGCACCGGTCCGGACTTCGAGACCCGGCTGTGGCTGGACACGAACGGCGACGGGCTGACGGACGATGCCGGGACCGTGCCGACCTACGACCTGCTGCTGCGCAACCGTCGCGACGCCGGGACGATCTGGGTACGGGTGTTTCCCTTGAGCACGCGATTCGACCAGACGGAGCTGCGCGTGCTGGCCCGCAAGTACGTGGACTCCGTCTCCGGCACCGGCACCGTCGTGACCGGCATCTCCCAGGGGGAAGGCCAGGTCGAGGTGGTCGAGGAATCCAACCGGTTCGCGACCAGGACGCTGGAAGAGGCTCCGATGGCGGTCGACGGGTTCGAGGCCTATCGCGTGACCTTCGAGGTCGCCAACGTCGACCAGCTTTCGCTGGCGGAGAGCAGCCGGTGGGAGCGTGCCGTCGTGGTCTTCGTGCGGGCGGGTTTCCTGTGGCGACCGGATTCGTCGCGGGACAGTGCGTTGTTCCCGGCAACGGTGATGTTGGGCTACTCCAATCTGCCGGAGGATTTCGAAGCCCACTTGGCTGACTTCGAGAGCTTGATCGCGGCACTCGATTGGCTTGACGAGGAACTCCAAGAAGTACGTCGGACGGTGCTGGACTGCACCGCTGCCGAATTGGTTCGCCTCCTCGTTTCCAAGTCGCTGGGTTACGGCGGCCGTTCCGGACGCTCGGCGATTATCCGCAGTCCCGATGTGACCCCGGCCGAGCTGGATTGCCTGACGACGGCCGTGCCGGCATTGACCCTGTCGTTCGCCGCTCGGCGCTTCCCGTACGTTGCACCGGAAGCCGCGCCGCCGACCCCGCTTCCCGATTCCCCGGCTGTTGAGCCGGAGACGTCCGATCCGCCGGTTGTTGAACCGGTCTTCCTGCCGCAGGCCGCGGACGCGGCCCCGGAGTCGCCGACCGTCGCCGGGCCTTGACGACGGCACCCGACCAGCGATGAAGCGCTCAAGAGAGATCAACGGGATCGCAGGCGATGCGGGGGGACTTTCGCCCCGATACGTTGCGGCGGGAGAAGTGCCCTCCTGGCGCGCGCAGGTGGTCTCGCGACGGTCGCTGCGCTACGACGCGGGCGCCGATCCGGCGCAGGATCGACCCGACCACGTGCGCGCCGCCTCGGCCGTCGCGTGGTTCGGCGGACGCCTCGCCGTGCTCCAGGACGATGCGCTCTTCGTCGCGTTCGTCGATCCGCGAAGCGGTCGGGTCGACGCCGTCGCCCTGCCCGCGGCCGCCGACGGCCGGCGCCTGTTCGACGAGGGTTTGGGCAACAAGTCGATGAAGCCGGACCTCGAAGCGGGCCTCGTGCTCGCGGCTCCGGACGGTGAACGGTTGCTCGCGTTCGGCAGCGGTTCGACCGCTCGGCGCGACACGATCCTCGTCCTGCGCGGCGCCCGCGAAACGCCCGAGATCCGCGTCGTCGAAGCCGGCGCCCTGTACGCGCTGCTGCGCGACCTGCCCGAATTCGCCGGAAGCGAGCTGAACGTCGAAGGCGCTTGTGCTGCCGAGGGCGGCAGACTGGTCCGGCTGTTCAACCGCGGCAACGGCGCCCCCGGCGGCGGGCGAACCCCACGGGACGCGACCTGCGACCTCGACGCCGCGACCCTGCTGCGCTGGCTCGACGACCCGCACCGCGAGCCGCCACAGCCGTGCGCGGTGACAGTCTTCGACCTGGGGACCGTGGACGGCGTGCGCCTCACCTTCACCGACGCCGAGGCGATCGCGGGCGGCGTCCTGTACGTCGCCGCCGCCGAGGCGTCGCCCGACGCCGTGCGCGACGGACCCGTCGCCGGCGTGGCCGTTGGCGTCATCGATGAACGTGGCGCTCGATGGACCCGCGTGCTCGACGAGCGGGGAAGGCCGCTGTGCGAGAAGATCGAGGGCATCGCGCCGGACCAGGCAGACCCGCGGCGCGTGTGGGCCGTCGTCGACGCCGACGATCCGGAACGCCCCGCCTCGCTCCTCGCCCTGGAACTCGCGTTCGACACCACCCCCGAGCCTCCGGCCGGGCCCGCTGCGTAACGACCGACCGCCCGGACAGTCTCGCGCAGAGACGCAGAGACGCAGAACGTGGGCAGGCAGGTCGGACGGACTCGTGCAGAGACACGGACGGGTGGGGTGGCCGCCCGCTCGCAGCGCCCGTGCTACACTCCATCGACATGCGGCAGCACGCATCCGCGATCCTACTCGCCCTGGCCGCCGGGTGCGCCACGGCGGAGTCACTTCCGGGCGACGGTGCGGAGGACGGCCGGGCGCTCGACGCGCACGACGCGGATGGGGTTCACGATCGCGGAGGCGGAGCGGACGACGCGGTCGGTGACGCGGACGCCTCGCCTGACACCGAGGCCGCTGCCGAGGCGGACATGGTTCCCGACGTCGAGGCGGACGCGGACACGGAGGCGGCGGGCGACGCGCGTGACGACGGGCGAGTGGACGACGGCGCCGCCGATGCCGACGCCGACGCGGAGGCCGAGACCGAGGTTCGGGACGACGGTGCAGATCTGGACGTGCGGGACGACGGCACCGACGCCGCGGACGCACGGGACGACGGCCCCACGGACGAGGCGAGGGCCGACGCGGACGCGGCGGACGCGGGCTCGCTCGATCCCGAGCTGTCGCTCCCCGACCCGGGCGGCACGCCGTGCTCGACCCCGAGCAGCATGGGCGAGTGCCCCGGCATCGAGGTCTGCCGCTTCTACACGTCGTCTGAAGGCCGCTGCGAGTCCTGCTCGCCCTGCGGCAACCTCGGCGACTATTGCTCGGCCAGCTCCGAGTGCGACATCCTCTTCATGTGCTACCGCG
This sequence comes from Deltaproteobacteria bacterium, assembly GCA_016218815.1. Classification (GTDB taxonomy): domain Bacteria; phylum Myxococcota_A; class Polyangia; order DRWM01; family JAAZOP01; genus JAAZOP01. The sequence continues at coordinate 51,269 of JACRCX010000080.1, forward strand.
GCCGGTGCACCAACTTCTGCCTGCTCGGCTCGTACATGTGCGGCGCCATCACCGACTGCATCGACATCGGCCACCCCACCTGGGGCGTCTGCCTGTCGTGACCGCGAGTCGCTCAGCCTGGTTGAGCCTCGCCGGGATTCCGGCGCGCCTTGACAACCGCTATACAGAAACGTAGGTTTTGTCTTGGGAGTTGGATATGGCCAGAGAGACCCAGATTTCGGCGCTGATTTCGGGGGAAACCCGGGAGCTCATGGAGCGGTACGTTCGCCGCACCGGTGTCAAGAAGGGCCACCTCGTCGAACAGGCCCTGCTCCACCATCTTCGCGCGCTCGAGGATCTGCCCGCGGAGTACATCATCCACCCGCGCCTCGTGGTGTCACGGAAGTCCGGCGAAGAGATGCTCCGCCAGGCGGAGTCGGCCGAGCCTACGACCGCGTTGCGCGAGCTGATGGACGATGGAGATTAGGGCCCTCCGCCCGAGCGACGACCGCTCGGCCTTCCGGTCGGGCGACGAGGTGCTCGACCTCTTCCTGCACCGCTACGCCGGCCAGAACCAGTTCCGTCACCACATCGGCGTCACGTACGTGGCGGTCAAGGACGCTCGGATCCTCGGCTTCGTGACGGTCGCCCCGCGGCACGTCGAGATCGAGGACCTTCCCGAACGGACGCGCAAGAAGCTCCCCCGGTACCCTCTGCCGGTCCTCGGTCTTGCGAGGCTGGCCGTCGACTCCTCCGCTCGCTCGCTCGGGCTCGGCTCGCAACTTCTCCGATTCGTGCTCGGGCTCGCCGCCAGGATGGCCGACACGGTCGGCTGTGCGGGGGTCGTGGTGGATGCGAAGCCCGGCGCCGCCGATTTCTACGCCAGGTTTGGCTTCTCCCCCTTCGCGCCGCTCGAAGGTCAGTCGGACGCCCGCCCGGCCGCGACCACCATGTGGCTGCCCATCGAGGCGATCCGCAAGGCCCTGGCCACGGGCCCCTGACCGGATCCCCCTCGCGCAACGGCCGCGCCTGCCCGGGCCGGATCCGGAACCTGATAACCGAGAACCGAGAACTGAAAACTGAAAACTGAAGACCGAAAACCGAAGACTGTGCCCCCTCCTACTTCCGCCCCATCGGCGTCTCGACGTTGTTGTCCTTCGCAAAGCGGATCGCACCCTCGTACCCCGCGTCGATGTGCCGGTAGATGCCGGTGAGCGGGTCGGAGGTCAGCACCCGCTCCAGTCGCGCCGCCGCTGCGTCGGTACCGTCGGCCACCACGACCATGCCGGCGTGCAGCGATTCCCCGATGCCGACGCCGCCGCCGTGGTGGAACGAGACCCACGTCGCCCCGCAGACCGCGTTGGAAACCAGGTTCAGGATCGGCCAGTCGGCGATCGCGTCCGAGCCGTCCTTCATCCCCTCGGTCTCCCGGTTGGGCGACGCCACAGAACCGCAGTCCAGGTGGTCGCGGCCGATGACGATCGGCGCCTTGACCTTGCCCGAGCGCACGAGGTCGTTGAACCGCAGGCCCGCCTCGGCACGGTCTCCCAGCCCCAGCCAGCAGATGCGCGACGGCAGCCCCTGGAACGCGATGCGCTCGGCCGCCAGGTCGAGCCACCGGTGCAGCGCCGGGTCCGAAGGCACCGTCTCCCGCACCGCCTCGTCGGTCCACTTGATGTCCTCCGGGTCGCCCGACAGGGCGACCCAGCGGAACGGCCCCTTGCCCTCGCAGAACAGCGGCCGGATGTAGAGCGGCACGAACCCGATGATGTCGTACGCCTTCGCCTCGCCCCCCAGCACCGCCTCGGCGCGGATGTTGTTGCCGTAGTCGAATGCCTTCGCCCCGCGACGCTGCATCTCCAGCATCGCCGTCACCTCGGCCGCGATGCTCTCGCGCGAGCGTCGCACGTAGCCCTCCGGGTCGCTCTTGCGCAGCTCCGCCGCCTGGGCCAGCGACACTCCGCGCGGCACGTAGCCGTTCAGCGGGTCGTGCGCGCTCGTCTGCTCCGTCACCAGGTCCGGGATCCGCCCCCGCTTGACCAGCTCGGGGTAAACGTCGCCCGCGTTGGCCAAGAGGCCGATCGAGGTCGCCTCCTTCTTCGCCAGGGCGTCGTCCAACATGCGCAGCGCCTCATCCAGCGACGTCGCCTTGCGGTCGAGGTACCGCGTCTGGAGCCGCCGCTCGATGCGTGCCGGGTCGACCTCCACCCCCAGGAACGCGGCGCGGTTCATCGTCGCGGCGAGCGGCTGCGCGCCGCCCATGCCCCCCAGCCCGGCCGACAGGATCCAGCGCCCTCCGAGGTCCCCGCCGAAGTGCGCCGTCGCCGCGGCCGCGAAGGTCTCGTAGGTCCCCTGCACGATCCCCTGCGTGCCGATGTAGATCCACGACCCCGCCGTCATCTGGCCGAACATGGTGAGGCCCATCGCCTCCAGGCGCCGGAACTCGTCCCAGGTCGCCCACTTCGGCACGAGGTTGGCGTTGGCGATGATCACGCGGGGCGCGTCGGCGTGGGTGCGGATGACGCCGACCGGCTTGCCGGACTGCACCAGCAGCGTCTCCTCGTCGCCCAGCGAGCGCAGCGAGCGCACGATGGCGTCGAAGCACTCCCAGTTGCGGGCCGCCTTGCCCGTGCCGCCGTAGACGATCAGCTCCTGCGGCTTTTCCGCGACGTCCGGGTCGAGGTTGTTCATCAGCGTCCGCAGCGGCGCCTCGGTCAGCCAGCTCCGGCAGGACAGGGTGGTTCCCCTGGGCGCCCGAACGATCCGTGCGTTCATCGTCGTTCCTCCTTGCGGGGCGTAGTTTACACCCGCCCGGCGGGGCGGTTTCCACCCCTCCGCCGATTTTTTCGCGATCCGGCCCGGTCCGCGTAGCATCGGCCCGGACGGAGGTGGGGCATGCGTTGGGCGGCGACGGCGTTCCTGGTTCTTTTCGGCGGCTGCAACCTCGGCAATCCGGGCGATCTCGTGGGCGAGCTGACCGTCTCGGCGACGGTCAGCGAGAACTCATGCGGCGACGGGGTCGGGCAGCTTCCCGGTACGACGACGATCGACGTGCAGCTCTACGAGCGCGACGGCGTCCTGACGTGGGTCGGCTCGCAGGGCACGTTCCAGGCCGACATCGACGAGGAAGGCAACTTCGTCGCCCACTCGACCGGCAGCCAGATGCTGCGCGCCGAGGAGCCCGACGGGTACGGCGGCGTGCTGGCCCCCTGCGTCATCGAGGCCAGCGAGGAGATCCGCGGCACTCTCGTGCGCCGGGTCACGCCGGAGACGTCCGACGGAGGGGAGGGCGACGCGGCGGCCGAGTCCGCGGCGGACGACGCCGACGAGGCGGCCGACGGCGGCGGGGACGCCGACGGCGGCGAGCCGGTCGAGGCCGTGCCCGCCAGCGTCATCGCCACCGACACCCTCCAGGTTTCGCCGTCCGCCGGCGCGAACTGCTCCGACTTCATCGGCGCCGGCGCCTTCCAGGCCCTCCCCTGCCGCGTCGTCGTCGAGCTGGAAGGCAGCGAGTAGCGTTTCGGCGCCGGTTGCTGCGAGTGGATCGAACGCCGCGGCTGCGATACGATCCCGTCGTGGGTTCCGTGGAACCGGCGATGGACGGACGGGTGGCGGCGGTGGCAAGCCTGTTGGAGGCCGACGACCGATTCTGCGCGGCCTTCGTCTTCGGGTCGGCGGCGCGCGGCACCCGACGTCCGGACAGCGATGTCGACCTCGGCGTGATCTACCGTGACCGTCAGGCCCGCGACTCCGTGGAAGCCGAGTTCCTTGCGGTACTCGGCCGATTGGGAATCGCCGCGGGGGCCGATGTGCATCTGGTCGATCTCGAATCGGCCGGCCACGTGCTCCGCTTCCAGGTCTTCCGGGACGGCCGGAAGCTCTTCGACCGGGATGGGCGCCGGACCGCCGGGTTGCACGAACGCACGCTGACCGAGCGGTTCGACTGGCTTCACGCCATGAGAATGATGGACGAGGAAGAGGCGCGGCGCGCCGCCGGAGCGGGAAGGGGCGAGGACCGTGGTTGACCCGGACATCCTGCGGGCCAAGGCGGCGGCGATCCGACATCACGTCGCGCGTCTCCGCGCGCGTCGGCCGCTCGACGTCGCCGTCCTCGATCGTGACGAGGACGCGCGCAACGTCGTGCTGATGGACCTGCAGCAGGCGATCCAGGCCTGCATCGACCTGGCGGTCCACACCTGCTCGCACGAGGCACTTGGCTCGCCGGAAGGCCCGGCGGCCGCGTTCGCGCTGCTCGCGCGGGCCGGCATCCTCGAGGATGCGCTCAGCATTCGCCTGGCGGGCGCCGCCGGCTTGCGGAACGTGATTGTGCATCGCTACGGCGAGCTGGTCATGGAACGGCTGGTCGCCCAGTTGGCGGCAGGGCTGGCCGACCTGGAAGGCTTTCTTGCCGCCATCCAGCGCCGCCGCGGCGAATCGTGATGTCCCCGGGCGGCGAGAGGAAGGGGGTCCGCGCGATGCGACGAACCATCCTGCCGGCCGTGGGCACCCTCCTCGGGCTTGCGCTCGGTTGCGGCGACGAGACGCACGGGATCTACTTCCACAACCCGCTGGCAAACCCCGCCGCGGGGCCGCCCGCCGGCTGGTCGGAGGGACACTGCGAGATCCCGCCCGGGGCCGGACCGGAGAACGTCTCCACTCCTACCACCGTCGTGGGCTCGGGCACGCCCGGGAGCTGCACGGCCCAGGCCTTCATCGATGCCGTCGCCCGCGGCGGTGCCGTCGTCTTCGACTGCGGCGACGACCCGGTCACGATCACGCTCGACAAGCCGGCCAAGGTGTTCAACGACGCCGACCCCGACATCGTCATCGACGGCGGCGGCCTCGTGACCCTCAGCGGGGGAGGGCGCTCGCGCATCCTCTACATGAACACCTGCGACCCCGACCAGCACTGGACCACCTCGCACTGCCAGGACCAGGACCACCCGCGCCTCACCGTCCAGAACCTAACCTTCGCCGACGGCGACTCGCGCAACGAGACCGAATACGATGGCGGCGGCGCGATCTGGGTCCGCGGCGGCCGCTTCAAGGTCGTCAACTGTCGCTTCTTCAACAACGTCTGCGCCGACGTCGGCCCCGACGTCGGCGGCGCCGGCATCCGCGTCTTCGACCAGTACCAGGACCTCCCCGTCTTCGTCGTCAACGCCACCTTCGGCGGCGCCGACGGCTACGGCAACGCCTGCTCCAACGGCGGCGGCCTCAGCTCGATCGGCGTCTCCTGGACGATCCTCAACAGCGTCTTCTCCTGGAACCGCGCCGTCGGCGAAGGCGCCAACCCCGCCGACCCCGGCACGCCCGGCGGCGGCAGCGGCGGCGCCATCTACAACGACGGCAACACCATGACCTTGTCGCTCTGCGGCACCCTGATCGAGCACAACCAGGTCAACGCCCACGGCTCGGCCATCTTCTTCATCAGCAACAACCACGACGGCCTGCTGCGCATCCAGGACTCGACCATCCGCCTGAACACCGGCGGCTCCTGGTACGCCCTCCCCGGGATCTCCATGCACGACGACACCGATACCGACATCGTCAACTCCGTGATCGAGTAGACTTCGACGGCGCCGTGACGGCGGGGGGCGCAGAAGGGAGCCGTTGAGAATGTCTCGCATCGTGTTCGTGCTGGCCGTCCTGGTCTCGCCCGCCGCCTGCGATTGCGGCAAGGGCGCTCCTGCCGGCGACGACGGCACCGACGTGGATGCCGAAGCGGACATGTCCGCCGAAGCGGAGGCGGAAGCGGAGGCGGACGCGGAAGGAGAGGTGGAGGCGGAGGCAGAGGCTGAGGCGGAAGCCGAGGCGGAGGCGGACGCGGAGCCCGACTGCGCACTGCCGGAGCCGCCCCCGAAAGCGCTGCTGCTCATGGGCACGAACCCCGACGGCACGCGACTTGTCCCCGGCGGGCGCGCACTGACCCCCGCCGGTCCCGAGACGATCCTCGACGGGTTCCCCCAGGACGTCGAGGTCCATCCCGACGGCACCGTCGCGTACGTCGCCAGCGCCAGCGACGACGACCGCCTGCTCTACGTCATCGATCTCGAGACGGGCGGCATCCTCCAGCGCATCGACCAGGAGGAGGCGTTCTTCGGCCTGGCCGTGGCCCCCGACGGTGCGCGCGTCTACGCCTCCACCGGCGTCGGCGGCCAGGTGAAGGTGTACACCGTCGAGGTCGACGGTACGCTGACGCCCTTCGGAGACATCGGTGTCGATGGCTATCCCGCCGGCCTGGCGCTCTCCGAGGACGGCTCGACGCTCTGGGTCGCCCGCTTTTACGGCGGCGTCATCGGCAACGGCATCGTCGAGGTCGACACGTCCTCCCTGACCACCCGGCGCACGATCCCGATGCTCACCGGCGTCTACGACCTGGTCAAGGTCCCGGGGCGCCCCGAGCTGTGGGCCTCGGAGTTCGCCTCCGACCGCATCGATATCGTCAACCTCGACCTCGGCGTGTCCCTCGCCGGTGTCACCGCCTCCTCCAACCCTGCGGGCCTCGCCATACGCCCCGACGGCATGCGCATCTGGGCGGCCATCTCGGGCGGCGACGAAGTCGTCGCGATCCACCGCATCAGCCAGGACATCGTCGGCCGGGCCTGGGTCGGCGACATCACCTGGCCCGGCGACTTCGACCCATTGAAGGACTCGAACCCCAACGCCGTGTGGTACGAGCCGTCGACCGAGCGGCTCTACGTCACCCGCGGGGGCGACAACGCCGTCGCCGTCCTCGACGCCCCGAGCATGACGGTGCTCGGGTCGATCCCCACCGGCTGGTACCCCACCGACCTGGCCTTCACCCCGGACGGCAGCAAGATGGTCGTGGTCCACGGCAAGAGCGGCAGCCGGGGGCCCAACCCGGGCCGCGACATCAAGGACTGGGTCGCCGGCAGCGTCATGATCGTCGACTTGGCCGGCGGCGATCTAGACGCCTGGACCGCGCAGGTCGAGGCCAACTACCGCCGTCCGGAGTCGGTCTTCCCGTTCGACATGCCGGCCGAGTGCGAGCCTCCCTTTCCGATCCCGCTGCACGAGGGTGACTTCTCGCCGATCGAGCACATCGTGCTGGTGGTCAAGGAGAACAAGACCTTCGACTGCGTGTACGGCGACTTCCCGGGCGCCGAGGCCGACGACGGGCCCGAGTACCTGCGCTGGGGCCGCGACGTCACGCCCAACCAGCACGCGCTGGCCGAGCAGTTCACGCTGGGCGACAACTTCTACACCGACTCCGAGGTCTCGGTGCAGGGCCACCTGTGGCTGACCGGCCTGTTCGTCAACGAGTACATGGAGCGCGTCTGGATCGAGAACTACCGCAGCGGCGGCTTCGACACCGACTCCACGCTGGAACAGGGGCAGCCCGACGTCGGCACGTTCTTCCTCCACCTCATCCGCTGGGGCGTCGACTTCACCAACTACGGCGAGGTCGTCGGCACCCTGGGCTCCTCCGTCGGCGAGACCGTGCTCTCCCACACCGATCTGGGCTACCCTGGCGTGTTTTTCAACCTTGCCGTGAAGGACGAGGCCAAGGCGAACTACGTCGCCGACCGGCTGACGGGCGGCGACTTCCCGCCGTTCGTCTTCATCGGGCTGCCCAACAACCACACCAACGGCACCGACCCCGGCTCGCTCACGCCCGAGGCGATGATCAACGACAACGACTACGGCCTGGGCCTGCTCGTGGACCGCATCAGCCACTCGCCCTACTGGTCCAGCACGGCGATCTTCGTCGTCGAGGACGACCCGCAGAGCTGTTCCGACCACATCGATGCCCACCGCTCGGGCCTGCTCGTGATCAGCCCCTGGGCCCGCCGCGGCCACATCACCCACGTCCACGGCTCGTTCCTGTCCGTTTTCCGCACTATCGAGCGGATCCTCGGCCTCCGGCCGCTCGCCCGCACCGACGCGATGGCCTCCCCGCTGTACGATGCCTTCACCAACGTGCCGGACGAGACGCCGTACGACGCGCTTCCGCGCACCATTCCCGACGAGACCAACCCGGGCTGGTTCCCCGGTGCGAAGCTCTCGTCCCGCATGGACTTCCGCGGGCCCGACCGCAGCCCGGAGCTGTTCCAGGTGCTCCGCGCCTACCGCCTGTGGCGGCTCGGCGCGATGACCCTCGAGGAGGCGGATGCTGCCGCCGAGCAGGGGTCGCCGGACGGCGAGGCGCTGGCGGAGTCGCGCGAGGAGGTCGACGAGTACGACCGCGCGTGGGAGGCGTTCGAGCGGTGGCTCGCCGAGCATCCCGAAGTGCGCGTCGAGGGTCTGCCGCCGCATCCCTGACGCGGGGCGTGACGAAACCGACGCCGTGATCTCGCGGGCGGCGTCCTGCGGGTTCGCCGGTGCGGAGCGTGCGGAGCAAAAGGGAACGGTCTCCTCGATCGCCGTGGGTGCGAATTGACCCGCCTCGGGGAAGGCCGACCTGCGGAAGTCCACCCTTCCGGCGTCGCTGATCAATTTGCTCAGAACGGGAATGCTCCGGGCAATAGGCACGAATGGGTCGGCTGCGCTGGGCGCTGCTCGGGGGGGAGGGTGGGTTCGGCATGGGACACAAGGGACCGGCGACGCGGGTGGCGGCCATCGTTCTCTTCGCGGTGTGGTCGGGGGGCTGCGGCGGCGGAAGCGCGGGCGGCGACGACGTCGACCTGGACGATGCGGCGGGCGAGGTCGACGCCGGAGACGGGAGCGGCGATTCCGATGCGGGGGAGGACCTGTCCGACGGTGAGGGCGAGGGGGAATCCGGCGGCGACGGGTCCGGCGACGGGTCCGACTCGGACGGCGGCGGGGATGACGGGGACGGCGGTACGCTGCCGTGCGGCACCTGCCACGGCGACTCGACGAGTGCCGCGCCGCCGCTGAGCTTGGCCGATGAGACGGTGACGACGGCTCGCGGGGTGGGCGCGCACCGCAGCCATCTCGGCTCGTCCGACTGGCACCGCGAGGTGCGGTGCGACGACTGCCACATCGTGCCGGCGGAGTTGCTCTCGCCCGGACACATCGACACGGATCTGCCGGCGGAGCTGACCTGGAGCTCGATCGCCGTCGCGGATGGCGCCGTGCCGGCGTTCGACGGCCTGCGTTGCGCGAACGCCTACTGCCACGGTGCGACGCTTCTGCCCGGCGGCTCGAACACGGCGCCGGCATGGACGACGGTGGACGGGACGCAGGCCGCCTGCGGCACCTGCCACGGTCTGCCGGCCGGGGGCGGACATCCGGCGCTGGTCCGCTGCGAGCAGTGCCACAGCGCGGTCATGGGACCGGGCATGACCTTCGCCGCTCCGGAGCTGCACATCGATGGCATCGTCGAGGCGGACGCGCTGGACTGCGAATCGTGCCACGGCGGCGGCGGATCGGCCGCGCCGCCCGTCGATACCTCCGGCGGAACGGCGACGACCCTGCGTGGTGTGGGGGCGCATCGCAGCCACCTGCAGGCGTCCGACTGGCGTGCGGACATCGCCTGCACGGAGTGCCACCAGGTGCCCGCGACCCTGGCCGCGCCGGGCCACCTCGATACGCCGCTGCCCGCGGAGCTGCTGTGGGGCGGGGTGGCGACCGCGGACGGCGCGACGCCGGTGTTCGACGGCACGGTCTGCTCGTCGACGTACTGCCACGGTCCGACGCTGCTCGCCGGCGGGAGTCTGACGGCGCCGTCGTGGGCGACGGTGGACGGCTCGCAGGCCGCGTGCGGCACGTGCCACGGCCTGCCGCCGGAGGGGACGCATCCGTCGGACACGCGCTGCGAGCTGTGCCACGGGGAGGTGATCGGGGCGGGAATGCGGTTCGTCGATCGCACGCGGCACGTCAACGGCGTCGTCGACGTCAGCTACGGGGACTGCGAGTCGTGCCACGGCGGCGGCGGCTCGGCCGCGCCGCCGCGGGACGCGACGGGCGGGAGCGGAACGAGCCTGCGCGGGGTTGGCGCGCACCGCAGCCATCAGGGGGCCTCGAGCTGGTACGCCGAGATCGCCTGCAGCCAGTGTCACCGCGTGCCGGCGACGGTCCCCGACGTGGGGCACATCGACACGCCGTTGCCCGCCGAGCTGACGTGGGGCCCGTTGCCCGTCGCGGACGGTGCGGCGCCCGCGTTCGACGGGGCGTCCTGTGCCGGGAACTACTGCCACGGCGCGACGCTGCTGCCGGGGGGTACGATCACGGTCCCGGCGTGGACGACGGTGGACGGGACGCAGGCGGCCTGCGGCACGTGCCACGGCCTGCCGCCGGGGGGGACGCATCCGTCGGACACGCGCTGCGAGCTGTGCCACGGCGACGTCATCGGCGCCGGACGGACGTTCGTCGACGCCTCGCGGCACGTGAACGGCATCGTCGATGTCGACTACGGCGGCTGCGAGTCGTGCCACGGCGGCGGCGGCTCGGCCGCGCCGCCGCAGGACACGACCGGCGGAACGGCGACGACCTCGCCCGGAGTGGGCGCGCATCGCAGCCACCTCGGACCCTCGACCTGGCACGCGGAGATCCGCTGCAGCGAATGCCATCGCGTGCCCACCTCGGTCTCGGACCCGGGACACCTGGACGGCTCGCTCCCCGCCGACCTGGCGTGGGGTGCGCTCACCACGGCGGACGGGGCGGCCCCGGCGTTCGATGGCACGCGCTGCGCGGGCACCTACTGCCACGGCGCCACGCTCGACCCGGGCGGGACGATCACCCAGCCGGTCTGGACCGCGGTCGACGGGACCCAGGACGCGTGCGGGACCTGTCACGGCCTGCCTCCCGGCGGCCCGCACCCCACGGACGGGCGGTGCGAGCTGTGCCATGCGACCGTGATCGCGGCCGGCGGGGCGTTCGTCGCGCCGGCGCTGCACGTCGACGGCCTCGTCGAGGTGACGGCGTACCACCCGGCGGGCTGGGACGTACCGGCGCAGCACGGCGCCGCCTTCGACACGGGTCCCGCGGCCTGCACGTCCTGCCACGGATCCGATCTGCGCGGCGGGGCGGTCGGCGTCTCGTGCGAGAGCTGCCACGCGGGCTTCCGCGCCGACTGCACCTTCTGCCACGGCGGACTCGTGGACCCGACGGGAGCGCCGCCGGAGGACGTGGCCGGCGCGACCGCGACGACGGTCCGCGGCGTCGGCGCCCACAGCACGCACGTCGCCGGCGGTTCGACCTGGCGCGCCGACCTGGACTGCTCGGATTGCCACGTCGTCCCGGCGGACGCGCTGTCGCCCGGCCACATCGATCCGAGACCCGGGGACCTGACGTGGGGCGGGCTGTCCGTCGCGGACGGCGCCGTGCCGGCCTTCGACGGCGCCCGTTGCACGTCCACGTACTGCCACGGCGCGACACTGGGTGCCGGCGGGACGACCACTACGCCGCAATGGATGATCGTGGACGGGACGCAGGACGCCTGCGGGACCTGCCACGGCGTCCCGCCGCCCGCGCCGCACGCCTCGCGCACGGACTGCGGCACGTGCCACGGCGCCGTGTACGACGGGACGCGATTCGTCGATCGTACCAGGCACATCGACGGCGTCCTCGACGTGAGCGGCGGGTGCGACGCCTGCCACGGCAACCCGCCGACGGCCGTCACGCAGGACTACGCCGGGGGCGGCGGCGCGCACGCCGCGCACGTCACGACCCTGGGCTACACCTGCGCGATCTGCCACGGGCACGAGGGGTCCGGACCGACGCACAACGAAGGCGGCGGCATCGTGCGCCAGGCCAACGTGGACATCGCCTTCGCCGGCTCGGTGAGCTACCCGGCGGGAACGACGATGAACAACGGCGGCACGCCCGCCGAGAGCTACGGCGCAGGCAACCCGACGTGCACGGTCGGCTGCCACAACCCCGTGCCCGGCGACTCGGCCGATCTGGCCAACCCGGCGACGTGGACCGACACCACCATCGCCTGCAGCGAGTGCCACGAGCGCCCCGGGCTGGTGCCGCGAGTGAGCCACCGGACTGGCGGGACGGACGCGGTGGTCCGTGCGAACTGCTCGGAGTGCCACGACAGCGCCGCCCACCTGTCGGGGACGCGGCCGATCGGCGATCCCGACGGGACGGACACGTACTCCTTCGCCGGCACGGGGCTGAGCGGGCTGTGCCGGACCTGCCACGACGGCAGCAGCGGCCCGTACTTCACCGGGCAGACGCCGATGAGCGTGGCCTACTACTGGACGCTGCCCTCCAGCCACGGCGCGGCGAGCTACGACTGCGCGACGTGCCACGACCGGCACGGCAGCTCGTCGGGCACGGCGCTGTTCGACAGCGAGGAGCCGCCTTGCCTGACGTGTCACGACGGCGCACCGGCGGCGACGAACATCCAGGGCCAGCTCGCCAAGGCGTTCCAGCACCCGGTGTCGCGGACCGGACGGCACGACCTGTTCGAGGCGGGCACGGCGGCGGCGTACGGCGCGACGCCCACGGACAACCGGCATGCCGAGTGCGTCGACTGCCACGACCCCCACTACGCGCGCGGTGGGTACACCCCGGGGACGACCAGCTCGAACCGCCTCCTGGGCGTGGGGCGCATCCGGGTGACGAACGGCGCGGCGGGTACCGTGCCGGCCTACACCTATGTCCCGTCCTCCGACCCGACCGGCACGCCGCTCGCCGAGTACCAGGTCTGCTTCAAGTGCCACTCGTCATGGACCGCGCAGCCCGCGGGCGCCGCCGACCTGGCGCTGCTGTTCAACCCTGCGAACGAGTCGTTCCACCCGGTGGAAGGCGCGGGGCGCAACACCTCCGCCACGATGACCGCCAGCCTCGCCGGCGGCACCGGCCTCCCCCACCTCACGACCACCTCCACCGTGTGGTGCAGCGACTGCCACGCGAGCAGCGACATGCCGCGCACGGTCTCGCTGCTCAGCGGCTACACGGGGGCCATCCCGACCGGACCGCACGGCTCGGACGCGGGCGCCACCGACGTGAACTTCAGCTCGAAGGTCCTGCGCGCGAACTACCGGGTCGAGCAGCTCTCCTCCACGGCGGCCTTCGCCAGCTCGAACTTCGAGTTCTGCTTCATCTGCCACTCGTCGGCGCCGTTCGCCACCACGGGTACGGGCGCCCGCACCGATACGGCGTTCCGCTTCCACGGGTTCCACATGGGGAACATCGACGGGAATCCGCGCGGCGGCGTGGCGGGCGACATCGACGTCCGCAACGCCGGACGCGCGGGCCAGGGCAACGCCGTGTGCAAGGAGTGTCACTACAACATCCACGGCAATCGGTCGTCGGGGTGGGCCTCGGACCGGACCTACCAGCGCCTGGTCAATTTCGCCCCGAGCGTCTCCGGCCCCGCGGGAGACGCGGCCGATCCGACCTGGAACCGCACGGGCCGTTCGTGCACGCTGCGCTGCCACAACTTCTCGCACAACCCCGAGAACTACTGAGCGCCAGGAGGAGGCGCCTTCCCGTCCCGAAGCGTGCAGCCGACGGATCCCCCGGACTGCTCGGACTCCTCCACCGGCGGGAAACAGATCGTCTTGGCGTAGGGCGGCTCGAGCAGGGCCGTGCTATCCTGACCGTGGGCTCGCGCGCGGAGGAAGGAGCGACGGCCATGACGGGAGCGATGGGGGGCGGCGGTTGCGGGATCCTGGCCGGAGTGCTGGCGGCCTGCCTGGCGGGATGCACCGCGTCCAACCCGTTCTACGAGGGTGGCGACGGGACGGGCGATGCCGGGCACGGCGACGGCCGGGCCGACAGTGACGGCGGCCCGCTGATCGACTGCAGCTTCGACCCGCGCTGCAACGGGATCTGCGCGTCCGACGGCGACTGCGGCGCGCACCTGTACTGCGGCAGCGGCTTCCGCTGCCAGGCCGAGTGCTCCCCGGGCGGGTCCGAGTGCCCGGCGGGCTGGTCGTGCGAGCAGGGGCGGTGCCTCGAGGACTGCCCGAGCATCGTCGTCGATCTCACGCCGGTCACGCCGACCGTGATGCTGCTCATCGATCAGTCCGGCAGCATGACCGAGGACTTCCTCGACCTGACGCGCTGGGAGGCCGTCGACGAGGCGCTCACCGATCCCGCCGACGGCGTCCTGCCGGCCCTGGAATCCGACGTACTCTTCGGCGCCAGCCTCTACACCAGCCACAACGGCTCGCTCGGCGGCGAGGCTTGCCCGCTGCTCCAGACCGTGACGCCGGCGCTCGGCACCGCCGGCGCCATCGACGCGCTGCTGCGCGACAACGACCCGGACGGCGACACCCCGACGGGAGAGGCGATTGTCGCGACGACCGCGACGCTCACGGCGACGCCGCCCGGCCCCGACGACGGTCCCCGGATCATCGTCCTGGCGACCGACGGCGAGCCGGACACGTGCGAGGTGCCGAACCCGCAGGAGGGGCAGGACGAGGCCGTGGCCGCCGCGCAGGCCGCGTGGGCCGCGGGCGTGGACCTCTTCGTGCTCAGCGTCGGCAGCGACGTCGGCGAGCCGCACCTTCAGGACATGGCCAACGCCGGCGCCGGCCTGCCGATCGATGGGCCGACCGACGCCCCCTTCTACGTGGCGAACGACCCGGCCGAGCTGGCCGCGGCGTTCGACGCCATCACCCGCCCCCTCCGCACCTGCACGTTCACGCTCGACGGCGAGGTCGACCCGGCGGACTGGGACGCGGGCGACGTGCGGTTGGACGGCGCCCCACTGGCGTACGAGACCCCCGACGGCTGGGTGCTGACCGACGGCCACACGCTCGTGCTCCAAGGCGCCGCCTGCACCGCCTTCCTAGGACCGGACGAGCCGGTGCTCACGGCCGAGTGGCCCTGCGGCACGATCATCGGATGAAGTTCGTGCTGCCCTTCGACTTGACGGCTCCCCCGCGCGAAAGGCAACCTCGCGCTCGTGCGCATCCGCTGCCTCCTCGCCGCCGTGTTTCTCGGCCTCGCCGCCGGATGCACGACGGTCACCGCCACGATCCACGGGCCGCGTTTCGGCGCCGGTCTGGACGTGGACCACAACCTCGACGTCTCGCCCCGGATCGAAGCCGGGTACTCCTACCTGTCGTACCAGGATGCCGCGGGTTGGAACGCCGGCGGCGGCCTCTCGTTCTCGCCGGTCACCGGCTGGAGCCAGCTCTGGGCCGAAATCGGCGTATGGGCGTTCCCGCTGCTCCCGCTGTACCAGATGCCGCTCACCATGCGCATCGGCGCGGCGTTCCATCCGGAGTGGGAGCCGACCCTCGCGTTCACCATCGGCGTGGGCGGTGAGTTCTACAAGCCGCCCGAGGCCTGCTTCCCGCCGCTGGAAGGGCCGTGGGAGGGCTGCCCGCCGGGCACATGGCGCTGGACCGACGTGATCTACCCCGACTGGGTGCCGCAGGCACACTACCTGGCAACGATGCTGCCGTTCGTGGATCGCGAGGGCTGCACCGACGGCGACTGCCCGCTGTTCATCCACACCCTGATCTTCGACCCCATCCTCTCCAGCCAGCTGCTGCACGGAGACTCGCCGTGAACGTCTTCCGTCCCGCTGCCTGCCTCGCTCTGCCCGCCGTCCTCCTCGCGTGCGTTCCCGTCCGCTACGCCGATTGCGGCGCCGGCACCGTGCGCCTGGCCGAGGACGCGACGCACTGCGGCGGATGCCACTCCTGCTGTCCCGAGGGCGCCTCCTGCGTCGACGGAGTCTGCGTCGTCCCGGACGGAGTGACGGTCTGCACCGAGACCGTGGACGAGTCCGGTGATGTCGAGTCCGGGGACGCCCGCGGCATCGTCAACGACTGCGAGGCCGACGACCCCTCGTCGTCCCGCCGAGCGACCGTTGTCCGCAGCCGGGTCGTCGACCTCCGCGGCGACCCGCGCCACTGCGGCGCCTGCGCCAACGTCTGCCCCGACGGGTCGGACTGCGCGGACGGCCGCTGCACGCCCCGCCGCGGAACGCAGGCGGCCGACTTCGAGGTCGAGCTGCCCTGACTCCTCCCGCGGTCACGGGCGATCTCGTTCGGGGTGATGCCGTTCGGGGGAGGTTCGCCTTGACAGCCCGCGCCGCGCCGGGCGACGCTGCCGCCATGCAGGAGACGTCGTCCGCGCGTGGGCGGTGCGCCGGTCCTCTCGAACCCTCCGGAATCCCGCGGACGACGCGCGCCGGAGCCGCGCGGTTTGCGGCGCTCGGCCGCGTGCTGGCGTTCGTGTTGCCGGCCTCGTTCGCGGGGCCCGCCGCCGGCAACGCCGGGCCCGTGCAGCAGGGGGCGGACCCGGGCGGGCTGGCCGCGCCGACGACGACCTCGCAGGTCCGCATCGACCGCGAGACCCTCACCCTCGACTTCACCGGCGACCCGGCAACGTGCCGCGTGCATGCGGCGTACGAGCTGACGAACGTGTCCGGCGACGCCGCGTCGCTCGATCTGGTCTTCGTCGCGCCGTACGCCGGCGAGCTGTCCATCCGGCGAGACGGTGCGGCCGTTGCGACGACGCCGGACCCCGCCGTCCGGCTCCCAACCGATTGGACCGCCGGGACCGAGGGCCTCGACCCGCGGACGGGGAAGACCTACGAGCTGTTGGACGCCGGCAGCTCCCGGCTTTGGGGATTCCGGCTCGACGTGCCCGTGGGCGGCCGCTGCCGGCTCGAGGCCGACTACGTCACGCACCTGGGGTACGATCGCGGGCAGGCCGACTTCGTCATCCGCCACTTCGTGTACGTGCTCGGCCCGGCCAGGTACTGGGCGGGTTTCGGGACGCTCGAGGTGACGGCGCGGGTCCCGGCGGAGTACGCCGTGGCGACGCTGCCCGCGCTGGAACGGCGGGGCGTGCGCGACGGCGTCGTGACCTGGGGCGGCAGCTTCACGGGTGTCCCGGCCGACGTGTTGCGGATCTCGAAGATGCGCCGGCCGGACGCGTGGACGGACAACGCCGCGCTCCTTGCCGTCGTCCCTCCCGTGCTCCTCGCCATCGTCGCCGCGGTGTTGATCCCCTGGCTGCTGTCGCGGCGGCTCCGTCCGGGCGCGACCGCGGCCTTGTCGGCGGTGGCGGCGCTCACGGCGACGTTGGCCGGTGGGATGGCCTGGGTGGACTTCGTCCAGCCGGTGCTCGGCGAGCTGTCGCACGGGACCGGCATTTTCTACGGCGCCGTCGCGGCCGAGGCGCTCGGAGCCTCTCTCTCGACGGTCGCAGCCGCCATCGTCGGGTACCGGTGGTCCAAGCGCCGGCGCCGAGCGCAATGACGCGGGCCGCTCTTGCCGGCCGCGCTTGGCGGTCGGGGCGGCGGTGCGAACGGCGCCGGACGCGCATGCTCGTCGCCGCGATCGGTCACGCGCTGCCCGCCCTGCTCCTGTTCGGCTGCAGCCGACCGGACAGCTCGCCGCGGACCGACGGGTCCGCGAGCGGAGCCGCGGCACGATCGACCGCGCCGCCGGTACGCTCCGCCGTCGCCGGCGTCGGCGCGGTCCCCGTCGATGCAGGCACACCGAACCCGGACAGGCTGGTGGAAATCGCGCGCCGGCCGCTGCGCTCCGGATGGCTCGCGCTCGCCCTCGACGGCGCGGGCGGCGGACACTTGCTGCGCATCGATCCGGAGGGGCATCGGACCGAGGTGCCCTGCGAGCCTCTCGCCGGCGCCTGGGGCCTCTGGCTCGACGACGTCGATCTCGACGGCCACGCGGAAGCCCTGGTCGCCCTGCGCAAGCCCGCCCGCTACGATCCGGTCGTCGAGAACCGCCTGCACGTCTACGCCTTCGAGGCCGGTCGTTGCGTCCCGCTGTGGCGCGGCACGCGGCTGGCCGGACGCTTCGAGGACCTGGCCGTGGACGCCGCGACCCGCGGCGAGCTGCTCGCCTGGGAACGGGCGGGCGGCGAACACCGTGTCGCGCGCTATCGCTGGACCGGCTTCGGCTACGCCGTGGTGGCGGTGCCGTGGAGCGGGCCGGGGGATCCGCCGGCCCGGTATCGCGAGCGATTCGCCTCGCTGGGAGGACAACGATGCGCCGAAACGTCCTGTGCTGCGCCCTGATCGTGCTTGCCGTGGCAGGCTGCCGCAGGTCGAAAGACGCCCCGGCGGGCGCCGGGATGCCGGGCGGACTTCGCGCGGCTGCCGCCCCGGACGCCGTGCCCGGTCCGGCTGCCGGGGTGGACGTTTCTCTGGCTCCTCTCGCGGAGGCCGGCGAGCGCGGCGCCCTGCCGCCCGTCGCGGCGGACGGCGGTACCACCCGGGACGCCGCCGCCGGTCCGCCGTCGTGGAGCCTGTCCGCGGTGACCAACGTCGCCCGCGTCGGCGAGCCGACCGCGCGCCAGCGCGAGCTGCTCGAGAGCCGCGGGTTCTTCCTCGCCGCGCAGCCGCCGGCCCCAGCCGGTGCGCCGGCCGGTGCGGCCGCCGCGCGCCGCGCCACCCACCTCTTCCACGTCTACGAGCGCAACGACTACATCCGCATGCCCAGCTACGTCACGGTGGATCTGGCGATCGACCTGGCCCATTCCTGCTTCGATGCGGTCCTGCGCGAGGTCGAGGACCGATACCTTTCCGGGCGGCTCCGCGGGACCGTGGTCGAGCTGATGGCCGAGGCCGACCGCGTGCGGTCCTCGGCAGCGTCGCCGGACGCGAAGCGCCAGGCGACCCGCGCGGTCGCCTACTGGGCCGTCGCTCTGCGGCTCCTCGAGCAACCCGCACCGGGCGACGCGCCGGAGGTCGAGGTGGTGCCCGAGGCCTGGTGCGAGGAGTGCCTCGAGCAGCGGCGCCTGTTCCTCGCGGAGCATCCGGGAGAGAGCCCGCCCGACGAATGCTGCGAGACCCCGGCGTCCCCGCCCCCGCCGACTTTGACCTCGATTCCCGGCGCGGTCGAGCGCACCGTCGCGGAAGCGGTGCGCCGGGTGCAGGCGGCCGAGGGCACGGTCGCCGTCGAGCCGCTGCTCGCGGCGTTCGACCTCTCGCAGGCCCGGCCGCGCGGCCACTACACGCGCAGCGGGCCGCTCCAGCGCTGGTTCCGCGCGCTGACCTGGCTGGGCATGGCGTACTTCCCGGTGAGCGGGCCGCAGGCGGACCCGGCGGGTGTCGCCCTGCTCGCCCGCAGTCGCCTCGGCGTTCCCGACACCGCGCGGGCGTTCGACGCCGTCGCCGCGCTGACCGCGTTCTTCGCCGGCGGACCCGACGCCGCGACTCTCGCCGCGGCCGCCGGCAAGCTGCTCGAGACGTTGCCCGGCGCCGCCTCGGCGAGCGCCGACGCGTTGGTCGAGCCGGGATTCCTCGAGCGGTACGCGCAGGCGCTGGCGGCGCTGCCCGCCCCGCGCATCGATCCCGGCTCGGGCGGCGGCGATGCGGCGCCCCAGGTCCGCGTCCTGGGCCGGCGGGCCTTCGAGGATGCCGTGGCCATGCGCGCGCTCCTCGAACCCGCCTGGAAGGCGATGGAATGGGCGCCCGACGGCTCGCTGGTCGCCCGCCTCATGGGCGCCGCCGGCGCGGCCGCCGCGCTAGGCTCCGACCTCGCGCGCGACCTCCTGGCCGACGGCGTCGCCGACGCCGCCGCCGGGGAGATCCTCGCCGCGGTCGGCGAGAGCCGGCGGCGGCTGGCTCTCGTGCCGGCCGACCGCTGGGACGACGACGCCTACCACGGCACGCTCGAGGCCCTCCGCCCGCTGCTTGAGGCACCTGCGCCCGACGCGCCCGCCCTCCTGCGCAGCGACGCGTGGCCGCGGCGGGCGCTGTTCGCCTTCGCCGGCGGGTGGGCCGAGCTGCGCCACGACACGATCCTGTACGGCGAGCAGCTCGGCGCCGAATGCGACGCGGAGTCGTTCGAGCCGCCCCCGTGCTGGGTGGAGCCGGTGCCCGTGCTCTACGCGCGCCTCGCCGCCATGGTCCGCGTGCTCGACGAGCGGCTGCGGGCCGCGGGGATCCCGGTGGACGAGCAGCCCGAGGACGCGTCGTACTCCCACCGGCCGCTGACGGAGAAGGCGACCGCCGTGGCCGAGTTGCTGGACTTCCTTCGCGAGACGGCCGAGCTGGAGCTGAGGGGAGAGCTTCTCGACGCCGATCGTCGCGAGCGCATCGCCACGATCGGCGGCGAGGTGGAATGGGCGCTGATCATGCTGGCCAACACCGACCTGCTCGGTGACCGCGAGCAGGACATGGCGGTCGTGGCCGACGTCTTCAGCTGGCGGTCGGAGCCCGGCGCGCCGCCGCGGCCGCTGGAGGTGGGGGTCGCCCACCCCGACCTGATCTACGCGATCATCCCTGCCCCCGGCGGACCCGAGCTGGCACGCGGCGCGGTCATGAGCTACCGCGAGACGCTACTGTCCGAAGGGGCGGCCCGGCTGACCGACGAGGACTGGCGAAGGCAGGTGGCCGCGGGCGAGGCTCCCGACCGGCCGCCGTGGGTCCGAGACCTGTACGCCGAGCCCGTCCCGGCGCTCGCGCTGCCCTCCGGCCTGGAGGCGCAGTACCGCTGCGGTCCGGGCTCGGGGAACGATTTCGGCATCTGAAAGGCGGCCCGCCGCGAGCGAGGTGGGCGATCGACGTCCGCGCGAGCCCCTGGGCCGCCTAGGGCCGCTCCGCCAGCAGGAGCAGATTCGCGGAGTCGGCGCCGAAGAAGACGCCCGGCGTGACGACGTGGCCGGAAACCTCGATCACCCGGAATCCCGCCGCGTGCAGGATCTTGCCCAGCTCGTGCAGCGAGTAGAGGCGGATGGTGTACTCGATCGTCTCCTGGTCTCCGGCCGAGGTGGCCCAGGAGCGCTTCACGACGAGGCGGCTCGTGATGAAGTTGAAGTCGGTGTCCTCCAGGTACTGGCGGTCGTCGCCCTGGAACCAGGTCGAGCGCGGCTGGTTCAGCGTGACGTAGTCGCGGTTGGTCATGCCGAGCAACAGGCGGCCGCCGGGTTTGAGCGCTCGGAAGACGCTCGAGAGCACCGCCTGGTTCGTGTCGTCGTCGAAATAGCCGAAGGTCGAGCCCACGCAGTACACGGCGTCGAACGCACCCTCGAATCGCAGGTCGCGCATGTCGCCCTGGATGAAGTTGATCTTCACGCCCTTGGCCTGTGCCGCGTCGCCTGCGCGCGCCAGCATCGGCAGCGAGAGGTCGAGCCCCACGACCTCGTAGCCCCGGTTGGCCAGCTCCACGGCCTGCCGCCCGTCGCCGCAGCCCAGGTCCAGGATCCGTGCCGTCTTCGCCACCCCCAGCGCCCGCTCGATGTAGTCCAGCTCGTTCCGCGTCTGTTCGGCCGAATACCGCGGCAGCGACCGGATGTGCTCCTCGTCGAAGATCTCCTCCCACCACGCCCGCCGCTCGCCGTGCCGCCGCCGCCGCCGGCCCTTCGGCCGCGCCGGCGCCGCGGCCGGCCGGGGCGGGGTCTCCACGACGACGGCGACGGGCTCCGCCGTCGCGCCGGCGACCGGAGCCTCTTCCGGCTCGACCGGCTGCACGTCCACATCCGCGATCTCTTCGGCATGCTCGGGCTTCGCTTCGCCCGCGGCCCCGTCCGTCTCGCCGGCCTCATCGGCGGCCGCCACCGCGGAATCCCCCTCGCGCCACGAATCATCTTCCGGGAGCGACGCGCTCGCGCGGGCCGGTGCCTGCGTGCGCGGGATGTCGTCGTCCGGAATCGAGATCACCGACGGGACGGCGTCGAGGTCGATCGAATGCGACGGCGGCGCAGCTTCCTCGTCCTCGCTCGGCTCGACGGCCGCCGCCGCCGTTCGGGAGCGCGGCGGCGACGGCGGCGCGAACACGTCCTGCACCGCCTCCTCGGCCGCCCGCAGCGCCTCCATCGGATCCAGGACGCCGATCCCCTCCGCCGTCGGCGGCTGGATCTCGGGGTCCGTCGTCTCCTCCAGCGTTCGCGACTCGGCCTCGATCGTCGCCGCCCGGCGCGGCGGAACGGGAGGTGCCACGACCGGGGCGGCCGTCTCCTCGCTCGGCTCCTCCTCCGCCGCCTCCGCGGCGTCGATCTCCGCCACTTCCTCCGGCGCTTCCGGCGCCACGGCCTCGCCGACCGGCGGAACGTCCTCCGCTTCGGACGGCGTCGCTTCCTTCGCCGCGATCGTGGCCGGCGGCGTCGCCCGCAGCGGCGGGACGAGCGGCGCCACGCCGAAGGCCGGGGACGTCCGCGTCGTCGGAAGGGCGGCCGGTGCGCCGACCTGCGGGATTGGCGCCACGCCGAACGCCGGCGAACCGCGAGAGACGGGCGCGGCCCCAGGCGCCGGCGCGGCCGCCGGGGCAAGGGGCGCCGGAGGCTGCTGTGACGGCCGGAACGCCTCCTCCGAGATGATCACCTTGGGCAGACCGCCCGCCGCGGGCGCCGGCGAAGGGTGCGGCGACGAAGCCTGGGGCAGGGACGCGCGACGAAGCACCGGCGCCGGCGGAGTCGGCGGGGCCGAGACCGCCGCGGCCGGCGGAGGGGCCGAAACGGCCGGCAGGTGCACCGCCGGAGCCGCCGCCGGCTCGGCCGGCGGTGGCGGCGGGGACACGGCCGGGCGGTGCGCCGCCACCCGCTCCTCGGGGACGGCCCCGGCCGGCGAGTAGGGGACGAACGGGACCGCCGCGCGGTGCGTGGCGGGCCGCCCCTCCGGCGCCGGCGCCATCCCCGGGACTGGAACGAAGGGCGGCGGCACCGGGATGACCGATCCGGCCGATGTGGCGCGATACGCGGCGTGCGGCGGCGGCTCGGACGACCGTCGCCCCGGCGACAAGGTCGGGACCGCCGGCGTGGGATGGGAGACGACGAGGGGTCTGGGAGGCGTCGCCCGCAGATCCAGGTCGCCCAGGGCCGCCTCCTCGTCGGGATCGAGGGGTCCGGCGTCATCGATCAGCGGCGCCGCCGATTCCTCCTCCGGTTCTGCATCAGGTTCCTCGGTCAGCTCGATCGGGACGTCGTCGTGCGGCACGTCCCCGCCCAGCACCACGGTTCTCGTGGTCTGGACCCTGACGGTTGGCTCGGAGGAACCCGCTGGCACACCGGAGTCGTCCGGCAGCGTGTCGCCGTCCGCCGAGCCCGGGGTCCCGCCGCCGGTCCCACCGGTCCCGCCGGGCCCGTTCGGCCCCGACCGATCCATTCAGACCTCACCCCGCACCGGCCGGCGCCCCCCGAACAATGCCCTCGCCCACACGCACGGCTCCGGCGCGGCGCATCCATAGTACCGGATGTCCGGCCGCAGGCCAAATGACCAGGACGGTCGAGCCGAGATTGAACGAGCCGATTTCCTCCCCGCGGACGACGGGAATCGGCGGGTCCAGCGACACGGGCGGGTCCCCGACCCGTTCCTGCATCTCGTCCCCTGTCACGAACGTCAACCGCGTCCGGGCCACGCCGAACGCCGCCACCAGCACCACGAACACCGTCCCGCCCCGCGTTGCCTCCAACTCCAGGATCACGCGCTCGTTGCTCGACAGCACGTCCGGGCGGAGGCGGAACCCGAGCCGGTTCACCGGAAGCCGAGTGCCGGGCACCGATTGCCAGCTCCGCACGCGCCCGGACACCGGGGAGTGCACGCGATGGTAGTCGTTCGGCGCGAGATACACGACGAAGTAGTGGCCGCCGCCGGCGACCGCCTCTGCGTGCGGCCCGAGCGCCCGGCCGAGCGGAAGCTCGGCGCCTTTGACGGGGACGACGGGATCCCGTCCGGCGGCGAACGAGCCCGCAGCCTGGAGCACGCCGTCGGCCGGCGAGACCCAGGACGCCGCATCGGGATCCACGGGCCGCGCATCGTGCCGGAGCGGGCGCGCGAAGAACTCGCCCAGCGACGCGAACCGCTCGAGCGGTCCGTCCACCTCTTCGAGGTTGATGCCGCCGAGCCGCGCCAGGGCGCGGAACAGCGGCGCCCGGACCGGGCCCGGCAGACGCGTGTCCGCCGCCCGCTCCAGCAACGGATACCATACCGGCGTCGCCGCCATCTCGAACGCCCGTGCCAGGAAGAACCGGTCCACCATCGTGCCGGGGCCCCGTCCCCGCAAGGAGGCCAACATAGCGTCATGGATGGCGCTCGGCAAGGGATGCCCGGCTTGCGACGTGGCCCCGCCCGGGCTAGGTTGCACCGGCTTGGGGGGGGTCGGAGGGCCGGGTGGAAGGCCGCCGCTACTTCCTCGTCACCATGGGTTGCCAGATGAACCGCCACGACTCGGCGCGCATGGCGGAGGCCCTGTACGGCGCGGGCCTCGAACCCGCGGTGAGCCTGGCCGACGCCGACCTCTGCGTCGTCAACACCTGCTGCGTCCGCGACAAGGCCGAGAACAAGGCGCGCTCCGCCATCGGCCGCCTGGCCGCGTGGAAACGCCGCCGCCCCGGTCGGACCGTGGTCGTCGCCGGGTGCGTCGCCGAGCGGCTGGGGCCCGGCTGGCTCGCCGCCTTCCCTCACGTCGATGCCGTCCTCGGCCCCGACCGCCTGGACGCGCTGGCCCTCGTCGCCGCCGGCCCGGCGCGCGAACCTCTCGTCTCCACCGGCTTCGCCGCGGGCGTCCCGTCCGATTTCCTCGCCGCCCGGCCCGACCTCGTCGCCCCCGGCCCGACCGCGTTCGTCACCGTCTCCAAGGGTTGCAGCCAGCACTGCACCTTCTGCATCGTCCCGGCCGTCCGGGGAGGCCTGCGTTGCCGGCCGGCCGCCGCCGTCGCGGCCGAAGCCGCCGCGCTGATCGCGGCCGGGGCCCGCGAGCTCGTGCTCCTCGGCCAGGCGGTCAACGACTACGCGCACGACGGCGCCGGGTTCGCCGCCCTCCTGCGCCGTGTCGGCGCCGTCGCCGGACTGCGGCGCCTGCGCTACACCAGTCCTCACCCCCGGTTCGTCGACGAGGACACGGTGCGCGCCCACGCCGACATCGCGCCGCTGTGCGAGCACGTTCACCTGCCCATCCAGTCGGGCGCCGATCCCGTGCTGCACCGCATGGGACGCCGGATCTCGCGCGAGGAGATCCTGCGGCGGATCGACGCCTTGCGCCGCGCGCGGCCCGGCATGACCTTCGGCACCGACGTGATCGTCGGCTTCCCGGGCGAGACCGACGAGCAGGCCGGGGAGACCGTGTCGTTGGTCCGCCAGGCGGGCTTCACCCAGGTCTTCGCCTTCGCCTACTCCCCGCGACCCGGCACCGCCGCGGAACGCTTCGCGGACGACGTCCCGGCGTCCGTCAAGGCCGAGCGCCTGCGGCGCGTGCAGGACGCGGCCGACGCCGTGGCCGACGCGCACCGCCGGTCGCTCGTCGGCGCGACGGTCGAGGTGCTGCTCGAGGGTCCGAGCGACCGCGGCGGCGGGAGCTGGCAGGGGCGCACGCGAAACAACGACGTCGTCCATGTCGAGGCCACGGACGGCACGGCGTCGCCCGGCTCGTTCGTCGAAGTCGCCGTCACGGAGACGCGCCCGCACTGCGTGATCGGCGTGCCGCGGGTCGTGGACCGATGAGCCTCCGCATCCGCGCCTGGTGGCCCGTGGCGGCGTGGGCGGCCGTCGTCCTCACCGTATCGTCCATTCCGCGCCTCGCTTCGCCCGTCTCCACATTCCAGCACGCCGACAAGCTGGCCCACTTCCTGGAGTACGCGGTCCTGGCGTTGCTGCTCGTCCGCGGCCTGTCGTTCGAGCCGCGGACGCGTCGATGGCCCGTGCTCGTGACCGTCGCCCTCGCCGTCGCCGTGATCGTCCTGTTCGGAGCGTTGGACGAGGTACACCAGTCCGCCATCCCCGGCCGTTCGACCAGCGGCTGGGATTGGCTGTCCGACAGCGGCGGAGGCGTGCTGGGCGCGATAGCCGGCGCGCGCCTGTGGCTGCGGCGCCGCGAAGCGAGGAGAACCCATGGATCGACCTGAACGCGGTCCGCTCGTCCTCCCCTTCCGCGGGATCCTCCCGCGCATCCACCCCAGCGTGTACCTCGCGCCGGAATGCGTGCTCACCGGCGACATCGAGATCGGCGAGGGCTCCTCGATCTGGTACTACGTCGTGGCACGCGGCGACGTGAATCGCATCCGGATCGGGCGGCGGACGCACGTGCAGGACCTGAGCGTCGTCCACGTCACCTGGAAAACCGGCCCGACCACGATCGGCGACGACGTGACGCTCGGCCACGCGTGCGTGGTCCACGCCGCCACCATCCACGATCGCAGCCTGATCGGAATGCGCGCCGTCGTCCTGGACGGGGCCGAGGTCGGGCCGGACTCCATCGTCGGCGCGAACGCACTGGTGCCGCCGGGGATGAAGGTTCCCGCGGGCAAGGTCGCCATGGGTGTCCCGGCGAAGATCGTCCGCGACGTCACCGACGCGGATCGCAGGTGGATTCTCGAGCTGGGCGAGCGCTACGCCGTGAATACCATCCCCGGGTATCGGGACTGAAGACCCTATGGGGCTCCCGGCTCGGGCTGTGCCAGCTCCGACAGGCACTCGCGCTGCGCCGCGGTGAGATTCCGGACGTCGACATCCAGGTCGTCCTGGATCGAGACGCCGATTCGCTCGGTCTCGACCGAACGGTCCGCGTTCGACCACCAGATGAACATCGCCTTGCCCTTGATGCGCCAGACCGGGACGGTGCCCCAGAAGCGGGAGTCGTTGGAGTTGTCCCGGTTGTCGCCCATCACGAAGACGTGCCCCGCCGGGACGCGGAATCCGCCGTCGCGCGCATCCTCCGAGCCTCGCCGCGGGTACGGCCGGCCCGGCAGCTCGCCCCCGACGATCAGCAGCTCGCCGCCGCCTACGTCGCGGTAGCCCGAGCGACCGGGCATGGAGGATCGAGCGCGCGTCCCGTTGTGGACCTGCCGCACCGAATAGGTCACCCCGCCCAGCCGCTCGACGAAGATGTCGAACTCGGCCTTCCTCGAGCGCGGGTCGTCCCGTTCGGGCGTCCACACCGTGGACAGCGCGCAGCGCGGCACCGTGCGGCCGTTGATGCGCAGCGTCCCGTCGTCCTGGACTTCGATCCGGTCTCCCTCCACCGCCACGATGCGCTTGATGAAGTCCTCGCCCGTCTTCGGCGAGCTGAAGACGATGACGTCACCTCGCTGCGGCGACGCGTACTTCACGGGCAGCCAGCTGCTGAACGGGAAGTGGATGCCGTACGCCAGCTTGTTGACGAAGATGTGGTCGCCCACCTCGAGCGTCGGGAGCATCGAGCCGGACGGAATCTTGAACGCCTCGACGACCGACTCGCGCAGCACGAACGCGGCGAGGACGGCGAGCCCGATCTGCAGGCCGTACTCGACGTACACGCTGTACTTCATGAAGCCCAGGTGCTTGTCGAACAGCGTTTCCAGGTCGTCCAGCGGCTCGCGCAGCTCCGCCGACGCCTGTTTGTCGCGGAGCGCCTTGCGGAGGCTGTCGACCGACTCGCCGACCTCCCGCGCCACCGCCTCGCTCAGCATCCGGCGGTACCACGGGCGGCGGATCGCCCGGCGGGCCAGACGCGCGAGCTGCGCGGCGTGGCGGCGGATCTGGCGCCGGCGGTAGCCGGGCTCGCCGGCCACCCAGCTCCACAGCGGGATCTTCTCCCGGATGCCGTAGGCGCCGTAGGCCGCGACCGCGAAGCCGAGCAGGAGCTGCCAGGGGGCGATGCCCTCCAGGTAGCCCTGCCGGACGAGGAGCACGTTCACGCCGACGGACAGCGCCAGCGGCAACAGGCCGATGTACACGGCGAACCAGGCCCACACCCCCGCGGTCCGAAGGACGGGACGCCAGGCCGGTTCCGCCGCGGGCTTGTCCGCCATCGCCGTCATCGTCTAGCGCGAACCGCGGCGGGCCGGCTCTTCCAGCCCGGGAATCGCCACCTGTCCCGGCAAGACGTCCGCGTGCCTCTCGAGCACCAGGTCGATGCCTTCGCGCACGTACTCGGCCACCGGGACCTTCGTGCGATCGTGGAGCACGCGGAGCGCCTCAGCCTGCTCCGGCGTCAGGTAGACCGTTGTGGGTATCTTCTTCCTCGGCATCGCAGCCCGTCGCCGTCCGTCCCGGCCCGCCGGGACGAGCGGAAACTAGGGAACGCTGCGGGGGAAGTCAAGGACGGGGGGGGTTGGTCGGTCGTCCGGGTCAAGTTGTTGGTTGGTCGTCCGGGTCGAGTTGTTGGTCCGAAGGTGCGGCGATGTTGTGGGTCGTTGGTCCGTGCGAAGTGCCGGGCCCGAGGAGCTACGGGCGCCCACCGACGGCCGCCTGGAGCAGCTCGCCGGCCGCGCGGTAGAACGGGCTCGGACCCCCGGCAAGGCTTCCGGCGAGAGCCCCGGACCAGGCGCCGACGTGATCCGTCACGAACTTCGCGGCTGCATCGTGGCACACCGAAGCCTCGTCGTCCGCGCCCCGTCCGAGCGCGTACGCCTCCTTGACCGCCAGCCAAGCGAGAAACCCCAGCTCCGCCGACATGTGATCCGGCGACTCCGCCTGCTCGCGCGACGGGTCGTAGTGGAAGGCGCGGTAGAACCCTGCGATGTCGGCGAGCACCTGGCCCTTGCCGCCCGCCGCGGGCAGGACGTCCGTCTCGCACGAACGGCACACTCCGCCCGCCCCCAGGACGCGGTGGTAGTCCGGCTCCAGGTCGCCGTCCGCGAGCGCCGCGATCCTGCGCGCCGCGTCCCGGAACGCGTCGGGCAGCAGGTTCGTGAGGGTCGCCAACTCCCCTAGGAGCCCCGGCGCCGGGCGCTGGAAGGCCACGGACAGGAACCGGAACAGTGAAGCGCGCGCGAGCAACGGTGCCACGTCGCCCCCCATCCCCGGCAATCCGTGTCCTCCGCACTCCACCATCCCGCGTCCTCCCGCCCCCCCGTCCGCTCGACCGCTCGCCCCGCTGCGACCGCTCGACCCCTACGGCGGCAGCACCAGGGGCACCCAGTTCGTCCGCAACTTGCGCGCGCCGACATTGCGTGCCGAGCCGTCCCACACCGCGAAGGCGGCGTAGGTGCGGCGGCCGCGCGTTGGAGCCTCCTCGGCCGCGGCGGCCAGCGGGATCGCGATCGTCACCACCCACCGATCGCCGTGCCGTACGCCCCGCCCGACGGAAGCCGGCCGAGGCAGGGCGGTCAGCGTGCCAAAACCCCGTGCCACGGCGTCCTGCACGGCGAAGCCGGGCGGCGGCGGCGGCGGGCCGCCGTGACCCGGGGGCGGGCCGGGCAGCGAGGCCATCGCGGTGACGGGGTTTCCGGCCGCCCGCGCCGGCGCGTACCGCGTCTCCATCTCGGCGCGCACCGCCGGATCGGCCGCCGCGGCGAACGGGTAGTGGTCAATCGCCTCGTTGGGGTACCGGCTCGCCTGTTCGGCGGCGACGTCGGCCGGGCGGTCCTGCCAGGCGGCCTTCCAGACGCTGATCCGCACCGGTTTGTCCGGCTCGCCCATCTGCGCGCTGGGCACGTCGCCGCCCGCCGCGACCGGGAGCTGGACGGCCACCGCGTCGCCGAACCGGCCCAGACCGACCTCGTGGTCCTCGGTCCCGTCCATCCACTCCAGGCGGAACACGACCCGGCCGCCGTCGACCAGCGCTCGGACGCCGACGGTCGGCACGCCGGAAACCGCCTGCTTCGGCTCGACCACGTCCTGCGCCAGGAGCGGGACGGCCATCTCCGGCGCCGCGTCCCAGGCGACGTCGAGGCCGTCCAGGGGCGCGAGATCGGGCACGGCCGCCGCCCGCACCTCGGTGATCGGCGGCGGTGGGGGAGGGGGCGCCTTCTTCGTACAGGAGACGCCGGCAATCAGGACGATCACGGCAATGGAGGTGCGCATCGTTCCTCCTCCCGTCACGGGATGTTCCACCGCGGTACCGCGAGCGATTCGTCCCACGGCGCGCGGATCGTGACGGGCTCGCGAAGCGGGACCCGGACCAGTTCTTCCCCGTCGTCGCCCCACGCGATCGCGGTGTCGTCGCGCACGGCGAAACGCGCGATCGTGGACTGGGTGCAGCCGAAGAGCGTGAACAGGCCCGCCAGCGTCCGGTCGTGGGCGGCCGAGCGGTACGTCGCGATCGCCGCGCGGGCGCCCGGGCCGAACATCTGCAGCAGGAACGGCGCCGGGACGTGCACCGGAGGGACGTAGTATACGTTCGGCTCCAGGCCGAACTGCGGGTAGAGCGGCAGGGCGACCTTCCGCACGTGGACGAGGTAATCGATCGGATTGTCCTCGCGCGCGGCCTCGGGCGTGCTCACCCAGCCCTGGCTGCGGATCTTGCCGATGCAGTTGACGAAGCACTGCGGCTGCAGCCCCCGCTCGATCTTCGGGAAGCACGCGATGCACTTCTCGGACGTGCGCGTCACCGGGTTGAAGAACGTCTTCTTGTAGGGGCAGCCGCGGACGCACTCCTGGTACCCGCGGCAACGGCCCTGGTCGATCAACACGATCCCGTCCTCGCGGCGCTTGTAGATCGAGCCGCGCGGGCACGACGCGAGGCACGCGGGGAAGGTGCAGTGGTTGCAGATGCGCGCGGCGTAGAACATCCAGGCGTTCGCGTGGCCCGCGACCAGGTGCGCGCCCTTGTCGACTGCGGCCGCCGACTCGTCCTCGCCGATATTCGGGTGGGCGTAGTCCAGCTCCTCCGGAGCGAAGCCCAGCAGCCGCTCCCCGGCCGGCGCCGCCTCGAAGATCGTCCGCCCCTCGTAGACGCCGTCCTTCCAGGCCTGCGGGCCCAGCGCCTCCAGCAGCCGTGCGTCCCAGCCGATCGGGTAGAACCCGTACGGCTTGGTCTCGACGTTGTTCCACAGCATGTATTCCTGCCCGCGCCCGCTGGTCCACGTCGTCTTGCAGGCCAGCGAGCACGTCTGGCAGGCGATGCACTTGTTCGTGTCGAACACGGCCGCGAACTGGCGCTCCGGCCGGTGCTCCGGGAACCAGTAGCTCATGACCCGACCGAGCTGGTGGTTGAACACGCGCGCCATCGCTACTCCTCCTCCCCGGCGTCGATCCATCCGCCGTCGAGGAAGCGGCGGAAGGCGGGGGTCTCGTAGCCGGGACGGAAGCCGAGCGCCGCGGGGCGCCACAGTCCCTTGCCGTCCAGCCCTCCCGCCTCCGCTCGCTCGACCTTGGCCACCGCCTCGCGCGGTGCTCCCGTGGGGCAATGGACGTCGGCCAGGAACCCCTGCCCGATCGCCTGCCCCATGTTCTCCTTGCGGACGAGCGTGTCGGTCATGAGCGTCGGCTTGAGCCAGGCCCGGGTGCCGCTCTGGTGGCTGCCCGAGCGGAACATCGCCTGGTAGTTCGTCTCCGGGTTCTTCGCCAGGCCGTCCGGGCGCTCCGCCGCGCCCCGGAGCGAACCGGGCGTGGCGCCGTACATGTTGTGCCACATGCGGGTGACGCCGCGCGGCGTGCCGGGGTAGTAGCGGGCGCGGCACAGCAGCCGCGCGACCTTGTAGAACGGGTCGTCGGGCTTGAAGTTGCGGTAGGGACGGTCCGAGGGATCGGAATCGACCCACACATAGTCCCCGTCCTCCACCCCCAGCTCCCTGGCGTCCGCGGGGTGGATGTCCAGGTACCCCTCCGTGACGAACGGCATGCGCTTGTCGCGCCGGTAGATGTCGCCGAACGGGCCGAAGAGCACGGCCGTCATGTCGGTATCGACGGGCGTTGTGTGGGCGCCGTGCCGGTACTTCGGCGTGTGGAACAGGAAGCGGTAGCCCCGCGCAGCCAGCGGATGCGCGGAGGCCACGATCTGCCGCCAGGTGCGGCGGACGTTGCGGGCCTGGCGCGTCTCCGTCGAGAGATCGGCCGGATCGAAGCCGCAGGCCGCGGGCTCCTCCGGCCGCAGGAACGCGGCCGCGTCGGCGAGGATCACGTTCGGCTCGTGCGGCGTCGCGTCGACCGGCTCGCGGTGCACGGGCAGGTTCTCCCCGGCCGCCAGGAACTCCGGCTCGTCGCGGTAGAACTCCAGGCGTCCGCTGCGCCCGTACCACGGCGTCGATTCCTCGGTCTGCTCCCAGCCCGTCGCCCGCGGCGTGGTGCGGCTCATCATCAGCGCCGGCACGCCCTCCTGTGCCTTGGCGTGCAGGTCCGCGAAACGGTAGCCGCGGGCGCTGGTGCTGGCGTCGAGCACCCGCTGCAGGTACACGCCGACGTCCCCGGGCGTCGCGTAGCGCCACACGTCGGCCAGACGCGCGTCGCCGATCAACTCCCCCAGGCGCCGCCCGACCAGCGACAGCACCTCGAGGTCCCCCCGCGTGTCGTACAGCCGCGGCAGCGGGGTCGCCGGGAACACCTGCAGGAACGGGTTGGTCACCGACGCCGTCAGGTCGGGCACCTTGAACTCGGCCCACGAGTCCACCCCGAACACCACGTCCGCCCACTCGCACGACCCGGTCCACCACCAGTCCTGCACCACGAGCATCTCGACCAGCGGCAGCGTGTTGTGGACGAGGTCGTAGTGCCACTTCGCGTTGCCGATGGCGGAGTTCGAGTTCGCCACCCACGCCGTGCGCGTGGGGCAGGGCATGTGCGTGCGGCCCGTGAGCAGCTTCTTGCCGACCCGGAGCGGCCGGTCGCCGTAGTTGAAGTAGTGCAGCGACTCGTACTTCGTGTACTTCGCCGTGCGGGCCGGCTTGGCGGGATCCAGCTCCAGGTCGAACGGGTTCTCCGCGGTGAACTGCCCCAGGCCGTTGAACAGCGCGACGCGGTAGTTGCCCGCGTAGCTGCCGACGTTGCCGCCGATGCGGCCGACGTTGCCCGTCAGCGCCGCGAGGAGGTAGACGGTGCGGTCCTTGAGGTCGTTGTTGAAGAACTGGTTCGGTCCCATCCCCATCGCGAACAGCGTGCTCCCCCGGGCCGCCGCGATGTCCCGTGCCAGCGACTCCACCGCCGCCGCCGGCGCCCACGTCAGCGCCTCCGTCGCCTCGGGCGGGAAGTTCTCCATCACGTAGCTCTTGATCAGGTCGTAGACCGGGCGGGCCTGGACCGTCCCGCCCGCGACCAGCGGGACCGTGAAGGTCCCTTCCAGCGCCGGGTCCAGCCCCGCCGCGTCGAACCGATCGCCCACCTGGTCGCGGCTGAGCGCCGCGGGCCCGCCCGCCGTCCGGTTCCAGATCACGAAGTCGCCCCACGCCACCCGCTGCTCGGCCGTGACGAGCTGTCCCGTCTGCTGGAACGGCGGCGGCGGCGTCTGTCCGGCCTCGAGCACCGTCGTGTGGTTGTCCAGCGGCCCCGGCTGCCAGCCGGGCACGCAGTCCGCCGCGCGCAGCAGCGTCCCCGTGTCCGCGCGCACCAGCAGCGGCAGGTCGGTGTTGCGCTTGACGAACGACTCGTCGAACAACCCGTCGCGCAGGATGACGTGGCACAGCCCCAGCGCCAGCGCGGGCGTCGTGCCGGGACGCACCACGAGCGACTCGTCGCCCTTGCACGACGTGGAGCTGACCTCGCACGCGATGACCACGACCTTGGTGCCCTGCAGGCGCGCCTCGGTCAGCCAGTGGCTGTCCGGCATCTTGGTGCAGATCCAGTTCATGCCCCAGACGAGGACCAGCTTCGAGTGCTCGACCGCGCTGAGGTCGAACTCGCCCGTCTGCTGGCCGGTGACCATCGGATGGCCGGGCGGCAGGTCCGTGTGCCAGGAGTAGCTGTCCCAGTGGCGGCCGCCGAGCGCCTCGTCGGGCGGCACGTCGCGGATTTTCGCGTCCAGGAGCGCCAGCGAGCCCGCGAGGCGGGAGAGGGCGAAGACCCGCGTCCCGAGCAGCGGCATGCCGCCGCGGAACTTGAGCGCCTGCGTGCCCGCGCCGTGCATCGCCTCGACCATCGCCTCGTCCGCACCCTGCGCTTTCAGCCGCGCCGCCCCCTCTTCGCCCGAGTAGGTTCGCGCCACGTTCTCCAGCGTGCGCGCGACCACGTCGACGGCGACGTCCCAGGTCACCTGCTCCCAGCCGTCCTCGGCGCGGCGGAAGTTCTCCGCCGGCGGCCGGCCCGTCTGCGGGTCGCGCGGAAAGCCCGCCTCGACCCAGGCCCGGAAGCCGCGGCGCACCATGGGTCCGCGGACCCGCCGGTCGCCGTAGATGCGGCGCGTGAGCGCCAGCCCCTTCTGGCAGCAACGCGGGTCCCAGCGGTGCGAGGCCCCGTTGCCGTACAGGTCCGTCGCCTTGCCGTAGCCGTAGGTCGGGCCGATGCGGGTCACCACGCCGTTGCGCACCTCGGCCCGCAGCAGGCAGTTGTGCGTGTCGTTCGGCGCGCACAGGAAGACGAACGACGAGTCGGAGCGGAAGAGGTCGCGGTAGACCTTCTCCCAGTCGCGGTCCGGGTAGTGGTCCAGCGGGTTGTCCACCAGCACCGCGTCCAGGCCCCACGCAGCGGCGGCGCCCGTGAGCAGCGCGCCGAAGCCCAGCTTCGTCGCGCCGGCGAGGAAGTCGCGGCGGGTTACGGCGCGGTCGGCACCGGGCGTCGGGCTGCGGCTCATGGTGTTCCTCCTGGCGGCGGGGGCGGTGGCGGAGGCGGCAGGGTCCGCACGTAGGCGACCAGATCGGCGATGGCGGTGGAGTCGAGCGCGGCGAAGGAGACCGAGCCGGCGGCGAACGACGGCATCTGCGTGCCCGCGCGTCCCTGCGCGATCGTCGCCGCGAGGAACTCGTCCGTCGCCGCCTCCCGGAACGCGACGTTGGCGAGCTGCGGGGCGTGCAGCCCCTCGCCCTGCGCCCCGTGGCACGGCGCGCAGCGCTCCGCGAACAGCGCCCGGCCTGCCTGCGCGCTCCCCGGCGGCAGCGTCCACGTCGCACGCAGGTCGTGGTCCTCCGCCCCCTGCCCGCGGAGCCAAGTCACGAGGGCGTCGAGCTCCGCCGGCCGCAAGCCGCCGTCCTTGGAGCCCCAGGCCGGCATCAGGCGCCCGGGACGGCCCAGCTCCAGCGTACGCACCAGGAAGGCGTCGGAGGCGACGGCGAGGAACCCGGGACGCGCGATCCCGGGGAAGGCGACCGGCAGCGACCCGAATTGTCGCCCCCTACCGTCCACCCCGTGGCAGCCGGCGCAGAACACCCCGAACAGCGTTTCGCCGTCCGTCGCGAAGTCGCGGTCGCCGAGGCGCGCCGCGCGTACGCGGTCCGGCGGCCAGAACTTCGCGGGCACGTCCAGCGCCCGCAGCGAGAACATGTACAGGTCGAGCTGCTCGACCTGCGCGTCCGCGAGGCCCAGATCCGGCATCTGGCTGCCCGGCACGACCCGCACCGGGTCCCGGAAGTGCTGCGACAGCCAGTTCGCCGTCGTGCGCTCGCCGCGGACGCCCGTGAAATCGAGCTGCGCGGCCAGCCGCCGGCCGATGGAGGTCAGCTCCGGTCCGGCGTCGCCGCCGACGCCGTCGATCTGGTGGCAGCCGCGGCAACCCAGCCGGTGGGCGGCGATCTTCGCCTCCGGCAGGGCCGCACCCCCGAACCGGGAGCGGAGGTACTCCGTGATCGCCGCGACGTCGCCCGCCGGGACCTCGCCGTAGTCCTCGAGCCACGGGCCGGACTCCGCCAGCCGGTGGCGCCGCAGGTGGCTTTCGTGCCAGTCCTCGGGCACCCCGGAGAACCCGGCCAGCGTCAGCTCGGGTCCGCCCCCGCGGCCGCCGTGGCCGTCGACCGCGTGGCACGTCGGGCAGTCGTAGCGCGCGAAGAGCGCCGCGCCCCGCTCGGACAGCGTCCGCGACGGGACCCGCAGGTGCGTGTGGCAGCCGCCGCAGCCGGCGGCGGCGAAGCGTCGCGGGACCAGCGGGTCGTCCCAGAACTCGACGTTTCCGTGCGCGGCGGCCTTCTTGGTCGCGCGGCCCTGGCCGCCGTGGCAGACGGTGCAGCCGAGGTCCGCGGGGTCGTGGTGCACGTCGGGGTGCGCGGCGAACAGCTTGTCGCCGGGCAGCGGCGCGGCCGTCCCCATTGCCAGATGGCACGTCGTGCAGCGGTCGGTGATTCCCAGCGCGGGCTTCCAGATTTGCTGGATCGCGACGTCGACCGGCGCCGCGCCCGAGCCTTCGGCCAGCTCGTTGTAGCGCTCCTGCACGTCGCGCCATTCGGTGAAGCGGCTCCGGACCGGGGCGATGGCCAGCACGGCGACGAAGACCACGGCGAGGACGGCGAAGACCCGCAGCAGGTGGGTCATGCCGAGGTCGGTCTGGCGGACCTGGATGTCGCGCATCGCCGGCCCCGCCTACCAGATGCCGTCGCGCCACGGCAGGGTGAAGCTCCAGCCGGGGCCGCGGAAGAAGACGCCGATCACCGTGAGCGTGACCGCCGCGAGCAGGAACCAGGCGAAAATCCAGAACGGCAGCGAGCGCCGGGCAAGCCAGCCGACGACCCCGCGGCGCCGGCTCCACAGCCCCGGCAGCACCATGAGCGCCGCCACCAGCCACAGCGGGCCGAGCAGCGGCCAGACCGGGTGCTGGCCGCCGAACGCGACGACCGACGTGACCAGGCCGAAGACCGCGACCGTCAGCGCGAGCTTCGCCGCGCGGCGTCGCTCCCAGAACTCCGGGCGCTCGAGGTTGATGTCGAAGTACGGCACGATGGCCAGCGCGACCACCACGGCGCCGGGCAGGATGACGCCGGCGACGATCGGGGGGTAGTAGTGCAGCAGCTCCTGCAGCCCCAGGAAGTACCAGGGCGCCTTCATCGGGTTCATCGCCTTCGTCGGGTCGGCCATCGATTCCAGCGGCGCATCGAAAAGCAGGGCGCAGACCACCAGCAGCAGCGACAGGGCGAGGAACGCGATCAGCTCGCGCACCACCAGGTGCGGGAAGGTCATCACCACCGGCTCGTCGGTGGCGTCGACCGCCGGCCGTTGCTCGCCCTGCACCACGAGCAGCCGCACGGGGACCTCGCGGGCCTGCGAGCCCTCCTCGGGCCGAAACGTGGGGCGGGGGTCGCTCATGGCGTGCCTCCGCCTGCCGCCGGTGGCGCGCCCGCCGGCGCGTCGGTGCGGCCCTTCCCGCCGGCGCGCCCGGCAGTTTCGCGCGGGAGGTCCAGCGGCGGCAGGTAGATCCCGCCGTCCTTGCGCACGCGCCAGACGTGGATCGCGACGCCGACGACCAGCGCGGCCGGCAGGATCACGCAGTGCAGCACGTAGAAGCGCAACAGGGCCGGCTCGCCGATCTCCGTGCCGCCCAGCAGCAGGAAGCGCGTGTCCCCGCCGATCCACGGCGTGGCACCCGCCATGTTGGCGCCGACGGTGACGCCCCAGTACGCGAGCTGGTCCCAGGGCAGGAGGTAGCCGGTGTACGAGAGCAGGATGGTGGTGACGAAGAGCACGACGCCGATGACCCAGTTGAACTCCCGCGGCGGCCGGTACGCGCCCGCGAAGAAGACCCGCACCATGTGCAGGAAGACGATCGCCACCATCGCGTGCGCCGACCAGCGGTGCAGGTTGCGCAGAAAGACGCCCGACGACACGACGAACTCCAGGTCCTTCATGTCCTCGTACGACTCGGGCACCGACGGCCGGTAGTACAGCATGAGCAGGATGCCGGTGATGGTGAGGATCAGGAAACACGCGGCCGCCAGCCCGCCGAGGAAGTAGGTGCGTGTGAACGCGATCGCGCGCAACCGCACCTTGACGGGGTGGATGTGCAGGAAGAGGTTACTGAAGACCGCCAGGGCGCGGTTGCGGTTCGAATCCGGGAAGCCGTGGCGGACGATCGAGCGCCAGACGCGGTTGCCCGTCACCAGTCCTCCCGGCGCGCTCATGCCGGCACCTCCAGCACGAAGTCCTCCGCGACTTCCCGCCGCGTGTCCACCACCAGGAAGCCCTTCTCCAGCGTCAGCTCGAAGCGGGGGAGCGAGCGCGGCGCGGGACCGCCCGTAACCCGGCCCTCGCGGGAATACCGGCTGCCGTGGCAGGGACAGAAGATCCGATCGCCTGCCGCCTCGAACTGCGTCATGCAGCCCAGGTGGGTGCACACCGCCGACATCGCGATGAACCCGCGGGCCGTGCGGATCACGTAGAGCTTGCGCCGCGGCAGCGGCGTCACCGAGCCGACCGCGAACTCGCCGGGACGGCCGAGCTTGAAGCGCCGCTCGTCCTCGTACAGCACGTTCGGGGAGAGGTAGCGGAAGCCGACGATGCCGGTTCCCGCGACGGCGACCGCCAGCGCCCCCGCGCCGCAGAGCGACAGGAAACGTCGGCGGCTCGCGTCCTGCTCGTCCAGCGGCTCGTGCAGATCGTCCCACAGCGGCATGCTCGACCTCCCCGGTTCACGGCGCGGCGAGCTTCGCCGGAACGACCATCATCGCGTAGCGGCGAGGCGTGGCGGCCGAAGGCCGCGAGCCCGCCGGTTCGCGGTCGCGGTCCGGCGGACTTGCCGGCGCTTCGCGCCGGCTGCGTCTCGCCGCTACCAGCCGAATCCATTCGCAATGCCACGGCGTCACAGCACTTTCTCCGCCGCCGCGACGAGCGGCTCCTCGTCCTCGCGGTAGAACGCCTGCATCGTGATCAGGCCCACCGGGCACCGGCGCGCGCACAGCCCGCAGCGGATGCACGCGGTCTCGTCCTTGAGCAGCGCGGCGCCGGAGGGGTGGTCGAGCAGCACGAGCGGCGCGCCGTCGGGGAGGCGCCGCAGGCCCGCGCCGTCGGGCCGGCGGGCGATCCGCCGCAGCGACACTAGGTCGATGCAGTGCTCGGGGCATACGTCCACGCAGCCCCCGCACTGGATGCACTCGCTCCCCTGCATGCGCGACGAGTCGAAGATCGTGTTCACCCAGCAGTGCAGACAGCGGCTGCCCTCCGCGCGCGCGTCCTCCTCGCCCAGCGGGCGCTCGACCTCGACCCGCCGATCGCGGCGCTCCACCGGCACCAGCGGCAGCTTCCGTCGCGCAGTCTTCTCGTAGTCGCCGCGCGCGAAGGGGTGGTCGTAGCCGAAGGTGTCGAAGACGCGTACGCGGTACGGGATAGCGGCGTCGCGCCGGCCCGTCAGCCGGGTGTCGATCGCCCGCGCCGCGCGGCGGCCGTCAGCCACGGCGTCGATCACGATTCGCGGCCCGAACGCGACGTCGCCCCCGGCGTAGACGCCCGGCCGGCTCGTGGCGAGCGTCGCGCGGTCGACCCGGATCGTGTTCTGGCGGGTCACTACCAGGCCGTGATCCGGGCCGAGGAACGACAGGTCCGCGGTCTGCCCGATCGCGAGCACGACCGTGTCCGCGGGAAGCTCCCGCTCCGTCCCTTCCACGAACCGCGGCGAGAACTTCCCCGCCTCGTCGAACACCCGCGCCACGTCGATCGTCTGCAGTGCCCGCACCTTCCCCCCCTCGCCGACGATCGCCCGCGGGCCGCGGCGGAACACGACCCGGATCCCCTCCTCCGTCCCCTCCTCCAGCTCGCGCGGGTCGGCGGGCATCTCCTCGCGCGATTCCAGCGCCACCAGCGTCACGTCGCGGCGCAGGAGCCGCGCCGCCGCCATCGCCGCGTCGCGCGCGAGGTTGTGGTGCTCCTCGTCGGGGAACGACGTGCCGCCGAATCTCCGCGCGCTGCGGGCGACGTCGAAGGCGACGCTGCCGCCCCCGACGACCACCATGCGCTCGCCGACGTCCAGCGGCGTGCCGAGGTTGACATGGGCCAGGAAGTCGACGGCGGTCAGCACGCCGGGCAGGTCCCCACCCGGCAGGGGGAGGATGCGTCCCTTCCGGCAACCGGGTGCCAGGAAGACGGCCTCGTAGTCGCGCAGGAGCGCCCCGAACGCGACGTCGCGGCCGATCTCCACCCCCAGCCGGATCTCCGCACCCAGCCACGCGACGAAGTCCACCTCGCACTGCAACAGCTCGCGCGGCAGCCGGTACTCCGGGATGCCCAGCCTCATCATCCCCCCGGCCACGGGAGCCCCGTCGAACACGACGACCTTGTGGCCCATCAGCGCCAGGTCGTGCGCGCACGACAGTCCGGCCGGACCCGCGCCGACGACCGCCACGTTCCCCGGCAGCTCGGCCTTCGGCCGCGGCCGCTCCACCACCTCCAGGATCCGGGCGAAGTCCCGCGCCGACTCGACGCCGAACTTCTCGGTCACGACCCGCTTGAGTGCGCGGATCTGGATCGGGTCGTCGATCGTCCCGCGCCGGCACGCGGACTCGCACGGGTGGGCGCAGATCCGCCCGCAGATCGATGCCAGGGGGTTCGGCCCCCGCGCCAGCGCGTAGGCCTCCTCGAGCCTGCCCTGTGCGATGAGGCTGACGTAGCCGCCCGCGTTCGTGCCGACCGGGCAGGCGGCGCGGCACGGGAAGTTGCTCTCGAGGTAGGACGTGTCCTGGGCGTCCCGGCTGTCCCACCAACTCGGGAGCAGATCCTGCGCGGTCATCGGTTCCATCGCCGCACGCTCCGCCCCGGCCGGCTTGACGGACACGCGTCCCGGCCAGGGGCCGCCGAAACCCATGCGGGCGCCGTGCCGCATCGATCCGCCGTCCTGCCCGGACCTTCGGCGGGAGCAGGGTGTTACGAAAGGTAACGGAAGGCCGTTGCGCGGCACGAAAGGTAACGCCGCAAACGCGAGGCTACGGACAGGTCGGGTCGGGTTCGCCCAGGCCGTAGAGGCGGAGCTTGACGTAGAGCTGCTTGCGGGAGATGCCGAGCAGCCGTGCGGCCATGGTCTTGTTGCCGGCGGTGTGCGCCATGGCCGAGGCGATCGCACCGCGCTCCGCCTCGCGCAGCGAGATCGGTCCGAAGGGCGCGGCGGCCGTCGGGTCGGCCGCAGGCTCGCCCAGCAACGGGAGGTCCCCCACGCCGACCCGGCGGCCGGAGGCCGTCGCGCACGCCTGGAACACCACGTTCTCCAGCTCCCGCACGTTGCCGGGCCAGTTGTGAAGCGCGAGGCGGTCGAGGGCCGCGGCCGTCAATTCGGGCGCGCTCGCTGCTCCGCAGGACACGTGCCAGCGGGCGGCGAAGTGCGCGGCGAGGAGCGGGATGTCCTCGAGCCGATCGCGGAGCGGCGGGACTCGGACGACCCAGCGCTGGAGCCGGTAGTACAGGTCGCGCCGCAGCTTGCCCCGCCCCAGCGCCGCCGCCAGGTCCTCGTTGGTACTGGCCACGATCCGCACCTGCACCGGAACCTCGCGGTTCTCCCCGACCGGACGGACCGCCCGCTCCTGGATCAGGCGCAGCAGCTTCGCCTGCGCTTCCACGTCCAGCTCCGTGATCTCGTCGAAGAACAGCGTGCCCCCGGACGCGGCCCGGGCCAGCCCGAGCCGGCGCTCCGTCGCCCCGCTGAACGACCCTCGTGCGTGGCCGAACAGCTCGCTCTCCATGAGCGCGCGCGGGAGCGCGGCACAGTTGACCGCCACGAAACGGTCCGCCGGATCGCCGCTCTGGCGGTGGATCGCCTGCGCCACCAGCTCCTTGCCGGTGCCGCTCTCCCCCACGATCAATGCCGTCTCACGTCCGCAGGCCGCGAGCGCCACGCGCTCGTAGAGCGTATGCATGCACGGAGCATCCCCCAGCAGCCCACAGAACCGATCCCGACTCATCACCCGTGACTCCCCCCGCGCCCTGTCCGAAGTTGTAGCGCGAATCGGCGCGGGGTTGCAAGGGAGTACGGGGAGTGCGGGGGAGTGCGGGAAGGGCGGGAAGCTCGCCCGCCGGAGCCGCAGGCGAAGGCGGGTGCGGGGTGGACGCTACGGGAGTTGGCTTCCCGCGGTCAGGTAGGCCCAGTGCGTCGCGTCGCCGTGGCCCAGGTCTTCGGCGCCCGCGGCGGGGAGGAACACGGCATAGCCCGCGCCGAGCTGCAGCCAGCGCCACGGCGTCCAGCCCAGCTCGACGTCGAGCTCGTATCCGAGGACGTTGTCCGTGTTGCCGGCGTCGAGCCCCAGCGTTGCCCCGCCGGCATTCGACCAGCGGCTGCCGGGCGCCGCCAGTCCCAGCACGTGGCCGGCGACGGATGCCTTGAGCGGCGCCTCGACCGGTGCGAACGAGATCCGCGCCCAGCCGTCGATGACGTTGCGCCAGCCGAAGAGATCGGCGATGCCGTAGAACGGGTGGTTGGTCGGGAAGAAGTTGTCGAACTCCGTCCAGGAGTCGCCCGGGGCGCCGCCCGTCGCGTACGCGCCGCCCAGCGTCAGGCCCGGGCGTCCCGCGACCTGGAACACGTAGCCGAGCTCCGCTGCGGCCGCCGCCGCCAGGTGCCGCTCGCCCGCCGCCTCGCCGCTCTGGATCGCCGCCTCCACGTCGTACGCGAGCCCTGTCGCCGGTGCCCCGTGCAGGCGCAAGCCCACCGACGCGACGTCCCGGTCCCGCCCGACGAACGGCGCGGGATCGGCCGCGCCGGCCGGCGACTCCGTCGGACCGTCGTGCCGGTACAGCCCGGTCAGCTCGAGCGCCAGCGGCTCGCCGAGCGTCCAGGAAAGCTCCAGCGCCGCCAGGTAGTCGCCCTCCGAGCGGACCGATCGCGTCTCCGCCACCGGCGGATCTCCCGTCGTCACGGTGTACGAGATC
This sequence comes from Deltaproteobacteria bacterium, assembly GCA_016218815.1. Taxonomy (GTDB): domain Bacteria; phylum Myxococcota_A; class Polyangia; order DRWM01; family JAAZOP01; genus JAAZOP01. Next base: position 93,390 of record JACRCX010000080.1, read on the forward strand.
GTCCGCACCACGCGGATCATCGCCCCGAAAACGTCCAGCCCGAAGTCGCCCCACTTCCAGTGCGTGCGCAGGGCGTCGAACGACCGTCCCGCGGTGGACCAGTTGAAATTCCCGATCATCCGCTGCGCGCCCCAGGTGATCTCCTGGCGCCCGAGGCGGAACCAGCCGCAGCACGTCTGCACTTCGAGGAAGCCCTGGTGCAGCCCCGTCGTCGATCCGTCGTCCGTGCCGACGGCGAACTGTCCCAGGCTTCGCGCGTCCTGCACCTGGACGAGGAGGCGGACGGGCTCCAGAGTCAGCTCCGCTCCGAGGCGCACGCGCGAGCCGACGAAGTAGTCGTCGTCGGCCGCTCCGGTCGCGGTGTACGGCCCGAGCCGCGTCTCGAAGCGCTCGCGCACCTCCAGGCTCGGGCGGAAGAGCAGGTCTCCGATGCGGAACGTGCCCGGCGGCAGCTCCTCGACCGGCGGCGCGTCCGGCGGCGTCGCGGCGGGAGGGTCGGCACCGGCCGCCGAAGCCCAGACGAGCGTCGTGGCGAGGCCCATCGTCGCGAACCGCACGAAACCCCGTCTGCTTGCCGTCCTGACCTGCATCGTCGCCCTCCTGCCGCCACCGCGGCGGGCGACAGCCAACCAAGTTCCATGCCAACGCCACCCGGTGATCACGGCAGGGACTCGCCAGGCGCGCGGCCGATGCGTCCGGGGAGTCGACGCGTGCTTCGGATGCATCCCGGCCCGACGGCCCGTTTCCTTGACTTAGGTCAAGGTCCGCCTCCCGTGCCCACGCCATCCTGCACGCAGGGATGGCATGCGGATGGGAATCGAAGAACGGCACGGCGGCTACCGGCGGATGCCGAACCGACGAGTCACGGGAGGAAGACCATGGAGTACATCCGAGTCCTGCTCGTCGAGAGCAACCCCACGGATTCCGACGCGCTGCAGGAGATGCTGGCGGCCAGCCGAGGCGTGGAGTGTCACATCGAACGAATCGCCACCCTGGCCCAGTGCCTGGCCCGGCTCGACGCCCAGGCGTTCGACGTCCTTCTGTTGGACCTCGATCTCCCGGACGGCCGCGGGCTGAACGCGCTGACGAAGGTGCAGGTCCGTGCGCCTTCCGCCCCGATCGTCGTCCTGCTGGGGGAGGACGACTTCGAGCTGTCCGTGCGCGCGATCCGGACCGGCGCCCAGGACAGCCTCGTCAAGGCCCATCTCGACGGCCGCCAGCTCCTTCGCGCCCTCCGCCACGCCATCGCCCGGCGCGCCGGGGGCCATCGCCCGGTCTCCGCCGCGGAGCTGGTCCAGCACGACGGGAGGGAGGGCCGCCCCGCGTGGCTCGCCATGGGCGGCATCGTCTACGACGTGACCGGCAGCCGGATGTGGAAGAACGGCGTCCACGCGCGCAAACACGCGGCCGGTACCGACCTGGGCGACGCCCTCGCCGCCGCGCCGCACGGGGAGGAAGTACTCGCCCGCTTCCCGGTCGTCGGCGAGCTCGTGCCGCAACGGACGAATGCCCAGCGCCTCGTCGCGCTGATCGAGCGACTGCATCTCCATCCCATCTCGGTGCACTTCCCGCAGGCATGCTCCATCCTGGCCGCGATCTTCGCGACCCTGTTCGCCGCAGGCGGTGACCGGTCGCTGGACGAGACGTCCTGGCACCTCCTGCTCGCCGCGTTCGTGGCAACCCCCGCCGCGATCGCGACCGGACTCTTCGATTGGCGCGTGACGTATCGGGCCAATCGGACACCCGTCTTCGTCGCGAAGATCGCCCTGAGCTCCGTCCTCGCCCTGCTCGTCGCCGCCTGCTTCGCGTGGCGGCTCCTCGACCCCGACGTGCTCGCCGCCCGCACCCCGGCTAGCTGGGCGTACCTCGCCCTCCTGCTTGCGCTCGTCCCCGCCGCCGTCGGCCTGGGCCACCTTGGCGGGAGGATCGTGTTTCCGGAGTAGCCGTGACTCGGCGGGCCTGTCGCCGCATCCTTGCGCCGACGACTAGATGTTGCGACGTCCGGTCGGGCACTCTATGCTCCCTCCCTCGACCGGGGAGGCCGGCGAGCGGAGGATCTCGCCTTGAGTGAACGTTCGGACAGCACCCCTCCCCCACGGCGCAGCACCCCACCGGCGGCGGACGCGAAACGAGGCACGCCGCTGCCGCCGCGGTCTTCCGGCAGTCGTGAACCGCTCGTTTGCCCGCCGCCCCCGGCCGACTTGCCGGCATCCGATCCGGGCGCACAGGCGCTCATCGAACGGGCACGCGGCCTGCCCACGACCGCCCGCCTGGACGACGCGTTCTTCCGCAGCATCCTCGACCACCTCGAGGACGGCGTGTACGTGACCGATGCCGCGCGTCGCGTCGTCTTCTGGAACAAGGCGGCGGAGCGGATCACCGGCTATCGCGCCGACGAGGTCGTCGGTCTGAGCTGCTCGCAGGACATCCTGGTCCACGTCGACGAGCACGGTGCCCAGCTCTGCGGCGGCCCGTGCCCGCTCGCCGCCGCACTGTCCAGCGGCGATCCGCACGAGCAGGACGTCTTCCTGCACCACCACGACGGCCACCGCGTCCCCGTGCGCGTGCAGGTCCAGCCGTTGCGCGACGACGCCGATCGCGTGGTCGGCGCGTTGGAGGTGTTTCGCGACAACACCAACCGGCTGACCGAGCTGCGGAAGATCGAGGAGCTGAAGGCCTTCGCCTACCTCGACCCCGTGACCGGAGTCGGCAACCGGCGCTACAGCGAGCTGACGCTGCAGGCGCGTCTCGACGAGCTGAGGCGCTATGGGTGGTCGTTCGCCGTGCTGTTCATCGACGTCGACAACTTCAAGACGATCAACGACGACTTCGGGCACGAGGTCGGCGACAGGGTGGTGCGCATGGTCGGCCGTACGCTGGCCGGCAGCCTGCGCACGTTCGACTTCCTCGGCCGATGGGGCGGCGACGAGTTCATCGCCGTCGTCCCGATGCAGCTCGACTCGATGCTCCCGCCCTTGGCGGACCGCTGCCGCGCCCTGGCCGAGCAGTCCTCGCTACAGGCTGGCGGGCGCACGATGCACCTCACCGTGTCCATCGGCGCGACGATGGCCCGGGCCTCCGACACGCCCGAGGTGCTCATCGCCCGGGTCGACGAGCTGATGTACCAGAGCAAGCTCGCCGGACGGAACCGCGTGACGCTCACCCCGGCCCGCGGCTGACCCGCTCCAGCACGAAGTGCAGCCGGTCGCCCAACCGCATCGCCGCTTCCGCTGCGCACCCCACGTGATCTCCTGGTGCCCCAGGTGGAATCAGCCGCAGCACGCCGCAACCCTCGCCTACCCCGGCTCGCGCTTGACACATCGACTTGGTCTGACCAGACTCGATCGGAGGAGGTCGAGCCGATGCACATCACGAACATCTCCGAGGCCAAGGCGCAGCTCTCCGCCCTGATCGAGCGGGTCGTCGGCGGGGAGGAAGTGATCATCGGCAAGGCCGGCATGCCCGTCGCCAGGCTCGTTCGCTACGAGCGCAGCCAGGAAACCCGCGCGCCCGGAGCATTGAAGGGGAGGATCAGGATCGCGAAGGACTTCGACGATCTCCCGCAGGACGTCGCCGATACCTTCGGCGCGGGGAGTCCATGAACCTCCTCCTGGACACGCACGCCCTCCTGTGGTGGCTCGACGACGCACCCGCGACCGCTACGAAATGATGGCCAAGCGACATCTAACGGAACCCGCGAAACCCAAGCTGCTCGTCCTGGACGAGACGACCATCGATCCCTCGTGCCTTGAGACCTTCCCCTACGAGCACCCGGGCAAGGAGGTCGTCGTCGAGATCGACACGGACGAGTTCACCGCCGTCTGCCCCTGGTCCGGCCTCCCCGACTTCGGCCGCGTGACGATCCGCTACGCGCCCCGCACGCGCGTCCTCGAGCTGCGCTCGTTCAAGTTCTACCTCCTCACCTACCGCAACGTCGGCATCTACCAGGAGCACGCCGCCCGCCGGCTCCTCGACGACCTCGTGCGCGTCACCCGCCCCAGGTGGATGGAGCTGTCCCTGGACTACAAGATCCGCGGCGGCGTCCACACCGTCTGCCGCGCCACCGCCGGCGGTGGCGGAGCGAGGATGCACAGGGGCGAGAGGGGGCGGAGCGCCCGCTGATCGCCGGGACGCGCACGGTGCCGCGAACCGAATACCGCGAACCGAAAACTGAGAACTGAGAACGCCTACGCGCGGCTGACGCGCTCCAGCACGAAGTGCAGCCGATCGCCCAGACGCATCGCGGACTCGAGGACGCCGATGCGCCCGGCGTCGTCGGTCGCTGGGATCCGCGCCGGCCACGTCGGCTCGGTCAGCACGCCGAACGCCTCGTTCTGCACGCGCCAGAGATCGATGTCCACGCCCAGGTCGCGGCCCAGGTCGAGCAGCGCGTGGAGCGCCGCCAGCGGCGCGACAGAAGGACCGTCGCCGAACCGCCGGAGCTGCCGCAGCACGGCTTCCGTCAGCCTGCGTCGCAGCGGCTCGTCCGTGACCCGCACTCCCCAGCCCAGGGCCTGCGTGGCCAGCCGGTGCGCGTCCTCGCGCAGCGTCTCCCCCGCGCCGTCGGGCTCGGCCGCCTGCGCCAGCCGCTCCACCACCGCCTCGGCCTCCCGCGCCAGCCCGTACGCCGCCGCCGTGCGGAACGCGTCGGGCAGCGGGTAGTTCGCCTCGGCCAGGTACCCCAGCAGCCGGCCGTGCTCGCGGTAGAAGCGCAGGTGCGCGGCGCGGAAGCCCTGCAAGGTGTCGTCGACGACGCAATCGAGGATCCCGCGGCGTTCCTCGAGAAAGGCGTCGCGCAGCGAGAACCACTCGTCGCCCGAGAAGTGCCGTTCGAGCGTCGTGACGACGTCCGACAGCGAGCGCCGGTCGAAGGTGTCGAACAGCTCGCGCCGCAGCTCGCGGTACCTCGGGGCCGACCCGTCGGCGCGCACGCCGCAGCGGAAGTCGTGGCCGCCGAAGTACAGCATCGCCAGCGCCACTTCGCTCGAGTCGCGCGTCAGCCGCGAGGTGACCCGGAAGCGTCCCGTGACCAGCCGCGTCCCCCCGTGCTCGGCCGACGAGCCCTCGAGCCGGCGCACCGCGTACGCGTAGACGTCCCGCTCGTCGCTCGCGTTCGCCTCCAGCATCCCCGTGATGGCGTGGTGCGCGGCGACGCGCCGCAGGTCGACGGCCAGCGGCTGCACGCGGCGGCGGTAGATCGATTCCCCGTCCCCCTCGCCCGGCTGGTTGCTGCGCCCCGCCGCCAGCGCCCGCACCAGCGGCCCTTCGACGTCCTCTCCGGACAACGCCTCGGCCAGTCGCGCGGCGCGGCACGCGTACTTCATTACCTGCACCGCCTCCAGCCCGGCCATGTCGTCGAAGAACCAGCCACAGCTCGTGAACATCAGCATGCCGCTGCGCTGCATCTCCAGCGCCCGCAGCGCCGCGACCTGGCCGGCCGGGTCGAGCGTCCCCTTGCCGTGCGCGGCGAGGAAGGCATCGACGCCGGCGGGCGAGCGATCCAGCACCACCTGGACGTAGGCGTCCCGCGCGGCCCACGGGTCGGCGAGCGTCCTCCCGCCGTGTTCCTCGAGGATCGCGTCGAGCCGCTCTTTCAGCGCGTCCAAAGCGTTCCGCAGAGCGCCGCGCCAGGCCTGGCTCCAGTGCGCGGGACCGCCGGTCTTGCAGCCGCAGTCGGCGCGCCAGCGCTCCACCCCGTGGAAGCACGACCACGAGGAGTTCTGGCGGATCCGGACGCGCCGCCGCGGCGGCGACAGCTCGAGGAACCGACCGTAGTTCACCGGCTCGACGCCCTCCTCCTCCAGCCGCCGCAACGCGTACGCCAGCGCCATGTCGCCGAAGCGATGGTGGTGGCCGTAGCTCTCGCCGTCGGTGGCGACGTGCGCCAGTCTCGGGAGACCGTCATCGCCCGCGGGCGCCGCCAGGTCGGCGAGGCGTCGGGCGAAGGCGCCGCCGTCGTACAGGAGCCCGCCGAACGCGATCGCCTGGGCCAGCGGTCCGTCGTAGAAGAAGAGGGCGAGGTCGCGCCCCGATGGCAGCTCGCAGCGGTACGCCTCGGTCGAATCCAACGCGTGTTCGTCGACCGGCGTCCACTCGTCGCCCTCGAGCGGCGCGACCGCCTCGGCCTGCCGCGGCGAGAGGATCGCGAAGCGCATCCCTTCCTCGGCCAGCGTCTCGAGCGTCGGCGTGTCCACCGCCGCCTCGGGCAGCCACATGCCCTCGGGCTCGCGCCCGAACCGCCTCCGGAAGTCAGCCTTGCCCCAACGTATCTGCGTGGCGCGGTCGCGGCGCGAGGCGAGCGGCAGGATGACGTGGTTGTAGGCCTGGGCGATGGCGTTGCCGTGACCGCCGAGTCGCGCGACGCTCGCGCGGTCCGCCTCCAGGACCGCGCGGTAGGTCGCAGGATCGACCTTCTCCATCCACGTCAGCAGGGTCGGCCCGAAGTTGAACGAGATCCGCTCGTAGTTGCAGACGATCGCCGTCAGCCGCCCCTCGCTGGTCTGCAGCCGCGCAGCCGCGTTCGCGGCGTAGCACTCGGTCGCAATGCGCTCGTTCCAATCATGGTACGGCGCCGCCGAGTCCTCGACTTCGACGGCCTCCAGCCACGGGTTCTCCCGCGGCGGCTGGTAGAAGTGGCCGTGGATGCAGGCGTAGCGCGGTTCGTGCAGCTTCATCGTGCGCGAAGCGTAGTACAACCGCGTTGCCGTTCGTAGCGGCTTCGTGCGAAGGTCCTCCCTTCGGCCAGCGGCCCCCGGAGGTTCGCGCAAAGGACGCCAAGAACCGCAAAGACCGCAAAGATCAAGGAGGCAAGCCGGCCGAAACGACGGTCAAGGCCCGGATTCGTGTGCGCGAGTCGGAGCGACGAGGAGCAACCCGCGGGCCGCGACCGTTTGCTCCGCGGCGGCCCTCGCGGCGTGTATGATGCCTCGGACGGGAGGTGTGCTGCCGTGAAACAAGGCCGACAGGGACGAACGGGCAACGAGGGCGGCACCGGCCGGCCGACCAGCCGGCGTCGGTTCCTCGAGACGACGGCCGGAGCCGGCGCCGCCGCGCTGCTCGGCGCGGCCTGCGGTGGCGGCGGGGAAGACCCGCTGGACGCGGCCGACGGCGCCGGTGAGGCTCCGGGCGACGGCGCCGACGCGGCCGACGTCCCGGAGGCCGGGACCTTCGACGACATCCCGCAGGGACGGGTCGTCCTGGTGCGCGCCGCCACCCCGGCCGCCGCCGTCGCGCGCGGCATTGCGCTCATGAACGGCCTCACGTTCATCCGTCCCGGCCAGAAAGTCATGCTCAAGCCGAACATGACGGGCCCGATCCCGCCGCCCGACACGACGAGTTGCGCGGTCCTGGCCGAGCTGATTCGCCAGTGCAACGCGGCCGGCGCGGGCGAGGTGATCGTCGCCGAGCGCACCTTCGGACCGCTCCACACCGTCGACGTCTTCGACTGGCCGCTGTGCGACGAGGGGTCACGCAGCATGCGCGAGGTGGTCGAGGAGGCCGGGGCCGTGTTCCGGCCTCTCGACGACGAGCCGTGGGACGAGGTCAGCCCTGCGGGCGCCGTGGACTTCGACGAGCCGATCCTCGTGCCGCGCATCCTCACCGAGGTCGACCATCTGATCAACGTGCCGGCGCTCAAGACCCACAACATCGCCGTGTTCACGATGTCGCTCAAGAACTTCTTCGGTCTGGTCCACCCCGACACGCGCAACGGCATCGTGCACGGCGACCCGCGGAACGCGGACGATCCCGCACGCGAGAAGCGCATGTTCGCGCAGATGAACCTCTGCTTCCACCCGGTGCTGAACGTGATGGACGGCATCCTCGCCCGCACCACCGGCGGTCCGATGCCGCCCGGCGACGTGGCCGAGACGAACATGATCCTGCTCTCCAAGGACCGCGTCGCGCTCGACGCCGTCGGCCTCGCCGTCCTGCGGCACGTCGGGACGGAGTTCAACATCGAGAGCCGGCCCGTGTGGGAGCAGATCCAGCTGGCCGAAGCCGTCCGCGTCGGCATCGGCGTCGGCGGGCCCGACGAGGTCGAGCTGGTCGGCGAGGGGATCGACGAGCTGGCGGAGATCGAGGCCGAGCTGCGGGAGGTGTAGACCGTGTCGGCCCGGGCAGCCTTGCGTGCCATGCTCGCCCTGCTGCTCCTCGCGTCTGCCGCCTGCGGCGACGGCGACGACAGCGGGCCCATCGATGGGGACGGCGGCCTCGACGTCGACGGCTCGGACGGCGCCGGTGACGCGGACGCTGATGCGGACGTCGCTCCGGACGGCGCCGGCGACGCGGATGCCGACGGCGCGGACGGCGGCTCGGACGGCGACGCGGACGCGGACGCGGACGCCGACGCGGACGCCGACGCCGGACCGTACCTCGTCGGGCCCGCAGTCCTCGCGCTGCCGTACGCGCGGGTCGGCGAGTCCGCGCCGAACGCGCCGCTCGTCGTGCGGGCGTCGGACCCTGCCGCCGTGACCTTCGACGTCCCGGACGACTTCGCGGCAGGCGTCGAGGCACGTGGCGTCGATTCGATCACCCTGCGCGTGACGGCGACGTACCTCGGCCCCGGCCTGCGCGACGGGATCCTCACCCTGCGCCAGGCCGGTTTCGTGCACGAGGTCCGCGTGGCGGCCGCGATCGGCGCCGCGGACCTGGACGAGCCGGCGTGGGACGACGACGTGCTCGGCGACGAGGCGACGGTGCACCTGGCCAGCGCCCCGTTCCCGTACGCGTCGGCGCCGTGGACCGACGACCGCGTGCTGATCGTGGCGCCCTCGGGCCTGGCGGCGGACCGCCCTGTCGACGTCGTCCTGCACTATCACGGCTTCAACGCCCTTCTCGACCGTACGGTCCCCGCCCAACACCTCGTGGCGCAGTTCCTCGCCGCGGGGCGGAATGCGATCCTCGTCGTGCCGCAGGGCCCGGCCAACGCGCCCTCCGGCGACTTCGGAAAGCTGATGCTCGCGGGCGGCCCGCGTGCGCTGGTCGATGACGTCGTGGCGCTTGCCTATCGCGACGCGATGCTGCCGTTCCCTGTCGTCGGCCGCGCCGTCCTGACCGAGCATTCCGGCGGCTACGTGGCCGTGGCGCGGGCTCTCGACGGCGGCGGGCTCGACGTAGCAGCCGTCCACCTCTTCGATGGGCTCTACGGCGAGGTATCGGCCTTCCAGGCGTGGGGCCGCTCCGGCGCCGTGTTCCGTTCCGACTACACCGCCTCGGGCGGGACGATGGCGAACAACCTCGACTTGGTGGACTACCTCGAGGGCGCCGGGGTCGCCGTCGATTCGGCGGGGCGCGACGCGGACCTGCGCGCCGGAAGGGTCAGCATCGTGTACACCGGGTTCTCGCACGACCAGTCGATCTGGGCCGAGCGGGTCTTCGAGCGCTGGCTGGCGACCAGCAGCCTGACGCCGTCGCCGGCGTCGCCCCCGGAGCTGGAGGGAATCCTGCCCGCCGGGGACGGTGCATCGGCGACGCTGCGCTGGCACGATCCGGGCGCGCCGGCCGGGCGGAGCTGGGTCGTCGAGACGAGCGCGGACGGCGCGAGCTGGCGCGAGGTCGCGCGCGTCGCGACGCCGTCGGCGACGTTGACCGGGCACGGGCTGGTACGGGTCCGCGCGGCCGACGAAGCGTCGAGCGAGCTGTCGCGACCTTCGGACACCTACGCGTGGTGGGGCGACCGCTGGGTGGTCGTGGACGGCTTCGACCGGCACTACGGCGGGAGCTGGGATCGCCCGGAGCACGATTTCTGCGGGCGCGTGGCGACCGCGCTGGGCGATGCCTTTTGCATCTCGAACGAGCAGGTGGCCGACGAGGGGCTGCCGGCCGGCATCGCCGGGGTATTCTGGCTGCTGGGCGACGAGAGCGTGGCCGACGTCACCTTCGATGCAGGGGAGCGTGCGGCGGTGATGGCGTGGGTCGGCGGGGGAGGGCGGCTGATCGTGTCGGGCTCGGAGGTGGGCTACGCCACCGACGCGGCGTTCCTCTCCGCCGAGCTGGGTGCCACCTACGTCGCCGACGACTCGGGGTCGTACTCGGTCCTCGGGTATCCGCTGGGCGTCGCCTACCCCGAGGACTACCCCGACGTGCTGGCCGGGGATCTCGTCGTCCTGACCTACGACAACGACCTCACGGCCGCGGTAGGCCGCGACGGCCGGGTGGTCGGCGCGGGGTTCGCGGTCGAGACGCTCGCGGACGACGGGCTGCTCGCGGTGGTCGGCGCGCTGCGGGGCTACGTGGAGTGACGTCGTGACCGGGAAGCGGAGACCGTGTTTGCGGTCCTCATCCCGTCGCCGGCTCACCGGCGGTAGCGGAACGTTGCGGATTCCCCGAACGCCCACACGGAGCCTGGCGTGACACACGAGTTGGCAAGCGTGCTGGAGTAGTCCCCCGGGCGTTCGACCTGACTCCAGGACGAGCCGTCCCAGTGGAGCACGTGCTGGTCGGCCCGGTCGGGGAAGGCCCAGACGTCGTCGGGTGCGAGTGCGGCGACCGCCACGATGTCGTCCGTCACTCCGGACGAATGAACGGACCAATCGAGGCCGTCCCAGTGGACGATGGTGCCGACCTCGCCGACGGCCCAGACGTCGTTGCCGGCGGTTCCGTGGACGGCGAGGAGCCGTTCGTAGGTTCCCGTGACGCGGCGCGTCCAGGAAACGCCGTTCCAGTTGAGCGCCGCCCCGACGTTGCCGACGAGCCAGAGGTCGTCGCTGCGCGGGCCCCAGCAGTCGCGGAGTTCGCCGCCGAAGCCCGTCGAGTAGTAGGTCCAGCCGAGACCTCCCCAGCGGTAGACGTAGCCGCCCGCTCCGGTCACCCACACGTCGCTCCCCGACATGCCGCAGACCGTGTCGAGCGTCATCGAGCGTGGGGAGGTGACGGCGTTCCAGGTCGATCCGTCCCATCGGCGGACGGTGCCCGCCTCCCCGACGGCCCAGACGTCCATCGGGCTGACGGCCCAGACGTCGTGCAGGTAGTAGTCGGTGCCGACGTCGACGGCGCTCCACGCCGAGCCGTCCCAGTGGTGCGTGTCCCTGAACCCGCCCACGATCCAGATGTCGTCCTCCGCGATGCAGGCTGCGCCCCCGGCCGAGGTTCCGCCGAGCAGTCCGGAAACCCTCTCCCACGTCGTGCCGAGCCGGTGGAGAATGGCGCCGGCGTGGCCCACCGCCCACAGATCGGAATCGCTCGTGCCCCAGAGCGCCGCGGCGCCCCACACCGTCGGGTACGGCTGATCCTGCCACGTCGCCCCGTTCCACCGGCTCGAGATGTTCGGCGCGTGCGTGGTCCAGATGTCGTCCGCCGCGAAGCCCCAGAAGTCGTAGGTGTAGGTGGTTCCTGTCGCGGCCGACCAGGACGATCCGTTCCAGAAGCGGAGGCCGGACGAGGTCGACGCCCATGCCGACGCGGCGTCGTTGCCCCAGACCGTGGTCACCCAGCCGGTCGTTCCGCTCGGCACGGCCGACCAGGCCGAGCCGTTCCACCGCACGATCGTCCCGGAATCGCCCACGGACCATACGTCGTTCGCCGTGTAGCCGTGCACGCCGGTGAGCTGTGCGGTGACGCGGCTGTCGTGCCGCACCCAGCTCGACCCGTCCCAATGGACTGCCGTGCCGCGGGTGCCGACCGCCCAAACGTCCCCGGGAGCGAAGCCCCAGATCGCTTGCAGCGTCTCCGTCGTGACTCCGGTGAAATCGCTCCAGGCCGTGCCGTCCCAGTGCAGCAGGGTGCCCCAGTAGCCCACGACCCAGACGTCGTCAGGCCCGGCGGCCCAGACGCCGTTGAGATCGGCGGTGACCGGCACGGAGACACGCTCGAAGCCGGCCGCGGTGTGGTGGAGCAGCGTGCCGTCGCCGCCCGTGAGCCAGAAGTCGTCGCTGCTGATGCCGTGGATCTCCGAGAAGTCGTCACCGAACGGGTACGGATTGGCCCAGCACCACGTCTGCTCGTCGGTCCGCGCGTCGCAGTCGTCGTCCTGGAGGTTGCACGTCTCGGGAGGGGGGCCGCAGTCTGCGATGCCCGGGGGGCCGCAGGTCGCCGAACAGACCCCGTTGCCGGAGGAGCCGCAAGCCGTGCGACAGGCGACGGTGGATCCCGCCGCGCAAGGGAAGTCCTCGTCCGTCAGGCCGTCGCAGTCGTCGTCTGCGCCGTTGCACGATTCGGCGGTTGTGGGGCATTCCGCCGGGGAAGGAATCTCGCACGCCGCCGTGCAGGGAGCCAGGCCCCGGCTGCCGCAGACGGTGACGCACGGGACCACGGCTCCGGCGGGGCAGGCGAATTCCTCGTCCGGCTCGTCGTCGCAATCGTCGTCCAGACCGTTGCACACCTCGGCCACAGGGATGCAGGGAGCGTCGGCCGAATCCTCGACATCGCCGACGTCGCCCCCACCGTCGGCATCGGCACCACTCTCGCCCTCATCGGTGGTGTCGGTCCCATCTTCACCGTCGTCGTCGGCATCTGCGTCGCCCTCGCCATCGTCGCCGGCCTCGACGTCGCTGCCGCCGCCGTCGTCGGCGTCGCCGGCGTCGCCGGTGACTTCGTCCGCGTCATTCGTCCCCGCGTCGTCCTCGGCGTCCCCGTCGGCGTCCGCATCCGTGGCGTCGCAGGCGCAAGCTCCCCATCCGGTGCCGTCGCCGGCGCAGATCTGGATGCCCTCGACGCCGACCGCACACAAGCAGGACTGCGTGGCGCCGGGATCGCAGACCAGTGATCCCGAATCAGTACTGCAGGCGGCCGATGCGAACACCACCAAGCCGGCCAGGATCAGAGACGGGCGGGGGAGCAGATTGCGACCCGCAAGCGACGCCGAAGCGACTCGAATGCACTCGTCCTTCATCCCGGAACCTCCTGTCTCGCTGTCCGCAGGTCCAGGATGGACCGGAACAGGGGCAGGGTCAACCGCGACGGAGCGCGATGGTGCGCGAAGGAGGCAGTACGCAGTACATCATGGGGCTGCGCAGGTGGGGGGCCTACGCTCCGCCGCGCATGAGCCGACCGCTTGCCGGCGGCCCGGGCGGATCTTCCGGCGGATGCTCGGACGCCACATGGAGAACGCGCCCGTGAGCCCCGCGGTGCGCGCGGTCCTACGTCGATCCGCCCTCATCGCCTTCCTCGCCCGCTGCCATCTCCGCTTGTCGCAGCACGAGCTCCACCCGGTCGACCTTGCGCGGGTAGCGCTTGATGACGGCTCGTTCGTCCGGGCGGAGCGCGTAGAGGTCGTCGACGTCGGCGTCTAGCTGGTCCCAGAGGGTGGCGAGGCTCATCCGCAGGCCATGCCCGACGCCCTCGCTGTCGGTCCCGCGGAGCTGCTCCTGGATCTTCTGGATCTGGTCCGCCAAGCCGCAGAGGTTCGCCGCCGCGGCGTCCGTCAACCGCTTCCACGGGAAGGGCACCAGCTCCGCGTACTGGCGGTTGAACTTCCGCCAGCCGGCGTCGTTGAGCCCGGCCTTCAAACGGCCCAGCGCGCTGAACGTGGTGGAGTTGATGACGGCTGCGATCGCGATCAGATTCTCCCTCGAGGCCGGCAGGGCGAGCGAATTGACGTTGACGTTGTCCTGGTACACGTCGCCGACTTCGTCGACCGCCGCGACGGTGTCCTCGATCGTCATCGGGAACAGCACCTTCGGCCGGGTCTGGGCGACGAGATTCTGGGGGCGGGTATACAGGTGCCAGCAGTCAGGTCCGTCCGGGACCTCCACCGCCTCCTTCAACGCTCGTTTGTGGCCGTCGAGGTACGCGGCCGTACGCGGGAAGCGACTCTTGAATTCGTGCCAGCGGATCTCGGCAAAGCCGTCGTCGTTGACGTCGTAGGGGAAGATCACGAACGCGTCCGAGTTGTCGCGGCGGAAGGGGAAGAAGCCGCGGTTGCGGCAGAGGGGACGCAACGCCTTCCGCTCGAGCAGGACCTCTTCGCCGTCCGCGTTGCGTCCGCGGACCGTCGACCGGGTCACGGCCAGTGGCTGGAACTGGTAGAGGCGGCCGTACAGCGTCTGGAGGCCGACCGAGATCTTCACGTCGGGGATGTCGGCGATCGTTCCGTGCCGCTCGGCAAGCGCCCGGTGGACCGCCAGGAGATCCGGCTGGTCGAAACTCCAGACGTTGTCGTCCAGGTCGGCCGCGCGAAGCTCGGCCTCCAGGCAGGGTCGCGCGCCTTCCGCGGACGCCCGATCGGCGTACGTGCTGCACAAGATCGTGGGCGAACCCTGCTGCAACACCAGAATGGCGGTGTAGGTCGTGCGGCCCGGGAAGACCTGGAGGTCGGAAAAATCCTCGACGCGCTCGATCAGCTTGCTCTTGCGCAGCCAACGACGCGCGGCTTCGCCGTAGTCCGTCTTGAAGAAGCGGTTCTGAATGATGAAGCCGAGACGCCCGTCGGGGCGGAGCAGCTTCACCGCGCGCTCCATGAACGGGATCGAGATGTCGGTCTTGCCCTCGCGCGCCGTCTCGTAGACCCCGGCGTCCTTGAGGTAGCGGTACAGACCGGGAGACCACTCGCGGTAACGCTTGACCTCGATGTACGGCGGATTGCCGACGACCGCATGGAATCCGCCGTCGCGCATCACCTGGCCGAAGCCGAGCAAATCGGCCTGCCAATCGAACGGCATCACCTCGCGGAGCAGTTCCTCGCCGCCCTTGAGCTTGCGTACGAAGTCGGGACCGACCAGCGAGTTGCCATGCTTGATGTTGCGGCCGATCCCCGCGAGCAGCTCGGTGTGCTCCGTCGAAATATCGCGCGCCACGCCGGAGACGTAGCGCAGCGCGAGGGACATGCGCGCGATCTCCACGGCCTCCGGGTCGATGTCCACGCCGTGGAGACAACGCGTGATGATCGTGCGCGCGGTGGATGGTCGCAGCCGGACTCCCTCCGCTTCGGCGATGACGAATTCATCGCGCCGGGCCGCCTCGGGGTGGGCTGCACACCAGGCGAGGATCGCGCGCTCGAGATGGTCGAACGCCCCGAGCAGGAAGCTGCCGCTGCCGCATGCGGGGTCGAGAATGCGCAGCTCCAGGATCTGCTCGGGCGAAAGGCCCTCGGTGAGCGGGCCCAGCGTGCGATGGACGACGCGCTGCACGATCCACGAGGGCGTGTACACGGCGCCCTTGGTCCGCTGGTATTCGGGCTTGAACGTGTCCTTCACGTCCGCACCCACGACGACCAGCTTCTTGCCCAGGTAGCGCTCGTAGATGCCGCCCAACAGCTCGATAGGGATGAAGTCGAAGAGGTACGGTTGCGGGAAGTACAGCCGTCCGATGATCTGGACGAAGACCTTGCCCTTGAGCCACCACTCCCGCATCAGTCCTTCGACACCCGTCGGATCGTCCCGCTCGTCCAGCGGGAACAGGATGCCGTCGTAGATGCGGCGATAGCGGGTCTCGTGCATCTCCATGAACGCCGGCCAGAACCCCAGCTCGGCGTACGCCATGCCGCGCAGCGTGCCGAATTCCTCCAGATCGAGGTCCTCGCAGAAGCGGAGGAAGATGATGCGATCGAGGATCCGCTGAGCCGCCGCCGACAGCATCTCCGGATCCCGCACCTTCCCGTGCCGCCGGATGGTCTTGGCCAGCTCCCGGCGCCACTCCGACAGGTCTTCCTCGAAGCGTTCATCGAGGGTCTGGCTGCCGCGGGGGCGCTCGTCTTCCGGGTGGCGCCGCTGCAGCGAGCCGGCGAGGATCGCGTCCCGGGAGAAGTGGTCCCAGAGCAGGTCGAAGTTCTCGAGGTAGTCGGTCCAGCGCAGGTAGGTCACCCGCGCCACGTCGGCCTCCTCGTCGGCTCCAGGCGGGACCCGGCAGTCGTAGATCGCAAGCTCCTCGAAGTCGAACACGTAGCTGACGAGGAACCCCGAGCACCAGCCGCACAGGCGGAGCTGGTACGAGGCATTCATGTCGTTCTCGATGTCCACGTCGAAGCGCTTGGCTTCGATGTAGAGGATGCGCCGGCCGTCCGGGTACACGAGCGCGTAGTCGGGTCTGCGGTGCCGCGTGCCGGCACTTTCCAGACGCGCGGCTTCCCGGCCGGAGATCGTGTACTCCTGGACCACCTGCCTCGGATCGGCCGGATTCCAGCCGAAGATCGCGAGGAAGCGCTCGATCCAGGTGCGCGCCGTCGCCTGGGCGAGACCGCCCAGGCCCGCGCCGTTCTTCAGCTCGGCGAACTCACCGAGCAACGCCGCGAGTCGCTCCCGAGCGCTCCGCTTGGCATCGACCATCGCCGGAAACTTGCGCGCTCAGGTCGCGCCGGGCAAGGATGTCGCGCGACACGCGTTCGCGGCGCCGTGGCGTGCTCCCGACGAGCGGGAAGACGCCGCTACGCCCGCTCCACCCGCGCGGCGCAGACCTTGTACTCGGGAATCTTCGC
The DNA here is from genome assembly GCA_016218815.1 of Deltaproteobacteria bacterium. Classification (GTDB taxonomy): domain Bacteria; phylum Myxococcota_A; class Polyangia; order DRWM01; family JAAZOP01; genus JAAZOP01. Next base: position 109,738 of record JACRCX010000080.1, read on the forward strand.
GATCGGATCGTAGGCCGGGTTGGTGAGCACGTTCGCCGCGGCCTCCGCGAAGTGGAAGGGCATGAAGAGCGTGCCGCGGTCGACACGGTCGTTGAGGCGCACGCGGGCCTTGACCGCGCCGCGTCGCGTCACCACGCGCACGTACCCGCCCTTGGCGACCTTCAGCTTCGCCGCGTCCCGCCCGTTCAGCTCGACGAAGCCTTCGGGCTCGAGTTCGTGCAACGCCTTGGACCGTCGCGTCATCGTGCCGGTGTGGTAGTGCTCCAGCATCCGACCCGTGGTGAGCACGAAGGGGAACTCCTGGTCGGGCTCCTCGGCCGCCGGCTTGTACTCGATCGGCGCGAACTGGCCGAGGCCGCGCGTGAACTTCTGCGTGTGCAGGATCGGCGTCCCGGGATGGTCCTCCGCCGGGCACGGCCAGCAAAGCGCCGCGGAGCCCTCCAGCCGCGACCACGCGATGCCCGCCATCGAGGGCGTGAGCCCGCGCATCTCGTCCCACACCGCCTGCGCCGACTCGAAGCGCATCGGCCGCCCCAGCCGCGCCGAGACCTCGCACACGATCTGCCAGTCGCGCCGCGGTCCCGCCGCGCCGGTCCATTCCGCCCCGGGGGGCGCCACGAACGGCTGCGTGAGCTGCACGCGCCGCTCGGTGTTGGTGTAGGTCCCGTCCCGTTCGGGGAACGCCAGTGCCGGCAGGACGACGTGCGCGAGCTTGGCCGTCTCGGTGAGGAAGATGTCCTGCACGATCAGGAACTCCAGCTTCCGCAGCGCCGCCTCGACGTGCGTCACGTCGGGGTCCGAGAGCATCGGGTTCTCGCCCATGATGTAGACGGCCTTGATCCTCCCCTCGAGCGCCGCGGGGAAGACCTCGGACACCGTGAGACCCGGCTTGGGCGGCAGCTTCACGCCCCAGGCCGCCTCGAACTTCGCCCGCGCCTTCTCGTCGGCCACCTGCTGGTATCCGGGGAAGACGTTGGGAAGCGCACCCATGTCGCACGAGCCTTGGACGTTGTTCTGCCCGCGCAGCGGGTTGACGCCGGTGCCGGGCCGGCCGATGTGGCCGGTGAGCATCGCGAGGTTGGCCAGCGAGCGCACGTTGTCCACGCCGGTCGTGTGCTGCGTGATGCCCATCGAGTACACGATGGACGCCGCGTCGGCGCCGCCGTACATCCGCGCCGCGGCGACGATGTCGTCCGCCGGGACTCCCGTGATCTTCTCCACGCGATCGGGCGGGTACCGCCGTGCGACCTCCGCGAACGCCTCGAAGCCCTCGGTCCGCTCGGCGATGAAGGCCGGCTTGTGGAGGTTCTCCTGGAGGATCACGTTGGCCAGGCCGTTGATCCACGCGACGTCCGTGCCCGGACGCTGCCGGCACCACAGCGTCGCCTGCCGCGTGAGCGGGATCTTTCGCGGATCGAACACGATGAGGTTCGTGCCGCGGGCGACCGCCTCGCGGATCTTGAACCCGAACACGGGGTGGTTCTCGGTGGTGTTCGTGCCGGTGATGAGGATCGTGTCGGCGAGCAGCAGGTCGTCGGCGGGGTTGGTCATGGCGCCCGAGCCGAACGAGAGGGCGAGGCCGGCGACGGTCGAGGCGTGGCACAGCCGCGCGCAGTGGTCGACGTTGTTGGTGCCCATCGTGGCGCGCACGAACTGCTGGAAGACGTAGTTGTCCTCGTTGGGCACCTTCGCCGACGACAGCCCGGCGAAGACCTCGCCGCGACGCTTGTCCAGTCCCGCGGCGACGGCCCCGAACGCCTCCTCCCACGTCGCTTCGCGCAGCCGGTCGCCCTCGCGGACCATCGGGCGCGTCAGCCGCTCGCGATGGCCCACGAACTCGAAGGAGCCGAAGCGTCCCTTGACGCACAGCCGGCCGCGGTTCGCCGGGCCCGAGCGATCCCCGCGGGCGCCGACGATGCGGTTGCCCTTCACGCCGAACTGGATGCGGCACCCGACGCCGCAGTAGGGGCAGATCGACGACCCCTCGCGCGCCGGTACCTCGGACTGCCGGGGCGAGAGCGCGCCGGTCGGGCAGCGGACCACGCACTCCCCGCACGACTCGCAAATCGACGCCCGCAGCTCGCCGCCTCCGAACGGCTCGATCCGCGTCTTGAACCCGCGGCCGTAGAGGTCGATGGCGCCGCAGCCGTTGATCTCCGCGCAGGCCCGCACGCACTTCCCGCAGAAGACGCACTTGGTATAGTCGATGGCGAAACAGGGGTTCGAGTCGTCCGGCGCCGTCTCGCGGTGCAGCGGCCGCAGCAGCCGCTCGCGGATCCCCAGGTACTCCGCCGCCTCGTGCAGTCCGCACACGCTGCTCTTGGCGCAGACGACGCAGTCGCCGGGATGGTCGGAGAGGAGGAGCTGCAGGGTCATCGTGCGCACCGAACGCAGCTCGTCGTCGTCCGTGGTGATCTTCATGCCGTCGGCGACCCGGGTCGTGCACGAGGTCGGCAGGCCGCGGAGGCCTTCGATCTTCACGATGCACAGTCGGCACGCGCCGTAGGGCTCGAGATCCTCGTCGGCGCACAGGGTCGGGATGTAGACGCCGGCCTCGCGGCAGGCCTCCAGGACGGTCCCTGCCTTCTCCACCGTCACCGGGCGGCCATCGATCGTGAGCTTTTTCATGGCGCCCTCCTCTCGCCTTCGGCGGCCGTAGCTCCCCCTGGCTCCGGGCACTCCTTCCCGTAGTCGCAGCGCAGGCAGCGCCGCGCCTCGCGTTTCACCGCGGCCGCGCCGAGCGTCCGCTCCACCTCCGTGAAACCCTGAGCCCGCTTCTGGGGATCGGCCTTCGGCGCGGGGGCCCGTTTGTCCTTGACCGGCGGCGCGTCGGGATCGAACTTCGTGTCGAGCGTTCGCTTCGCCCGCCACGGGAAGCGCACGACCGAGGCCGGGTTGAGGTAGCGCTCCATCGCCTCCGCCGCCCGGCGACCCTGGCCGATGGCTTCGACGACGGTGGCGGGGCCGAGCACCGCGTCGCCGCCGGCGAAGACACCGTCCTGATCCGTGGACAGCGACCAGCGGTCCGCGACCAACGTGCCGTTCTTGCGCGCCGCCGGCCCCTCGGCCGGAAGCGCGGGACGCTGCCCGACCGCCCGCAGGAGCAGCCGGCACGGCAGCTCGAATTCCTCGCCCGCCGCCGGCACCGGACGCCGCCGGCCGGACTCGTCGTAGGGCCCGAGCGTCATGCGCTGCAGGCGCAAGGCCCGGGCCCGCTTCGCGCCGTCGCCGCCGTCGGCCAGCAGTTCCGTGGGTGCGGCGAGGAACACGAGTTGGACGCCTTCCTCCTCCGCCTCGGCGATCTCCTCCGGCTGCGCCGGCATCTCGGCCCGCGTGCGCCGGTAGGCGATGGTCACGCTCGCGGCCCCAAGCCGCAGGGCCGTGCGCGCGGCGTCGATGGCGGTGTTTCCGCCGCCGACGACCACGACGTCGCCGGCGACCGTGGCGACCTTCCCCTCGGCCGCACGGCGCAGGAACTCGATGCCCGAGCGCACCCCTGCGGCGTCCTCGCCGGGGATGCGGAGCGGGAGGTCGTCCCAGGCGCCGACCGAGAGGAACACCGCGTCGTGCTTCTTGCGCAGGGCCGCGACGCTGCGGGTTCCGCCGAGCTTCCAGCCCGTGCGGATCGCCACGCCCAGCTTCTCGATGCGCCGGATGTCGCGCTCCAGCTCCTTGCGCCCCAGCCGGTACTCGGGGATGCCCCAGCGCATCATCCCGCCGGGCTCCTTCGTCGCTTCGTAGACGGAGACCTCGTGGCCCAAGCGGCGCAGGAAGAAGGCGGCGGTGAGCCCCGCCGGCCCCGCGCCTACGACGCCCACGCTCTTGCGCTCGGCCGCCGCACGGTCCATCACGGCCAGCTTCGGCTCGCGCGCGTGTTCGGCCATGAAGCGCTTCACGGCGCGGATCGAAACCGGCTCGCCGTCGAACGTCGTCCGTCGACAGCGGGTTTCGCAGAACGCAGGGCAGACGCGGCCGCAGACCGACGGGAACGGGTTGCGATCCAGGTGCACCGCCAGTGCCTCGGCCGTCCGCCCTTCCGCCACGAGCGAAACGTAGGCCGGCACGTCGACCTCCGCCGGGCAGCGGTTGACGCACGGCGCCAGGGTGAGGTCGGCGCACACGCCGGCGGAGCAGCGCTTCTCGCGCGCGTGCTGCAGGTACTCCTCCTCGAAGTAGCGCAGCGTCGTCAGCACGGGGTTCGGCGCCGTCTGTCCCAGGCCGCACAGCGACGCCTTCTTGACGCCGTCGGCGACCTGCCGCAGGAGCGCCACGTCCTCGTCCGTCGCCCGGCCCGCACAGACGTCCTCCAGCATCATGCGGAGCTGCCGCGTTCCCAGGCGGCACGGCACGCACTTCCCGCACGACTCGCTCTCCGTGAACTGGAGGAAGTAGCGCGCCACGTCGACCGGGCAGGTGACCTCGTCCATCACCACCAGGCCGCCGGAGCCCATGATCGAACCGGCCTCGGCCAGACGCTCGTAGTCCACCGGCAGGTCCATCCGCTCGGCCGGGATGCAGCCGCCCGACGGGCCACCCGTCTGGACCGCCTTGAGGCGGAGGTCGTCGATCAGGCCGCCGCCGACGTCGTAGACGATCTCGCGCAGCGGCATGCCCATCGGGACCTCGATCAGGCCCGTGCGCCGCACCTTGCCCGTGAGCGCGAAGGTCTTGGTGCCGCGGCTTTGGGGCGTGCCGAACTTCGCGAACCATGCGGAACCCTCGCGCAGGATCGTCGAGACGTTGGCCAGCGTCTCCACGTTGTTGATGTTCGTAGGCTTGCCGAACAGCCCGCGCTCCGCCGGGAACGGCGGTCGCGCCCGCGGCATGCCGCGCCTGCCCTCGATGGAGGCGATGAGGGCGGTCTCCTCGCCGCACACGAACGCCCCGGCCCCCTCCTTGATGTGCAGATGGAGGCCGAAGTCGGTGCCGAGGATCCGGTCGCCCAGGAGCCCCGCCGCCTCGGCATCGGCGATCGCCTTGTTCAGGCGCCGGATTGCGAGCGGGTACTCCGCCCGGCAGTAGATGTAACCCTCCGAGGCGCCGATGCCGTAGGCGGCGATGACCATCCCCTCCAGCACCGAATGGGGGTCGCCCTCGAGCACCGAGCGGTTCATGAACGCGCCGGGGTCACCCTCGTCGGCGTTGCAGATGAGGTAGCGCCGGTCGGCCTTCTGCGCCCGGCACAGCTCCCACTTGCGTCCGGTGGGGAAGCCGCCGCCTCCGCGCCCGCGCAGCCCCGACGCCTTGATCTCCTCGATCACCGCCTCGGGCGTGGTCGCCAGCGCCTTTTCCAGTCCGGCGTAGCCGCCGCGGGCGACGTAGTGGTCCAGCCGATCGGGGTCGATGACGCCGCAGTTGCGCAGCACGACGCGCACCTGTGGCTTCGTCATCGGTAGCTGCCAGAAGTCGGGGACGCCGACGGCGTCGCCGGGGCCGAGCGAGCCGAGGGCGAGGTCGGCGCGGGCGTTGCCGCCGCGGACGTGGTCGTGGACGATGGCGCGCAGCTTGCGGCGGTCGACCTCGGCGTAGCTGACGCGGGGACCGCCGGGCAGGCGGACATCGACCAGCGGCTCGAGATAGCACAGGCCGATGCAGCCGGTGTGCCGCACGTCGGCGCGCACGCGCGCGCTCTTCAGCTCCTCGCGCAGCCCGTCGAGGATCTCGCCCGCGCCCGCGGCCAGGCCGCAGGTGGCGGTCCCGACGACGATCAGGGGGCGCTCGAGCTGCTCTTCCTCCCGGCGCCAGGTTTCGACGGCGGATTTTCGCAAGTCGACGAGGGTCATCGCGCGCCTCCTCGCCCGGTCCGGGCGCGGCGGGCCACACCCGCCGCGGCCGACCGCCTGCCGGAGGAAGCGCGGCCGCGGCCCGACTTCGCCGCGCTCCCCTTGTCCTCCTTGCGGACGCGTTGCAGCGTGCGGAACGCGGTGGTCGGCGTCTGGCGGCCGTAGACCTTGCCGTCCACGACCATGACCGGGGCGAGCGCGCACGAGCCGAAGCACGCGACGGTCTCCATGGTGAACGTCCCGTCGGCCGTCGTTTCCTGGGGCTTGACCTTGAGCAGCGCGGACAGCTCGTCCAGGAGCTTGCCGCTGCCGCGCACGTGGCAGGCAGTGCCGCGGCAGACGGTCACGGTGTGCCGCCCCGGAGGCGAGAAGCGGAACTGGGCGTAGAAAGTCGCAATGCCCTGGACGATCGCGGAGGGCAGACGCAAGGCCCGCGCGATGCCGTCGATCGTTTCGCGCGGGACGTATCCGAATTCGGCCTGCGCGGCCTGCAGCAGCGGGATTACGGCGTCACGACCGCGCTTCTTCGCCCGCCCGGAGCCCAGCACCGCCTTGTCGATCCATGATCGAACCCGCTCCACCGTCGCCTCCCGGCTCGTTGGCATGCTCCTCCTCCTCTGCGACCCGCCCACCGGACGAACCCCCGCCGACCGCAGCGCGCCGTTTCTACTCCTGCCCGGGTCGTGCGGCAAGGGGAGGGCGAGCGGTCCTGGGCGAGCGGACGAGCGGTCGAGCGGTCGAGCGGACGGGGGGTCAGCGGCCCGCGACGGGGGGGAGCGGGGGCACGGAGGCGCGCGGCGGCGTCTGGGCCGCAGGAAGCACGACGTGGAACGCGCTGCCGCCGCCCGGCGCGTCGTCGACCCAGATCGCGCCGCCGTGGGCCCGCACCGCGGCGCGGCAGAAGGCGAGTCCCAGCCCCGTCGAATAGCGGCGACCCGCCCGGCGCGACTCGACCACCGCGAATTTCTCGAAGATCCGCTCGCGCTCCTCGCCCGGAATCCCCGGCCCGGTGTCGCGCACGACGAAGGACAATCCCTGCACCGCACCGCCGGGACAGAGTGCGAGCTGCCCGGGCTCCGCGGGGCCCAACTCGACCTGCACCCGCCCTCCCGGCGGCGTGAATTTGAGCGCGTTGGCCACCAGGTTCTCCAGCACGCGGGTCACCAGATCGACGTCGAGCTCGGCCGCCGGGAGGTTCTCCCCGATCGACGCGCCGAGCGCGATCTGGCGCGCGTCCGCGACAACCGAGAGCCGCTCGACGACGGCCCGCACGGGATCGCCCGCGGCGCAACGCTCGATCCTCGGGCGAAGCTCCCCGGCCTCGAGCTTCTGCAGGTCGAGCAGCCCGCCGATGAGCAGCATCATCTCCTCGCAGCCGCTGCGCGCCTGCGCGAAGTAGCGCTCGATGGGCGAGGCCGGGACCGACGGGCGCCCGTCGACCGCGGGGAGAGGCTCGGGCGAGGGGACGTGGCGTCTCATCCAGGCGGCCAGCAGGTCGACGGAGGAGCGGACGACGGTGAGCGGCGTGCGCAGATCGTGGACCAGCATCCCCGTCAGGTCCTCGCGCAGCCGCTCGATGCGGTCGCGGTTGCGCGCGTTCTCGATCGCTTGCGACACGTGGTCCCCCAGGGCCTCGAGCAGGAGTCGGTCGTGGTCGTCGAACTTGCCGATCTCGGTGCTCTCGGCGTCGAGGAAGCCGAACGGCCGGCCGCCGCTGAGCAGCGGCACGCACATCTCGCACTGGATGTGCGGGGCCGCGGGCGCGTAGTTGTCCCACTCGCGCACGTCGGGCACCAGCAGGCTCGTCCCCGTGCGCACCACCTCGCCCGTGATCCCGTGCCCCAGGGGCAGCGCGTGCCCGGGGACGACGGCGAGCGGGACGCGGGTGCTGACGGCGCACAGCGTCACCTCCTGGCGCGCGTCATCGACCAGGCCGACCGCGACCATGTCGTAGCCGAGCTGCTCGCGGATCGCGTCGACGGCCCGCCGCAGCAGGTCGTCCAGGTCCACGCTGGACGTGAGGATGCGGCTGACGCGGTTGACCAGCGCGAGCTGGTTGGAGCGGTGCCGTTCCTCGCGGATGAGCCGAGCGTTCTGGATGGCGAGCGCGACCGGGGCCGCGACGGACTCCAGGCGAGCGACCATTTCGGGGGGGAACCGGCCCGGCGTGCGGCTCTCGACGTCGAGCACGGCGATGACCTTGCCGCCGACCTTGAGCGGCACCGCGACCTCGGAGCGCACGCCCGGCAGGAGCTCGACGTAGTCGGGGCACGTGCGGACGTCGTCGACGACGCGCGGCAGGCCGGAGAGGGCCGCCGAGCCGACGATGCCGGTGGACAGCGGCTGGTGCGGCGGGACGGGGACCGGGGTGCCGTCGGACAGGGCCGACCAGCCGCGGAGCAGCTCGCGGCGGCGGGAATCGATCAGGGCGATGCCGGCCATGCACGCGCCGGTCTCCGCGAGCAGCCGGCGCACGACCGCCTCGGCCACGGCGTCGACGTCGCCGGAATGGCTGGCCAGGAGGCCGATTTCCAGGATGTCCTGCGCGAAGGGCTCGGTCATCGGGGCAAAGCATATCAGAACCGCGCCCTTCAGGGCGCGGCTCCGTACGGCGGAAGCCGCGGGCTGAAGCCCGCGGTTCGGTCAGGGAGGTCGAATGTCCGTTGCAGAGATCAGCCCGCGGGCTTCGTGAGATCCAGCTCGATGAGGTGCACCCCGTCCTCGAAGGAGCGGTGGACCGGGACGCCGGCCTTCTCCAGGACCCGCAACCTCGACGGGTTGCCGACCAGCACGTCGCCGACGAAGCGCCCGTAGCCTTGCGCCCGGGCGTGCTCGATGAGGATCCGCAGCATGAACGACGCCAGCCCGCGACCCTGGTACTCGTCGGCCGTCACGAACGCGTACTCGGCCGCGTCGCCCCCGGCGCAGCGCAGGTACTGGCCCATCGCGATCATCCGCCGGCTCTCCGGGTTCGCCCCCAGGACCGCGATCAGGCTCATCGTGTCGCGGTAGTCGACGTTGACGAACTGCCGCACCGCCGACTCGTCCATCCGCCGCACGTCGTTGTGGAAGCGGTGGTAGGCCGAGCGTTCGCTGAGGCCGTAGAGGAACGTGCGCACCATGCGCTCGTCGCCCGGATGGGCGGGCCGGATGAAGACCGTCAGCGCGTCGCGCAGCGTCGCGACCTGCTCGAGGTGGCGCGGGTATGCCGTGAGGTCGAGCGCCGGCAGCGACAGATCCGCGGGGAGATGGCGGTTGCGCTGCGCCGCCTCGAACAGCTCCGGGCGGAAGCGCGGGTGGGCGATGGCGATCAGCGCGAGCGCGCGGTCGCGGATCGAGCGGCCGTGGACCAGCGCGGCCCCCCACTCGGTGACCACGTAGTGCACGTCGGAGCGTCCGGCGACGACGCCGGCGCCCGGATCGAGGTACATGCGGATGTTGGAGGAGCGGCCGTCGGGCGGGGTGGAGGGGAGGGCGACGATCGGGCGCCCGCCGCGCGAGGCGGCGGAGCCGCGCAGGAAGTCGTAGCGCGCGCCGAACCCGCCCCCGAAACGTGCGCCGGTGAACTCGTCGGCCACCTGCCCCGTGAGGTCGACCTGCTCGACCCGCGCGACCGCCACCATGCGCTCCTGCGCCGCGATGCGCGCCGGATCGCTCACCTCGTCCTCCCCGCGCAGCTCGAGCGCGGGGTTGTCGCGGACGAAGTCGTAGAGCCGCCGGGTCCCGACGCAGCGGCAGGCGACGGAGAGGCCCCCGTCGACGGTCTTGTGCGCGTTGGTCACGATGCCGGCGAGCATCAGATCCATCGCCGCCTCGGTGAACATCTCGCCGTGCCACCCGAACTCGCCGCCGCCGCGCGCGAGGAGGCGCTCGGCGATCGCCGCCGCGACCCCGTTGTTCCCCAGGCGCAGCGTCGCCCGCTCCGGGATCAACCGCTCGCAGTGCTCGGCGATCCGCCGCGAGACGTCGTCGATCGCCGGCGGCGGCAGCTCGTCCAGCGGATGATCCCCCTCGACGAAGGCGTGCACCCGTTCCACCGGCAGCCGCGTGCGGCCGTTCGTCCGCGGCATCGCCGGGTTGATCTCGGCCAGCACGAAGCGCGCCTGGTCCACCGCCGCCCGCGTCAGTCCGACCGAGATGCCCAGGTTGCAGGCGCCCGTGTCGTCGGGCGGCGCGACCTGGACGATGGCGACGTCCAGCGGCATGGCGGCGCTGGCGAACAGCGCCGGGACCTCGCTGCTGCGCACCGGCGTGTAGTCCGCCTGCCCGTCCGCCACCGCGTCGCGCAGGTCGTCGCCGACGTGGAACGCGTGCTGGCGGAAATGGCCCGACGGACGTCCCGCCTCCGGCGCCGGCCACAGGCTCCGCCCGGCCAGGATCTCCACGTCCCACAACCGCTCGACCGTCCGCCGCAACTCCTCGACCAGCACCGCGTTGCGTCCGCAGCCCGGGCTGACGAAGACGCGGTCGCCGGAGCGCAGCACGCGCAGCGCGTCCGCCGCCGACATCCGGCGCGCCACGTACGTCTCCCGCCAGTCCGTCTCGGCCACCGCGACCCCCGACCAACCTCCCGGACGAGGCCGGAACGCATTGTACCGCACCAACTAGATCTGGAACATCGGTACGGCGTCCGCGCCCCAGCGCGTCGCGGCGTCGGCCAGCGACAGCGCCAGCTCCTCGCGCAGCCGGGCCTCCAGGTGCGCGAAGAGCCGTTCGGCGGCGTCGCCCCCGTCGCTCGCCTCCGGCACGACGACCAACCGTCCATCCACGGCCTGGAGCACGTCGAGCAGGGAGATCGCCGCCGGCGCGCGCGCGAGCCGGTACCCGCCGTGCTGTCCACGCGCGGTGGCCACGATGCCCGCCGACTTCAGGCGGTGCAGCAGGACGGGCAAGTACTGCGGCGGGATCCGCAGCCGTTGCGCGATCGCCGCGCCCGCCAGCGGGCTCCCGGTCGACTGCTCCGCCAGCAGCAGGCAGGCCCGCAGTCCGTAGCGCGCGCCGGCCGAAAACAGCGCCATCAGGCCTTCACCGGCTCCTGGAACAGCGCCGTGGAGAGGTAGCGCTCGCCGAAGTCCGGCAGGACCACGACGATCATCTTGCCCTCCGAGCCGGCGCGTCGCGCGACGCGCAGCGCCGCCCACACCGCCGCCCCGGACGACGTCCCCGACAGGATCCCCTCCTCGCGCGCCAGCCGCCGCGCGAGGTCCATGGCGTCCCGGTCGGTGACCCGGATAACCTCGTCCATCACGTCGCGATTCAGGACGCCCGGCACGAAGCCCGCGCCGATGCCCTGGATCGCGTGCACGCCCGCGCGGCCGCCCGAGAGCACGGACGACGAGGACGGCTCGACGGCGATGCAGCGCAGGGACGGCTTGCGCGCCTTGAGCACCTCGCCCACCCCGGTCAGCGTCCCCCCCGTGCCCACCCCGGCGACGAAGATGTCAATGCGGCCCTCGGTGTCCTCCCAGATCTCCTCGGCCGTCGTCCGCCGGTGCACCTCGACGTTCGCCGGGTTCTCGAACTGCTGCGGCACGAACGCCCCCGGGATGTCGCGCGCGATCTGCTGGGCCTTCTCCACGGCGCCCGCCATCCCCTTCTCGCGCGGCGTGAGCACGATCTGCGCCCCGAACGCGGCCAGCATCTGCCGCCGCTCGACGCTCATCGACTCCGGCATCGTCAGGATCAGCGAGTAGCCCCGCCGCGCGGCGACGAACGCGAGACCGATGCCCGTGTTGCCCGACGTCGGCTCGACGATCGTTCCGCCGGGCCGCAGCCGCCCGTCCCGCTCCGCCGCCTCGATCATCGCCAGCCCGATGCGGTCCTTCACGCTGCGGCACGGGTTCCAGGACTCGAGTTTCGCCACCAGCTCGACGGGAATCCCCTCCGCCAGCCGCCCCAGCCGGACCAGCGGCGTCCGGCCGATCAATCCGGTGATGTCGTCGGCGATTCGCGGCCGTTCGCTCATTCCCTGTCCTCCGCGAGGCGGTCGACCAGCGCGTCGACCACGCCGCCCACCGTGTGCTCCGCCGCCTCGACGCCCACCGGCGCTCCGCACTCGCGAAGCGCGTCGGCCGTCACCGGCCCGATCGCCGCCAGGAGCGCCCGCGCGGCCAACCGCGAGAAACGCTCGTCCCCCAGCGCCCGGCGCAGCCCGCGAACGGTCGAGGCGCTCGTGAAGATCGCCGCGTCGATCCCGCCGGCGTCGATGCGCTCGATCACCAGCGGGTCCAGCGGCTCGTCGGCCAGGCGGTAGGCGTCGACCTCCTCGACCGACGCGCCGCCGGCCCGCAGGCCCACGGGCAGGACGTCGCGTGCCCCCTCCGCCCGCCAGACCAGCACCCGCGACCGCGAGAGGTCGATCCCCGCGAATGCCTCGAGAATCCCCTCGGCCACGAACCGCCGGGGGACCAGGTCGGCCCGGACGCCCCGACGCCCCAGCGCCGCCGCCGTCCCCGGTCCGATGGCCGCGAGGCGCGCCGCCCCGAACGCGCGCCCGTCACGTCCGGACTGCGCCAGCTTCTCGAACAGCGCGTCGACGCCGTTCGCGCTCGTGAGGAAGACCCAGTCGAACGTGCCCAGTCGGGCCGCGGCGTCCCGCAGCGGCGCCTCGTCCGCCGGCGGCACGATGCGGAACACCGGCGCCGGCACCACGTCCGCACCCAGCTCGCGCAGCCGCTCCCCCAGCCCGCCCGCCTGGGCCCGCGGACGCGTGATGAGCACCGCCCGCCCGAACAGCGGACGCCGCTCGAACCACGCGATCCGCTCCCGCAACGCCACGACCTCGCCCACCACGAGCACCGCCGGCGGACGTATCTCGCGCTCCCGCGCCCGCTCCGCGATGTCCGCCAGCGTTCCGACGACGACCTCCTGTCGCGGAGTCGCCCCGCGGCGGACCACCGCCGCGGGCGGCGAGGCCGCGCGCCCTCCCGCGATCAGCGCCGCCGCGATCTCGGCCAACCGCCCCACGCCCATCAGCGAGACGAGCGTCCCCGGGACGGCCGCCAGCGCCGCCCAGTCGGTTCCCCCCGCCCCCTGCTCGAGATCGGGATGGTCCCCGAAGAACGTCACCGACCGCGCCACGCGCCGGTGCGTCACCGGAATGCCCGCCGCCGCCGGCGCCGCCACCGCGCTCGTCACCCCCGGCACGACCTCCCACGCGATTCCCGCCCGTCGCAGCCGCAGCAGCTCTTCCCCGGCATAGCCGAAGACGAACGGGTCGCCCGCCGTCAGCCGCACCACCACGTCGTGCCGCCGGGCCAGCGACTCCAGCAGATCGGCGATGCGCTCTCGCCCGATCGTGTGGCCCGAGCCGTCGCCGCGCCCGACGTCGTGCAGCTCCGCGGGAGCCGGCGCCAGGTCGAGCAGAGAGCGATCGGGCAGATTGTCGTGGACGACGGCGCCCGCCCGGCCGAGCAGCTCGGCGCCGCGCACCGTGATCAGACCCGGATCCCCGGGACCCGCCCCGACGAGGTACACCCTTCCCACGACGACGATTACCTTCCCAACAGCTCCCGCGCGCCCCGCTCGATCAGCGTGGCCGCCAACGCCCGGCCCAGTTCCGGCGCCGCTCCCACGTCGCCCCGCGTCTCGCCGTCCACCTGCCGCTTGCCGTCCGGTTGCGTCACCGCGGCCCGCAGCCGCAACGTCCGTCCGTCCAGCGTCGCCAGCGCCCCGATCGGCACCTGGCAGCCGCCGCCCAACGCCTCCAACACCGCGCGCTCCGCCGCCAGACAGGACAACGACGAGCACTCCGTGACGGCAGCCAACAGCGCCCGGCACCGCTCGTCGCCCGCCCGCCCCTCGATCACCACGATCCCCTGCCCCGGCGCCGGCATGCAGACGTCCGGCGCAAGGCGCTCCGCGATCCGGTGCCCCAGGCCGAGCCGCTCCAGCCCGGCACAGGCCAGCACGGTCGCGTCGAACCGGCCCTCGTCGAGCTTGCGCAACCGCGTCTCCAGGTTCCCCCGAAGCTCCACGAACGTCACGTCCCACCGGTGCCGCGCCAGCGCCGCCCGGCGCCGCGGCGAGCTGGTCCCGATCCGCGACCCCGCCGGCAACTCGTCGATGCTCCCCCCAACCAGCGCGTCCCGCGGGTCGTGCCGCGGCAACGCCCCGACCAGCTCCAGTCCCGGCGCCAGGTCCGTCGGCACGTCCTTCGCGCTGTGCACGGCCAGATCGACCCGCCCGTCCGCCAACGCCAGCTCCAGCTCCCGCACGAAGACCCCCCGACCCTCGAAGCTCCCGAACGGCACGTCCGGACGCTGGTCCCCCTCCGTCTTCACCACCTGGAGCACCGTCTCGAGATCCGGGTGCGCCTGCCGCAACTCGGCCGCCACCCGGTTCGCCTGCCACATCGCGAGCTGACTGCCCCGAGTCCCAATCACCACACGACGGTCCATCTCGTCTCGCTCCCGCCGCCCGCAGGCATCCGCCGGCGGACGGACCGCCACGAGAATGCGTCTCCCAAGCGGCTCTGTCCAGCGCAAACTTCATGAATTCAACCAAAATGGACTGCTACAGGATACGACTTGACCATAATGGTCTAGATAGTAATGTAGTGGTCATGGAATGCATGGGTACGGGGATGTCGATTCGTGATTATCGTCCGGATCCAGCGGGGCGGGAGGAGGGGGAGGATGGACGACAGCGCAAGAGTCACCGATCCCCGGGCCGTGGCCCTCGTGGATCTCGACCTGCGGCGCGAAGCGTTCCCGGCGACCCTCCTTCACGCGCTCGAGGCGCTCGGGGCGCTCCCGGTGGGGGGGCACCTGGAACTGACGGTCAGCGATCCCAGGTCGGTGGTCGACCTGCCGAGAGCGGTGAGGGAAGAGGGGCATGTCGCGTTTCCGGCGGTCCGCGTGCCGGACGGGTTCCGCATTCGCATCCAGCGGGGCGACTCGACGAAAGGATGACACGATGAGCGGTCGCGGTCCGGCGGGATCGATCCTGGAGTGTGTCGGCTCGACGCCCCTGGTCGAGCTGAAACGGCTGGGGCGCGACACGGGGGCGCGGCTGCTGGTCAAGGTCGAGGCGCAGAACCCCGGGGGCAGCGTGAAGGACCGCATCGCGCTGGCGATGGTCGCCGAGGCGGAGCGCGAGGGGAAGCTGCGGCCGGGGGGAACGATCATCGAGGCGACGGCGGGCAACACGGGGGTGGGCCTGGCGCTGGTGGCGGCGGTGCGCGGCTACCGCTGCATCTTCGTGCTGCCGGACAAGATGAGCCGCGAGAAGATCGCGCTGCTCGAGGCGTACGGGGCGGAGACGGTGATCGTCCCGACCTCCGTCACGCCGGACTCCCCGCACAGCTACAACAGCGTGGCCGATCGGCTGGCGCGGGAGATCCCGGGAGCTTTCCGGCCGAGCCAGTTCTCCAACCCGAGCAACCCCGACGTCCACTACCGGACGACCGGCCCCGAGATCTGGGAGGCCACGGGCGGGAAGCTGGACGCGTTCGTCGCCGGCGCGGGGACCGGCGGGACGATCTCGGGCGTCGGACGCTTTCTCAAGGAGAAGAACCCGGCCGTGCGCATCGTGCTCGCCGATCCGGAGGGCTCGATCCTCTCCGGGGACGCGCCGCGGTCGTACAAGGTCGAGGGGATTGGCGAGGACTTCATCCCGGCGACGTTCGACCGGCAGGCGGTCGACGATTTCGTGCGCGTCCCCGACCGCGAGAGTTTCCAGGTCGCCCGGCGTTTGGCGCGCGAGGAGGGCATTCTGGCGGGAGGATCGTCGGGCACGGCGGTGGCGGCCGCGCTGCGGTACGCCGAGCGGCTGCCGCGGGGCGCGACGCTCGTCGTGCTGCTTCCCGACACCGGGCGCAACTACCTTTCCAAGATGTACTCCGACGCCTGGCTGCGCGAGCAGGGCCTGCTCGACGCATCCTCGCCGGCGCGCAAGGCGACCCTGGCCGACCTCCTGGCGAAGAAGGCGGGCGGCGGGGTCGTCCTGGCCATCGATGCCGGCCGGCCGCTGCGCGACGCCATCCGGATGATGAAGGAGTGCGAGGTTTCGCAGCTTCCGGTCACCGCGGAGGGGCGGGTCGTGGGGCAGGTCGACGAGGTGTCGTTGCTCCAGGCGCTCAACCGCGGCGGGCAGCCCGCGTCGACCTCGGTCCGCGACGCCATGGGTCTCGCGCCGCCGGCGCTGGAGCCCGGGGTCTCCGTCGAGGAGGCATTCCGCGTGCTGCTCTCGGGACACCCGGGCATCCTGGTCGTCGAGAACGGCGAGCCGCGCGGCTTCGTCACCCGCATTGATCTCGTCCGGTTCTGGGCGGAGGCGGGGACATGAAGCTCGCCACCATGTGCATCCACGCCGGCCAGCCGCCCGACCCCGCCACCGGCGCGACGATCGTCCCGATCTACCAGACCTCGACGTACACCCAGGACGCGATCGGTCGCCACAAGGGCTACGAGTACTCGCGTACCGGCAACCCCACCCGCACGGCGCTCGAGAGTGCGCTGGCCGCGGTCGAGAACGGCGCGCACGGCCTGGCCTTCGCCTCGGGCTCCGCCGCGACCTCGGCGGTCCTGCACCTCCTGCGCCCGGGCGAGCGCGTCGTCGCGGCCGACGATCTGTACGGCGGGACGATCCGCCTGTTCGAGACCGTCTTCCGTCCGATGGGCGTTGCGTTCGACTACATCGACGCCGCGGACACCGGCCGGCTGCGGGAGGCGCTCGAGCGTCCCGCACGTCTGGTGTGGCTCGAAACGCCGACCAACCCGCTGTTGCGGGTCGCCGACCTCCGCGCGGCGGTGGCCGCCGCGCGCGCCGCGGGCGCGCTGCTGGCGGTCGACAACACGTTCGCCACCCCGGCCCTGCAGCGGCCGCTGGAGCTGGGCGCCGACATCGTGGTGCACAGCACCACCAAGTACATTGCCGGGCACAGCGACGTGATCGGCGGCGCGGTGATCGTCCGCGACGACGACCTGGCGGCGAAGCTGCGGTTCCTGCAGAACGCGGAAGGCGCGGTCCCGGGGCCGTTCGACGCCTGGCTCGTGCTCCGCGGCCTGAAGACCCTGCCCCTGCGCATGCGCGCCCACACGGAGAACGCGCTGCGGGTCGCGCGGGTCCTGGCCGAGCATCCGGCGATCGAGACCGTGTTCTACCCCGGACTCCCGTCCCATCCGCAGCACGAGCTGGCGCGCACGCAGATGGCGGGAGGCGGCGGCATGGTCACCGCGCGCCTGCGCGGCGGGCGCCCCGCCGTCGACCGCTTCCTGGAGGCGCTACGCGTCTTCCAGCTCGCCGAGAGCCTCGGCGGCGTCGAGTCCCTCGTCTGCCACCCGGCGACGATGTCGCACGCGTCGGTGCCCGAGGCCGCGCGCCTGTCTCGCGGGATTGACAACGGCCTCGTCCGCCTCTCCGTCGGGATCGAGGACCCGGAAGATCTCGTGCAGGACGTCGTCCGAGCGCTCGACGGCGCCGCCGCCCGACCGAACTGCCCGGGGTGTCTTCCGTAGAGCGTCACGGCGGGGGGACGGGACAGCCGTCGGTCATGCACATCGGATCATCTTCGCAGCACGGTGGCTGGCACGACGGGCAACCGGGCGGAGCGCCGCAGTGCTCGCAGCAGACCAGTCCGGGGCGGCAGGTCGAGGAGCCGGCCCAGCCCGAGCAATCCTGGCCCGCGGTGCGCAGCACGCACGGGTCGTCCGGCAGGCAGCCCAGGTCGTCGTGGAAGTTGCGCGTCGGGCCGCAGTCGCAGCCGGGCATCACGCACGGGTCGAGCAGGTTGGGCGATCCGCAGAAGTAGTCGCCGCACGAACAGCCCCAATCGCCCGGCGAGCAGTCGCGCCACGTCCCGCCCGTCGTCTCGCACGCGGCGCGCCGGTCGGCGCCCGGGCACCCGGCGTCCGGGACGCAACCGCGGTCGCCGTCGAACGAACGGAACGGTCCGCAGTCGCAGGTCTCGCCGCAGGCGTAGCACTCGGGCAATTCCTCGCCGCACTGGAACGGGCAGCGGCACTCGGGCTCGCCGTGCCAGGTCCCGTCGCTGTCGCGGCACAGCGCCTGCGCTTCGCACCCGGCCACTTCGACGGCACAGCCTTCGCCCGGATGGAAGCGCGCTCCGGGACCGCAGTCGCACGAGTCCAGGGGCGACTCGGTGATGCAGGCGTCGGGGACGCCGCACGAGAACCCGCAGTAGCCGGCCGAAGCGGGGAACCACGACCCGCCGGTGGCGAGGCAGAGGGCCGCGTCACAAGTCGCGTGGGCGGCCTCGCACTCCGCGAGGGAGGCGAAGGGCCGACCGCAGTCCGCGCCGGCGCACTCGCACCCCAACGCCTCGAAGCACTCGCGCCCGTCCCAGAACGTCCCCTGGCTTTCCACGCAACCACCGCCGTCGCAGATCCGTCCGGCGGCGACCTGCGCGGCGCACTCCGCGCCGCCGCCGCCTTCATCGCCCGCCGCGTCGTCCGTGGACGTCCCGTCGTCGACGGTCCCGTCCGCCGCGTCGACGATTACATCGTCCGGGGCGTCCGTCGCGTCCGCGACGTCGCCCGCTTCGTCCGGCACGGCGTCGCTCGTCCCGTCGCCCGACAGCTCGATGCCGCCCGAGCAGCCCGCGGCGAGGAGCAAGAGAAACCACCGATGGACACCGATGGACACCGATGCGGAGAGACGGGCAGGGTGGGCCCGCTTCGGGTCGGAGTTTGGGATGGGCAAACGGTTCATGCGTGCACCTCCGCGGCCCGGACCGTAGCAAGGGTCGTTCCCGTCGTCTGCCGTGCGAAGGTCTCGGCGCCCCGGCATTCGATTCGCCCGTCTTCGCGGCGGATTCGGCGGTGCGAACGACCGCGGGCCCTCCGCTGCAAGGCCGGCAGGAGTGGCACGCTGCGGCACGGGCGGGCGGCGGGCGAGAGCTATCGGTACAGGACGAACGACTGGAACGCCGCAGACTCGTTGTAGACCCGCATGCCGCCGGAACCCTCCAGCGTCGCGCGCTCGCCCGAGTCCGGAACGTACTCCATCGCGGCGCTCTCGTCGGCTTCGTTGTCGAAGGTGCAGCGGATGGTCGTGCCGTCCCAGATCGCGCGCAGGCGGCGCTGCAGGTCCCGCCCCCGGCTCGAATCCTCGGCGGGGTCGGCGGCGGCGTCAATGAACTGCACCGAGCCGCTGCCGTCGTTGTGCCACAGGCTGAGCGAGCGCTCCTGCCATTCGAAGAAGCAGCCCCACCACACGGTGGTCGAGCCCATCGGCGAGGTCGTGTCGGCGAAGAGCACCCCGATGTAGTTCGAGCCCGAGCGGGCCGAGCCCTGGAGCCGGAAGCGCGCCTCGACGGCGTACGGCGCCGTGGCGGGTTGATCGAGCCACAGGTCGGCACCGTAAGGCGACGACGTGCCGGTTACGAAGTCGGCCTCCACCGTCCAGATGTCGCTGCGACCGTTCCAGGTGGCGGACGGCGTCAGCCGGTTCACCACGAAGGAATCGAAGGCGTCGATCCAGCTCAGCGTTCCGGGGGCGCCGGGCGCCTCGCAGGCATCGCCAAGGCCGTCGCCGTCGCCGTCCGCCTGTCCGGGATTGGCCCACGACGGGCAGTTGTCGCACGCGTCGTCGAGTCCGTCGCCGTCCTCGTCGTGGCTCACCGGGTCCACGCAAGCCGGTGGAACATCGGCATCTGCATCGGCATCCGCGTCTGCATCTGCATCTGCGTCTGCATCTGCGTCTGCGTCGGCATCTGCGTCTGCGTCTGCGTCTGCGTCGGCATCTGCGTCTGCGTCCGCATCTGCGTCGGCGTCTGCATCTGCGTCTGCATCTGCGTCGGCATCCGTGGGCGGCGTGGTCTCGCCGTCGGCCTCGCCTCCGTCCGCCAGGTCGGGGACGCACGAGCCGAAGTAGCAGACGAACCCCTCGCGACAGCCGCCGCTGCACTCGTTCGACGGCCCGCAGCCCGCGAAGACCACGAGCGCTGCGATCGCGGCGACGATGAAACCCGTGCGCGTTGCCATCGACTTCGTCATGCGCCACCTCGCTTCCTGATCCGCCCTGTGGAAGTTCAGCACGGACGGGCCTGGGGTGCAAGGGACGGGGAAGGGGATTTCGCGCAAAGGGCGCCAAGGGACGCAAAGGACGCAAAGGGGAAGGAGTTGAGCAACGGGGGGGAACGAACTCGTCAGCGTCCGGCGCAGGCGGCGTCGTCGAGCCAGGTGATGACCGGCGTGGCCTCGGCGACGCGTCGGACGGCGCAGCAGTCGAGCGGCGCGATCGACGGCGATCCCCCGCCGGCCAGGAACCAGCACGTCTGCGCGCGCGAGTCCACGATGTAGTACGCCAAGTAGCTGCCTGTGCCGCCCATCTCGAGCCGACCCGCACCGATCATCACCAGCGGGTTTCCCGAACTGGCGTGGAGAGCCCCGGGCGCGGACGAAATGCACCCCGTAGCCGGGAGCGTCGCGACGGCGACGGCGGCGAGCGTGGCGAAGGCAACCGAGGAGCGCCGAACTCCCTTCCCTTCAGGCCGTTGCAGCATGCCGAACAACGTACCAACCGCCGCGCTGGTCCGTCAACGGCGGCTACTCCACGGGCCCAAACTCGATGGTGGCGGAACCCGCCGCGGTCGTTTCCACCAGCAACAGCCCGCGGGCGCGGTCCCACGCCCAGCGGCCGGGGACGCCGGCCAGCGTTGCCGTCGCGCCTTCCGGAAATAACCGGACGGGCGCCGCCAGCTCGGTGACGCCCGGGGCTGCCGCGATGACCAGCATCCCGTGGCGCGTCTCCGCGTCCCACACGAACGACTCGATCCGCCCCGCCACGGCTCGCGGATAGGCGCGCACCAGGGCTTCGACCGACGGGGTCTCCTCGCCGCCCCAGCCCGTCACGCTGAACGCCTCCTCGTTCCACAGGTCGTGCGCCGTCGAGTAGTCCCACACCGTGCCGTGGAACAGGTAATGGTCGAGCGACGCGAAGTTCGCCGCGAGGTAGCGCCGCCCACCGTCCGTACCCGTCACGCTCCCGAACTCGCCGAGCAAGAGCGGCACCCCGTACGTCGCGGCCCAGGTCGCCCAGGGGGCCAGATCGGCGTCCGTGTCGTACGTCGCGGCGTCGGGACCCAGCAGGAACACCGCCGCCGCGTAGTAGTGCGGCGCGAAGACCATCGCCCCGCCTGCGGGCGGCTCGAGCGTCGTGACGTGGTCGGCCGCGTCCACCCCGGAGGGCTCGAAGAAGATCAGCGCCCCCGGAGCGACCTCGCGCAGCACCGTCGCCATCCGCTCGAAGAACGGCCGCAGCACCGCCGGCGACCACTCGTCCACGTCCGCGGTGCCGTAGTGCGGCTCGTTCATCACGTCGAAGCCGATCACCCCTTCGACCGGCCACAACCGCTCCGCCACCCGCCGCCACATCGCCTCGAAGTCGTCCCGCAGCCCGCCGCCGTTCGCCCAGAACCGGTCGTAGACCGCGTCGACCTCCGCGTCGCCCAAGTAGCCCTGGAACCACCGCGAGCAATCCGTCCGCGGCGTCATCGCCGGGTCCGGCAGCGCCCAGAGCGGAAACCCGTCGCCGCACAACGGCGAGGCGAACGCGTCCTGGTGGAAGTCGACAATTACGCGCACTCCGCGCCGTCCGAAGCTCTCCGCCATGGCCGCGTAACGATCGAGGTACTCGCTGTCCCATTCGCCCCGCGTCGGCTCGAGCCCCTCCCACGAGAACGTCAGGCGGACCACGTCCAGCCCCCACGTGGCGACGCGTGCCGTGTACGTCTCGAGCGCCTCGGCGAACGGCGGCTCACCGGCTTGGTCCGCTCGCCCGGACTCGGCGAAGGGGAAGGGGAAGAAGGGATCGAACTTCGAGCGGCCCCCGGCGTTCACGCCGCGCAGCAGCACCTCGCGTCCGAGCGCGTCCCGCAGGCGAAGGCCGTCGACGGTGACGCGCAGGGTGGGAAGTTCGGGAGGAGAGAGGGGCGCGGAAGAACCGTCGTTGCAGGCGGTGGGGAGGGCGGCGAGGAGGGTGCAGAGGGGAAGTGCAAGATGAGAAACATGCAATGAAAGATGAAAAACGGGGGATTGGGGGTGACTCGGCATCCCGTCAGGGTACCGGAGGGGCAGGTGGCAGCCAAGATGGTCGAGGTGGACCAGGCCCCATGCCACCGTGTCCGCCTCCCCACCTCTCCAGCCGACCTCTCCACCTCTCCTCTGCCGGGTCCGGAGCGCAGAGCGAGAGACATGAGACGAAGAACAGTTGATCTCCACCTCCCCGGGGACTATGCGCGATACCGGATACGGGGGTCGAAGGAGGTTCGACCATGACCGTGCGTCCGCCGAGCGTGATCCTCGAGGACCTGCGGCGTCGTCATCCGGAAAAGTTCGCATCCGAGGACGAAATCTTCGGCAGCGTCCATCCGGGCGACCGCATCTTCATCGGCACCGCCTGCGGCGAGCCGCAGCATCTGGTTTCCTCGCTGGTTCGCTGGGTCGGCGAGCACCCCAAGGCGTTCCTGGACACGGAGGTCCTGCACGTCTGGTCGCTGGGGGTGGCGCCGTACGCGGACGAGAAGTTCAAGGACAATTTCCGCCACAACTCGTTCTTCATCGCCGAGTCGACCCGCGACGCCGTCCGCCGCGGCGCCGCGGACTACACGCCGGTCTTCCTCTCGCAGGTGCCGGCGCTGCTACGTTCGGGTCGCGTGCCGGTCGATATCGCGCTGATCCAGGTCTCGATGCCCGACGAGCACGGGCTGGTGAGCCTGGGGGTCAGCGTCGACATCGTGAAGGCGGCGGTAGAGGCGGCGAGGACGGTGATCGCGCAGATCAACCCGCGGATGCCGCGCGTCCACGGGGACACGTTCCTGCGGGTCGAGGACATCGCGTTCTTCATGCTGTGCGACGAGCCGTTGCTCGAGTACGAGGCGCGGGCGCCGGACGACGACGTCGTCGACCGCATCGGCTCGTACGTCGCGCGCCTGGTCGAGGACGGCGACACGATCCAGGTCGGCTACGGCAGCGTGCCCAACGCGGTGCTGCGCGCGCTCAAGTGCAAGAAGCACCTCGGCATCCACTCCGAGTTGCTCACCGACGGCGTGGCCGAGCTGATCCGCGGCGGGGCGATCGACAACTCGCGCAAGACGCGCAACCGCGGGAAGACGGTCGGGTCGTTCTGCATGGGCAAGGCGTCCACGTACGAGTTCCTGCACGACAACCCGACGATCGAGTTCCGCACCGTCGACTACACGAACAACCCGCTGGTCATCGCCGGGCAGCACCGCATGACCGCGATCAACAGCGGCCTGCAGATCGACCTCACCGGACAGGCCACGGCCGACTCCCTGGGCCACACCTTCTTCAGCGGCATCGGTGGCCAGGCCGACTTCATGCGCGGCGCCGTCCTCGCCCCCGGCGGCAAGGCGATCTACGTCCTGCAGTCCACCGCCGAGAACGGCGCCGTCTCGCGCATCGTCCCCTTCCTCGCCGAGGGCGCCGGGGCGACGATCACCCGCGGCGACATGCACTACGTGATCACCGAGTACGGCATCGCCTACCTCCATGGCCGCAACATCCGCGAGCGCGCGATGGCGCTGATCGGGATCGCGCACCCCAAGTTCCGGCCCTGGCTCATGGAAGAGGCCAAGCGCCTCAAGCTCGTCTACACCGACCAGGCCTTCATCCCCGGGAAGCGCGGCGAGTACCCCGAGCACCTGGAGACGCGGCGCACGACCAAGACCGGGCAGGTTGTCGGGCTGCGGCCCGTGCGCATCAGCGACGAGCCGCTGCTGAAGGACTTCTTCTACTCCCTTTCGCAGCAGAGCATGCACCGGCGGTTCATGTCCGAGCGCTGGGACATGCCGCACGAGCGGCTCCAGGAATTCGTGGTCATCGACTACACGAAGGAGATGACGATCCTCGCCGTGCTCGGCGACGCCGAGAAGGAGACCGTGGTCGGCATCGGCCAGTACGCGATCGACCGCACGGCGCACAGCGCCGAGCTGGCGTTCGTGGTCCTGGACGAGCACCAGAACCGCGGCATCGGCGGCGAGCTGGTCGGCTACCTCACGCTGCTGGCCAAGCGCGAAGGCCTTTTGGGGTTCACCGCCGAGGTTTTGGCGGAGAACCGGCCGATGCTGCACCTGCTGGAGAAGATGGGGTTCGACATGGAGCGGCGCCACGAGGGCGGGGTGTGGACGCTGCGCATGTCGTTCGGAGACAAGACATGAGCGAAGGGCCCGCCGGCATCTCCCGGCTGTTCGAGCCGCGCGGGGTGGCGGTCGTGGGGGCCTCGCCGCACCCGGACAAGATCGGCAACCGGATCGTCGCCAACATCCTGGCCGGCGGCTACCGCGGCCGCGTCTGGCCCGTCAATCCCAAGGGCGGCGAGATCCTCGGCGTCCGCGCCGTGGCCTCGATCGAGGCCATCGACGGCCCCGTCGACGTCGCGGCGATCGTCATCCCTGCCGACCGCGTCCACGACGCGGTCGTCGCCTGCGGGAAGAAGGGCATCCCGTACCTGCTGGTCATCACGTCGGGCTTCTCCGAGGTCGGCAACGTGGCCGAGGAGCGGCGGATCGTCGCGGCGGCGCGCGAGCACGGCGTTCGCGTCGTCGGCCCCAACATCTTCGGCTTCTACTCCGTGTCCGCCTCGCTCAACGCGAGCTTCGGCCCCAGGGACATCCGCCCCGGGCGCGTCGCCATCGTCACCCAGAGCGGCGCGCTCGGCGTCGCGATGATCGGCAAGACGGCGGCCGAGAAAATCGGCCTCTCGGCCATCGTCTCGGTCGGCAACAAGGCGGACGTCGATGAGGCCGACCTGCTGGAGTACTTCCAGGACCACGAGGGCACCGGGGTCATCCTGCTCTACGTCGAGGGGGTGAAGGACGGAGAGAAGCTGGTGCGCGGGCTGCGGGCCGCCACGGCGCGCAAGCCGGTCGTGGTGATCAAGTCCGGGCGCTCCAAGCGCGGCGCGGTCGCCGCCGCCTCGCACACCGGCTCGCTCGCCGGATCCGACGAGATCTTCGACGACGTCATGCGCCAGTGCCGCGTCTTGCGCGCCGAGACCGTCAAGGAGGCATTGGCGCTGTGCAAGCTCTTCGCGTCCTCGCCCGCGCCGCCCGGCGAGAATTCCGTGATCGTCACCAACGCCGGTGGCATGGGCGTCCTGGCGACGGACGCCTGCGAGAAGTACGGCGTCCGCCTGTACGACGACCACGAGGAGCTGCGTCGCGTCTTCTCCCCGATGATGCCCGCCTTCGGCTCGACCAAGAACCCCATCGACCTGACCGGCCAGGCGTCGGACAAGGACTACCAGGGCGCCTTCCAGGCGGCGCTGGCGGACCCGCAGATCCATGCCGTGGTCGGCCTGTACTGCGAGACCGCGATGCTCGACATGGGCCGCTGCACGCCGATCCTCGTCGAGGCCGATGCCGCGTTCCGCGCGGGCGGCAAGCCGCTCGTTTTTGCCATGTACGGCGGGGAGCGAGTCGAACAGGGTCTGGCGGCGCTCCGCGGCGCCGGGGCGTCGGCCTTCGACGAGCCGTACGACGCGGTGCAGGCGCTCGGCGCGCTGTTCCGCCACCGGGCCTGGGCGGCGGAGCCGGCCGAGCCCGAGGTCGTGCCCGAGATCGACGCGGCGCGCATCTCGGCGGTCGCGGCGAAGGCGCGAGCGGACGGGCGCCGGTTCCTCCTGGCGGCGGAGGCCGCCGCGGTGCTAGACGCGGCCGGCATCCCGCGGCCCAAGGCGCGGATCGCGCGGAGGATCGACGACGCCGTCGGGTTCGCCACGGAGATCGGCTTCCCGGTGGTGCTGAAGGTCGTCTCGCGCGACATCCTGCACAAGAGCGACGCCGGCGGCGTGGCTTTGGACCTCGACAACGCGCAGGAGGTGGTCGACGGCTTCGAGGCGATCCTGGCCAACTGCCGCGCGCGGGCGCCCAAGGCGCGCATCGACGGCATCGAGGTGTGCGAGATGGTGGCCAAGGGCGTGGAGACGATCGTCGGCGCGAGGCGCGACGCGAGCTTCGGGCCGGTGGCGATGTTCGGTTTGGGCGGGGTCTACGTCGAGGTCATGAAGGACGTGACGTTCCGCGCGCTGCCGTTCGGGCGGCGCGAGGCGCGCGGGATGCTCAAGGGCATCAAGTCGTACCCGTTGCTGCTCGGCGTACGCGGCGAGGCACCCCGGGACCGGGACACGACGGTGGAGACGATCCTGCGGGTCGGTGCGATCCTCGAGCGGTGTCCGGAGATCTCGGACCTCGAGGTCAACCCGCTGGTGGTGTACGAGCAGGGGAGGGGGGCGCGCGCGGTCGATGCGCGCATCCTGCTGGTCGAGGCGGCCGGCGGCCGGGCCGGGTCGGGAGGCTAGGATGGACAGGGTGGTCATCGGATCCACGTCGCGCGGGGCGGGCAAGACGAGCGTGGTGATCGGGCTGGGCAAGGTCCTGGGCGGCAGGCTCGCCTACCGCAAGCCGTTCGGCGACCGGCTGGTGTACCGGCGCAAGGTCGCGCGCGACTACGACTCCGTGCTGTTGACGGGGGTGTTCGGGCTGGCGGGGCCGCCCGAGGAGACGACGATCGGGTTCGAGCACTCGAAGCTGCGGTACATGTACGACGAGGAGGGGCGCAAGGCGCGGCTGCGGCAGATGGTGCCGCCGGACGAGGCCGAGGCCGGGCCGCTCGTGGTCGAGGCCGGCTACGATCTCACCTGCGGGGCGTCGGTGCACTTGGACGCGGTGTCGCTGGCCCGGTATCTCGGCGCGCGGCTCGTGCTGGTGGTGGCCGGCGCGGAGAGCGCGGCGCTGGACGAGATCGCGTTCGTGAAGAAGTACGTGGCGACGCGCGAGGCGACGCTGGCGGGAGTGGTGGTGAACAAGGTGCGCGACCCGGACGCGTTTCGCGAGACGTGGGTCCCGGAGATCGAGAAGTGGGGCGTGAAGGTCCTGGGTGTCGTGCCGTACCGCGAGGAGCTGACGCATCCCTCGGTGGGGTACGTGGCGGACCGATTGTTCGCGAAGGTGTTGACGGGGGAGGCGAACGTCGGTCGGCCGGTGAAGAACGTGTTCATCGGGGCGATGTCGGCGGACTCGGCGTTGCGCAGCGGGCTGTTCAAGCATCCGGGGAAGATGATCATCACGGGGGGGGACCGGACGGACATGGTGTTGGCGGCTTTGGAGGGCGACACGGCCTGCGTGGTCCTGACGAACAACGTGGTGCCGCCGGCGAACATCGTCGCGCGCGCCGCGGAGCACGGCGTCCCGCTGCTGCTGGTTTCGCAGGACACCTACCAGGTGGCGGCGCAGGTCGACAACTTGGAGCCGCTCCTGGTGGCCAACGAGACCGCGAAGATCGAGCTGCTGGGGAAGATCGTGGGGGAGTCGGTGAAGGTGAAGGAGCTGGTCTCCGGATCGTAGGGGAGCCACGTAGCCCTGAGCGAGCGAAGCGAGTCGAAGGGCGAGTGCTCCCGTGTCGCCGGCCCTACCCCTCGATGGCCGGCCGCGTTACCCCCGGCTTCGGCCGGAACAGGCATCCCTGGCCGGTGCACTCGTTGGTGGTCAGCGGGTTGCCGTCGTCGCACGAGAACGGCACGCCGCGGCAGTCGTTGCCGGTCAGGCGGTCCTGGCGTGTGCAGGGGTCCCCGTCGTCGCAGTCGTCGGGGCTGGGCGGGCGATAGGGACCGGGCGGCAGGGTGATGCCGTCGATGTCGGCCTGGCTGCCGGCCGAAGCGGCTGTCGCCCGCTGTCGACTTGTTCTTGGTGTCCCCGCCAAGCCGCGGGAAGCGTGTGCGGCACCGGCTCGGTCTGCGTGGCCGACTTCGTCTTCGGCTCCGGCCCCGGCGCGTCGTCCTTCTCCGCCGGCCGTCTGTCGTGGCCAGAACCACCAACCGGCCAGGACCGCCAGCGCCCCTACGCCGAAGAGCATGGGCGCCGTTCGCTTCACGTTGCCGATTCCCATGCACACCTCGCATCCGCCGCCGTGGTGCGCGCCTCATGCCACCGTTGCGGGCCGGCTCACAGATGTTCGCACGAGTTCAGCTCGACGACCCGATCGGCGCGCCACTGGGTGCCGAGGAGCCCCTGGCGGCACGAGTTCGTGCAGTCATGTCGTGCGGTGCCGCCCGTCTCGCCGGCGCATCGGAGCAGAACGTCGCACAGGCGAGAACAGGTCGCGGACGTGGGGGGGACAATGTCGTCGTGCACCTCGGGAAACCCGGCTGCCATGCGGGCGCGGTAGCGTTCACGCTCGGCTGCGACAGCCGCACGGCTCTCGGCCAGGCGCTCCTCGAACGAGGGCGGCCGATGCGCCATCCGATCGCTGGTCGTCGCGCGTCGGGCGTCGAGTTCGGCGCGGAGGCGCTGGGACTCCGCGATCATCTCCGGCGTGGCGCTGCAGTCGTACATCGGGTTCACGCGGAAGTTCACGTAGGGGTCCCGAGCAGCAGTTGCTTCGGGGGTGGTCCCGGCAACGGGGCCGCCGTCCGGCGGATCGTCATCGGTTGCCGTCGCGAGGACCGCGAAGCTGCCCACGGCCGCAACTAGGGCGACCGCCATCCCGATCTTCCAGCGCATGTTCACCCCTCCTCCATCGCGTGGCACGCGGCCATCAGTCGGCGGCGATCGCGACGCAGTGGTTGAATCCCGGCTCGGGTTCCAGCTCGCAGCGCTGTCCGGCGAGGCAATCCTCGTCCCGGTTGCAGTACCCGCACCCGATCGGCATACACCAACCGTTGAACTCGAACGTCCCCGGTTCATTGCAGACGCCGTCGTAGCCGACCATGTGGGGCCACGCGGTGGCGAGGCTCGCGCGTGTCTCCTCGTCCGCCCACAGGTCCGGTCTGCCGATCCCCGTATCGGTGCAGTAGGAGTATCGAATGGGGTAGCCGTCTGGCCGATCGGCGGGTGCCATCGCCTCGATCTCGTCGATCAGGTACACCGCGTCGTCACACGGACATTCGATCTGGTATTCAAGATCAACGCCCGGAGGTAGCGTGCCCCCCTCTTCCGAACTCCGACACGCGAAGGGCCAACCGCCCGGATCCCCGTCGAGGGGGCACTCGGGGCTGAAGGACGTGGTGATAACCAGGCGGTCATGCGCCACCGTGCAAGCGGTCCAGATGTATGTACCAATGGTACTGGCCTCTGGACCGGAGCAGGCGTCGTACTCAGGGTCACCGATTCTCAACCCGCAGAAGACCGATGTCATACCCCTACACGTTAGACATCCAAACGACCAAGAAGGTACGACATGGCTCATGTCGCACCCGGCGACTGGCACCCAACGGCCTTCGTGATTGCACCTCTGGAAGTGCTGGCCATACGGTGAACAACGGGATCGCGCGGTAGGAACGCACTCCCCGAATAGCGGCGCCCGCGGCGCCGCAGACTCGGCTTCCACGTCCGTCATGGCGTCGGCTTCCTCCTGGGCAACGACGTCCCCGAACTCACTCTCGTCCAACCCCGCATCCGAAGTATCCGCAATTACGTCCTGTTCCGCCACCTGCCGGCAACCGACCAGCGGGAGCATCGTAGCGCAAAGCGCCACACAACGCCAAGACGGCTGGCACGCAGTGTTCGGACCCGTCGGATCCCGATAGGACGGGCGACGCGACCAGCGTGCCTGGCCTCGATACCAAAGCGATGTCAGCCCCATAGTCCCACCCCCAGCACCTGCCCGGAGTCCACATTGGGTGCCATCATCCCGACCAGGAACATGACGCGCTCGCAGGGGATGGCCCAGAACACGACGGGAGCCGGCACGGCAAGCGCGAAGTCCGCGAAGACGTACCACCCCGAAGCTTCCTTGCAGTACCCGACGACGTTGATGTCCAGACTGCCGGTAGCGCCGGTGAACACATCAAGGCCAAACACGTCGCCTCTCGGGTACAGCATGAACGGCGTCATGTTAAGACCCCTGATGTACGGGAAGTACAGCGCTGCGGCGCTGGGACCAGCGCGCTCCCAGGCCACCACATGGTGGTAGAAGGGGTTGTCGTTCGTGTCGACGAAGAAGTCCTTTCCCGGCGGAAGGTCGCGTTCCATTCGGAGAATGTACGGGTTGCCCAACATTGGGAATCCCTGGAACGCCCCGAACTTCGTCTCGTTTCCAACAATGTACTGATCAGAATAGCACGGCAGAGGGCCGGGACAGATCGGGGTGAACACGGGACCGAACCGAACGCGAATGCCCTCAGCCGCCTGCCGG
Source organism: Deltaproteobacteria bacterium (assembly GCA_016218815.1). Taxonomy (GTDB): domain Bacteria; phylum Myxococcota_A; class Polyangia; order DRWM01; family JAAZOP01; genus JAAZOP01. The sequence goes on from JACRCX010000080.1 coordinate 139,637, forward strand.
TTCGCATGTGCTGGGCCTACCGAACAGCTCCATTCGCCGGTAGCGGCGTCGAGCAACGGAGGTTCCAGGCATACCTGCTTGCCGCGCCGTTCGGCTTCGGCCACGATCTGAATCACCTTGTCCCCTGTGCCGGAGCCGACTTCGACCATGACGCTGTCCGCGGGGTCATCGAAGTGGCATGCCGGCGCGCCGGTGATTCCGTCGACGTTCGTGCAGTGCTGTCCTTGGAGTTCCGACGGCCGAGCCGTCGGAACTACGCTGCCGTGCACAACTTCCACCGAGTAGACGACCGGGTCATTCCGCGCGGCAACGTACAGGGTGTGCACGCCATGCTCGCCACCGACAAAATTGGGGATGGCCCATGACGGGATGAACCGCATCGTCGAGCGCAAGTCGCCCGGCGCGCCGTCGGTGCCCGGATCACCGGCGACGCGGTACTGACAGCCATCGGCGTCGCCCCAATCGTGCCCGAAGGCCCAGCACTGATCTCTGTCCCGGTAGTCGTCATCGTAGCCCTTGCGATCCGGGCGGTTGCCCGGCAGATCCTCGTCGAGGTAGATTCGAAGGCCGTCTCGCAGTTGTGCGGCGGCGTCCGGGTGCGAGACGAGAGCCGTGATGATGACGGTGAACGACGTGTCATCAGGTCCGAGGTCGAAGGGCACTACGATGAACTGGTCCTGCACGTTGCCGGCGGCGGTCCGGATTCCGACCTTCCCCCCGATCTCGTGCTTGAGGTCCATCCGTTCGCGCTCGTCGGGCGTGTAGTACTCGAAGTGGGTTCGGGCCCAACGGCGGAACGCCGCGTCGAGATCCGAACTCGTCCGGAACTGGTCCGCCGCGGCCCCAAGGTCGCATCGGCTCGGATCGTCGTTCTGGCAGGTGAGCCACGGAACCCCGGGGATGGGACCGGCGCGGGCCTGGTTCCTCATCCGTTCGACCCAGGCCCTGCGCTCCGGCGTTCCATCAGGGTTCGGGCGACTGAACAGGTCGTCCGCCACCTGCCGGTAGAAGCGATGGTACCGCAGCGGCTTGAACCAACTGATTCCCTCCGCCTCGTAGACATAGTCGTCAGGGTTGATTGCGCTGCCATCGGCGGCCGGACTCATGAACTGGGAGCCGAGGTACGCAAAAGTGAACGGTGCATTGTACACGAGGCTGAACGTGTTGTAGATGGGCTGGTCCGAGAATTCCTGGCCGTAACAGCCATCCGGAAAGTCGTCGGCAGCCCAGGCACAGTACTCCTCCCAAGGCCAGCGCCATAGAAAACGGTCGTGACCCCTGGGAAACGGACCCGGCGCGTCCGGAGTCGACGCATAGCCAATCGCGGCCGCCATGCCGTCGGCGATGCCTCCGCTGTCGGGGTGCGCCGTGTCGCCGAACGCGCTTCCCTGTTCGCGATACAACGCGTCCTGGAGACAGTGGAAGTACTCCTCAGGGAGCGACCTGAGCGGATCATCCGTCGCCCGATTGGGAAGCGGCCGGTCCGACCGCATCAGGAATTGGTGGGAGCCGAAGACGCCGAGCGAGATCGAAGTGCCGCCGCCGAGCCCGAAGTGCCTATCGGTCCACAGGAGAACATTGAGGTCGGTCCGCATGTTGGAATAGCCGTGTCCGGGTGGGCTGGCGGGGGGTGCGTATGGACCCACCGCCCGGATGAAGTTATCGATGTACGTCACCAGTTCGTGGACGCGCTCGGCCGCCTCCGGGTTCCATGCCTCCGTGTATTCGGCGACGAAGTCGAAGTCGTTCAGGTCCGCGGCGAAGTGTTCGTGATAGAACACCTCGAGGCCGGAGTCGCCCGAAGGTGACACCACGTGGTCGAAGCACGCGGCGATCTTGCAGACCCCGCCGGCGCAACTGTACGGGGGAGCGCACTCCGAATTGTGTGCACACCCGTGTGGCCCGGTTGGTTCGGCTCCCCATCCCGCGTCGGCGCAAGGCAGATCAGGAAAGTGGGCTGCGTTCGGGTCGTCAACGTGCAGCCAGATCTCCGCGTCCCGCATCAGGTCGAATGAACTCACGTCGAACCGAGTGGCCGACGCGGACGGGGGGTACTCAAGCGGCACGTCGTCGGGCCCCGAAACGTAGCGCGAATGGCACCTGCTGAACCCGGCGTCCCGGCAGTATCCGATCCGGAACACCCCATTCCGGATCCGGATCCGCCAGATCTCGTCGTTCATCGAGCCGGCGGCCGGCACGATGTCCGTGCCGTTGTCCTCCCACTGCCACATGCAGCCTTCCGGACAGCCGGCCCCAAGGTCTCCGCGTGCGACCCTGCCGTCGACGGTGCGGCGCTGCCCGCCGGTACCCCACCCGTCCGTGTCCAGGATGTCGGTCCACCTCCGGCAGTCCGCGTCGTCGCAGAAGCGGACGGCTGGGCCGAGCAGCGTGAGCGAGTGGAACCTCCCGATGGCGCCGGCAGCGATTCTGTAGAATGGGGTGTGATAGCCGACCGATGCCACTTCGCCGTCGAATCCGGGCATCGTATACAAGTCGGCCGACCAGCTCGCGGTCCGGAAGACGATCTGTCGCATCGTCGGACCGATGAACGGGATGGGGGCCATTGCCGGCGTACAGGCGTCGTAGGTGCGCGTGCCGAGGTCGGGAATGTCGATTTGCAGCGATGAGCCCGTGTACTCGGATACGCAGCCTGCTCCCCCGCAGTCCAACGACAGGTTGTCGCAGATGCGCACCTCCCACTGGGGGCCGGTCGGCGGAAGCGGCGACAGCAGCGGCCCGCCGATCGCACCGACCTTCACCGTCCCCGCTTTCGCGATGTTCACGGCATCGATGATGCATGCCGGGCCGTCCGTGCCCGGCACCGCCGGGATCTCGTCGCGCGCGCAACGCGGTCCCCTCCCCGAACCGTTCCACGTGCGGACCACTTTCAGCTCGACATCGTACGGGTACACTGCGTTGGCCTCGACGGGAACGCCGTCCGGCCCCGTTCCGTTCCACTCCGCGAGGACGTCGCCGGTGAAGGTCGATGGCCCGGGCCCCTCGACCTTCGCCAGCGTCCCGACCGCGTTCCGCGTGGCCACGACCGAGCCGCCGGACGGGGAGGAGATGGTCCAGCTCATCTGGACCTCGAACCCGTGATTCCCGCTGCGGCCCGCCAACCCGCGGACGCCGTCGACGTCCACCGACGCCTTCAACGTCGACTGCTCCGCCGGCGGGTGGAAGGGATCGGGCGAGTCGCTCAGCGCCGTGAGCTTCGCCTTTCCGGCGTCTCCGAGCCAGACGTTTCCGGCTAGCCCGGAGACGACCTGGAACGACACCGGCGACGACTCGGCGGAGCTGTTGCCCGCGCGGTCCGTCGCCGCCGCCGTCGCCACATGCACGCCGTCCGCCAGCGCTCCGGGCGGCACGCTGCGGAAGTTCCCGTCCGGCATCGTGGCCGTCAGCCACTCCGTGTCGCCGTCCACCGCGATGCGGACCGTCGAACCGGGCTCGGCGAAGCCGGCGAACCACGGCACCGCCGTGGTCTCGACTCCCCCGGCGTAGGGCATCACCAGCTCCGGCGGCGCGGGCGGAGTCACGTCGCAGGCGTCGCCTTCGAGCACCCCGTCCCCGTTCTCCTGGTCGGCGTTCGCCACCGTCGGGCAGTTGTCGGCGTCGTTCGGAATCGTGTCGCCGTCGGTGTCGGTCGACCCGCATCCCGGAGGGTCGCCCGCCAGCCACGCGTTCCGGGTGCCGTAGGCGAAGCTGTCGCCGACGTGCGCGGCGTTCGAGTCCACCCCTGGAGTGAACAGCGTGCCGTCGGCGCACGAATGCCCCCACCACGAGCCCTCCCCGGCCCACGACACCTCGACGGGCTCGGGCGGAGCGCCACCTCCGCCGCCCGGAGGCGGTTCGCTCGGCTCCTTGAAGGTGTCGATGCTCGCCGGCACCGGCTCCGGTTCGGCCTGCCACCGGCGGTCGAAGACGCCGTACGTTCCAGCGGTCACGTCGTTGTGCACGAACCGATTTGGCCATCCGCCTTCGAGGATCGTCAGGCCGACGAGTGGGCCGTCGAAGTCGTTCTGTTCGATCACCGCGTCCTGCACGCTCGCCAGGATGATCCCGTGGGCTCCCCCCGTCACCACGTTGTCGGTGACGCGCGTCGGCGGCAGAGGAGGCGTTCCCGGGCCGATGTTCTCCAGGACGAACGGCTTCGCCGTCCCTCGCAGCTCGATGCCTGCAACCTTCGGGCCGCCGGCGAGCTCGATCGTGTTCCCCGCGATCTCGTTCGACACGGGCGGCGTCCCGTCCGGAGGCAGGGTGACCTGCGCCACGTCCTGGATTGCGATCCCCGAGACCGTCGCACCGGTGATCCGGTTGTCCCGAATGACAACCGCCGACGCGCCGCCGACGCGCATGCCCTCGGCGTTGTCCGCAAGAACGCAATCCTCGATGACCAGCCCCGCCACCGGCGCTACCACGATTCCCTCGGCGAAGCCCTCGCCGGCCGCGCCAATACGGCAGCGCCGGATCGTGATGTTCTCCATCGGGACGTTCATGGCGGACATCACGTTGATCCCGATACCCTGGCCGTTCGCGGACGGCGAGGGCGTGATGGAATGCCCGTCGCAGTCGAGAACTTCCCCGCTCGCGACGACCGCGACGTCGTCCGCGATGTCCGCGGTCAGCGTGCAGACGGCGCCGTCCCGGACACCCACGCTCGCGCACTCATCCCCGAGACCCCCGATGACCACGGTGCCCGCATGCGGCTGAAGCCAGACCATCCGCGGCCCGGACAAGTCCAGGACGACCGTCACCGTCCCCGCGTCGGCCGGGGTGATTTCGCGGCGCTCTTCGTACGAGCCCACGTACAGGCTGTGCGTCTCGTCCGCCGGAAGACCGGACAGCGTCAGGTTCGTCGAGGCCGCCGCGCCGCCGTCGACATAGAGGAGAACGATCGCCGGCGACACGAACAGCCGCCCGAAGACCTCGTCGGTCGTCTCCGCGACGACCCCGTTGGACTCGAAGCGCCGGCCGACCCCGGAGACCTCGTGCGGGTCCGCCACGACGCCGTACGGCGACAGATGCCGGAGCTCGGCCGAGATGGTTCGAAGGCCCAGGGACGATGATCCCCCGACCGGGGCGCAGATCTGCTGTTCCTCGGGTAGCGGCACCCATCGCCCACCCTGCACCGTCGCGACGCGCAGATCGGAAAAACGCGTCCCGGGCGGCAGCGCGGCCGGAGCGACGTCGAATTCGACCGTCACCGGGTCGCCGAACACGGTCCCTTCCGGCCCGAGCTCCCACGCGGGCCCGACGTGGCCCCATGGCAGGTCCGCAGCCTGGGCGGCCCACACCTGCGCGAGATCGAGCCCCCGGGCACTGAGCGATGCCGCTGAGCGGGTCTTCGGCGTAGCGTGCGTCGCGCCGGTCGCCGGTAGCGTCGGCTCAGGATCCCGCGCAACGAGTCTCAGCCCGGGAGCCAGCGCGCGGAAGCGGAGGCCGGACGACGCCGGAACCAACTCGTCCACGGAAGGTTCGTCAGCCCCCCCCTGCAGCATCCGTGCCGTTCCGACGGCGCCGTCGGGCGACGATACGGTGTCGCGAGCGCACGCGGAAACAGCGACCGCCAGCAGCAACCAGCGAGCCCCGTTCGTCATGGCGAGCCTCCCTCCGCTACCCGCGAACTCCGACGCACCCGACAAGTTCCGGACGGAGAGTAGCACGCGACCAACAAGCGTGCCACCCCGGATCGGCGGCCCGAATCCCGCTGTAGCGGGAGGGACGTTTCCAGGGGGGCTTGGCAACCCATCGATCTGATGTCGGTTTTCGGCAAGGCCAGACGCGCGTCGGTTTCACCTGGCGGGTGAAGTCATGCGGCGGCGGAATTTCCTTGAC
>JACRCX010000083.1 GCA_016218815.1 Deltaproteobacteria bacterium
AAGAACCTGTACGATGTGCGGCGAGCAGCGACGGTGCAGAACTTCGAGAAGATCCAGCACTGCCTCGACGAGCGCGAGACGCGCGGACAGCGGAAGGCGGCTTGATGATGCTGGTTTCAAACCGGTCGGTGCTCTAGGGGCCCTTCGGCGGGCTCAGGGCGGGCCTGGGGCTGGCAGGGTCGGGGCGAAAGGAAGGAACCACCGATGGACACCGATGCACACCGATGGGGCGTGGCAGCGGGCGGGAACGGGGCGGGCGCTCAGGGCGCCGGGTCGCACGCCGCGAGGAAGGCGGCGGCGAACTCCTCGCGGCTCTGCTCGGCCGTGCCGGCCGGGAGGCGACCCGCGACCACCACGATCCGGTCTCCGGCATCGACCAGCATCGCGCGCTCCGTCACCGGGCTGCCGTCGTCCGACGATGCCGACCGTTCGATGCCGCGCGCGGGACCGCGGGGGCACTCCAGCACGGAGAATTCGCCGTAGATCGCCGCGAGCCGGCGCGCGATCGCGGCGTCCGCGGCCGGGATGATCGAGGCGACGACGAGGAGCCCCCCGCCGACCCGCTCGAGCGCGATGCCTCGCGCCAGCGGCGATTGCAGCAGGGCCGGAGCCAGCGCCCAGTACGGGCCGGCCGGCAGCGGAACGACCAACTTCGCCTCCTCGTCGACCCAGCGCCGCAGCACGGTCGGGCCGCCCGGCGAATAGGGGACCTCCGCCCGTGCGGGCCAGCCGTCCTCGACGGCGGTCCCCAACTCGGCGACGGCCCGTTCCTCCAGGCGGCCGGGGGGCGGCGCGTACGCGAACGCGAACGGCGCACCCGCGGTCTCCTCGACGACGGTCTCGCGCGCCAGGCGCGACAGGACGTCGGCGCCCGTGTCGCGCGGGAGGCCGCCGACGACGTGGACGACATTGCCGCGACGGCACGCGCCCCAGGCCGGGCGCGCCACGTTGACCTCCCGCCGGAACTGCTCCGCGTCGCACGCGTCGTCCCAGACCGTGGTCCAGATGACCGACGGCACGTCCTGGTCGGCCCGGAGCCAGAAAGCGGCGGCGTCGCCGTGCCAGCCGTCGGCGGCGGCGAGGATGCGGGACCAGGCCGCGGGACGCATGCGGCCCTGCTCGTCCCGCAACGCCCAGTTCTCGCTCGGCCCGGCGGGCGGGGACGGGGGGAGAGCAAGGACACCGGTGGGCGCCTCGTCGTCCGAGAGGAGGACGAACTCGGGCGCGACGAGCTCGAGTCCCACGTTGACCCCGGGCGGAAGCGCCGAGACGCCGGGCAGCTCGGTCAGCCCGGAGCAGTCCTCGGGCGGCGGGTTGCACAGTCCGGGCGGGAGCGGCACGACGTCGGAGAGCAGCACCTGCCAACCGGGCGACGGCTCGGAGACGAACGCGACGATGCCCGCCTCGCCGAGCGTCCCGGTCTCGGCGGGCAGGTATCCCTGATCCCGCAGCACGGGAAAGTCGGGCAGCGTCACGCGTGCGGGCGCGTCGCCCGCGAAGTAGCGCTCCGGGTGCAGGATCTGCTCGGTGGATTCCGGGGCCCGCCGGAAGGCCGCATCGCGGGCCGCATTGCCGCCGCTGCGGTCGAGGGCCCGGGCGAACCGGGCGCCGGCGTCGTAGGGGAACCTCATCAGGTAGTCGAACCCGACGGGCGGCTCGGCCGTCGCGGGGTCGTCGAGCGGAGCGATCCAGAGGTCGAGGTCGAGGGCATCGGGCGTGGCACGCGAGGAAACCACGGCCGCAAGCACCTCGTCGGCGTCGCCCTCCTCCAGCGCGCGGACGGCCAGCTCGCCGTCGCGGTCGGGCCACATCCGAAGGGCGGGGCAGGACAGCGGGAAAGCCCGGCGCAGGAGGGCGTGCACCGACTCGTGAGCCAGAAGGCCGTGGAGGCTGACGGAGAGCTCGCGCCAGCCCGGCGGCGCCTCGCCGGCCGTGTCGAGCAGCTCGGGGGGAGGAGGAAGGTACGAGAGATCGGCGACGCGGATGACGTCCTCCTCGCAGTCGTAGGAGCCGATCTCGCTGCCGGTGGTGCCGCGGGTGGTGAGCTGATCGGGGGTGGCGAGACCGAGGCCGGCCAGGACGCGGAGGCCGACGAGCAGGTCGTCGCCCCACGCGCCGCCGGCAGCAGCGCCGGTCATCGAGTCGCGTTCAATGGCGAACGCGGCAGGCGGCAGGACGCGAATCTCCGGCGGCTCGCCGATCGGCAGCCCACGCAGCGCGGATACCTGCTCCAGCACCTCCCGAGTGAGGTCGGCGACCTCGGCCGGCGCGAGGGGAGGAGGGGGCGGGGGGGGAGTAGGGGCCGGAGGGCAGGCCAGCGCCAGGAGGGCCGGCGCCGACACGAGAGCCGCGAGGGCGGGGCGCGTTCTTCGTTCTTCGTGGTTCGTTCTTCGAACGGGCCCGTCTTTCACCCGCCGCTCCTTCCCCTTGGCGTCCTTGGCCTCTTTGCGCCCTTGGCGTGATCAGTCCTGGAGCTCGTGGAGGCGTTGGCGCACCTCGTCGATGCCGCCGTCTTCGGGCGGGGCCAGCTCGAGGTATTTCTCGAGGGCTTCGATGGCGGCGTCGTCCTCGCCCTGGTTGGCGAGGAGCAGTCCGAGGTCGTGGTAGGCGTCGGCGAGGGTGGGGTCCAGGCGCACGGCGGAGCGGTACTCGGCGATGGCGAGCTGTTCCTGGCCCTGGCCGCGGAAGGCGACGCCGAGGTTGAAGTGGAACACGGGGTTGTCTGGTTCGAGCGTCAATGCGTGCTGGTGGGCCTCGACCGCCTCGTCGTAGCGGCGGAGCTTGCGCAGCGCGACGCCGAGGTTGTTGTACAGGCCGGGATTGTCGGGCACGCGCTCGATGGCCTGCCGGTACGCGGCCACGGCCTCGTCGAAGCGACTCGCACGGCGATAGATGACGCCTAGGCGGCCCAGGCTGAGACCGTCGGTGGGGTCGAGGCGGGCGGCGGCCTGCAGCTCGCGTTCGGCCGCGTCCCATTCCTCCAGATCGAAGAGCACCTCACCCAGCTCGGCGTGGTTCGGCCCGTACTCCGGGCGCAGCTCGACGGCGCGCTCCAGGGCGGTTTTCGCGCCGACGAGGTCGCCGAGCTTGCCGCGGGCCTGGCCCAGGCCGAGGAAGGCGTCGGCGTAGCTCGGGTCGAGCGTGGTCGCCTGCTCGAAGGCGGCGGCGGCCTCGGACCAGCGGCTGGCGCCCATGAAATTGAGACCGCGGACCAGCGCCTGCTGCGCTTCGGTGAGGTCGGGTCCGGAGGGCCGCACGATGGGCTCGACGTGCGGTACCGGTTGCGACACGGCGTCGGTCGTCGAGGCCGTGCCCGCTTCCGCGGGGGCAACCGTGCCGGCGTCGCCCGCCGCGGGATCCGGCTGGGGCTCCTGCGTGCCGGTAACGCCGGTCGTCGACGGTCCGCAGCGGAGTACAAACAGCGCGATCGCGGCGAGAGTGGTCGTTCGAACCAATCGATGCATGCGGCACCTCCGGGTCGACTCCCGCAGTTCACCCGATCCCGGTGCGGGGATCAAGCGCCGTCCCTTGCGCTCCCCGCCCCGTCGTGCTCGACTGATCGCGGCGGCCGGGGGCCGGGAAGAGACCGCCGGGGAGCGGGGATGACGGACGAGACGAAGGACGGCGCGGGCGGGACGACCTTCGGCGCGCTCCAGGAGCGCGGGCTGGCGGCGGCTGCGGACTTCCTGCTCGCCGGCCAGGAGTACTGGGCCGGGCTCCAGCGCTACCTGGACGACTTCATGGTCCCGTTCGCCAACGCGGCCGGGATCTGGATGCAGGAGGAGGTGCGGCGCCTGCCGAACGCCGACCCGCAGCAGCTCGCCATCGACTACACCCGCCTCCTCGCCATGAACCTCGACATCCTCCTGCGCGCGATGACCGCCGGCACCGCCGCCGTGAACGGCTACCTCGCCCACGAGGCGCCGCTGGCCGAGCGCGCCCTGCGCAACTCCGCCGGCGGCGCCGGACACGACGACCTCGCCGACTTCGCCGCGCGCCAGGAGCGCCTCGCTCGGATGGTCCTGCGCGACTTCCCCGCGGCGCTCGACGCCGTCGCCGCCGAGTACGGCTTCCACTTCGAACAGGGACGGCACCCGCTGTTCGCCGAGAGCGACCGCTTCCTGCTGTACCGCGTGACCCCGACCGATCCGAAGCTCACGCCGCGGCCGAACGGCAAGCCGCTGATCATCGTACCGCCCTACGTCCTGGGCTCGAACATCCTCGCCTTCCTCCCCGCCGAGAAGCGCTCGTACGCCCACGCCTTCGCCGACCAGGGCATTCCGACCTACATCCGCGTCATGAAGCCGATCCACGACACGCCTGCCGTCCAGCTCATGACGCCGGAGGACGACGCGCGCGACACGCGGGTTTTCTGCGAGAAGGTGAAGGCCGAGCACGGCCGCGCCGTGACGCTCAACGGCTACTGCCAGGGCGGCTTCTCCGCGGTGTGCAACATCCTCACGGGCGAGCTGGACGGCCTGGTCGATGCGCTCCTCACCTGCGTCTCGCCGATGGACGGGACCAAGAGCCACGGACTGGCGGGGTTCCTGCGCGCGCTGCCGCCGCGCTTCAACGACCTGGCCTACGGGACCAAGAGGCTGCCGAGCGGTAATTACGTGGCCGACGGCACGCTCATGGGCTGGGTGTACAAGCTCAAGAGCATCGAGGCGGAGAGCCCGGTGGCGGCGTTCCACCGCGACCTCAGCATGTTCGCCGGCATGCCGGACGACCGGGCGAAGATCGGGAAGTCGGCTGCGGCGATCACGTACTGGCTGCGCAACGAGCGCACCGATCTGCCGCTGCCGATCACGCGGATGAGCTTCGCCTCGTACAACGAGCCGGTACGTCCCGACGGGACGCTGCCCGTGCGGGTCCTGGACCGCGAGCTGAACTTCAAGCGCATCACGGCCAAGGGCATCCCGTGGCTCATCTGCTACGGCGAGAAGGACGACCTGGTGGAGCCGGAGACCGCGCTGGCGCCGACGGCGTACGTGCCGGCCGAGGTCACGGCGTTCCCGCGGGGGCACGTCGCCATCGCCACCTCCTGGTCGCACCCGGAGTCGGCACACGCCCTGCACCTGCGGCACCCCGACGGCCGTCGCGGCCCCGTCCGCTTCCAGCTCGACCTGGACGCCGCCGGCGGCGGTTGACATGCGGCGCCGGAGGCACTTGGATCGGTACCGATGAGCGGCTCCCTGGACCAGCTTCCGATCCTGCCGTTGCGCAACATGGCCGTGCTGCCCGGGACGGTGTTGCCGGTCGACGTGAGCCGGCCCAAGTCGATGCGCCTCCTGGCCTCGATCGGACTGGGGCGCGGGCGGCACATCGGCGTCCTGACCCAGCGGAAGCAGGACATCGAGGACCCGCTGTGGGACGACCTGTACGGCGTGGGGACGCAGGTGCGGATCCTGCGCGCGGTGCAGTCGGGCTCCGGCGGCTTCCGGCTGATCGTCCAGGGGGTCGAGCGGTTCTCGGTGGTGGCGCACGTGCAGACGGAGCCGTTCCTCGTGGGGCGGGTGCGTCCGGCCGCGGACGTCGATGACGGTGACGTCGAGACGGCGGCGCTGCTGGCCAACCTGCTGGAGTCGGCGGGACAGCTCGCCACGCTCAACACGAGCTTCGCCAAGGAGGCGGTGGCCAAGGCGCAGGTGGCGGCGAGGCCCGGCGCCGCGGCGGACGTGATCGCGGCGAACCTCCCGGTTTCGACCGAGGAGCGCCAGCAGGTGCTCGAGACGTTCGCGGTGCGCGAGCGCGTGCAGCTCGTCCTGCGCCTGACGGTCCGGCAGGTCGAGGCGCAGCGGATCAAGACCCAGATCTCGCAGATGGTCGAGGAGGAGATGGGCCGCAACCGCCGCGAGTACTACCTGCGGCAGCAGATGCGGGCGATCCGCGACGAGCTGGGCGAGGCGGGGGAGGAGGAC
>JACRCX010000081.1 GCA_016218815.1 Deltaproteobacteria bacterium
CGCTCGCTCCTCCGCCGCAATACCATCCTCGAGGACGCCCTCACGCCGTCCGATCCGGCGGCCGAGTTCATCGGCCGCAGCGCGGCCCACCGCGAGACGCTCGCCCTGGTCGAGCGGGTGGCCCCGACCGACTCGACGGTGCTCATCCTGGGAGAGACCGGCACCGGGAAGGAGGTCGTCGCCAAGCTGATCCACGCCCGCAGCGGCCGGCACGACCGGCCGTTCGTCATCGTCGACTGCGCCGGCCTGCACGAGGAGCTGCTGCAGAGCGAGCTGTTCGGGCACGAGAAGGGCGCGTTCACCGGCGCCGTCCGCCGCAAGCACGGGCTGTTCGAGGTCGCCGACGGGGGGACGATCTTCCTGGACGAGGTCGGGGAGATGAGCCTGGCCACCCAGGCCAAGTTGCTGCGGGTCCTCGAGTCCTCGTCCTTCCGTCGCGTCGGAGGGACCGAGGAGCTCCGCGTCGACGTCCGGACCCTCGCCGCGACCAACCGCGACCTCGAGGTCTCGGTGCGCCAGAAGATGTTCCGCGAGGACCTCTACTGGCGCCTCTCCACCATCCGCGTGCGCTTGTCCGCGCTCCGCGAGCGGCCCGACGACGTCGCGGCGTTGGCCGAGCACTTCCTGCGCCGGGGCGAGCAACGCTTCGGCCGCGAGCTCCGCCTGTCGCAGGACGCCCGGCAGGCGCTCGAACGCCACTCCTGGCCCGGAAACGTGCGCGAGCTCGCCCACACCCTCGAGCACGCGATGATCGTCGCCGACGGTCCGGCGATCGAGGTCCGACACCTGCCCCCTGCCGTGCGCGAGCGCGGCTGTGCGGAGGTCGACGCCGCAGGCTGGCCCATGGTGCCCTTGGCCCGGCTGGAACGGATGCACATCGAGCGCGTGCTGGCGTCCGCCGGCGGCCATCGCGGCCGCGCCGCCGACCTGCTCGGCATCAGCGAGCGCAACCTGTACCGCAAGCTCCGCGAGTACGAGTCGGACGGGTCCGGCGCCTGATCTACTACCTTCCGATTCCTGCGCGGCACGCGCAGGAACTGTCGACTCTCGACTGTTGACTCTTGACGCGCGGCCCGGGGGCCGCCTTGGTAGCGGCGCCCGGGCCGCGCTGTGGGCGCTTGCGTCCGCCCGCCACGGGTGCCACGCTTGCAGTGCGCGACGGCGCGATACCTGTGCGGGGAGGATGCGGATGCGCGAGAACGCGGGACGATGGATCCGCTCGAGCTGGCTGCTCGCGGCGACCCTGGCCTGCGGGCAGGGATCCCCCGCGGCGGACGGCGGGGATGACGACGCGACGGCCGACGCCGACGGCACGGCCGCGTGCTCGCCGGCGAGCTGCGAGGGCTGCTGCGATCCGGACGGCGTCTGCCGCCTCGGCGGCGACGACGCGCGTTGCGGCCGCGGGGGCGAGGCGTGCACCGACTGCGCCGCCGCGGGCGGAAGCTGCACGGCCGGTCGCTGCGTCCTGCCCGGCTGCGGCGACGGCGTCATCGGGCCCGCCGAGCAGTGCGACGGCGCGGAGCTGGGCGGCGCCGGCTGCGCCGACACCGGCTTCGCCGCCGGCGAGCTCGCCTGCGACCTCGACTGCAGCTTCGATACCTCCGGCTGCTCCGCCCTCACCTGCGAGCTCGCCGCCGCCGATCCGGACCACCTCCCCTGCAGCTTCTGCTCGCCGGACGGCTCGGCGATGATCTACTGCGGCTTCTGCCGCGAACTGCCTACCGGCGGGCACCCCCCCGACGAGACGAGCCCGTGCGAGGCCGGGACGCTCTGCTACACCTGGGACGATTCCGTCGCCGGCAACACCGTCATGGCCTGCCTCGACGCACCGCCGGACCCCTGTCCGACGGACCTGGGCGACGGACACTGCGAGCTCGACGTCGCCGTCCAGTGCGCCTTCGGCCGCCTCGATCGCTTCGACTGCGCGGCCATCGACAAACAGTGCGTCGTGACCACCAACGCCTACGGGACCTTCCCCACCTGCGTCGAGCCCGGCGCCTCGCCTTGCAGCCCCGGCGCCTACGACGAGTCCTGCGACGGCGCCGACCGCGTCCGGTGCTCGGAACTCATCTGGTACGAGGAGCACCTCGCCTGCGAATCGGGGACGTCGTGCGTCGATGGAGGCCGCGTGGCCGTGTGCCTGCCGGACGGCTGGGTGGCCTGCGACACCGCCACCTTCGAACCCCGCTGCGACGGCGGCGCGCTGGTCGAGTGCGCCCCCTTCGATCCCTACGGCACCGCGACCGCCGGAAGCGAGGTCCCGGAGGATTGCCCGCCCGGACAGCTCTGCGGCGAGACCGCGCTGGGCGCGCGTTGCGTCCAGGAAGGGACCGCGGCCTGCGATCCCGCCGCCTACCTCCCGCATTGCGACGGCGCTCGCTCGATGGTCTGCGGTCCCTACACCCTGTGGGAAGGTTTTCAGGACTGCTCGCTGCTCGGCGAGCCGGGCCTCATGACCTGCGCGGAATTCGCGGGCGGGCCGTACTGCGTTCCCGACGGCTACGAGCCGTGCGACTCGTCCGTCGTCCGCCCGCACTGCGAGGGCGCCACGCGCGTCGAATGCCACCATCCCGGATGGATGGAGCGGGACGCCTGCCCGACGCTCAACCCGTCCTGCGTCGAAGGGGAGTACGCCGTCACCTGCTCGTTCGACGGCGCCGCGCCATGCGCGTTCGACATGATGCGCGCCGAGTTCTGGACCGACCGCTACGGCGCGCTGCACCACGACCGTCCGTTGCGCTGCCTCGACGGCGGCACCCTGGTCGTGTGCGACGAATACCCGCAGCTCGAGCGCCTCGTCGCGTGCCGGGTCGGCGACCGCTGCGTCGAGGACCCCGAGTACTACCCGCAGTACGACGCGATGTGCGATTGAGCGGCTAATCCCACGGCACGCGACGACGCGGCAGGCTCTTCCGGACTCGAATGAGGAGAGGTGGCGAGGGCGGCTGGGGAGGTGGGGAGCGTCCGGGCGTCTACGCGCCGCCGCTGCCCGCGTACGACGGCGGCTCCGGCAGCCCGTCGATCTCCTCGCCGAGGCCGCGCAGGGCCGCCAGCCAGAAGTGCGGGAAGGCGACGGGGACCGTGGTGACGAGGCGGAGGATCCGTCCGCGGAGCGCTCGCGCCTCGGGTCCGGGCCCCGCGGCAAGCCGATAAAGCTCGCGCCACGCCTCTCGCTCTCCGCGATCCAGGAGCTGCGCCAGCACCTCGTCGCTGGACAGATCGGCCTCGACGCGATTCCACAGCGCACGCGACCCGTCCAGCGCGGCGGGGAGGCTCACGGCCCAACCCCCTCCCGGCAACCCAACGCCAGCCGTGCGACGACCGTCGCCCACGCCTTCCCGCGGGCCCACACATGGGTCCAGTCGTTCCACGGCGCGACCAGCCCCTTGTAGCCGCGCAGGTCGATCTCCCCCAGATCGCCCGGGCGCGCCGCCTCCAGGCGGTCGGCCAGCTCGACCAGCGGGGAGGCACCGTTAGGCTGCGCGTACATCTCGTCCAGGGCCGCCAGGGCCTCCGTCGCGCCATTCTCCCCAAGGCGTTCGAGCAGGACGACGGTGTCGAGGTAATCGCGGGTCGTGTGCCGGGTAACGAGGAGCCACGCCTTGATCCGGGCCATCTCGGCCAGGGTCGGTACGCGCAGACCGTCGACGATCTCGGTGTCCAGCGGCCGGCTGCGCTTGAGCTGGCGGACCCCGGTCATCACGCCGTCGAGCCGCCCCAGGACGAGCACGGGACGCACGAGCCGCTCGGTAGTCCAGCCGGCTGCGGCTTCCAGGTCCGCCAGCACGGCGTCGAATCGCTCGCGCAGGTCCGCAAGGGTGTGATCGCCGTCCAGGCTGACGCGGTGGTGCAGGTGGACCGCCGCAGCCGTTCCTCCGACCAGAACGGCCCCCGGCACGAGCTGCTGGAGGTGACGCTCGGCGGCCAGCAGCTTCTCCCAGTCGGGCAGTTCGTCGGTTCGGCGGTCGCTCATCACCACCTCGACCCGTCGCCCATCGTAGCACCCCACGCTGGAAGCTTGACCACCACGCGTACCGCTCGTCAAGCTCGGAGCGCCGCCGGCGATCGGACCTCGCGAGCGTCATCGTTGGCTTCGCGGATCCCAACCCGTGACGACGCCAAGGCCCACCCGCGGGATCTCGACTCCGCTGTCGAGGCGAATCGACGGAGGGAGGTTCATGCGCCCAGAGGCTCCATCGGCACCACGGCGACCTTCCCCGCGACGCGTCCCGTTTCGACGCGCCGGTGCGCCTCCGCGAGTTCGTCCCACGAGTACGTCTTCTCGACGACGGGGCGGACCTGTCCCTTCTCGATCATCTTCGCGAGGCCATCGAGCAGCGCCCCCGAGCTCTTCACGAAGAAGACCACCGTGCGGCGCGAGGAAACGAGGTTGCGGAGCCACGCCACCGGGACGTCCCACGGCAGGCCGTTGATCGTCACGAGCACGCCGCCCGGCCGCAGCAGCTTTCGCAGGCGCGCGAGCGACGTGCCACGCACGGCGTCGAGCACGACGTCGTAGGCGCCGTGGCCGGACGCGAAGGGGTCGCCCTTCGTGTAGTCGACGACGTGAGCCGCGCCGAGCTCGCGCACGAGCGGCGCCTTGGCCTCGCTGCACGTGGCCGTCACCTCGGCGCCGAGCGCCTTCGCGATCTGAATCGCGTA
>JACRCX010000084.1 GCA_016218815.1 Deltaproteobacteria bacterium
CAGACCCAAAGGACGCGGTCGCGGATCTTCAGCCGTCGCCGGGGTCGAGCCGGTCGCAGGGCGACGTCGCGTTGGTGGCGGAGGGCGACGTTCTCGGCGACCAAGTTCCTCGCCCGCGTGATCGCCAACCAGACCGCTCGCGCCGCGTCCCAGATGATGCCGAACACGGGCCGGCTCCCTACCACGGCCCCGGCCGGAAAGGCGCACGATTCTGCGACGGACGACGTTTCTGGCAGGGACAGGACCTGGAGGGCAGCTTCCTCTACAAGTCGATCCACGCCTACCTTCTGGTCGGCCTGGCCGCGGAAAACGTGCCGGCCGGGGCGCTGCCCGAGCTGTCCTTGAACAAGTGGGAAGCGCTCTGGCCGCTCGAGGAGAATCCCGCGGCGTTGGCGCGGGTCGGAGCGTGGGCGGCGGCCGAGCGGGTTCCGGTCGCGACCGTGGCGGAGATTGCGGCGCTGGTCGCGCCGTACGTGGCGCGCGGCGGGAGTCTGGACGACCTGCTGGCCGGATCCGCCCGGCGGCCTCCCGATACGCCCTACCGGCGCATCCGGCGCCTTCTGGGCGTGGTCCGGTCACTCCTCGCCGAGCGGCCCGTGTCGCCCGCCGCGCGCCCGCGCCTGCTGGCCGCGCTGGACGGGTGTCTGGCCGCGCCGTGAGGTGGAGCACCTCGACTACGGCGGCGGGCCTTGAGTGCGTCGGCGCACGACGCGTCCCGTGACCCGTTCCGCAGTACTGACGAGATGCCTGCCGGTCGGGTACAGTGGCGCAGGAGCCGACCTCGAGCCGTGCGGGGTGCGCGGCCGGGTTGCGGGCGTCGAGGAGGAGCGACGATGAAGGAAGTTACGGTCCTGGTGGTACTGTTGTCGTTGGCCGGCGCGGCGGGCGCGCAGCCGTCGCCGACCCCCCTGGCCGTGGCGGCCGCCGCGGGACAGCAGGAGAGCGGGTTCGCGCTCGAGCTGAACCTCGGCAGCCGTCTGCTCAACCTCTCCGGACTGGGGACGACGGCGTCGATCGGGATGATGCAGGGCGGCCTCTTCGCCGGGTACAAGACCGACCGCGTCATCTTCGGGCTGGGGTTCGACATCGCCCGCATCTCCGAATCGACCAGCCCGGACGGCGGCGGCGACACGTCCGACGAATCGACCGCGTTCTTCTTCGTCCCGGGCGTGCGGGTCGCGATCGTGCGCAGTGCCGACCAGAGGGTCGAGCTGTTCGGCCAGTTCGACCTCGGGCTGGGAACGGTGATCACCGACGAGAGCCCGAGCCCTCCGCCGCCGCAGCCGGACGTCACGCGGTTCCGGCTGAACTACAACCTCGGACCGGGCGTGCGCTTCTGGGCCCACCCGCAGTTCGCGCTCGGCGCGCTGGTCGGCGTGCACGGCGACTTCGCGTACGACAAGATCGAGACCACCGTCGGGGGTACGACCACCTCGACGACCAACACGACGACCGTCACATCGATCTTCGCCGCGCTGCAGTTGATGGGCGTGTTCTGATCGCGCACGATGGGGCAGCTATGGAGCGGGAACAGCGAAGCCGTGATTCGCGACGCGACCGGGTGACCGCCCGCCCGCTCCACCGCTGCGCCCTTGCTCGCATCCCCCGCGTCGCGTATCTTTGCTCCGTCGGGAGGAGTCACAGACCCCGTCGGTACGTCCAAGGGAGGCTCGGATGCGCGCCGTCGCCATGGATCGCCCCGATCGACGAACCATACGGCCCTGGATCTCGTGCGCCATCGCCCTCGCGCTGCCGGCCGCACTCTTCGCGCTGACGACGGGCGGTCGGGCCCTGGCCGATGTCGTGCCGCCTCCGCCCGATGACTGCCCGGCGGGGACGCGTCCCGACTCCGGCCACGGGTGCCAATACTGCGAGCCGAACATGTGCGCGGACGACGTGCATTGCGGCTCCGGCCTGCACTGCGGACCTGCACCGTTGTGCATGGAGACGGTGAGCTGTTGCTCCGGCTGGGGCGCGTGCGACTACCCCGAGTCGGCGCCCGCCTCCTGCGTCGCCGGGAGCTGCGCGACCGGAATCTGCAGAACCCTGAACGTCTGTCTGCCGGGCGCCGCGGATGCAGACGCCGATGCCGATGCCGACGCCGACGCCGACGCCGACGCCGATGCCGATGCCGATGCCGATGCCGATGCCGACGCCGATGCCGATGCCGATGCCGATGCCGATGCCGACGCCGATGCGGTCGGCGACGCGGGTGAGCCCACGGTCGTAATCGGGTCCCCCGGGTGCGGCTGCTCCACGACGAACGGCGTCCACGTCCTGTGGCTCGTGGCATCCGCGCTCGTGGCCATCACCGCCCTGGCTCTCGACCGCCGGCAGCGCCGCCGGCAGTGAACTCGTGCGCGAGGCTTCGCTGGCGGGGAGCGGGACCGTCGAGCCGGCCGGCTTGGCTCGCGACCCTCTCGCTGCGGTGCGCCGCCGCCTCGCCGCGCCCGGCTACGCCACGCCTGCCCTGCTCGGTCTCGCGCACTTCGCTGTCGACGCTTCGTCCAGCCTCGTCCTGGCGACCCTCGTGGCGTGGATGCTCCCGGAGCAGCGCGTCTTCTGGTTCGTGGTCTACAACACCCTCGCGTTCGCCCTTCAGTTCGCGATCGGCCCCGTGACGGATCGCCTCCAAGGCCCACGCGCGACGCTGTCGTCGGGCCTGGCGCTCGCCGCGGCCGCGCTGCTCGTTCCGCGCCACACCGTGTGGCTGCCCCTGGTCCTCACGGGCCTCGGGAACGCGATGTTCCACGTGGGCGCGGGCACGATCGCGATGTGTGCCACACGCTGGCGGGCGGGCGGCCCCGGCCTCTTCATCGCTCCGGGCGCCGTCGGACTCGCCCTCGGGGGTTGGCTGGGACTTCGGGCGCCCCAGGAGGCGGCGTGGGCAATCCTCGGCGGGCTCGCCCTCTTCGCCTGCCTCGTCCCGCTCTTGCCCAGGGGAGAAACGGTGGTCCGTACGGACGAGTCCAGGCCGATCCGCCCGGCGCACGCCGCGGCGGTCCTGGCCCTCCTGCTCGTCTCCATCGCCGTTCGCTCGCTCCTCGGGCTGCGCGTCGCGGGCCAGTTCCGGACGCACATCGACTGGGTGGTCCCGCTTGCCGTCGCGGCGTTCGCGGGAAAGGCGATGGGGGGGATCCTGGGCGACCTCCTCGGATGGATCCGCGTCTCCGTGCCGGCCTTGGCCCTCTCCACGGGGCTCCTCGTGGTCGCCGAGCAAAGCGTCCTGCTGGCCGGACTGTGCGTCGTCCTGTTCCAGGTCGTGACCGGAATCACCCTCGCCGCGCTGTTCCGTCTGTTCCCCGACCGGCCCGCGACGTCGTTCGGCCTCTCTTGCCTCGCCCTCTTCGCCGGAGCCCTTCCCGTTCTCCTCCGCGTCGATCTCCCGCCGCTCGGCGGCCTCCCGATCCACGCGTGGCTCGGCGCCGTCTCCGTGGCCACCGTCTGGGGCGCCCTGTCGCTGCTCGAGAAGAAGGCCGCGCCGGCGACGGCACTCGTCGGCTTCGGCGGCTCGCCGGCCGGGACGGGCGATCGCCGATGAAGACCCGGCTCGCCCTCGCTCCGCTCCCCGGCGTGCTCCACCTCGCCGTTGTGCGAGAGCGCGCCTTCCTCGTGCTGGCGTTCGAGGGCCCCTGCCCGCCGGCGGATGCGGCCGCGGCCGGCTACGCGCGGATCGCCCGCGAGCTGCGCCGGCGGCGTCTCGCCGTCGTCCACGAGCGCGTCTTCGGCAGCCTGTCGTGCGAGAACGACGTGCGCGCCGCCAGGGCCGACGCGCTCGCGACGGCGGACGTCGAGGCCGCGGGGCCGGTGACCTACGTGGAGGGCCGCCCCCCGTGGGGCGAGGGTCTCGCCGGCGCGATCGTGGCGGCGGTCGACCCGGCCCGGCTCGACGCGGCTCCGCGGATGATCGTCGACCGTGGCGCGCCGCGCGGCAGGGTCTGGCGCGCCGACGGCGCCCTCTTCGTCACGCTGCAATCCCTGCCCGGCCCGGACGGGGACGACGCGGCTACTCCGCCCCTGCAGGCGCGCCGCGCAATCGCGGAAGCGGATCGCCTGCTGCGGACCGAGGGAACCGACTTCCGGGCGGTGGTCCGGACGTGGTTCTACCTGCGCGGGATCCTCGAGTGGTACCCCGAATTCAACCGCGAGCGCACGGCGGCGTACCGGCGCCTCGGCGTACCGGGCGCCCGCGACGCGGCCGGGAGACCCCCGGCCAGCACGGGCATCGGAGCCGCGACGCGCGGCGCGGCCTGCGCCATGGACCTGCTCGCCGTCGCCCCCGATCCGGGAGGCCCCGTGCACGTGGAGCCGCTCGTCAGCCCGGTCCAGCCCGACGCCGTCCGCTATGGCTCGCTGTTCTCGCGCGGCGCGGTCGTGCGCGCCGGCGCGACGACCCTGGTGGAGCTTTCCGGCACCGCGGCCGTCGGGAGTACCGGCGCCACCGTGCACGCGGGCGATGTGCGCGGGCAGACTTCGCACGCGCTCGCAGCCTTCGCCGGGCTGCTCGCCGCCTCCGGAGGACGACCGACCGACCTTTGCGCGGCAACGGCGTTCGTCCGGCGGGCCGAGGATGCCGGCACGTTCCGCGAGCTGGCCGCACGGCGGGGACTCGACGGGCTCCCCGCGCTGTGCGTCGTCGGCGACATCTGCCGGGAGGATCTGCTGTTCGAGATCGACGGGGAGGCCCTGCTTGGCGAATGAGCTCGGGTTCGTGCAATCGCTCGTCGCCCGGGCGTGCCTTCTCTGGCTCGCCGCCGTTCCCGCCCTGGGCTGCGACGCGGCCGGGGCCGGGCGGCGCGCGCCCGGGGGGCCGGACGACGGCGTGCGCCGGGGGGATGCGCGGGAGGATCCCCCCCGCGCCGGCCGAGTCCGCGAGCTGCTGGCCGGCACCGAAGCGGGGCGGCGGCTGCTGGAACGCACCGGGCCGCCCCCGTCGATCCGTTTCGTCGCTGCGCCGGACCCGGTGCTTCTGGCCGACGGCACCATCCTGCTCGACCCGTACGCGACCGACGCCGAGAACGCGGCTCGGCTGGGCCACCTCCTCCGGCACGCCGTGGACGGCGCCATCCTGCCTCCCGGTCCGGATGCGGCGGCGACCGCGGAACCCTGGACCGACCATCGGCTCGAGCTGGAGGCCCCGGCCATCCTCCTCGAGATCGAGCTGCGCGTCGCGCTGGGGGTCGACCATCCGCGACGGTCGTACCCGTTCGAGTCGGAGATCCGGGCGGCTCCTCCGGCCGATCGCCTCCGCCTCCTTCGCTCGTGGCTCGAGCGGATGATGCCGTCGACCCGGTAGTTCAGGCCCTTCGCCCGGAACGGACGAGGCCGAGGCGCCGGGCGAGGTGGTAGAGGTTCCCGCGATCCATGCCCAGCACCCGGGCCGCCGCCGCAAGGTTGCCGCCCTGCTCCCCCAGAACACGCTGGAGCAGCTCCCGCTGCTGCTCCCGCACGAAGCCGCGCATCGTCTGCCCCGCGGGCGGGCGGGCCGGCGCGCGCGGCGCCGCCGGCGGCACCGGAACGCCGTCGGTCACCAGCTCGGGCCGCAGCGGCGCCGCCGAAACGATGACCGGATCCCCGCGCCGCAAGCCCGCCGAAGTCCGCAGCACGACCCGCGAGACGACGTTCTCCAGCTCCCGGACGTTGCCGGGCCACGCGTACGCCTCCAGCGCATCCAGGGCGTCGGCGGCCAACCGCACCGGCCCCAGGCCGAGGCGCCGGCGGGCCAGGTCGCAGAAGCAGCCGGCCAGGAGCGCGATGTCCCCGGGACGCTCGCGCAAGGGCGGCACCACGAGCGGATAGACGTTGAGTCGGTGGTACAGGTCGGCGCGAAAGCGACCCGCCCGGACCTCCCCGGCGAGATCCCGGTTCGTCGCCGCCAAGAGGCGAACGTTTACCGAGACCGCACGGTCGGCACCGACTCGCTGGATCTCGCCCTCCTGGATGGCGCGCAGCAGCTTCGGCTGCACCGCCAACGGCAGCTCCCCGATCTCGTCGAGGAACAGCGTCCCGTCGTCCGCGACCTCGAACTTGCCCGGACGATCGCCGCTGGCACCGGTGAAGGCGCCCCGCACGTGGCCGAACAACTCCGACTCCGCCAGCGTCTCGGGCAGCGCCGCGCAGTTGACGTAGATCAACGGCTGGTCCCGTCGGGCCGAAGCGGCCTGCACCGCGCGCGCGACCAGCTCCTTGCCCACACCGGTCTCTCCCAGGATCAGCACCGCGAGGTCCGACCGCGCCACCAGCTCGATCTCCCGCCGCAGGTGCGTCGCCGCGGCGCTGGTCCCGATGATCTGGCTGCCCTGCGTCGCCAACGCGTCGCGCACAAGGTCCCGCGCCGCCAACCCCTGACGCTCGGCGGTCCGCGCAAGCACCTCGATCAGCGAGGTGGTCCGCATCTCCGCCGCCGCCAGGGCACCCGCCGCGGTCACCAGCCGCAGGTCGAGCCCGTCGAACGCCCGGGACTCCAACGCGTCGGCCGTCAACGCCCCGACCAGCTCCCCGTGCACCCGTAACCCACAACCGAGACAGGCATGGACCCGCTGCGTCGCCCCGGGATCGTTCAACAGCAGTCCGTCGAACGGGTCCGGCAACGCCGTGTCCGGCGGGAACAACACCCCGCCGCCAGAGCGACGGAACCTGCGAAGACGAGCTGGGCCGGGGGGACGGCGAGCGAGCTCATCGACCACATCCTCGAGCGGTATCACGGGCCGCTGCGTCGCGAGCTGCCGCCGTTGGTCGCGTTGGCGCGGAAGGTCGAGCAGGTGCACGCCGCCAAGCCGAGTCGTCCGATCGGTCTGGCCGAGCATCTGGAACGGGTCCATGCGGCGGTCGAGAACCACCTGGACAAGGAGGAGAACATCCTCTTCCCGCTCCTGCGCTCCGGGGCCGGGGCCGGGGTGCTGATGCCGATCCAGGTGATGATGCAGGAGCACGAGGATCACGGAGAGAACCTGCGACGGACCCGGGCCCTCACGCGCGACCTGGTCGCGCCGGAGGAAGCCTGTCCGAGCTGGCGCGAGCTGTACCGCCGCCTCGCGCGCCTCGAGGCTGATCTCTTCGAGCACATCCACCTGGAGAACTACGTGCTCTTCCCGCGCGCGGCGGAGGGGAAGGTCGGTCTGCGCTGATCGCGGTGGTCGCGATCGGGTGTACGGGACGTCGTGGAAAGGGCGGAAGGCTCGGCCGACGAAGCGCACTCGAGCCACACCGGGCACCTGTCCTGGATCTTCGCCGGGGTGATGGGGCTCGTGGTCGTCGGCGAGTCCGGCTGGATCGCGTGGCGGCGCCGGCGGCGCGACTTGCATCCCGGCGCGGTTCGTCCATCATGACGAGCCGAGATGGCACCCATCGACATCCGGCAATCTTCGCGCGATCCGGACAGGGGGTGACGGTTGGGCCTTCCTCCACTGTCCCAGGATCCCGACGCCGCGGGCGGCGACTGCGTCGCCTGCGGGCGCTGCTGCCACCACGGTCCGCGGACCGTCCACCTCACCGAATCCGATGAGGAGCGGATGGGCGAGGTGCTGCTGCGGCGGTGGACCGAAGTGCACGAGCGGTCCGGCTTTCGCTTCCTGCTCAACACGGGCACGCGCTGCGCGTGCCTCGACACGTCGGTGCCGGGACGTTTCCCGTGCCTCGTCTACGAGCGCCGTCCCGACGACTGCCGGGTCTTCCGCGCGGCTTCGGACGGCTGTCGCGAGGCCCGGCGCCTCGGTCGCCTCGGCTCGCCTCTCGGGTAGCCGACCCCGCCCTCCCCCTACGATCTTGCCCGCGCTTGTAGTAGGACCGTGGGTTTGAAGGGATCTTCCCCGCGCCCGTCCAAGACCGGCGCGAAACATCACCGGTTCCCGGCCCCGGGGGGCTCGCGCCGGGAGAGGAGAGACCAAGATGACTCACGCAACCCGGACGAATGCCTGCCTCCTCGCCGCAGCCTTCGCGCTCCTCGCCGCACCCGCTGCCCTCGCCCAGGCCGTGCCCATCGGCCCGCCGCCTCCCGTCGTCATCGGACAGCCGGGGCCCCCACCCCCGGTCATCGTCGGAACGCCCATCTCCGAGGTGCACACGCGTCCGGTGATCGAGCGCATCGAGCCGGCGTCGGGCCAGCCCGGCATGACCGTCACCATCGTCGGACGCAATTTCGAGGCCGGCGACCAGGTCTTCTTCGGCGGCGCTTCCCTCCCCGTCCAGTCCGTCGTCCCCACGCGCATCAGCGTGATCATTCCCGAGGGCGCCCGCTCCGGCAGGTTCACCGTCCAGGGCCCGGGCGGCTCCGCCGAATCCTCCCAGACCTTCAACGTCGTCCAGCCCCCGCCCCCGCCGACCGTCACCGGCTTCGCCCCCGTCGCCGGCGAACCGGGAACCGACATTGCCATCGAGGGCACCGGGTTCTCCCTGCGCATCTACGAGGATCGCGTCAGCATGAACGGATTGGTCCTCCCCGTGCGCTCGGCATCCACCACTCGCCTCACCGTGACCATCCCCGAGGGAGCGGCCGACGGCACGTTCGTGGTCGATGTCGCGGGCGCCGGCGCCGCCCAGAGCGCCGCGATCTTCGATGTCCTCGCTCCCTTGCGCGTCGATCGCCTCGAACCCCCCGTCGGCCCCGTCGGGACCCAGGTCCGGATCCTCGGCTCGGGCTTCAATCCCACCATCGACGGCAACACCGTCAAGCTCGGCGACAAGCGCTGCACCGTTCGTGCCGCTTCCCCCACCGAACTCGTCGTCGAGGTGCCCTCCCGCGCCCAGACCGGCGCGTTCCTGGTCAACGTCGTCGGCCGCGCCGAGATCGCGACTTCCGAGTTCCGCGTCGTCTACGCGCCCACGCTCCGGTCCTTCTCGCCCAAGGCCGGCTTCCCCGGCACCGAGGTCGTCATCAAGGGCGAGAACTTCGGCACCTCCATCGGCCTCGTCCAGGCATCGATCAGCGGCGTCTCCCTCCCCGTTGCCGCCGTCTCGAACTCCGAACTGCGCGTGCGCATCCCCGACAATGCCGGCACCGGCATCATCCAGGTCACCGTCGCCGACGCCGGCTCGGTCGCCACCTCCGAGGTCTTCGACGTCTGGGTCGCTCCCGCGGTCACCTCGTTCACGCCGTCGCGCGCCACGCCGGGCTCCACCGTCACCGTGACCGGCCGTGGCTTCCTCACCGGCCGCAACCAGACCACGGTCGCCGTCAACGGCGTCTCGGCCACCGTCCAGTCCGTCGCCGAGAACCAGATTGTCGTTACCGTCCCCAACAGCGCCACCACCGGCCGCATCGTCGTCAACGTCCGCGGCCGCGGCGAAGCCTCGTCCGCCGCCGACCTCACCATCGTCCAGCCTCCGAGCATCACGTCCGTCTCTCCCCGTTCCGCCCCGCCCGGCGAAGCCCTCACCATCACCGGCCAGAACTTCGGCACGGTCGTCGCCGACGTGACCGTCACCTATGTCGATGACCCCGCGACCGGCGCCGCCCAGAACCTCTCGGTCCTCTCGCTCTCCTCGACCCAGATCATCGTTCCCGGCCCCACCGGCTCGCGGTCGGGCCAGCTTCGTGTCAACGTGCGCAACGTCGGCGAAACGAGCACCTCCTACCAGCCCGCCCGCACCGCCGCTCCCGTCGCCGTCCCCGTCGCCGTCCCCGTCGTCGTCCCTCCCATCGCCGTCCCCGTTCCCGTCCCCGCTCCCATCGGTCCTCCGCCTCCGACCATCATCCGCTGACCCGCCACTTTCCTGTTCCCGGTTCTCTCTTCCCTGTTCCGTGTTCCGTGTCCCTAGTTCCTTGTTCCTTGTTCCCATTCCCCATTCCCCATTCCCCATTCCCATTCCTTGCCCCCACCCCATCCCCGTGCTACCCCAATACGCTCGTCACCGCTCGGCGCGGCCCCTCGCCCGCCGCAGCGCGCCCGAAGGAGGTTCGCCCATGTCGAGATCGATCATCCCCTCCCTCTC
Source organism: Deltaproteobacteria bacterium (assembly GCA_016218815.1). GTDB lineage: Bacteria > Myxococcota_A > Polyangia > DRWM01 > JAAZOP01 > JAAZOP01. The sequence goes on from JACRCX010000084.1 coordinate 9,931, forward strand.
CGCCGTCCTCCTCCTCGCCGCGGTTCTCCCCGCCTGCGGGGGTGGCGGCGACGGCTACGACCGCAACGCCCCCTGGGGCGCCATCTCCATGACCACGCGATGGGAAACCGACCTCATCCGCCTCGACGGCACTCACGGCATCTTCACCGGCTCCCTCGACCAGCAGACCATCGGCGGCACGACCTTCACGCGCTATCTCCTGGAAAGCGATCGCAACGACGCGGACATCCTCTTCGCGCCCTTCCCGCTCGAAGCCGATGACGGCGTCGTCACGTTCGGCGGCATCCACAACTCCGACGGCGTCCTGATCGAGCCGGTGGGACCGTTGACCATCGACATCCTCCCCGACGTCGGCGTCCCGACCGCGCTCACCGGCACGCTGAACATCATGACGCCGCCCATGACCGCGCCCGTTACCGTCACGCTCGACGCCACGTACACCCTGGTCTCCACCGACGCCTCCGCCACAAGCTCCATGGGCCTCGTCCACGGCTGCCGCCACTACTCCGCCATCGGCTCCGTGAGCGGCACCGGACTTCCCGCCGCGCTCGGCGGCGTCTCCCTCAACGTCCAGATCTGGTACCACCCCAGCCTGGGTTTCGTCCGCTACGAGCTCCCCGAGCTCGGCCTGGGCGGCGATCTCCGCGGCACCTGGGACCTCGATGACGCCGCCGGCGAGTTCGCCACGATTCGCAAGGCCGGTATCATCGATGCCTCGAACCCCACGTTTACCCTCGACACCTACGACCTTCACGGCGCGTTCGACGCCGACAAGAACTCGCATGCCAAGATGCTCCTCGAGCTGCGCTGGGTCGACGAGGACCGCGCGCGAACCGGCCCGGAGCCCGGCTATCCGGCGGTCAACATCGAGTTCGGAACCGTCATCGGCTACTTCCCGGCCACGATGGTCGAATCCCCGGTGAGCATCTTCCACCCCGAGGAGAACGGCCAGGGCTACAAGTACTGGATCGGCTTCGTCGACGAGGCCGCGCGCAACGAGCCCGGCTCCGACGGCATCGCCTACCACGTCTCCGTCGGTGCCGATACCGACATCACCCCTCCGCTGCGCGCCACCGCCCGCATCTACTATCGCCGCCTCCCTTGAGTGCCTCCCGCGTCGTCGTGCGCGTCGATCCTCCCCCGTATCCGAACCGCGGGCTTCAGCCCGCGGCTTGACGCTCGCGTCTTTTTCCTCCACAACGATCTCCCATGAGGGGATACATCGCTTCGTCCGGGTGGTTGCCGTTCCTCTCCGTCGTCGTCGCCTGCGCGCCGCCAGACGATGAAACGTCCGACGCTGCCGTCGACTTGTCCGTTGAAGCGGACGCCGATGCGTTCGCGGAGGCGGAAGCCGACGCAGACGCAGACGCAGATGCAGATGCAGACGCAGACGCAGATGCAGACGCAGATGCAGACGCGGACGCGGACGCGATGCCTGACGTTCCCCCCACCTGCGGCTTCGGCTATGAGACGGAGTTCCACTCCTGGACGCCGCCGGCGGGCACGAAGTCCGCGGCCGCGGCAAGGCTCCCCGCGGCGACACCCGCCGCCGCCCGACCCTCCGGACTCCCGCGCGACGAAGCACCCTTCGTCCGCTTCGAGCCGCCTCCCTCGAACATCGCGGACATTGCCCACGTCGAGCCGCTTCCGCCCAGCCTGGAGCGGATTGCTCGCCCGAATCCGTGGGCCGGACCCTGGTTCGACATCGTCATGCCCGGCTACGCCGACACGATGCCCCTCTTCGGCCGGGCGCAAGCCTGGTCCGAGCCGACGCGCTGCTACGAGACCCCCGTCGGCGTGCGCCTCCTGTCCGAGGACGAGGCGTGGGACCTCTATCGCCGGATCGCCGAGGCCACCACCGGCGTCCCCTTCGATGCCTCTCCCGGCGTCCGCTCCGTCGTCGGCTTGCGCGGCGCCTATCCGGGCACCTTCGCCTGGCACGGCAACGCCCCGAACCATTTCAACGACACCCTCGTGCTGCTCTGGGTCGACCCGGACGGCACGCGCCACGTCCGCGAGTTCCCGGTCAACACCGACACCGGCGCGGTCGACTTCGGCGTCGACAGCTCGTCCTCGCTCCGCGCGAATCGCCGCTACCACTACGTCAATGGATGGCACCGCACCTACAACGCGCTGCACATCGACGAGGACGGCTACCGCGTCCGCGACGACACCAACAACAACGGACACTGGGACAGCGACCGCAACGGCTGGCTCCCGCCCCTGGGCGAGGCCGATTACGACCGGGCCGGTGGCGGCCACAACATCCACATGGGCTCCGTCGACGGGCCCCTGGGCACCGCGCTCGTCGATGTCTGGTCCGCGGGCTGCCAGGTCATCCCCGGCATGGCCAACTGGACCGAGTTCATCAACAACGCCTGGACCGTCGAGGGCGATCCCGCAAATTACTTCCTGATCGATGCGCGCGACATCCCGCCCGAGGTCTGGACCGGACCGTGCACGCCCGACGGCACCCGCGCTTGCCCCTTCCCCGTCCCCGGGTTCCCCTTCGCGGCCCCCGGCGACACCTCGACGGCGCCGAGCGACGAGTTCGATCTCTACAACTGCTCCACCGCCGACGAGTCCGGGCCCGAGGTCTTCTACGTCTTCACCACCGACGTCTCCGGCACGCTCTCCGTCTCCATCGATGCGACCGACCCCGTCGACCCCGACGTCCACCTGCTCGAGGGCGCCGACGCGAACGCCTGCCTCGCCCGCGCCCACATCTCGTTCGAGTACTCGCTCACCCCCGGCCGCTACTTCATCGTCGTCGATACTTTCGTCGACGGCGTCCCGCTCTCCGGCCCCTACACCCTCCACGTCGACCTGCGATGAGAATTCCGGCAGCCACCTTGCTGGTCGCACTCGCTGTCGGCCCTGCCGCCTGCGGGGACGAGCGAGGTTCTCCCGGCGCTCCCGATACGGACGCCTCGACTGACTCGCCGGAGGACGGGTTCGCGGACCTCGCGCCCGAAGAGGATGCCGCCCCCGACTCCGCGGATGTCGCACCCGACGCCGACGTCGCCGATGGCTCGGACGTGCTCGACGCCGAGGACGGAACGTCACCCGGTGCCTGGCGCCCCGCCCCCGGCACCTCCTGGCAGTGGCAGCTCACCGACCTGCCCATCGATTGCACCTTCGACGTCGTCATGTACGACATCGACCTCTTCGACGTCCCCCAGGACACGATCGACGCGCTCCACGCGGAGGGCCGGATCGTCGTTTGCTACTTCAGCGCCGGAAGCTGGGAGGACTGGCGTGCCGACGCCGCGGACTTCCCCTCGGCCACGCTCGGCAACGACCTCGACGGCTGGCCGGGCGAACGCTGGCTCGACACCCGCGACGCGACCGTCCGCGGCATCATGGCCGACCGCCTCGACCTCGCCGCGGCCAAGGACTGCGACGGCGTCGAGCCCGACAACGTCGACGGCTACGCCAACAACCCGGGCTTCCCCCTCACTCCCGCCACGCAGCTCGACTACAACCGCTTCCTCGCCACCGAGGCGCACGCGCGAGGCCTCAGCGTCGGCCTCAAGAACGATCTCGACCAGATTCCTGACCTGCTCCCCGACTTCGACTGGGCGCTCGACGAGGAGTGCTTCCGGTGGGACGAGTGCGACCTGCTGCTGCCCTTCATCGATGCCGGCAAGGCCGTCTTCCAGGTCGAATACGGCGACGCCGCCCTCGCCGACACCATCTGCCCGCAGGCCAACACCCTCGGTTTCGACACCCTCATCAAGAACCTCGACCTCGACGCCTGGCGCATCCCCTGCCGCCCCTGACGCCCTCCCCCGCCCTTCGTCCCGTCCGCTCGTCCGCTCGCCCTCCCGCGCCCGCTCGACCGCTCGCCCCCCACTTTGTGTTACAATGCGCCCGGCGGTGCTTGGAACCTTGCCGCCGTTCTCCCCCGTCGTACCCGCGGCTCGCGCCCGGGAGAAAGGACACGGCAGGCCGTGATGTCACGCGTTCCGGTGTTGCCAAGGCGGTTGGCGTTCGTGGGCAGCTCCCTGCCCCGACAGTGTGGGATCGCCACGTTCACGGCCGATCTGGCCGAGGCGCTCGGCGCACTCTACAAGCAGGTGGAGTTCTTCGCCGTCGCGATGACCGACCCGCACAACGCCTACGTCTACCCGCCGGCCGTGCGCTTCGAGATCGCCGAGAACGACCTCGCGGCCTACCACCGCGCGGCGGACTTCCTGAACATCAACGGCGTGGATCTGGTGAGCCTGCAGCACGAGTTCGGCCTCTTCGGCGGGCCCGCCGGAAGCCACGTCCTGGCCCTGCTGCGCGACCTGCGCATGCCGGCCGTCACGACCCTGCACACGGTGCTGCGCGAGCCCGACCCGAACCAGCGGCGCGTGATGGACGAGCTGGCGGCGTTGAGCAGCCGCGTCGTCGTCATGAGCCGGCGCGGCGTGGAGCTGCTCCAGGACGTCTACGGCGTCCCGCCGGAGAAGATCGATCTCATCCATCACGGCATTCCCGACGTGCCGTTCGTGGACCCCAATTTCTACAAGGACAAGTTCGCCGTCGAAGGACGGCCCGTCCTGCTGACCTTCGGCCTGCTCTCGCCCAACAAGGGGATCGAGTTCGCGATCGAGGCACTGCCCGAAGTGCTCGCCGCCTGGCCCGACACCGTCTACCTCGTCGTGGGCGCCACGCACCCGCACCTGCGCCGCCGCGAGGGGGAAGCCTATCGCTTGTCGCTCTCGCGGCTGGCGAGGGAGAGAGGGGTCGAAGACCACCTGATCTTCCACGACCGCTTCGTGAGCAAGGAGGAGCTGATCGAGTTCCTCGGCGCCGCCGACGTCTACCTCACCCCCTACCTCAGCGAGGCCCAGATCACGTCGGGCACCCTGGCCTACGCCGCGGGCATGGGCAAGGCCGTGGTCTCCACCCCGTACTGGCACGCCCAGGAGCTGCTGGCGGAGGATCGGGGCGTGCTCGTGCCGTTCTCCGACGGCCATGCCATCGCCACGGCGGCGATCGAGCTGCTGGGCAATGACGCGCGACGCCACGCGATGCGCAAGCGGGCCTACCTGATGGGTCGCGCCATGATCTGGCCCAGGGTCGCCCAGGCCTACATGGAAAGCTTCACCCAGTCGGGCGCGGCGCAGCACCCCGCCGCCGCGGGACGCCCCCACGCCCGCCGCTCCGAGGTCCTCCCGCCGTTGAACCTCTCGCACCTCCTGCGGATGACCGACGACACCGGGCTCTTCCAGCATGCCATCTTCGATGTTCCCGACCGCACGCACGGCTACACCACCGACGACAACGCCCGGGCCCTCCTCCTGGCCATGCTGCTCGAGGCCGCCGGCGACGACACCTTGATCCAGGCGGGCCATGCCGGACGCTACCTCTCCTTCCTCGCCCACGCGCTCGACCACGACACCGGACGCTTCCGCAATTTCCTCTCCTTCAGCCGGCAGTGGCTCGAGGCGGTCGGCTCGGAAGACAGCCATGGCCGCGCCCTGTGGGCCCTGGGCACGGTCGTCGGACGCACCGGCAACGAAGGCCTCCGCGGCATGAGCAGCCGCCTCTTCGGCGTCTCGCTCCGCCGCCTCGTGGAGTTCAAGTCCCCCCGCGCCTGGGCCTTCGGCCTGCTCGCCATCCACGAGTACCTGCGCCGGCTCTCGGGCGATCTCGAGGTGCGCGACACCAGGATCGCCCTGGCCGAACGCCTGCTGGCGCTGCATCGGCGCGTCGCCACCGCGACTTGGCCGTGGTTCGAGGAATCGCTCAGCTACTGCAACGCCTGCCTGCCGCACGCGCTGCTGTTGTGCGCCCAATGGATGGACCGCGGCGACATGCGCGACGTCGCCCTTCGCTCGCTCGAGTGGCTCGCCCGCATCCAGGTCTCGCCCGACGGCTGCTTCGCTCCGGTCGGCTCCAACGGCTTCTACACCCGCGGCAAGGAAATGGCCCGCTTCGACCAGCAGCCCGTCGAGGCCCATGCCATGCTCTCCGCCGCGCTCGAGGCCCACGGCATGACCGGCGACGAGCGCTGGCGGACCATCGCCGAGAGCGCCTTCGACTGGTTCCTCGGCCGCAACGACCTGCGCGCACCCGTCTACGATCCGGCCACCGGCGGCTGCCGCGACGGACTTCACCCCGATCGCGTCAACCGCAACCAGGGCGGCGAATCCACCCTCGCGTTCCTGCTGTCGCTCGTCGAAATGCAGCTCGCTCAGAGCCCCATCCGGGAGAAATGAGTCAGATCACCATGTCCGTCCAGGATCAGCTCCTCGTCCGCCACCCCGCCAACCCCATCCTCACCCGCGAGGCCTGGCCCTACCCCGTGAACACCGTGTTCAACCCCGGGGCCGTCCGCCTCGCCGACGGCTCGACGCTCCTGCTCTGCCGCGTCGAGGACCTCCGCGGCCACTCGCACCTCTGCGCCGCCCGCTCGGAGAACGGCGTCGACGGCTGGCGCATCGACCCGAACCCGACCCTCGCACCCGCGGTCGACACGCACCCGGAGGAGGTCTGGGGCCTCGAGGATCCGCGCATCACCTACGTCGAGGAGCTGCACAAGTACGTGGTCGCCTACACCGCCTACTCCCGCGGCGGCCCCGGCGTGTCGCTCGCCCTGACCGACGACTTCCGGACCTTCGAGCGCATCGGCTCGGTGATGTCGCCCGAGGACAAGGATGCGGCCCTCTTCCCCCGCCGGCTGGGCGATTACTGGGCCTTGCTGCACCGCCCGGTCGGATCCATCGGCGCCCACATCTGGCTCTCCTTCTCCCCCGATCTCCGCCACTGGGGCAGCCATCGCCTCGTGCTCCCCGCCCGCCACGGCGCCTGGTGGGACGCCAACAAGATCGGGCTGTGCACGCCGCCGATCGAGACGGAGCGCGGGTGGCTCCTGCTGTACCACGGCGTCCGCCAGAACGCGTCCGGCTGTCTGTACCGCCTCGGCCTGGCGCTGATGGACCGGGACACGCCCGAACGCTGCCTCCTGCGCGGAGACTCGTGGATCTTCGGTCCGCAGGCCCCCTACGAGCAGCAGGGTGACGTCAAGAACGTCGTCTTCCCCTGCGGCTTCACGCTCGACCAGGACGGCGACACGCTCAACTTCTACTACGGCGGAGCCGACACCTGCATTGCCCTCGCCCAAGGCAGCATCCGCTGCATGCTGGCCTGGCTCGACCGCAACGGCAGCCCCTCCGACCACCGGGACTGATCCCCCGCCCTCCCCCGCCCGTCCGCTCGTCCGCTCGCCTTCCCCCGACCGCTCGACCGCTCGCTTCCCCCCGGCCGCTCGCCTTCCCCCGACCGCTCGACCGCTCGCTTCCCCCCGGCCGCTCGCCTTCCCCCGACCGCTCGCTTCCCCCCGGCCGCTCGCCTTCCCCCGACCGCTCGACCGCTCGCTTCCCCCCGGCCGCTCGCTTCCCCCCGACCGCTCGCTTCCCCCCGGCCGCTCGCCTCCCTACGCTCCCAACCACAACAACGCCACCCAGATCGCCGCCAGCGCCACCCCGCCCAGCGCCGCCCCCCAGGGAAACGCGTCGGCCTCCCGCCCCGAACGCCACCCGACCGCCGGCAACAGCCCCGTCAGCCCGATCAACGACGCGGCCGCCCACGAGACCAGGAGCAGCAGCTCCTTGGCCCGGATCGGATCCGCCGCCGCCAGCTTCCCCTCCATCAGCGTCGAGTCCACGAGCGCTCGCACGGGCAACGCCACCCAGATCGCCGCCAGCACCAACGCCCCCAGCCGGGCCTCGAGGCCTTCCCTCCTGCCCCTCCCGCCCTCTCGCGCTCCCTCGATCCTCGATCGCCGTGGACTCGGCGCCAGCGCCTCCCGCCGCGCCAGCACGATCGCCACCAGCCCCGTCGCCAGCGTCGCGCCCGTCAGGAGCTGCACCAGCGGGCGCGTGAGCAGCGGCAGCGCGTCCCGCCCGAAGATGAACGGCGGGATCAAGGTCACCGGCAGCACCAGCGCCAGCAGGAGCGCCCCGGCGTCCGGATGCCGCCGCAGCGCGACGACCCCCGCCACCAGCGTCAACGCCGCGAGCCCCGCCCACAGCCCCGCCACCAGCCCCCCGACCGTCGCCGGCAAGAGCCCCATCAGGACCCAGAGCTGCAGCGAGCAGAAGCCGGCCACCACCACCCACACGTCAGGGGAGGATAGCGCATCGGTTGACGGGAGGAACCGGGGGAAACGCAAATGCTGAAACATGCGATGACAAACCGGAAACGGCGCCGGCGACTAGGCCCGATGCAAGGATCCGTCACGTGATGGCCTACGACTCGACGCGGGGCGTGACCGTCTTGTTCGGCGGCACGGATGACGAGCCGCGGGTGTTCGGGGATTCGTGGGAGTACCGCGGGTCGTGAAGACGTGCACGGAGCGCGGCCTTCGAGCGGCAGGGATCGGAAGCGGCATGCACGACTTGGCGTGATGCCGCTTGCCTCGCCGGGGACCGTGATGGTCCTCGAACGACCTGGGCGATGGTCTTCGACCCGGCGCGCGGCAAGTCGATGCTGTTCCGACGATGCGCCCCCTCCGCCCCCGCACCGCCGCTTGCCAGATGCGGCGAATGAGCCTACATTCTCCGCGGAAGGTGCGGAGAACCGGATGTACATCTGGCAGCGCGACGAATGGCCGGACTTCCGCTGGGACGCCGCCACCCTGCTCGCCCCGCTCGCCGACGCTCGCCACAAGCAGGGGCGCTTGCTGGCCCGCATGCAGGACCTCGGCTTCGAACCCCAACGCGATGCCGAATGGCGGGCGACGGTCGACGACGTCGTCCGCACGTCCGACATCGAAGGCGAAAAGCTCGACCTCGCAAGTGTCCGCTCGTCGGTCGCACGCCGCCTCGGCCTCCCCGATGCGGGATTGGCCCCCGCCGATCGCAGGGTCGAGGGGCTCGTCGACGTGATGCTCGACGCCATGAAGAACCACGCCGCACCGCTGACCGTCGAGCGCCTCTGGACATGGCAGGCGGCCCTCTTCCCCACGGGCTACTCGGGCTTGCGCAAGATCACCGTCGGCGCCTGGCGCACCGACCGCGAGGGGCCCATGCAGGTCGTCTCCGGCCCGGAAGGACGGCAGAAGGTCCATTACGAGGCCCCGCCCGCCACGGGCATCGACCGCGAGCTGAAGCGCTTCCTCGCCTGGTTCAACGCCCCGCCACCGATCGATGGCGTGCTGCTCAGCGGAGTCGCCCACCTCTGGTTCGTCACCATCCACCCGTTCGAGGACGGCAACGGCCGCATCGCTCGCGCCCTCGCCGACCTCGCCCTGGCGCGGGCGGAAGGAACGGGCCGACGCTTCTACAGCGTCTCCTCCCGCATCGCACGCGAACGCAAACGCTACTACGAGGTCCTCGAGCGGACCCAGAAGGGTCGCCTGGACGTCACCGGCTGGCTCGAGTGGTACGTGTCCTGCTTCGACGCAGCGATGGATGACGCCGAAGCGGCGACCCGCTCGGTGCGGCGCAAGGCGGACTTCTGGCGGCGCGTGGCCGACGAGCCGCTCTCCGCACGACAGAAGACCGTTCTCAACCGTTTCCTCGACGGCTTCCTCGGCAACCTCACCGCGCGCAAGTGGGCGACCTTGGCCAGCTGCTCCGTCGATACCGCTCAGCGCGACATCAACGACCTCCTCGCCCGCCGCCTCCTGGTCCGCAATCCCGGCGGCAGCAAGCGGACCTCGTACGCCGTCACGGGCTTCGAAAACCCCGAAGCCCCGGGTTGACCGTGTACCTCCGCGCCTCCGTCCAGCTCGGCACCCGCTTCCGACGAACCAGGACCCGCGTTGCGCCCGTCTGCCACGGACCGCTTCTCGGTTCCTGGACCCCCACCACGTTCTCCCGCCTCGTCCCGCCCTGCCCGGACCAACGACTCCTCCTCTCGTCCCACGAACAACCAACAACTTCCCCGCTCTCCCCGCACCCCCCATCCCGGCAGCGGATCGTTCTTGACGGCCCGATCCCGCTCGACTAGGACCGATCCCGATGATCGGTCCCTCCAGCGCCGCTCCCGGCGCGCTGTTTCCCCTCGAACGTATCGTGATCGTGACGGGCAATTATGGCAGCGGGAAGTCCGAGGTCGCCGTCAACTGGGCGCTCCACCTCGCCCGCGCCGGCCTCGCCGGCCTCGCCATCGCCGACCTCGACGTCGTCAACCCCTACTTCCGCTGCCGCGAGGCCCGCGCGCCGCTCGAGGCCGCCGGCGTCCGCGTCGTCACCCCCACGGGCGAGCACTTCCACTCCGAGCTCCCCATCGTCCTCCCCGAGATCAAGGGCCTCCTGCGGCGCCCCGACGGCGTCGCCCTGCTCGACGTCGGCGGCGACGACGTCGGCGCACGCGTCCTCCACTCCTTCGCCGGCGCCTTCCCCGCGCACGAGATGCTCCAGGTCGTCAACGCGTTCCGCCCCTTCACCGATACTCTCGCGGGCTGCCTCAAGATCCAGGACGAGATCCAGGAGTCGAGCGGCCTGCGCATGACCGGGATCGTCAGCAACGCGCACTTGATGGACGACACGACGGTCGAGGACGTGCTGCACGGCGCCGAATTGGCCGCGCGCGTCGCCGAGCGCGGTGGGCTGCCGCTGCGCTTCGTGTCGGCCCCGCGGACGATGGCCGCCGAGGTCGCTGCGCGTTGCACCGCTCCCGTGCTCGCGATGGATCGCTGGCTCGTACCGCCGTGGAAACCGGCCCCGCAGCGCTCCGTGGGGCCCCTGTTCAAGGTATAGCGGGTGGACGGAGAAGGATAGAACCATGCCCAGGGTGCAAGTCGACCGGGATCGCTGCAAGGGCTGCGAGCTGTGCGTCCGCGCCTGCCCGCAGAAAGTCCTCGGCATCTCCCCCCGCATCAACTTCAAGGGCTACTTCCCGGCCGAGCCGGCCCGCCCGGAGCTGTGCCTGGGCTGCCGCATCTGCGCCGTCACTTGCCCCGACGTCGCCATCGAAATCGCGGTCCACGGCTGCCGCTACAACTACTTCGACTACTGAGGCCGGAGGCGCACGATGCCCAAGAAGCTCATGAAAGGGAACGAGGCGATCGGCGAGGCCGCGATCGTCGCCGGCGCCCAGGCCTACTTCTGCTACCCCATCACCCCCCAGACCGAGATCGCCGAGTACCTCGCCAAGCGCATGCCCGAGGTCGGCGGCGTCTTCGTCCAGGCCGAAAGCGAGCTGGCCGCTAGCCAGATGATCTTCGGCGCCGCCGCCGCCGGCGCCCGCGTCTTCACCACCTCCTCCAGCCCGGGCATCAGCCTCATGGGCGAAGCCATGAGCTACATCACGGCCGCCGAGCTGCCAGCCGTGTTCATCAACATCATCCGCTGCGGCCCGGGCCTCGGCGGCATTCTCCCCTCCCAGGGCGATTACCTCCAGGCCGTCAAAGGCGCCGGCCACGGCGACTACAAGCTCCTCGTCCTCGCTCCCTCCACCATCCAGGAGGCCGTCGACCTCACCATCGAGGCCTTCCGCCTCGCCGACAAGTACTTGAACCCCGTCATGCTCATCGGCGACGGCCTCATCGGCCAGATGATGGAGCCCGTGGATTTCGAAAGCTGTGTCAAGCCTCCGCGCCTGGACTGCAGCGCCTGGGCCACCACCGGCTGCGCCGGCCGCGAGCCGCACATCGTCAAGACCCTCTTCCTCGACCCCAACGTCCTGGAAGAACGCAACCGCAGGCTCAAGGCCAAGTACGAGCGCATGGCGCGCGAGGAGATCCGCTTCGAAACCTACGGCTGCGACCCGCCGCCCGACCTCCTCTTCGCCGCCTACGGCACCACCGCGCGCGTCGTCCGCACCGCCGTCGACCGCTTGCGCGAAGAGGGCGCCTCGGTCGGCCTGTTCCGCCCCATCTCCGTCTTCCCCTTCCCCGATGACGCCTTGCGCCAGGTCGCCCACCAGCCCCAGGTTCACAACGTGCTCGTCGTGGAAATGAGCATGGGCCAGATGCTCGAGGACGTCCAAAGCGCCCTCCAGGGCCGGCGCCCGCTCCACTTCTACGGCCGCGGCGGCGGCAACGTTCCCGCGCCGGAAGAGCTGATCGACGAGGCCAAGAAGCTCCTGGGCAACGGCCACGGAGGGAAGAAATGAGCGCCCCCACCACCATCTTCCGCCGCCCCGAGGCCCTGCGCGACGCCTTCACCCACTACTGCCCGGGGTGCACCCACGGCATCATCCATCGCCTCGTCGCCGAGACCCTCGACGAGCTCGGCCTGCGCGAACGCACGATCGGCATCGCGCCCGTCGGCTGCTCCGTCCTCTGCTACAACTACTTCAACTGCGACATGCAAGAGGCTGCCCATGGCCGCGCCCCCGCCCTGGCCACCGGCGTCAAGCGCGTCCTCCCCGACCGCATCGTCTTCACCTACCAGGGCGACGGCGATCTCGCCTCCATCGGCACCGCCGAGATCATCCATGCCGCCAACCGCGGCGAGAAGTTCACCACCATCTTCGTCAACAACGCGATCTACGGAATGACCGGCGGCCAGATGGCCCCGACCACCATGCCCAACCAGGTCACCACCACCTGCCCACGCGGTCGCGACGTCAACACCGCCGGCTGGCCCATCCCTGTCGCCGACGTCCTCGCCCAGCTACGCACCCCGGCCTATATCGAACGCGTCGCCGTCCACACCCCGCGCTACACCGTCCAGGCCAAACGCGCCATCCGCCAGGCGTTCCAGTATCAGGCCGAGAACCGCTGCTACTCCTTCGTCGAGGTGCTCTCCACCTGCCCCACCAACTGGGGCAAGACCCCCAACGAGTCCGTCCAGTGGCTCGAGGACGTGATGGTCCCCTACTTCAAGCTCGGGCTCAAGAAGTCCCCGGATCGCCCGCCGGTGGAATGAGGAGGCGTCGATGCAGCGGGAAGTGACCTTCGCGGGCTTCGGCGGCCAGGGCATCATGACCGCCGGAAAACTCCTCGCCCTCGCCGGCATGGCCGAAGGCAAGGAAGTCTGCTGGATCCCCTCCTACGGCCCCGAAATGCGCGGCGGAACCGCCTATTGCACCGTCGTCGTCGCCGATCGCCTGATCGGCTCCCCTATCGTCAACGACCCCGAAAACGTCTTCGCCTTCAACCGCCCCAGCCTCGACAAGTTCGCTCCCCGCGTTCGCACCGGCGGCCTCCTGCTCATCAACAGCTCCCTCATCGACGTCCGCTCCCCGCGCCAGGACATCTCCCAGGTCCTCGTCCCCTGCAACGACCTCGCCAACCAGCTCAAGAACGGCCGCTCCATCAACATCGTCGGCCTCGGCGCCTTCGTCGCCAGGAGCGGCATGGTTTCCCTCGAGGCCCAGCGTTCCGTCCTGCACAAGGAGTTCGGCAAGAAGAAGGGCGACGTCCTCACCGCCACGCTCGAGGTCTTCGAAGCCGGCGTCCGGGCGGCCCAGGGGGACAAGGAGGCGGTGCGCGGATGACCACCACGGCCCAGCTCGCGGTCGACCTCGCCCCCCTCGAGCGCATCCTCGCCGCCCACTCGCGCGAGCAGCGCTCCCTCATCATGATCCTCCAGGACGTCCAGCAGGAATACCGCTACCTCCCCCGCCCCGCCCTGGAACGCGTCGCCGACGCCGTGGGCGTCTCCCGCTCCCACGTCTTCCAGCTCGCCACCTTCTACCGCGCCTTCTCCCTCAAACCCCGCGGCAAGCACATCTGCACCGTTTGCCTCGGCACCGCCTGCCACGTCCGCGGCGCGCCCCGGCTCGTCGAGCATGCCGAGCGCAAGGCCGGGATCAAGGCCTCGGAGACCACCGCCGACCTGAACCTCACCCTCGAGACCGTCAATTGCGTCGGCGCCTGCGCTCTCGGCCCCCTGGTCATCCTCGACGGCGACTACCACGGCAACATGACCCTCGCAGGCCTGGACAAGCTGCTCAAGGGAGTCAAGCCATGACGCGCGCGTTGACCTCCGTCCAGGCTCTCGGCGCCTTCCGCGACTCCCTCGTCGCCCGCCGCGATCCCCAGAAACCCGCCGTCTCCGTCTGCGCCGGCACCGGCTGCGTCGCCTGCGGCGCGCTCAAGCTGGGCGACGCCTTGCGCCAGGAAGTGGACCAGCGCGGCCTCGGGGACAAGCTCGAGGTCCGCATCAACGGCTGCCACGGCTTCTGCGAGCGCGGGCCGCTCGTCGTCTGCCACCCGCAGGGCTACTTCTACCAGCGCGTCCAGCCCGCCGACGTCGCCGACATCATCGAACAGACCGTCCTGGCCGGGAAACCGATCGAGCGGCTCCAGTACGTCGATCCGGTCGCCGGCACGCGCGCGGTCAGGCAGGAGGACGTCGGCTTCTACAAGCACCAGCTCCGCTGGCTGCTCGAGTACAACGGCCGGATCGACCCGACCTCCATCGAGGACTACATCGCCGTCGGCGGCTACCGCGCCCTGGCCGGCGTCCTGGGCGGCATGCGCCCCGAGGACGTCATCGCGCTCGTCCGCCAGAGCGGTCTGCGCGGGCGCGGCGGCGGCGGCTACCCCGCCGGCGTCAAGTGGGCCCAGTGCCGCAACGCCCCGGCGGCCGACGGCGTGCGCTACATCATCGGCAACGGCGACGAGGGCGACCCCGGCGCCTTCATGGACCGCTCGCTGATGGAAGGCAATCCGCACCTCATCCTCGAGGGCATGATCATCGGCGCCTACGCCATCGGCTCCCCGGGGAACCCCGTCGGCTACATCTACGTGCGCAACGAGTACCCCCTCGCCGTCGAGCGCCTGACCCTCGCCTTCCAGCAGGCCCGCGAGCTCGGCCTGCTGGGCCGGAACATCCTCGGCACGGGCTTCGACTTCGACATCCGCCTCAACCGCGGCGGCGGCGCCTTCGTCTGCGGCGAGTCCACCGCGCTCATGGCCTCCATCGAAGGCTTCGCCGGACAGCCGCGCGCCAAGTACGTCCACACCGTCGAGCGCGGCCTGGACAACAAGCCGACCAACTTGAACAACGTCGAAACCTGGGCCAACGTGCCGCTGATCGTCGAGAAGGGTGCCGCCGCCTATGCCGCCGTCGGCACCGGCGACGTCTCCAAGGACCCCTGGGGCGGCTCGACCGGCACCAAGATCTTCGCCCTCGTCGGCAAGGTCAACAACACCGGCCTCGTCGAGGTCCCGATGGGCCGCACGCTGCGCCAGATCATCTTCGACATCGGCGGCGGCATCCGCGACGGACGGAAGTTCAAGGCCGTCCAGACCGGCGGGCCCTCCGGCGGCTGCCTCCCCGAGTCCAGCCTCGACATGCCCGTCGACTTCGATCACCTCGCCGCCGCCGGCTCCATGATGGGCTCCGGCGGCATGATCGTCATGGACGACGGCACCTGCATGGTCGACGTCGCCCGCTACTTCGTCGACTTCCTCGTCGAGGAGTCCTGCGGCAAGTGCGTCCCCTGCCGCGAGGGCTTGATCCAGATGAGCCACCTCCTGCACGCCGTGGTCGAGGGCCGCGCCACCGAGGCGACGCTGACGCAGCTCGAATCCCTGAGCGAGGTCGTGCGCGACGCCAGCCTCTGCGCGCTCGGTCAGACTGCCCCCAACCCCGTCCTCTCCACGCTCCTGCACTTCAAGGACGAGTATCTGGCCCACATCCGCGAAAAGCGTTGCCCGGCCGCGGTCTGCCAGGCCCTGCTCACCTTCACCATCAACGAAAAGTGCACCGGCTGCATGGTCTGCTTCAAGGAATGCCCGGCGAAAGCCATCACCGGCGAGAAGAAGAAGCTCCACGTCATCGACCCGGCGAAGTGCACTCATTGCGGCGTCTGTCGCGCGGTCTGCAAGCTCGACGCCGTGGACGTCCGCTAGAGGAGCCAGGGATGATCGTCGTTATCAACGGCCGCGACCTCCACGCCCGACCCGGCGACAGCCTGCTGGATCTCGCCCGCCGTACGGGCATCGACATTCCCACCCTCTGCCACCACGAGGGACTCGAGGAATGGGGCGGCTGCCGCCTCTGCCTCGTCGAGGTCGGCAGGCCGGGCGGTCATGGCGCCGCCCGCGTCGTTCCCGCCTGCCTTTTCCCCGCCCGCGACGGCCTGCGCGTCGATACCGATACCCCGCGCATCCACCGCCTCCGCGCCGGCGTCCTGGACCTCCTGCTCGCCCGCTGCCCGGAGTCCGACACGATCCAGGAGCTGGCCCTGCAGTACGGCGTCCGCCGCACGTCCTTCGTCGAGCGCAAGAACCCCGACAAGTGCATCCTGTGCAACGTCTGCGTCCGCGCCTGCGCCGCCGTGGGGGCCAACGCCATCGGCACCGCCGGCCGCGGCGTCCTGGGCGAGATCGCCCTTCCCTTCCACGACGACCCCGCCGCCTGCGTCGGCTGCGGCGCCTGCGCCCTCTCCTGTCCCACCGGTGCGATCGAGATGGTCGACACCGGATTCACGCGCCGCATCTGGCAGCGCGACTTCGAGCGCGTGCGCTGCTCCGCCTGCGGCCGCCCGACGCTTACTCGCGACCACGCCGCGCACCTCGCCGGTCGCACCGGCCTGTCCGCCGAATCGTTCCAGGTCTGCGACCGCTGCCACCGCGAGCAGGCCGGCGCCCGGTTCCTCGACCTGCTGGGGAAGTAGGATGCACGATGAACGGCCTTGACCATCGTATCGGCCGCCTCGCCACGTCGCTCTTTGCGGCCTTTGCGGTCCTTTGCGCTCTTTGCGCGAACCTTCGGAAACCGGTGGCCGAAGGGAGGTTCTTCGCACCATGAACAAGCGCCTTCAGGTCACGCCCGCCCGCTGCATCGGCTGCCGCACCTGCGAGATCGCCTGCGCCTTCTCGCACCCCGCGGGCGGCGGGCCGGGACCGACCCGCATTCGCGCCTACCCGGTCAAGCCGCCCGAGCGCGGTGTCCCCGTCGTTTGCCTCCAGTGCGACTCCGCCGCCTGCGTCCGCGTCTGTCCCACCCAGGCCCTCGTCCGCGACGACCGCACCGGCGCCATCCTCGTCGCCGAGGATCGCTGCATCCTCTGCCGCGCCTGCGTCTGGGCCTGCCCCTGGGGCAACGTCGGCTACGACGAAGGCCGCAAGGTCATCCACAAGTGCGATCTCTGCGCGGGCGATCCCCAGTGCGCCCGCTACTGCCCCTCGCGGGCGCTCGAAACGTTCGAATAGCCGGAACGGGAGGTTCTTGCCATGAAACGGCACTACTACTGCCCCTCGTGCAACGCGACGCTCAACCCGAACGTCAAGGTCATCCTCACCGCGGTCAAGGATCGCAGCCACGGCCTGATCCTGCTCAGTCCCCAGCCCGGCAACTACGAGGTCATCGCCGCCGAGGAGCTCAACTTGCGCTCCGGCGACCTCCTCGAGCTGCGCTGCCCTGCCTGCGGCAAGAGCCTCGCCTCCCGCGTCAACGACAACCTCGCCGAGATCGGCTTCCGTCTCAGCAACGGCCTCGACGGCCGCGCCGCCTTCTCGCGCCGGGTCGGCGAGCACGCCACCTTCTTCATCACCTCCGAAGAAGTCCGCTCCTACGGCGAAAACGCCGACACCTACAGCACCCTCAACTTCTTCGGCGCCGGCGAGGTCGAATCGCGCGATCCGTAGAGCTCCGGGCGATCCGAATTTCGCGCAAAGGACGCAAAGGACCGCAAAGGGCGCAAAGAGGACCGGAAGGGCTACCGCCCCGGCAAGCGCACGCTCGCGCAACAACCCTCCACGCAGCGCGGTTCCTCCGAGCCGAACTGCGGCAGGCAGTCGTAGTTGCCCACGCCGCCGGTGTATCCGTCGCAGTCGAGCGCCTGGTAGGCGTCGCCACGGTCCTTGTGCACGGCGGCGCAGTCCAGATTGCTGCAGTTCACGTGGAACGAAACGCAATCCGCGTCCGCCTCGCACACCCGATCGGCGCCGACGACCGCGAGATGCCAACGGTCGGTCGCGTCGATCGCAGGGCAGGTCCCCGACGCGCCCGGGACGCGCGCGGCTTCTTCGGCCACCGCTTCCACCGGCTCCAGCCGGCGGTTGGAAACGGTCCGGCCGTCGCCCCGGTCCAGCACCTCGACGTAGCAGCCGCCGCTCTCCCAGCCGAAGACCGCAAGCCATCGTGCGTCGAGCACCTTCATCTCCACCTTGTTCAGGTACTCCGAGTGGCCGATCGGTCCGATCCCTTGCAGGCGCGTGCCCCAGCGGACCGTCCCGCTCGCGGCGTCGTACGCCGTCACCTGGCAGCCTGTCGCGATGTCGGAGAAGCGCGTGACGTACAGCACCCCGCCGTCGAGCGCCAACGACGCGTCCTCGACGAACGCGTCGGTTTCCTCCAGGTTCCACGGCTCGGCGCCTTCCGCTTCGCAAGCGGTGCGCGCCGTATGTTCCTCGTCGTCGTACGTGAACGAACAGCTCTCCCCCCCGGCGCGAACCGTGATCGGCCCCTGGTAGAACGTGTGCCCGAAGCTCGGGTCCTCCCCCTGCCACTCCCACGCCACCTCGGGCGGCGTCACCGGCGCCACATCGTCCGGCGCGGTCGCCCCCCCACCGTCCACTCCGCCCGACGCGGGGCCGGCCGTCAGCCCGCCCGCTGCCTGCGACCCGCCGCCGGACGCGGCGCCCGAGCCGCATCCCGCGGCGAAGGCCGCGGTGACGGCCACGGCGAGGACCGCCCGGATGCCGACCCTCTGCGCTCGCAACTCGTCAGGCCCTGTGCGGAGGGCCCCGGCCATCGCCTCGAGAGCAACGCCGTGCGCGTGAAGACCTCCTTCGTTCGTCATGCGGCACCTCGCTTCTGCGAAGGCCATTCTACGCGCAATCGGCGCTCTGCGATCCCCGGCGCCCGGATTTCGCGCAAAGGACGCAAAGGACCGCAAAGGACGCAAAGGGGGAGAAGATCGGGCAAGGCGTGGAACAACGCGGCGCCGGTGAGCCGGTGGAATGCCGGCGTCACCGGACCGTAATCGGGATGTCCAGGATGTTCGCGTCGGGGCATTCGTCCGGGAGCATGGCGGCGCGCGCGGTGACGGTCACCATCGTGCCGGAAGGCATGTCCGCCGGGACGGAGAGGCGCGCGTGGTACTCCTCCGCGGAGCACGCAGCCATCCCGTAACGCCAGTCGTCCGAGCCGACCGTCACGCGTGGGTCGTCCGCGAGGAATGTCACCCCCGGGTACCACATGAAATCGAGCCCCGCGGTCTCGCGCAGGACGACCCGGATGTCGGCGCCCTCCCCCGGCGAAACCCGCCCGTCGCCCCCGTCATCGCTCACCACGGGCGCCTCCAACTCCAGCCTCTGGAGGTCCTCGCAAGTGCCCCAGCCGGATGTCGTCCCGGCATCCAGGGGCGCGCAGATTCCGTCCCCGTCGTCGGCTTCTGCCTCAAGCGGCGGATCCGTGTCCGCGACATCATCGCCGTCCGCGGGATCCGTCGCGTCTCCCTCCGTGGCAAGCTCCTCCGCCTCCCTCGGGACATCATCCTCGTCGCCGGCCAGGTGCAGGCCGCCGACGCACGCTGTCGTCGTAAGGGCCAGAACCGCGGTCATCGTCGCTGCCGACCATGATCCTCCTCGCCGCGCATGAGCCGTCGTTTCTCGCACCCGCTCGCCAGTCCTCCCTCGGGTCACCATGCTCTCGCGCTCCACTTCTGCCGTTGCGTCGTCATCTGCCCCGGCCGACGCAATGTGGGTTCGCGGAGGCTCCCGCGCAACTGTCCTTTCCGGCGCTCCCGTGGCTCGGCGGTGCACGGTTGATCGCGAGACCGCGGATTGCCGGCCCGCTATGGGACCGGGGCCGGCGGCGGCGCCAGGTGGAACCTGTACCGCCCGTGTTCGTCCATGGTCGGGTCGCCTGGAACAACGCGTCCGTCCGGCGGGGCCGGGGGCGGCTGAACCGGTCGGATGTGCTGCCGTGGACAACGCAGGCCTTCCGCGGGAGTGCAAGGTTGTCCGACCGCATCGGGCGCTGCCGCCGCCGGCGATTCCGGCGTCGGCGCCGTCCGCGTGGAGGCGGCCAGCCGCTCGATGTCCGGTCCCAGATCGGGCACCGCCAGATGCCGCGCGTCCAATCCAGGCGGCGCGTACACCTCGTCCGTGGGCGGATAACGCTCCGGCTCCAATTCCTGCAGGGCCGCGACGCATCGATCGGCGTACTCCGTCCACAACTGCTCCCGGACCGCCGTCTCCACGCAGTACCCGTACGCCTCGACGGCATTCCGAACGGGCCACGGGGACGTCTCCGAGAACGTCTCGGCGCCCTTGGCCCGGCATGCGATGGGGAGTTGCCACTCTTCGGGGATGGAGGGTTGCGGACAAGGCCCGCAGTCGCAGTCGTGACGCGGAAATCGTGCGGCGATGTCGTCCTCCCACGTCGAACAATCGACAAGCATCTCCTCGGGAACCGCCTCCAGAACCGCCCCGGCGACGCGGCTCAACGCAAGGTACATGTCCCCCAGCCGGTTCGCGGCAGCGATCTCCCACTGCGGCACATCAAGGTAGAGGATCCGCGAAAGGCACCCGGCGTTCACCTCGTCGATCTTCGCACGCAGCGCAGCCAGGCGGGGAATGAGCCGTTCCTGCTCCCATCGTAGGAGTCGCGCCCGATCCCGGCAGTGCCTCGCCGCAATACCGTCATCGACGACGTCCGCGCACGCGTCTTCCGGCAGATTCCACTCATCCGGATCGAATCCCGGCGACGGCGTTGCCTCTTCCAAGACTCCGAACTCGGCGATCAGCCGCTCCCCCAGATAGAACCAGGCCTGGCCGAGGGCCTCCGCAACCTTGTTGCCGCGGATGGCGCGCTGTAGCTCGGCGTCGGCGCCTTCGATCTCGAGGTCGAGCGCCTCCAAGAGTGCGTTCCAGGTGTTCTCGCGGCGCAAGGCACGGATCTGGGAGTCGCTCATGGCCTCGTTCTCGCCCTCGCCAAGGGCGTTCGTGTAGGCGGGCAACGGGATCAAGTCGGTCGCACGCTCGGCATACTCGTACGCCGCTTCGCGTTCCCGGTCGCATTTCCTTCGCTCACGCCGGCTGGCTTCCTCCTCGCACTCGGACATCCGCCAGTACGCCTCCGCCACGAGCATCACGGCGCGCACCTCGGAGTCCTTCTCCCCGCGCTTCGCCCAGTCCGATAGGTAGCGGTCGTAGTGCTCGGCTACTCCCGCCCAGTCGCGATCCGCGTAACTGATCTCCCCGACCTTGAAGAACGCCGCCGCGGCAAGCCGGCGATACCTCGGGTCTGCGCCGAAATGCTGCGCCAGAAAGTCGGTGTCGTCCTCCGCTTGCTCCCTTTGCCCCAGCGCAATTCGAACCTGGATGGCGAGCGCCAGCCCCTTCAATGCCCGCTCGTCGATGCCCCCTCCCTCCGACTCGCGAGCCTGTCCGATGATCGCCCTGGCGAATCCCTCGTACGCGACGGCCGCTTCCTCGAGCTGCGCCCGCTGCTCGAATCCCTGCGCCTCCTCCCACAGCTCGTCCACCACCTCCGGTGGTTCCTCCCCTTCCCCGTTTCCCGCCTCCTGCGCGGCCGCCGTCCCCCGACCCAGAGTCGTCACCCATCCCGCCGCCCCCAAGACCGCAAGTCCCGCCACGAACCCTCGAACGCTCCGACGGGCGCCGCCGCGACGCCCCAGCTGCCCTCCGTCACTTCCCATGCACCGCCCCTTCCCGCGAACGGCCCTTCGTGACCCGCGGGAGCTCGTTGTTCCCCACTCCCCGCTCGCCTCCTCCTTCCCTTCCATCGGTGTCCATCGGTGTTCATCGGTGGTTCCTTCTTCCCCGCCCGCCGGCCGCGGTCCCCATCGGTGTTCATCGGTGCCCATCTGTGGTTTCCTCTTCCCCCAACCGCAGATGCTGAGGACGCGCCTCCACATGATCATCCGACGCCGCCGAACGACCGCCATCGCCGCGGCGGCATTCCTCACCGCGACATCCGCCTGCGTGACCCCCATGATGCACCCCATCCGCGTCCCCGACGGATTCGTCGCCGAGGCCGCCCTCTCGCCCATCATCTTCACCGGACGCCACGGCGGCTGCGACAACGAGACCGGCTGCACCGACTCGCGCACCGGCGAGCCCGACGCCGGCATCAACATCCACCTCACCGGCGGCTACGGCACCGTGCTTGCCGACACCTTCGGCATCATGGGCGGCATCTACATGCCCGCCCAGGACACGTTGAAGGCCGCGGTGGGCGCCGGGCTCTACTCGTTCCTCGCCGCCTGGGGCTGGTTCACCGTGCAGTGCCCGTGGGCCGTCCTCGGCGTCGGCCCCGAATTCGGCGTCAGCGGCTGGGCCCTCGCCGTCGGCGGCTCCGTCCGCCCCTTCGGCGACGATCTCTCATGGAGCCCCGAGCTGGGCGTCTACGGCCGCGTCGGTCGTCCCTGGGAGCTACACCCGAAGGAGTTCAACGGCCAGGTCCCCGGCTGGGACGTCGGCGTCCGCCTCCAGGTCGAGTTCCTCTTCCTCCAGTACGCCTACTACCGCCACACCTCCGGCGTCATGGACTTCACCATCTGGGAAACCTCCGTCTACACCGACACCATGCACTTCATCACCCTCGGCATCACCCTCACCCCCGATACCCTCGAGCAGGACTGATCGCGCCCCCCGCTCGACCGCGCGGCCGCTCGACCGCTCGACCGCTCGCTTCCCCCCGCTTCCCCCCGCTTCCCCCCGAAACATCCGCCCCGCACCGGGCACAGGTCCACACGAGAACCGGGGGAAACGAAGTGAGGGCTCCCATGACCGCTCATCGGGACAAGACCCGTCTGCCTTCGAATCCACCCGCCGCGATCGCTTCCCTGCTTGCGCCGTCGCTGTTGCTCCTCGTTGCCCCGCCCGCCGCCGCCCAGGAAACCGGTACGCCATCCAACACCGGAGCGCTCGACCTCCGTCTCTTCCGCCCCGCCGTCGACTCCAAGGGCCTCTTCGCCGTCAATGCCAGCGAGGTCCTCCCCCACCTGGACGTCAGCGTCGCGCTCGTCCTCGACTACGGCTACGGCATCTTCCCCGTCACCGGCTCCACCTGGCGCGACGCGGACGCCGACGGCGCGCTCGACCCCGGCGAGCTGCACGATACCGACGCGAACCTCGTCAGCCATGAAATCGCCGCGAACGTCGGCTTCAACATCGGCCTCTTCAACTTCATGGCCGTCGGCTTCTCGCTGCCCGTCGTCATCCTCTCCGGCCCCGCCGTCTGGGGCGTCGGCGGCTGGGAAGGCTGGCCGGGGCGCGGCTCGGACGGCACGCACGCGGCGACCCCGTCCTTCTCCGCCGAACACGTCGGCGACCTCGAAGTCCACGCGAAGGTCCGCTTCCTGCGGGTCGATCGCTACCCCGTCGGCCTGGCCGGCATCGTCCAGTTCTTCACCCCCACGGGCCAGATCGATCACGCTCTCGGCTCCGATCCCGGCATGGGCCTGGGCCTGACCGCCGTGCTCGACTGGGCCCCCACCGACTGGGTCCTCGGCGCACTGAACCTCGGCGCCCGCTTCTTCTTCGGCAACCAACCAGGCTACGAGCCGCTGGCGCTCACCGACGCCGCCGGCCGCGACTTCGAATACGGCCACCTGTTCACGTTCGGCGTCGGTGCGAACTTCCGCCTCGTCCCCGACCGCCTCGACGCCGTCGTCGAGTTCTACGGCAACTCGGTCTTCTCCCGCTTCTTCGACCTGCGCCACACGCCGATGGAGGCCGTCGCCGGTCTCAAGATCTTCATCGAGCGCAACAGCTACCTGTACATCGGCGCCGGCACGGGAGCGTTCGGCGAGGGCTTCTCCGCCGCCGACGCGAGGGTCTTCGGCGCGTGGATCTTCGAGCCCACGATCGGCGATCGCGACCGCGACGGGATCAAGGACGACATCGATCAATGCCCGGACGACCCGGAAGACGGCGACGACTTCGAGGATCTCGACGGCTGCCCCGACCTCGACAACGACCGCGACGGGCTGCTCGACGTGTCGGACGGCTGCCCGTTGATTCCCGAGGACCTCGACGGCGACGCCGACGGCGACGGCTGTCCGGAGGAAGTGCTGGGCGACCGCGACGGCGACACCATCGCCGACGACAATGACTCGTGCCCCGACGACCCCGAGGATCTCGACGGCTTCCAGGACGTCGAGGGCTGCCCCGACCCCGACAACGACCTCGATGGGGTCCGCGACATCGTCGACGACTGCCCCCTCGAACCCGAGGACCCGGACGGCTTCCAGGACGCTGAAGGCTGCCCGGACATCGACAACGACATCGACCGCATCCTCGATGTCGACGACGACTGCCCCAACGAGCCCGAGATCTACAACGGCCTCGACGACGCCGATGGCTGCCCCGACGACAGCGTGGTCGTCCCGACCGGCGGTGCCCTGCTCGTCCTCAAGCCGATCCAGTTCGAGACCGACAGCGCGGTGTTCCTGCCCGACGCGTTCGACCTCCTCGATCAGGTCGCGGCCTCGATCCAGGGCCACCCGGAGATCCTGCTGCTCGAGGTCCAGGGACACGCGGACGAGCGCAATTCCGACGAATACAACCTCGAGCTGACGCGCGATCGCGCCAACGCCGTCGTGGAGTACCTCGTCGGGCGGCAGGTCGACGCCGACCGCCTCTTGGCCGCCGGCTACGGCGAGCGCTGCCCGATCGCTCCCGGTCACACCGCCGCCGCGTGGGACAGGAACCGCCGCGTCGAGTTCAAGATCCTCCGCACCACTTCCGGCGTCCCCGACGCCGAGCGCGTCTGCCCCGCCGCCCGCGAGCTGGCTCCTCCCATCCCGGACATGCCGAACGACCGGTCCTACGGCCGATGACGTCGCGTCGCCGTTCTCCGGGCGCGACCGCCATGACCGGCTCTCCACCTCTCCGGTCGCACTCTCCACCTCTCCTCGTCCGGATCCGAGAACGAAAGACGTAGAACGTAGAACGCAGGACGCCGCCGCCAGGCGCGCTACTGCCCGAGCTGCCGGTTGACCGCGTCCAGCGCGCTCTGCGCCGCCGCGTTGTTCGGATTGCGCTCCAGCAGTTTCTCGAATTGAGCCTTCGCATCCCCCAGCCGCCCCAGCCGGACGTACGCCGCGCCCAGGTCCATGTTCCCCTGGTTGCGGTAGATCGGCTCCAGCCAGCGCACCGCCTCCTCGAAGTTCCCTTCCTGGAACGCCACCCGCCCCAACCCGATCTTCGCCCGGTTGTTGTTCGACTGGAGCTGCAACGCTTCCTCGTAGGCCGCCCGCGCCCCGCTGAGGTCGCGCGCCCCCAGCGCCTGGTCCCCCTGGGTCACCAGCTCGTTGGCGCGTGCCGCGTTGTCCGCCCCCCCGCCGCCCGCCTCCGGTCGCGGGGGCTGCGCCGTATCCTGCTCCGCCGGGCGAGACACGTCCCGCTCCGGCGGCCGGCCGGCGTCCTGCGTCACCGGACGCGAGACGTCGCGCGACGGCGGGGTACCGGCATCCGCGACGGTGCCTCCCGCGTCCCGTTCCGGCTCCTCCGCCGCCTCGACCGCGGGCGCTCCCGCGTCCTGCTCCGGCTCCTCCGCCACCTCGACCGCCGCCGTTTCCGCGTCCCGCGGCGCGGCTTCCGCGCCCGCGTCTCCCACCGCGGTGACCTCCATCGGTCCGGCCGCACTCACCCGCGGGGACTCCGGCTCGCCGACGGTCGCGACCGTCTCGCAGGCCGGCGGCTTCGGACAGGACGGCACCTTGCCACGGAACAGGAACATCGCACAGAAGAACGCGATCACCGCCACCGCGAGCCCGCCGCCCAGCCCGTAGCCCAGCCCACGCTTGTAGGCCGCTGTCGCATCCGTCGCGGCCGCGGCCGGAGCCGATGACCCTGCCCGCTTGGCCGCGCGCATCGGCGGCGGGATTGCGGCCTCTTCGATGATGTCCGCGTCGATCGGCATCGTGGCCGAGGACGGCTGGATCGCCTCTTCCTGCGGCGGCTTGCGAAGCCCCGCCAGGACGATCTCTCCTGATCCGCCTTCCGGCACCTGCTTCGCCGCCGGTACGGCCGCCGGAGCCGGCTTGGCCGCCGTGCGCTTCGCCTCGAGGGGCATCACCGCCGCCGCGGCCGCAGGCGCCTTCGGCACCACCGCCGCGACGGGCCGCTTCTCGTCCTCGAGCATGTCCACGGCGCCGACGTCGATCGTCGTGGTCTTCTCCGGCTGCCCCGCCGCGGCCGTCAGCTCTCCGAGCATCGCGGGGGCGATCTCGACCGTGGACTGCTTGCCGTCGTCGACCGGCACCTCGATGTCCACCGGCGCCTCCGGCGCCGCAGGCCCCGGAAGTCCCGGAACGTCGACCGCACCCGTTCCTCCGGTGGTCGCCGAACGCGGCTTGAGCGCGATGCGCCCGATCGCCGCGCTCCGCTCGGGCGCCTTCGGCACGACCGTCGGCACCGGAAGCTCGATCGACAACCTCCCGGACGCCGCGTCCCCCTGCAGCTCCTTGAGCCGGTCCGCCATCTGCGCCATGCCCAGCGGCCGGTGGATCGGCTTCTTCTCCAGCGTCTGGCGGATGAACGTCCACAGCTCGAGCGGCACCGGCGACTCGGGACGGGCCGGGATCGGCGGCACCGGCGACTCCAGGATCTGCTTGACGACCGCGTCGGCTTCGCCGGTCCACGGCGGCCCGCCCGCGAGCATCCGGTACAAGAGCAGTCCGGCCGAGAACATGTCCGACTTGAAGGAGACGATCTTCCCTTCGATCTGCTCCGGCGACAGGGTGCCCGGCTGGCCGTACACCGGCCGGTTGCCGATCTTGCGCCGCGGACCGATGCCGAAGTCGACCAGCCGGATCGATTCCCCCTCGCCCGACTCGGCCGGCACGACGAACACGTTCGAGGCGCGGAGCTGGAGATGCAACAGCCCGACCTTGTGCGCCTCGGCCAGGGCCGCGCAGATGCGCAAGCCGAGGTCCAGCGTCCGCACGACGCCCTGCGGCCCCTCCTCGCGCAGCACGTCCTCCAGCCGTCGGCCCTCCACCCAGTCGCGCACCACCAGGATCCGATCCTTGTGCGTCTCGACCGCTCGGATGCGCACCACGTAGCGGTGGTCGAACTCCTTCTGCTTCAGCAGATGGCGCCGCACGACGTCCGACAGCCGCTTGTCCTTGGCCATGTCCTCGGACAAGAGCCGGATGATCGTCCGCGCCCCTCCAGCTTCCTCCTGCCCTTCGTAGACCTCCCCGCTCTGCCCGACACCCAGCGCGGCGACGACCTTGAAGCCGCCCGCCAGCGTCTCCCCGGGCGCCAGGGTAGGGGTGAACTCGGTGGTCGGGTTGCCGTCGACGGTGCAGGCGGCAACCCCGTCTTCGCTGAGGCGGCCGCACGTCGGACACAGACGCATGGAACCTCCCGCGCTCGACTACAGGTCGAAAACCCCGCGGACGACGAGCCCACCGAAACCCGGGAGAATCGCGATCGCCGGTTCCCCGCCCCCGGGCGCCTCCTCCCCGGTCCCGTCCGCGGCCGGCGGCGCCTCGTCGTCCGACAAAGCGAAGTAGAGCCCGACTCCGACCGCACCCAGGCCCGCGATTCCCACCGCCAACAGCGAATATCCAATCGCATCCGTGTCGTAGATGTCCGGACACGCCTCGACGGGCCCGCTGGCGCAGGTGATGTCGCCATCCATCACGATCAACGGAATGCCCGCGCCGATGGCGCCGAGCGACGCCGCGCCACCCGCCCACACCCACCACGGGATGTCGCCGGCGGAAAACGTCGATGCGGGCTCCTCCGGCTCGGTTGGCTCCACGGGCTCCACAGGCTCCACAGGCTCCACAGGCTCCACCGCCGCATTGGCCGCCGCCACCAGCTCCGGTGTCGGACCGCCCACCCCCACCGCCAACTCCCGCCACTTGTCGATCATCTCCCCCTCGGTGCAGAAGTCGCAGCTCGCCTCCTGGTCCGTCACCACCGTCCCGTCCGCCGCCACCAGCACCAGGCGCAAGGCATACCCCATCGCGGACGCGTCGATGCGCTCGCCCACCGCGGCCTGCGCCAGGCACGCCTCGGCAGTCCCCGACAGGCGCGACGCATCGGTCGCTCCCCCCGCAATGCTCCCTGCGCACCCCGCCGCCGTCTCGTCCGGGACGACCGCCCAGCCGCCTTCGTCCAGCGCGGCGGCCACGCGAGCGCGCACGTCCGACAGGACCTGCTCCACGTTCCCCTGGAGATTGTGCTGCGGCTCCAGCACCACGATCGAGGGCTCGGCCGCCCCGGCAGGACGGCCCGCCAGGATCGTTCCCGAAACCAATGCAATCCAGGCAGCCTTGTTCATCGGCGACTCCCGAACCCTTCGCGTCTCCACGACTGGGGTGCGCGCCGGTTCAGAGCGAGTCTATGCCCCCGCCCGGAGGCCGTCAATCTGAGCATCCGTTCCCGGCAAGGGACCGCCGGCACGGCCCCACCGCCGTCCGACCGCGACCAACGGGAGCGGACTCGGCACATCCACGGCCCCATTAAATGTCGAGGTTGCGGACGTCCAGCGCGTTCTGCTCGATGAAGCGCCGCCGCTCCTCCACGTCGTCCCCCATCAGCACCGTGAAGGCGTGGTCGGCCTCGATCGGATCGGTGGCCCACACCCGGATGAGGGTGCGCGAATCCGGGTTCATCGTCGTCTCCCAGAGCTGCTCCGGGTTCATCTCGCCCAGGCCTTTGTAGCGCTGGATCTGCAGCCCCTTGCGCGCCTGGCCGGCCACCGCTTCCCACAGTCCCTCGAGCCGCGACAGCCCCGTCTCCCGTTCCCCGACCCGGACCACGAACGGCGGATCCCCCACCGCGTCCAGCCGGTCCTGGATCTGCCGCAGTGCCAGGCATTCGGGCGAATCGAAGAACTCGAACGTCAGCGACGTCCGCCGCCGCGCCGCGTTCTGCACCGTCTCGCAACCCACGCTGTAGCAGTCGTGCTCCTCGTCCCAGACGAGCTCGAACTGGATCGGCAGCACGTCCGGCGCGCTCTCCGCCAGGAACCCCTCCACCTGCGCCAGCTCCCCCGCCAGCGTCGCCTCGTCCCGCAGCGTCTCCGACCCGATCGTCGATGCCTTGAGCACCGCCTCCACCACCCGGCGGTCCATCCGCCGGTTCAGCCCGGCCAGAAACCGCTCCTGGACCAGCACGTCCTGCACGATCGTCCGCAACGCGCCGCCGTGCACCGGGACGCCGTCGACCAGCAGCTCCACCTCCTCGCACCCGACATCCAGCAGGAAGCGGTCCAGCTCCTCCGCGTTCTTGAGGTAGATGTCCTTCTTGCCCCGGCGCACGCGGTACAGCGGCGGCTGCGCAATGTACAGATGGCCCTCGTCGATGATCCGCGACATCTGCCGGAAGAAGAAGGTCAGGAGCAGCGTGCGGATGTGCGAGCCGTCGACGTCGGCGTCGGTCATGATGATCACCCGGTGGTACCGTAGCCGCGCCGCATCGAAGGTCTCGCCGATGCCCGTCCCCAATGCGCTGATCAGCACGCCGATCTCCACGTTCTGCAGCATCTTGTCGGCGCGCGACTTCTCGACGTTGAGAATCTTCCCCCGCAGCGGCAGGATCGCCTGGAACCGCCGGTCCCGCCCCTGCTTCGCGCTCCCTCCCGCGCTCTCGCCCTCGACGATGAAGATCTCCGACGACGCCGGGTCCTTCTCCTGGCAGTCCGCCAGCTTCCCCGGCAGGCTGCTGGCGTCCAACACCCCCTTGCGCGAGACCATCTCCCGCGCCTTGCGCGCCGCCTCCCGCGCCCGCGCCGCGAGCACCGCCCGCTGCACCACCGCCTTGCCGATCGCCGGGTGACGCTCGAGGAACACCCCGAGCTTCTCGTTGATCACCGCCTCGACGATGCCCTTGACCTCGTTGTTGATCAGCTTGTCCTTCGTCTGCCCCGAGAACGCCGGCTCCGGGTGCTTGAGCGAAACGACCGCCGTCAACCCCTCGCGCACGTCCTCGCCGCCCAGCGCCGTCTTGATCTCCTTCAAGAGGTTCGCCGTCGCGCCGTACGCGTTGAGCGTCCGCGTCAGACCGGACCGCAGCCCCGTCAGGTGCGTGCCGCCGTCGCGGTTGTGGATGTTGTTCGTGTAGCAGTAGACGATTTCCTGGTACGAGTCGTTCCACTGCAACGCCGCCGAGACCTGGACCCCTTCCTGCTCGCCCTCCAGGAAGATCGGTTCGGGGTGCAACGTCGCCTTGTTCCGGTTCAAGTACGTCACGAACTCCGGAATCCCGCCCCGGTACTCGAACGTCTCGTCCCGCCCCGAACGCTCGTCCCGGAACTTCACCGTCAAGCCCGGATTGAGGAACGACAGCTCCCGCAACCGCTGCGCCAGCACCTCGAACGACGGCGTGATCACCGTGAACACCTTCGTGTCCGGCTTGAACGTGACCTTCGTCCCCGTCCGGCGCGAGGGCCCCAGCGGACGCAGCGCGCCCTGAGGCTCGCCGCGCCGGTACTCCTGGTGCCAGACCTTCCCGTCCCGGCGGATCTCCAGCTTCAGGAACTCCGACAGCGCGTTGACGACCGAGACGCCCACCCCGTGCAGGCCGCCCGAGACCTTGTACGCGGCTCGGTCGAACTTCCCCCCCGCGTGCAGCACCGTCATCACCACTTCGGCCGCCGACCGTCCTTCCTCCTGGTGGAGCTCGACCGGGATGCCGCGACCGTTGTCGTCCACCGTCACGCTCTCGTCCAGATGGATCGTGACCGAGATCTCCGTACAATGGCCCGCCAGATGCTCGTCGACCGAATTGTCGAGAACCTCGAAGACCATCTGGTGCAGGCCCGAGCCGTCCTGCACGTTTCCGATGTACATTCCGGGACGCTTGCGCACCGCCTCGAGGCCCTTGAGCACCTCGATCTGCTGCGCCCCGTACTCGTCCGCAGCGGCGCCGATCGCGGGTTTCGCGTCTTCCGCCGCACCGTCCATGGAGGACCGCGAGCCGTCCTCTTGCTCACCGTCGCTCATCTGTCCCTCGATGGCGCGATCCCCTGGCGATCGGCTAGATCCGGATCGGCATCACGACCGAAAGGAAACGCTCGTCGTTCTCCTCGCGCATCACCGCTCCGTCCAGTGATCCCCCAAGGCTGAGCTGGACGTTCTCCCCACGCAGTACGTCCAGCACGTCCAGGAGGTAACGGGCGTTGAAGCCGATGTCCAATGCCTCACCCTCGTACTGTACGTCGATCTCCTCTTCCCCAACCCCGATGTCGGGGTTGTCCGAGGAGATCTTCATCTTCCCGCTCTCCAGCCGCAGCCTCGTCGTCGGTGTCCGGCTCGGCGAGATGCTCGAAATGCGCCGCAAGGCAGCTCCCAGCACGTCCCGGCCGACGATGACCGTGCGTTTGTTGTCTCGCGGGATGACCTGGCGGTACGGCGGGAACGTCGCGTCGACCAGCTTGATCGCCAGGCGCAACGACTGCATCGGCCCTTCCGCCGAGACCGTTCCCTTGCTCCCTACCGGTACCTCGAAGAAGACATACGGGTTCTCGAAGACCACCTGGAGATCCCCGTCGACCCCGTCCAGAAGCTTGCGGAGCTCCGCCAGGCCGCGCGCCGGTATCAGGACGTCGTGCCGGTAGAAGCGCTTCTCCTCGTCCACCGTCTCCTCGCAACACGTCATCCGGTGCCCGTCCGTCGTGACCATCCGCAGGATCTTCCCGTCGCCCTGGAACAACGCGCTGTTCAGGTGCAGCCGCGTCTCGTCCGGCGAGATCGAGAAGATCGTCCGCTCCACCAGGCCGCGCAATACGCCCGCCGGAATCGCCACCGGCACCGAAGGTTCCCCGGCGCGCTTGCCCGGCTGTGGCAGGTCGGGATACCCGTCGGCCGACGCTCCCACGATCCGGAAATGAATCCTTCCCGACCGCACGTGGACCCAGAACATCTCGTCGACTTCCAGCTCCACCGGTGCCGGCGGGAAATTGCGCAGGATCTCGAAAAGCGTCCTCGCCCCAATCGCGACCACACCCCCCTGCTCCACCTCACCGGGAACCACCATCTCCAGCCCGAGCTGCAGATTCGTCGCCGCGATCCTCGCGGACGTCTTGTCCTGCGCCTCCAGCAGGAAGCTCGACAGGATCTGGAGGGACGTACGTCGCTCCGCAACGGCCTGCACGCGCTGCACCGCGTGCAGCAAGGCATCCCGATGGACTCGCAGCTTCATGATCGGCTCTCCCGTGCCATCCGTCCCTGCGGACCTCGGCCGCTCGACTCATACCGTAAGGTAGAGGAAATAGCTAGTGCATAGCATCTCGTCTTCTGTGCGGCGATCGGACGTGGAACACTTGGCCAAGCCCCCGAAGATACGCAGGATCGTCGCCGGGAAACCAGGGGAAGGCAGGAAGGATAACCTGTGGAGTCCTTGGGACCGACTCCCCACGACGTGGAGAACTCCGCACCCTCTCCAAGGGTACCATGATCATCTCCCCCCACGTTGTCCCCACGGAGGATCGGCATCAAGACGCACGGCTCAGGGCAAGCCCCTTCGGCAACCTCAGGGTAAACCCCTTCGACTGGCTCAGGGCAAGCCAAGCTGCTTGCGAAGGCTCGCGACGATGTTGCGGGTGGGAGGATCCCGTTCGAGCAATTCGACGATATGACGACAGGCGGCCATGACGGTCGTGTGGTCACGACCACCAAAACGCTCGGCAATCGCCGGGAACGGCTGGCGCAAACCTTCGCGCGCCAGGTACATCGCGATGTGGCGCGGCAAAGTCACCGAACGCCGCCGGCTGGGCCCCCGCAGGTCGGCCAGGTGGACGCCGAAGAGATTGCACACCGCGCGCTGCAGCTCGTCGACCGTGCAGGCCACCGGCGCCGCCGGCAACAGGATCGCCAGCACCTCCTGGGCCAGTCCGACGTCGATCGGACGCGCCATGATTTCCGCCTGCGCCGCCAGACGACCCAGCACACCCTCCAGCTCGCGCACACTCCCGCTGACCCGCGAGGCCACGAGTTGCGCGACCTCGTCCGGCAGATCGATGCCCTCGTCCTCCGCCTTGCGCCGGAGGATTGCCACCCGCGTTTCGTACTCGGGCGGCTGGATGTCCACGATCAGGCCCCAGAGGAACCGCGTCCGGAGACGTTCCTCGATGTCCGGGATCTCCCGCGGCCACTGGTCGCTGGTCATCACGATCGGCACCCGGCGATCGTACAGCGCGTTGAAGATGTGGAAGAAACGCTCTTGCGTGCCGTCCTTGCGCCGCAGCACGTGAACGTCGTCCAGGAGCAACAGGTCGCATTCGTCCCGGTACTTGCGATCGAACGCTTCTACCGAGCCGCCCCGGACCGCGTGCACGAACTCCTCGACGAACCGCTGCGTCGGCAGGTACGCGATGCGCGTCGCCGGCCGCTTGAGCATGACCGCGTGCGCGATCGCCGACAGGAGATGCGTCTTGCCCAGACCCGACGGTGCGTAGATGTACAACGGGTGCGTCGCCTCGCCCAGGCGTGCGGCGATCGCGCGCGCCGCCTCCGCCGCGAGCTGGTTCGACGGGCCGGTCACGAAACGATCGAACGTGTAACGCGGATGGACCGCCTGCGGCGCCGCACTGTCCCGTGCACGCACGACCGGCACCGGCGGCACCGCCGGTGCCGCAAGCTTCTCCACCGGCGCGGTGACCTCCAGCGCGATGTCCACCGGCGTCCCGACCTGCGCCCCCAGCAAGGCCTGCAGGCGCACGAGATACCGATCCCGGATCCACTCGCGACAGAACTCGTTCAGCACTGCCACACGGGCGATCCCGTCGGTGATGCTCACCAGCCGTGCCTGCCGCAGCCACAAATCGAGGTTCCCGCCGTCCGAGGCCGCTTCCACCGCCCGAACGGTCTCACCCCAGATGGCATTCTCGTTCGTCGTCACGACCTCCACACCCGGCACGACCATGATCGTGGCCCGACCTCCGCACCCCCCGATCCCCAGTCCTTCGATGGCTTGGCCGCGGTCGCTTCCGCGACGGCAGTCGCAACCTACGGGCATGAACGATCGGTTTCAAGCGTTGAACGGTCGCGGACGCTCCAACCCACGGAAACGCCGCCGATCCGGCGCGCGCGTGGGGATGGACGGGCGAGGCCTCCAAGCGGGCGAACGGATGTTCAGATTATCCAACAGGTGGAAACAAATGACGAAACCTGGACCGGCGGGCCGCCGTCGCACGGAACGCCGTCCCATGCGGGGCCGCATGTTGGCGAATCGGACGGACCAGAATTGATGCGCCTCCCCGCTCCGCACATCGACGGGAATCCGATGACTGCGTGCTCCGCGCCACGCGTGACGCGCGGGTGGCGATGGCATGGCGCTCCGGAAGAACCCCCGTGCACCGGAATGCGATGGCGCCGAGGGTCGACCATCAGGATGCTCCTCACCCCGCGGCGCGGACGATGCGAATCGGCCAAAGGCCGAAAACTGGACACGGCGCCACGGGCCGGTACACTCGGACCCGTGCGTGCCCCAAAGCGGCACGGGAGGATCAAGGCGATGAGGCGTGGCGGCGTTGGTTGGAAGATCGTCCCCGTGATCGCAGTCCTGTCCGGCTACCCTGCGGCAAGCGAAGCGCAGGCCGCTCTGGTGCAGTCCGTCGGCGAGTCGACGACGCCCAGCTCGCTCGGCATGGCCGACGCCCAGGTCGCCAGCGGCATCGCCACGTCCGCCATGTTCATCAACCCGGCCGGGATCGCCATGGGCCAGGTCTTCCACACCGAAGGCTGGTGGGGCTACTCCGTCAACCTCGATCGCCACGTCGCCGGCGTCGCCGCCACCGACTCCACCACCCCGGTCGCCGGCGGCCTCGGGTTCACCTACACCTATACCGGCATCGAAGCCGAGCATAACAACTTCTACGACCTGCGCACCGGCATCGCCATGCTCTTCGCCGACATGCTCGCCGTCGGTCTCAACCTGAAGTACATGCGCGTCGACTACGGCGAGGGCGTCGAGACCCCCGACGGCTCGCTCAACGACTTCTCCATGGACGCCGGCGCCCTCTTCACCTACGACCGCTTCTTCCTCGGCGTCGCCGGCACCAACCTCACCAACCTCGATCATCCCATGGCCCCCCTCGCCCTCATCGTCGGCGGCGGCCTCCGCCTGGGACCCACCCGCTTCGAGTTCGATGCCACCCTCGACTGGTCGACCTACGACGAGGTCGCGCCGATGGGCCAGAAGTACGCCGTGGGCGGCGAGATCCTCATCGCCGACGCCTACGTCATCCGTGCCGGCTACCGCTACGAGGACATCCCCGACGTCCACGGGATCGCCGCCGGCGTCGGCTACGTCAGCTCCGCCGTCGCCCTCGACTTCGGCTTCCAGCAGGATCTCAGCGGCCAGCGCAGCGACTCCCGCCTCGGCCTCTCCTTCCGCTACTTCGTCAACTGATCCCGCGCGCACCCCGCCCTCACTCCAGCGAGAACCGCACCGGCAACTCGAATCGGCACCCCCCCACCGGAAACGGCGCCGCACCGCGCACCGCCTCCAATGCCGCCTCGTCCAGCAGCGCGGCCCCGGACGACGACGCCACCCGCGCCTCCGCCACCGTCCCGTCCTCCGCGACCGCGAACGACACCTCGACCGTGCCCGAAACCCCCCGCCGTCGCGCCAGCGGAGGATAGCGTTTCCGCGCGTCGACCGCGGCCCTGACCTCCTCGCTCGCCTCCCGGCAGGGATCGGGATTCGCCGCCGGTCCCGCAGCGGCCGCAACTCCCGCCCCGGCTCCAGGATCGGCCCCGGGATCGCCGAACGAAGGAGCGTCTCCGGGAGGCCCGTGCCCATCCCCCACTTCCGAACCGCGCCCTTCAGGGCGCGGCTCCGACGCGGTCCCTGCCGCGGGCTGCAGCACGCTGCGCGGATCGGAAACCCCGACCTGCGCGGGGGCGGGCTGCGAACCGACGACCGCCTCCCGCGCGCCCGCCTCCACCGGGACCACCGCGGCCCCCGCGAGCGCCGCACGCCGAGCCTCGCGTGCCGGCGGCCGGTGCGGCTCCGCGGCGAGGTCCGGCTCCGCCGGAACGGACGGCGGCACCGCAAGCTCCAGGTGCGGCGCCGGCTCCTCGGGTCGCGACGCCGCCGGCGCCGGCACCGGCTCCTCGGGCGCCAGCAGGCTCACCGCAACGCGCGTGTCGCGCCACGCGGGCGGCGAGCCCGGCAACAGCAGCACCAGCGGCGCGACGAGCAGTGCGTGCACCGCCAACGATGCCGCGACGAACGGCCACCGGCGCGTACGATCCTCCGCACGCCGCCCCACGACGACCGTCCCACGGCACAGCACGCACGCCAGGACGAAGAGCAGGCCAAACGCGGCAGTACCCGTGCCGCGGCACGGCGCGATCGAGCACCCGCCCGGCTGCCGCGCCACCGCGCACACGCTCGCCGTCTCCGGCCGCGCGACGCCGGCTGCCCGGGCCGTGAGCGTCGCGCATTGTCCGGGCGCCAGCGTCGACGTGTCGACGACGAACGTGCTCACCTCGCCGCTCGCCGATGAAGCGACCCGCAGCGGGAGCCCCGCCTCCAGCGATGCAGCCGCCGCCGAACCGGGCACCCCGCCGTCGAGCCGCACCGCGGCCGCCGCCTCGATCGTCGAGCTCCCGCCCGCCTCCGTCTCCCGCCGGGCCACCGACAGCACCAGCCGCGCACCCGACTCCGACGCCGGGGGTTCCGGTGCCGCCAGGATGCCCGCCGCGTCCAGGATCCCGAACCCGGACTGTGCCTCCCACGCGCCATCCGCTCGCGCCGCCGCCCGCAGCCGATCCCGGATCGCCCGCGGATGAAGCCACCGCTCCCGCTCCATCAACAAGGCGACCGCGCCGGCGACGTGCGGCGCTGCCAGCGAAGTCCCCCGCCCCGCCGCCCAGGTGGTGTCGACCGCGGTGGCTTCCTGCCCGCCCGGACCGAGCGGCAGCCCGGCCGCGGACGACTGCGCCGCCACGATCCATTCGCCCGGAGCCAGTAGATCGGGCTTCAGTCGCCCGTCCGCGGTCGGACCGCGCGCCGAGAAGCTCGACGTCGCACCGGGTATCGCCGACGGATCCTCCACGAGCGCCCCCAGGCGGTTCGTCCAGGACGCCCGGACCGTGACCGAGCCCACCGCCAGTGCTCCGCGCGCGGTCGCCGGAATCGACAGCGTCACGTCCTCCCGCACCGCGCCCTCCAGCCGGAACGGGAAGAAGGTCGTCGTCGCCTCCGCGGAAAGCCACGCCTCCACGACGGCCGGACCGTGCACCCGCAGCTCGTAGCGCCCCGGCGGGATGGAGCCGTCGTCGCCGCCCGTCCACGCCGCCACGGCCTCGGAGGCGACGTCCCCCTCTCCCTCCCCCAACTCCAGCCGGAGCGCCGCACCACCGCCCAGGGGCGTTTCCGACGAGGGCTCGGCCGGGTCGACCCGCACGATCGAACCGTCCGGGAGGACCACCTCCAGTGCGAGCGCGCTCCCCGCCGAGGACCAGAGGTCCACGATGGCCACCGCCGCCGCGCCCTCCGCGGGTCCGCCGTTGGACGGCACCACGAGCGTCGTCGCGGAACTCCCCGCCCCGCGCGGATCCAGCCTGGCGTGCACGGCCGACCGGCCGGCGTTGCCCGCCGCGACGACCACGGCGCGCCCCCCCGGCCCGTCCCACGCCAGCTCATCGATCACCCCCTCCAGCCAGCTCGTTCCGTCGTGCGCTCCAAGCTGGCCGCCCAACGACAGGTTCGCGACACACGGCCGCCCGGCCAACTCCGCAGCCGCGAACACGAAGCGCAGCGCGTCCGCGACGTCCACCTCGTCATACCGCCCGCCCGGCACGCGGTCCGCCCGGACCACGATCAGCTCCGCCCCCGGCGCGAGGCCCACGAAGGGCTCGGCGCTCCCCGCCGCAATCGATGCCACCCTCGTCCCGTGCCCGCTCTCGTCCGGCGACGGCCGCGGCGCCGACGGATCGCGCACCGCCGCCGCCAGCTCGTCCCCCGTGAACAGCGCATACCCCAGATCGTCGAGCGGCCCGCCGGTGCCGCGGCTCGGTTGCGTCATGTCCAGGTACCATGCGATCCGCGGCCGCCCCGCCGCGTCCAGGAACGCACGGTGCGCGAAATCGACCCCCGAGTCGATCACCGCGACGTACACGCCCCGCCCCGTCCAACCCTCCTCGCGCGCGACGTCCGCGCCCACGAACGGCCCGGAACGGTCCAGCGCCGCACCCAGCACTCGCGACCGATCGACCCGCACCAGCCCCCTCTCCCGGAAACGCACCTCGTGGCCCAGGAACGGCGCCGCCGCGGCCGCCGAAATCGACGCAACATCGTCCGCCCAGACCGCGAAAGGAGAACGCACGTCGACCTCGGCCCGCGCCGGGACCGCCGAAACCAGAAGCAGCAGCGGGCCGAGGAAACGTCGCACGGCCTGATGGTGCACCGGCATTGACCCGCAGGGCAACCGCGGGGCATGGTGAGGGCGATGGCGGACCAGGCTCGCACGGAAGAACCGACCCCGAGACGGCTGCGGGAGGCGCGGCGCAAGGGTCAGGTCGCCCGCTCCCGCGATCTCACCGCCGCGGTCTCCCTTTGGCTCGTCCTGGGCGCCCTCGCGCTGGCCGTCGCCCCCGCCGTTCCGCTCCTCGTGCAGGCCACCCGGCACGTCCTGGCCGGAGCGGGCTTCGCCCACGACACCGGCCGCGAGGCCTGGGTCGTCGCCTGGGCCGGACTCGCGCTCCGCCTCGCCGCCCCCGTGCTCCTCGCGGCCGCCCTGGCCGCCCTCGCGGCCGGCGTCGTCCAGGTCGGAGGACTCTTCGCGCTCGAGGCCGTGCGCCCGAAGCTGGACCGGCTGGATCCGGCCGCGGGAGCCCGGCGCGTCCTCGGCGCGCGGGGCTGGTTCGAGGCGCTGAAGTCCGTCGTGAAGTTCGTCGTGGTTGTCGCCGCCTCCACGCTGGCGTCCTGGTCTTCCCTGGCCGACGTCGTCCGGGCCGCCCGCACCGGGGGTGCCGTCCTTGCCGGCGCCGTCGTGGGAGCCCTGCTGCACCTGGGCCTGGTCGCCGCCGGCCTCCTCCTCCTCCTCGGCGCGCTCGATCTCCTGGTCCAGCGCCGCCGCCTGCGCAAGGACCTGCGCATGACCCGCGAGGAAGTGAAGCGCGAGCACAAGGAGGAGGAAGGGGAGCCCGCACTCAAGGCCGAGCGGATGCGACTGCATCGCGAGGTGCTGGCGCATCGCATGGTCATGGACGTCCCGCGTGCGACGTGCGTCATCGTCAACCCGACCCACCTTGCCGTGGCCCTGCGCTACGACGGCGAGGACGAGGACGGGGCGCCGATCGTCCTGGCCAAGGGCGAGGGAGACGTTGCCCGGCGCATCGTGGCCGCCGCCCGGGCCGCCGGCGTCCCCGTGCTCCGCAATGCCCCCGTCGCACGCACGCTCCTGGCTTGCGAGCTGGGCGCCGCGATCCCGGAGCGGCTCTACGAAGCCGTGGCCGAGGTCCTGCGCATCGTGCTCGACGAAGAGCCGGCCGGGTAAGGGAGGAAGGGGTGCGGATCGAGGTCGTCCTGCCGCTGGCCCTCCCCGGGACGCTCACCTACCACGTGCCGCCCGAGCTGGTCCCGCGGCTGCGTCTGGGCGCCCGCGTCGTTGTGCCCCTCTCGACGCGACGCGCCACCGGCTACGTCGCAGCCCTCGACGTCCCTCCGCCGCAGGGCGAAGTCGTTCTGCGCGACGTCCTGGCCGTGCCCGAAGACGCCACCGGCCTTCCCGAGGATCTCCTGCAGCTCGTCCTGGAAGCCGCCCGCTACTACTGCGCGCCCCCTGGCGAAGCGCTGCGCGCCGCGCTGCCCCGCTTCGCCGAGACGCCGACCCGCCGCGTGCGCGTCGTCCGCGCCGTCCCGGAAAAGACCCCCGACGGTCGGCTCGGCCCGCGGCAGCGACGCCTGCTCGTCGCCCTCGCCGAGGTCGGCGAGCTGGCGCTGGACGAGGCCCGACGCTTGCACGGCGCCACCGCGGCCTCGATCCGCGCCCTGGCGGACAAGGGTTGGGTCGAGCTGGGGGAGCGGGACGCGGTCGATCCCTTCGCCTCCTCCGGCCCGGCGTGCGCCGACCTCGCCCCGGACCCGAACCCGGCCCAGCGGCGCGCCATCGACGCCGTGCTGGGTGCCGTTCGCGCCGGCCGCTACCGCGGCTTCCTGCTCCACGGCGTCACCGCCAGCGGCAAGACCGAAGTCTATCTGCGCTGCGCCGCGGAAACGATCGCGCTCGGACGCTCGTGCCTCGTGCTCGTCCCCGAAATCGCCCTCACGCCGCAGCTCGTCGGCCGCTTCCGCGCGCGCCTGGGCGGGGCCGTCGCGCTCGTGCACAGCGCCGTCGGCGAGGCCGAGCGACGCCGTGCCTGGTCCGCCATGCTCGAGGGCCGCGTCCGCGTCGCCGTCGGCGCCCGCTCCGCCCTCTTCGCCCCGCTCTCCGGCCTCGGCCTCGTCGTCGTCGACGAGGAGCACGACGCGTCGTACAAGCAGGCCGATCGCTTCCGCTATCATGCCCGCGACCTCGCCATGCTCCGCGCCCACCACGCCGGCGCCGCCGTCGTCCTCGGTTCCGCCACCCCCTCCCTCGAGTCGTGGAGCAACGTCCACGACACCAAGCTCGAGCTGCTCCGGCTGCCCGACCGCGCCACGCCGCTGCCCCTGCCTGCGGTTCGCGTGTGCGACCTGCGACTGCGGGGCGCCCGTCACCCACGCCACACCTTCCTCTCGCGCGAGCTGGTGGAGGAGCTGGAAGGCACCCTGGCACGCCGCGAACAGGCGATCCTCTTCCTGAACCGCCGCGGCTTCGCCCCGACCGCGATCTGCTCCTCCTGCGGCACCTTCGTCGCATGCCCCTCCTGCGGCGTCGCCCTCGCCTACCACCGCGCGCGGGATGCCCTGCTCTGCCACTACTGCAACTTCGAGCGACAGGTTCCGGAGCGCTGCGAGTCCTGCCGCGAGGGCGAGCTGGACCTGCGCGGACTGGGCACCGAACGCATCGTTGCCGCTGTCGGCGACCTCTTCCCGGCCGCCCGCGTCGGACGCCTCGATTCCGACGTTGCTGCCGGCCCCTCCGTCGAGCGCGTCCTGGATCGCCTCCGCCGCCGCGAGATCGACATCCTGGTCGGCACCCAGATGGTCACCAAGGGACACGACTTTCCCGCGGTCACGTTCGTCGGCGTGGTGCGCGCCGACATGGGCCTGCAGGTCGTCGACTTCCGCGCGGCCGAACGCACCTTCCAGCTCCTGACGCAGGTCGCCGGCCGCGCCGGCCGCGGCACGACCCCCGGCCTCGTCCTCTTCCAGACCTTCCTCCCCGATCACTACGCCATCGCCGCTGCCGCCCGGCAGGACTACGAAGGTTTCGTCCGCCAGGAGCTGCCGTTCCGCCGCGAGCTGGGCTACCCGCCTTTCGGACGGCTCGTGCTGCTCCGCGGCGAAGGACGTGATGCCGGCGTCCTGGATGCCGCCATGGACGCCCTCGCCGCCGAGCTGTCGCCACTGGCCGCTGCCGCGCACGCCTCGCTGCTCGGCCCTTCTCCGGCTCCCCTGGCCCGCCTCCGCGGATTCCACCGCCGGCACCTCCTCGTCAAGGCCCCGACGCGCAAGGCCATCCGCGCCGTCGCGGTCCGCGCGACAGCCTGGGCCGCGCACGCCGGCCGGAAGATCCGACTCATCATCGATATCGACCCGCTCCACCTCGCCTGACGAGTTTCCCCCACAAGCGTGGTCGTGGTCGTGGTCCCCTCGACTTCGCTCGGGGCAGGCGCACCGGTTCTCGTGTACAATGCGCGCCATGCCGTCGTCGCTCCTGGCGTGGTCCGTCGTGGCCCTGCTCGCTCGCACCGTCGAACCCGGCGCCTCGCTCGATTCCGCGGCCAAGCTCCGCCAGGCCGACACGGTGGATGTCGAACCCGTCGCAGGGGGCGACGCGATGTCGTTCGAAGACGAGCCGCCCGGGGAGGAACCTGGGCCGGGCGGCGAGGCGATGACCTTCGAAACCGGCGGGACCGCCGTGCCCATGGTGCGGGCGGTCGAAGCGCCGAGGCCCGCGAACGAGTCGCTTTCCGTCCCCGAGCCGCTCGAGGTGCGGGTGACCGCACGCCGGGTCGTGGCCGAGCAGATCCGCATCGTGCCGATCGAGATCCGCGCCCCGACGCAGGTCCGGACGCTGCGTGGCGTGACGACGCTGGGCGAGATGCACGGGCCGGACCGGGTCGAGCCGGGTCTGTTCGAGGCGGACGTCCGACTCCCGGCCCTCCACGGCCCCGCGGTGATCCTGGCGCTCTTCGAAGGCGAGGGTTGCGCGGGCTACGTCCGCATCACGGTCTGGAAGGCCGCCAACCTGGAGGTCGAAACCGAGCCCGGCGCACAGGTGCAGGTCGAGATTGCCGGCCAGACCTTCGGACCCGTCCGGGCGCAGGGACGGACGGCCACGGTCCCGGTCGAGATTCCGCCCGGAGCCGAGAAGGCTCGCGTGGTCGCGCGCGACGCCGCCGGCAACGAGAGCACCCAGAACATAGACCTCCCCCACCAGCGCTACCCCCTGGCCCTCGTCGTGCCGCCGGCCGCATCCATCCTCGCCGACGACACGCAGGTATTACCCATCCTCGCCGCCGTCACGGAGACCGATGGCGGCCTCCCCGCGGAGTGGAGCGTCTCCGTGGAGTCCGGCGCGCTCGGCGAGCCCGCGGACATCGCCACGGGCCTGCGGATCTACCCCTGGCGGCCCTCCCGCGCGCTGGGCGAGCAGGGGATCGTCGTGACCCAGGAGGACGGCGAGACCCGGACCCCGGTCGAAATGACCGCCGGCCCGCCCGTGGGAGTCGAAATCCAGGCCGAACCGGACATCCTTCCCGCCGACGGCCTGTCCACGAGTACCATCTACGCCGGCGTCTCCGACGGG
Source organism: Deltaproteobacteria bacterium (assembly GCA_016218815.1). GTDB lineage: Bacteria > Myxococcota_A > Polyangia > DRWM01 > JAAZOP01 > JAAZOP01. The sequence goes on from JACRCX010000084.1 coordinate 52,623, forward strand.
CTCGGGCACTACCTGGAATCCGGCACCATCGAGGTCGACATCGCCGGCGGCATCATCCTGCAGGCGCCACAGCAGACCGGCCCCGTCGTCCTGGCCAGCGTCGTCGCGGATCGCATGCTGCCGGGCGGGGAACCGCCCGCCGCGATCGTCGTCTCCGCCCGCGCCGGCGGCTACGAGGGCGTCGTCGCGATCCGGCAATTCGATCCCGACGCGCGCGGCCTGCGCCTCACCCCCGCGGCCACACGCCTCGCCGCCGACGGCGAGAGCCGCACCGAGGTCCGCGTCGAGCTGCTCGACGGATTGGGGGATCCCCTCCCCGTCACCGATCAGGCCGACGTGTCCGTGATCGGTGGCAGCGCGCCTTCCACCATCGGCCTCGTCGACGGCGTCGCCACCGTGCCGCTCGTCGCGGGAACCGCTTCCGGCATGGCCACCGTGCGCGTCGCCCTCGCCGGCGCCGTCGCCATCGCGACCGTCGCCCTCGATCCCGGCCCGGCCGACCACCTGCGACTCGACATCTCGCCCGATCCCGGGCGCGGCGCCAACGTCTGGAGTGTGCGCGCCCGTCTCGAAGATCGGTTCGGCAACGGCGTTCCCGGCGAGGATACGCCGGCCTTCCAGGCCTCGACCACCCGCGGCTCGCTCGGCCCCTTCGCCGATGTCGAAGCGGCCGACGTCGCCGAGGTCGGATGGAGGGAAGCCGCGCTGACCCTCGCCCCCGACGAGTCGCGGGCCGCGGAAGTGACCGTCGCGGCCGGGGAGTGGTCGGCGAGTGCGTGGACCACGTCGAACGCCGAACTCGGACTCTACCTCGCCCTCGGCAGCGGCTACCTCCACAACCTCGGCAGCGCCGGCGTCGTCCCCGTCCGCCTCGGCCTCGGCTGGAACGGCGCCTTCGGCCTCCGCGGATTCCTGCTCGGCCTCGAGCTGGAATACCGGGGACTGCGCACCGAGACCACGCCCGAGCGCAATGTGACCTATGGTGCCGCAGGCGACATGCTCGCGACGTGCGCGGTCCTGGGCTACCGGTGGGCTGCGACGTCCTGGCTCGCGATTCTCGGGCAGGTCGCCCTCGGCATGCAGGTCGGATGGTTCCGTGTGGACCGCCCCGGCGCGGAACCCGACGAGAGCTCGGACGGCGTCGTCGCCTTCGCCGTCGGCGTCCGCCTCGGCGTCGGCTTCGCCGTCGGTCCCGGCCTCATCTTGCTCGATCTCTCCTACGACGACGCCCGCTACGACGACATCGTTTACGGCAACGTCGGCGGACTGGGCGCCCTGCTGGGCTACCGCCTCGAGTTGTGACCGCCGCGCGTCAATAACACCGACCGTCGTCGCATTCGGCCAGCGCGGCCTCGAGGTCCACGTGGTGCCCCGGTCGGAGCTTGAGACCGGCCAGCGTGTACGAGTGCGAGGTGTCGCCGGAGCGATCGATCGCGTCCAGCCGCACGTCGTACGCCGCCGTCTGCAGCTCGCCGATGACCGTCTCTCCCACGTCGCAGGCCACGTCCCGCCGCACGACCTCGGTGTCGTCCGCGAAGAGGTGGATCGTGACCGTGTCGACATCGTAGGCCGAACAGAGGCGGCCGCTCTCGAAGTACCAGGCCAGCGCGATTTCTCCCGAACGCGGGGCCAGACGGCCGACGATCAGCGGCGACGCAACGTCCTCGCGCACCTCCACGCCGTTCACCGTCGCTTCGTAGGCCGGGATGTCGCCCTCGTCATAGCCGACCAGATGCACGCGGTACGTGCCGACGGGAACGTCGAGGAACCTGGTGAAGCCTGCCTCGCAAGGCTCGTCCCGGCGTTCGACGACGCCGTACGAGCTTTCCAGCTCGGTCACGACGTGTCGAAGGGAGGCACCGGTGCAGGTACCGGTCAGCCCCACGCCCCAGCGAACGGTCAAGTCGCCGGTTTCGGCCGGGCCGCAAGCGGGGAGGAGAGCGGCGCACGCGACGAAGGGGGCGAGACGAATGAGCATGTCCGAGACTCCTTTCTGCCGTCCTGACCCTCGACCGCGAGAGTCGCAACGGTTCCATGGCTCCATCCTACCATCAACCACCTTAGACCACAAATAACCACACAAGCGTTTCACGTGAAACGACCTCTAGGCTTGATGTTCCCCCTTTGCGTCCTTTGCGGCTCTTTGCGCCCTTTGCGCGAAATTCCTCGCGGAGAACGCAACCGCCCTTCACTCGAAGACGCGCAGCAACGACCGGCGCGGAGCGAAAGAGTATCCGTCGGCGAGTCGAGCCATCGCGGCGAGCGTTCGTTCGTCCCGCCGATCGGGGAGGATGAGGATCGGATGGAGCAGAAGATCGCCTCGCCCGCCGTCCGCCGGCGGTCGGCGCCGGAGTCCCCGTCCCCGCAGGCGCAGGACCGCTCGCCCGTCCACCCCCGGCGGTACCGTCACCACAACCGCACCCGCCGGCGTCGGTACCTCGATCCCTCCCCCCGCCCACGCCTCCCCGATGGTCAGCGGGAGCTCCACATGCACGTCGTCACCCTCGATCCTCACCCCTTCTTGCGCCCGCACCGCCAGTCGCACCAGGAGATCTCCCCTGGACCGTCCACCTTCTCTGGCTCCCTCTCCGGCCAGTCGTAGGACGTCCCCGTCCCGGCTGCCCGCCGGAACCCGGACCTGAACCAGCTTCTCAACGGTCCGACTTCCTCGCTTGCGGCACGCCTGGCAGCTCCCTCCCCCTCCTCGTTCGCCGCCGCATTCCGGACAAGCCACTCGCAAACGGAGCTCGTGCACCCCGCCCCGGGCCGCTTCGCCCAGGCTCACGTCGAAGGGCGCGATCACATCCCGCCCCCCTCCAGACACCCCTTTCCGCCGCCCCTCCCGCCGGACGGCCCGCCCCGACTCCGTTCCCGGCGGCTTCTCGCCAACCGCCCGTTCCCCCGCTCCCCCGAACGAGGCCGTCACGGCGGCCACTGCCTCCACGAGCCGCTTGAATCGCTCCTCCGCCGCCGGATCCCCGGGGCGCAGGTCGGGATGCAGCTCCCGCGCCCGCCGCCGGAACGCTCGTCGCACCTCCTCCATCCCCGCCCCGGCAGGAATCCCCAGAAGCTCCCGCGCCCGCCGCAGCGGGTCCTTCCTACGCTCCATCCGCTCCCTCCGCCAACCGAGGTCGGACCGGACCCGCTACCGACAACCAGGAACGCCCACGCTCCCCGGCGCTCCCCGTCCGGACCAATACCCAACGACCAAGAACCAACAACCACCAACCGTTCACTCTGTTTGACTCGCCCGCCCCCTCGTAGTACCAGGATCCCACGCCCCGGCGCCGTCGACGGCCAGCATCGCCCGTCGCGGGACTCGGTGCAAGGAGCGGGATGACAGACGGCGGTCCGATTCGACTCCGCCTCGACCGTCCACGGAAGGGACCACCATGAACACCGACGGACCGGCCAGCGCCTCCAGACCGGCGTCCGCCGTCGGACCCACAGCCCCCGCCACGCTGATCCCGAAGAAGGACCGCTCGGGCCTCGGATGGCGATTCATCTCCGCCGGCGTCCTCATCCCCATGGTCGTGTCCACCGTGTTCTGGCTCCCCCCCTGGACCCTCCTCGCCTTCTGCGGCACCGCCTGCATCGCCGCAGGCTGGGAAGCCGTCGCCGTCCTCGCCCCCTGCCCCGCCGTCGTCGACCCCTTCGAACGCTTCTTCGCCACGACCCTGACCGTCCTGGTCGGTACCGGCGCCGCCCTCTTCGCCAAATACCTCCCTCCCGCCGTCGCCGGCGTCTTTCCCGCCGTCTTCCTCCTCTGCATGGCGCTGCTCGTCTTCCGCCCCCGCGAAATCACGACCTTCTCGCACCGCGCCGCCGCCCTCGTCTTCGTCCCTCTCTATGTCGGTCTGGGCCTGGCCGTCTACCCGACCCTTCGACTCCTCTTCGTCCACGGCGACCGATGGGTCTTCGCCATCATGGCCCTGACCTTCCTCGGCGATACCTTCGCGTACTTCGCCGGCCGGTTCCTGGGCCGCCACAAGCTCCACCCCCGCCTTAGCCCGAAGAAGACCTGGGAAGGATCCATGGGCGGCCTCCTCGGCAGCGCAACCGTTCTGGTCACCGCCCGCCTATGGTATCTTCCCGAACTGGAATGGATGGACGTCGCCCTCCTGGCGCTCCTGGCCGGCGCCATCGGCCAGACCGGCGACCTGTTCGAGTCGGCCCTCAAACGAAGCGTCGGCGTCAAGGACTCGGGAACGATCCTCCCCGGACACGGAGGTCTGCTCGATCGCATCGATGCCCTCTTGCCAACCGGCTTGTTCGTCCTGGGCTGGGGCCTCGCCCGCGGCCTCTTCATCCCCCTCGGAAGGTGAGCGTGCGCGCCTCACCCCGCCTCCCCCTGTTCCTCCTCGCCGTGACGGTTCTCCTCCCGGCTTCCGCTCTCGCCCAACTCCCCCAGCCCGCGCCCGAAGAGCCGTCCGCCGCATCGGTGTCACCGGCCCCCGCCGGCCCCGAAGGGCCCGAAGGAACCACGACCGAAACGGCTCCTTCGGACGTTCCCCTCTCCTCCCCGCCCGAGCCGGGCTCGGAGCTCGGTCCGGAGGAGTTCGAGGGAACCGTGACGGAGGTCGCACCGCCGACCACGACGGCGTCCTCCGAAAGCCCCGCCGCGCCGCCTGACGAATCCCTGATCGAAGGCGCGCCCGACGAAGCCCATGTCGTCCGCTACTACCTCGAGGAGTTCGAGGTCCTCGGCAACGACCGGACCCTCGCCGAGACCATCACCCGCGGCATGCTGCTGCAGCCAGGCGAAACCTTCCGTGCGGACGACGAGCGCATCGATGAGAGCAAGGTCGCGCTCCTGGCGACCGGGTTCTTCGAGGAAGTCCGATTCTCTCTCCGGCGCGGCAGCCGTCGCGGCTGGGTCGTCTTCCAGATCCACGTCCGCGAACGCTGGACCCTGGTCGTCGAGAACCTCGCCTTCGGCTATACCACGATCACGCCGTTCGGCGGCCTCGGCGTCACCGAGCTGAACCTTTTCGGCACCGGCAGTCAGCTCTCCGCCGCGTTCGTCGTCGGCGACGAGCAGCAGGCCTACCGCCTCCGCTTCCTCGACCCCAGTTTCCTCGGCTCCGACTGGTCCCTTCTTGTCGCCGCCCACGTCAGCGACGCCCAGGACTACCTCGGCTTCAACGGCGTCAATTCCGTCCGCGCCGACGGGACCGTGGAGACCGGGCACGCGACCATCGACTACTGGCGTGTCGGCGGCGTCCTGGGCACCGGGGTGCGGCTGTCCGAGCGGATGCGGTTGGATCTCGGGTACCGTTTCGAATGGATCGATGCTGACCTCCCCGTTGCCGCATCCTACCAGCGCGGCAAGCCGCCTGACTCGGTCAGCGCACCGATCCCCCTCGACCTCCTGCCCGGCCAGTCCCTCGTCTCCGGCTTCCAGGCCAGCTTCGCGTACGACAATCGGGACGACCCCTTCCTGCCGACCAGCGGCATGCGCCTGCGCGCGGGCGTCGACTTCGCCCACGGCGTCTTCGGCTCCGACTACTCGTTCGCCAAGTTCACCGTCGATTGGGCCATGCACTTCCAGCTCCCGTGGGACCACGTCGTGACCCTCGCCGTCTTCGCCGGCGCCATCGTCGGCAACGCACCCCTCTTCGACCAGTTCTTCGTCGGCGACCTCTCCGATCTCATCCCCGGCCGGGTCCTCGACCTCAACTTCCACGCCTATTCCGCCCACAACATCCTCGGCACCGCGATCCGCGAGATGCAGTACGAGGACCTGGCGGCCAAGATCGCCGTCGAGTACTCCTGGCCCCTGTACCGCAGCCGCTCCGGCTTTCTCTACGGCCTCGATGTCTTCGCGTCGATCGGTTTCTTCTCCCTGGCCTCCGCGACCGACGTCGAGCTCCAGATCCCCGGCTACTCCGGCGCCGAGGTCTTCCCGATCGATCTCACCGGCGACGTCGGCTTCCGGTTCGACACGATGATAGGGCTATTTCGCCTGTCATTCTCGAATATTATGGGGCTGATCCCCCAGCAGGTGGACTAGGCGTTGCACGACCACCTGCCACCCGCCCGCGCTCGCCATTGTCCCCCAAGCGCCGCGATCCCCGTCCTCCTCCTTGCTGCCGTCGGACTCGCCTGGGCATCCGGGGCCGCCGCCGAGGACGTGCGCACGGTCCGCACGTCCCGCACCGGCGACATCCTGACCGTCTCGTTCTCGGTCTCCGATCTGCTCGACGACAGCGCGCAGGAGGAGTTGGAGAGTGGGCTGCCGACGCGCATCGCGCTCAGCATCGCGCTGCATGCCGAAAACGCGTCGGAAGGACTGCGAGCTTCCATTCGCACGTGCGAGGTGACCTACGACCTGTGGGACGAGGTGTTCCACGTCCACATCGAGGACGAGCGTCAGTCGAAATGGTACGACGCAACGAGTCGCAACGACGCGGTGCGGCTGTGCACGGTGGTACGCGACACGAAGCTGGATGTCGCCGACCTGCCGGCGGGCCCCTATGTGATCTCGGTCGTTGCCGAGCTCAACCCCGTCTCCACGGCGATGCTCGAAGGACTGCGAGCCTGGCTGCGGGTGCCGGCGACGACCGGAGAAGGGCAGAGCTTCTTCGGGTCGTTCGTCGCGATCTTCATCAACCGGCGGATGGGCGAGGCGGACCGGACGATCCGCTTCCGCTCCAGCCCGTTCGACCTGTGAGGGCGCGAACGTGGAGCCCCGAGCTTCCCGGCGGGTTCGCGTTCCCTGGTTCGAGGCGAAGATCGTCGGTCTGCTGCTGCTCGTTCTGGGCGCCACGTGGTTCGCCGCGGTCTACTTCTTCGGCGCCGGCATCTCGTCGAGCTTCGGTCTGATCCTCCAGCCGTCGATCGCCGACGGCCTGAGGACGGCGAAGGCGAGGACGCACGATCACATCGAGGCGTTGCGGGAGCAGCTCAAGTGGCGGACGGAGCGCATGGCCTCCGAGCTGCGGCGGCTGGGCCTCGAGGCCCGGATGTCGGAGCGCATCCGCCCGGTGCTCGAACGGCTGGCAGCGGAGGACGCGGCGGCGTTCAGCGGGGAAGGGGAGGGGGACGGCGATCAACCGGGCGAGCGGGAGGACGAGCGCTCGGCGGACGAAGGTTCGACGCCGCGGCTCATCGACGTTTCGGCCGTGGACGTGACCGGGCAGCGGGTCCACGTGCGCGCGGCGGGAGATTTCCCCGAGTCGCGCTGGCGATGGAAGACGTTCCGTCCGCGCGAGCCGGCGGACGACGCGGCGCGGCGCGCGGTGATCGATGCCGCCCTGGAGGGGCCGTCGATCTGCGTCGTCGGCGGCTGCCAGACACTCGCGGATCGCCTGCGCGGCGGCGTCGAGGTCCTGCGTGTGCTGGACCGCGTGGCCGAGCGCGACCTGGCGTCCCTGGATGCCGCCGGGCTGGAGGCGGTCTTCGCCACCCCCTGGGCCCTGTTCCACGGCCTGCAGTCGTTGGGCGAAGTACTGGACACCTACAAGATGTTGCGCATGGGCCGCGAGCAGATCCGCCGCAGCTACGTGCGCGTCTACATGATCATCCTCGGCGTCGCGGCCACGGTCACGCTGATCGTCGCCGTCCTGTTCGCACGGCGTGTCACCCGCCGCGTCGCCGCCATCGCCCGCGCCACGCGACAGGTCGCCACCGGCGATCTCGGCGTGCAGATTGCCGCCTCCGGGCACGACGAGCTGGCCGAGCTGGCGCGCTCGTTCAACGAAATGGTCTCCGACCTGCGCGAGTCCCGCGACCGCATCGCCTACCTCTCCCGCGTCTCCGCCTGGCAGGGCATCGCCCGGCGCCTGGCCCACGAGATCAAGAACCCCCTCACCCCCATCCAGCTCGCCATCCAGGAGGTTTCGGAGAAGTACGACGGGAGCGACGAACGCTACGCCAGCCTCGTGGCCACCGCCCGCGAGGTCATCGAGGAGGAAGTCGCGACGCTCCGCCGGCTGACGGCCGAGTTCTCTGCCTTCGCCCGCCTGCCGCAGGTCGAGCCATCGCCCACCGATCTGGGCGAGTTCCTCGACGAATGCCAGGCGGCATTTGGCGCCGAGGCCGCGGAGCGCGGCGTGAAGCTGGTCTGGCGCAAACCGACCGAGCCGCTGCGCGTCTTGATCGACCGGCAAATGATGCGCCGCGTCATGGACAACCTCGTGCGCAACGCGGTCGAGGCGCTGGCGGGCGTCGAGCAGTCCGACAAGACGGTGGAGATCGAAGGCGGACCGGCGCGCGAGACCGATCGCGCCTCCATCGTCGTGCGCGACAACGGTCCCGGCATCCCCGCCGATGTCCGGGAGCACATCTTCGAGCCCTACTTCACGACCAAGCCGACCGGCACCGGTCTCGGCCTGGCCATCGTCAAGAAGATCGTCCTGGAGCACAGCGGCGAGATCGTCGTGGAATCCGGGGAGAAGGGCGCCGAGTTCCGCCTGGCCCTGCCCCTGGCCGGCGGTGATGCCGCCCGCCCCTCGGAGGTTTGACGTGCCCGCCTGGTGGCCCCGCCTGAGGAACTTCGTCCTGGTCGCCGCGGCCCTCCTGCTCGTCGTCGTCTTCGGCCCCCGCATGTGCCGCAAGGACCTGCTCGAGCGGGGCTCGCCCGCCCCCGCCTTCTCGCTCACGCTGCTCCTGGAACACGGCCGCCTCACGCTGGGGGACCTGCGCGGCAAGCCCGCCGTGCTCTTCTTCTGGGCCGTGTGGTGCCCCTACTGCAAGAAGATGCTGCCGGGGCTCGAGGCGCTGGCGCGCGAGCGCCCCGGGGCCCGGTTCATCGCGATCCACTCCGACGGCCAGGTCGACCCCGCCGACGTCGAGCGCTCGGCGCGGCGGTTCCCCGACCTCACCCACACCCTGGACGGCGAGCGGATCCTGGGCTCCTACCGCGTGGACACCTTCCCCTCGACCTACGTCATCGACGCCCAAGGGAAGATCTGCGCCGGATTCGTCGGCAACACCTCCAGCGAGGCCGTCGCCCGGGCGCTCGACGACTGCTGATCTGCGCTCGCGCGGTCCGCAATCACGCGTCGGCCGTTTCCGGCCCGGGCATGGGGAGGTGGCGAGGTCGGACGGAGAGGTGGGGAGGCGGCTGGATGGCGATGCCCTGGCGCGGCGTCCCGCCGCGCCAGGGACATGCCGCACCCGACGCTCTCCACCTCCCCAGTCGGCCTCTCCACCTCTCCTCGCCCGGATCCGGCCGCACCCGACGCTCTCCACCTCTCCAGTCGCCCTCTCCCTCTCTCCTCGCCCGGATCCGGCACGCAAGGAACAGGTGCCGCGCGACAACGTCACCGCGCGCGCATCAGTCGCAGCATCGCCTCGTGGATGCGCCCGTTGCTCGCCAGGATCTCCCGGCCCGACGCGTCGGCCTCGACGCCGGAATGATCCGTGACGCGCCCGCCCGCCTCCCGCACGAGGAGAATCCCCGCCGCCACGTCCCAGGTGTGCAGCGACCGCTCGAAGTGTGCGTCGTACGTCCCGTCGGCCGTGAGCGCCAGATCGATGGCCGCAGAGCCGCAGCGACGCGCGCCGTGCGTGCGCCGCAGCACCCCGCCCAGCGGGCGCAGGAACGGTCCCGGCGCGACGTGGCTCGCCGCGGGCCAGCCCGTCCCGATCAGCGCCCGATCGAGCGACGCGACCGCCGACACGCGGATCGGCCGGCCGTTGCGCGTCGCCCCCAGCCCCCGCGCGGCCGCGAACGACCACCCCAGCGCCGGCGCCTCGATCGCCCCCACCACGGGACCCACCTCGTCCAGCAGCGCCACCGAGACGCAGAAGAACGGATGCCCGTGCAGGAAGTTCACCGTGCCGTCCAGCGGATCGACCGCCCACAAGAGCCGTCCGCCGCCCGTCCGTCGCGCTCCCCCGCGCAGCCCGCCCTCCTCGCCCAAGAACCGGTCTTGCGGGAATCGTCCCAGCAGGAACCGCCGCAGGAACGCCTCGCTCCGCCGGTCCGCCTCCGTGACCACGTCGAGCAGCCCCTTGACCCGGGCGCGGATGCCGCGACGGAAGCGCGCGAGCACGAGCCGGCCGGCCGCGCGGGACGCCGCGACCGCCGCGGCCAGCCGACGATCCAGCTCACCTTCCCGCACGGCCTCACTCCTCGACCACGTGCCCGAAAAGCCACAACGCTCCCATGCCCAGGGCCAGGTCGAAGGCGAGCAGGAGCATCATCCACCCGGACACCTCGGCCCAGCCCCCGCCGAGCAGCGCCGCACGGGAAATCTCGACCACCCCCAGGAACAGCGGAATCAGCAGGGGGTAGATCGCGACGCCGACCAGCAGGTCGGCCGAGGGACCGCCTACGACCATCGCACCGAACAGCGAGCCGACGACGGCGATCCCCAACGTTGCCAGGACCGCCGCGGGCAGGATCCAGGCGGCCGGCGGCGAGACCGGGACGCGGAAGAAGAGGATCGCGGGAGCCGCCAGTACCACCTCGACGGCAAACAACGTCGTCGCCAGGCTGGCCGTCTTGCCCGCCAGGATCGCCGCGCGCGGAACCGGCGCCAGCAACATGCCGTCGAGCGCGGCGTCGTCGCGCTCCCGGGTCCAGGAGCGCACCACGGCGAGGTTGGCCGAGAGGCCGACGGCGATCCAGAACGCGGCCGGCCCCGCCGCGGCCGCCTCCGCCCCCGATTCGGCCAGCGCGAACGCGGAGACGACGAGCACCAGCGCCGCGAAAAGCAGCGCCGTGATCGTCGCCTCGCCCGTCCGCCGCTCGATGCGCAGATCGACGCCGAAGACGAGCCATGCCGTGCGCAGGAATCCCGGCGGATTCATGCGCCGGCCTCCGGCCCGGTGTCCGAGACGACCCTCCCCGCCTCGATGCGCACCGTCCGGTCCGCCAGCCGCACGAAGAGCTGGGGGTCGTGCGTGGCGACGACCAGCGTCGCGCCCCGCGCCTTCTGTTCGCCCAGGAGATCCTGGAGGACCGCCACGGCGTCGGGATCCAGCCCCGTGGTCGGCTCGTCCAGCAGCACCAGCGCGGGGTCGCCGACGAACGTGCGGGCCAGCGCCACGCGCTGCGTCTGACCGCGAGAGTAGGTTCGCACCGCGCGGCCCTGGAAGGACCGGACCCGCAGCCGCTCGGCCCACCCCTCGACCGCCTCCGCCGGCGCGCCGCGCAGCGCCGCCGCCAGCTCGATCGCCTCGCGCCCGGTAAGATCGGCATGGAGTTGGGTACGGTGGGCAAGGAAGGCCAGCCGCGACCGCAACGCGCAGCCGGCATCGATGGCCGTGCGGCCGCCGTACAGCACATGTCCCGCGGTCGGGCGCAGGAGCGAGGCCAGGATGCGCAACAGGGTCGACTTGCCCGCCCCGTTGGGACCGACCAGGAGCACGAACTGGCCGGGCTCGAGTCGCAGGCGGATGCCCGCCAGCGCCCGCACGGCGCCGAAGAGGCGCGCCACTCCCAGGACCTCGACGGGAGTCGGGCTGCCGGAGAGGTCGGGCGATCGTCCGGAGTCGTTCATGGCCGGTGGCTCGAGGCGTCGCTCCGCCTCTGCCGCGCCGGATGTTCGCACGAAACCCCGAACAGCGGTAGTTTCCGTTTGACCTCGCGAGCGGCAAGGGTATCATGCAGCGCGCCGGAGGAAGAAGGTTCACCCCGCGCGGGTGGGACAGGAGGAGAAGATGCGGACGAAGCTGTGCGGAACTGCGGTCGCGGTGCTCGTTCTGGCCGCCGGCTGCGGCGACGACTCGTCGGGAGACAACCTCGGAGTCGCGATGTTCAACGTCGCCCCCGGCTCGGTGCCGGTCGGCGGCGACGTCCTGCTCACCTGGCGCGTCACGGCGGCCCACCGGATTCGCCTCGAGGCCTGCTCCGGCTTCGGCCCGACCGCGGCGACCGACCCAAGGGACCGCTTCGGCTGGTGCGTCGGCGGCGCGGTGGTCGAGTTGCCCGCCGAGGATCCCTTCGCCTCGCAGGGCTCGCTGCTGACGACCGTGCTGCATCCCACCCGTTTCGCCCTGACCGCCCTCGCCGGTGACGGAAGCACCGTGGAGAGCGAGTGGAGAGAGGTCGCGGTGAACGCGCCCCCGGCCGGCGGCCCGCGAGTGATCGATTTCCGCCCCGATCCGCGCCTCATCTTCCCCGGCGACCACGATGTGTCCGTCTTCACCCATGTGGTCAACGCCGGCGGCGAGCAGCTTCTCCTCTGCGACGCCACGGCCCACCCCGACGATCCCGGCCGGTGGACGGAGACGAAGCGCTATGAGCCCGACCCCGACGGGGTCGTCAATCAGGTGTGGGAGTTGTCCGCCGCCGAGATCCCGACGCAGTCGCGCCTCTACGGCCTCCAGACCGCCAGCGGGATCGTCCTGGCCTACGCCCAGCTCGTCGTCCGCACGGGGACCGAGGCCGTGCCGAACGTCGTCGAGTTCTCGATCGAGCCGCTGAACCTGGACGAAGGCGACTCGGCCACGCTCACCTGGACGGTGATCGACGCGACCCCGCCCATCACCGTCTCGCCGCCGATCACGGGCTTCACCGGCGCCACCTCGGCCGGCTCGCTCATCTTCGCACCGCCCTTCCTGGGCTCCGCCGAGGTCCTTTCCGCCGACACGATCTACACGATGACCGCCACCAACGGGGTCTACTCGGACGTCGCGCGCGTGATCATCACCGTCAACGCGCGACCGGTGGTCGATTCCTTCACCGCTCTGCCCACGACCGTCGCGTCCGGCGGCACTTCCACCCTGACGTGGGAGACCTCGAAAGCGTCGAGCGTCGTGATCACCGCCGTCCCCCCGGACACCAGCCTGCCCGCCACGTTCGCGCTCGACGACGTCACCGGGATCGCCGTCCACCCGACCGAGACCACGACCTACACGCTCACGGCCGCCGGCGCGACCGCGACCCCGACGACCGCGACGGCCACCGTGACCGTCGGCTCCGGCGCCTCCGTCGATTCCTTCACCGCGAACCCCGGGATGGTCGCCGTCGGCGGCACTCCCGTCACCCTGACCTGGACCACCACCAACGCCGACGCCGTGACCATCGCCGCCGTTCCGGCGGATGCCACGCTGCCGACCACCTTCGCCGTCGACGGGACCGCCACGGCGCACCCCGCCGCCGGTGGTACGACGACCTACACGATCACCGCGACCGGCCCCGTGGGCTCCCCCGCGTCGGTCGACGACTCCGTGACCGTCGTCGCCCCCGGTGATCTCGTGCTCACCGAGATCATGTTCGACCCGGCCGGAGTCGCCGACAACATGGGCGAGTGGTTCGAGATCCGGAACGTCACCACGTGGCCCGTTCCGCTCGCCGGCTTCGCCCTGGGCGACGGCACCGCCACGCACGCCGTCACCGGCACCCCGACGCTGGCCGCCGGCGACTGGTTCGTCTTCGGCATCAACAGCACCATCGCCACCAACGGCGGCGCCGCCGTGGACTACCAGTACTCCACGCTCTCCTGGCCCAACACCGCGACGCTCGCCCCGAACATCGCCTTCGACGGCGTGACGATCGACGCCACCTCCCTGACGATCCCCGGGGCGTGGGTTGCGGGAGACGCCATCGTGCTCAACCCCGCGTTCACCACGGCCGCCGGTAACGACACCCAGGCCAACTGGTGCGCCGCCCGCGCCGCCGACGTCTACGGAACCGATGGCAACCACGGCACCCCGGGCGCCATCAACGCTTGTCCCTAGCCCCGTGGCGCGTCCGTCCCTCCGCCGCCGGCTGATCGCCGCGCTGCTCGCGCTGCTCGTCGCACACATCGCGGTTCCGTCCCTGGGCGCCGAGCGGCGCCTGACGCGCGAGTATCTCGTCCGCCGCGCCCAGGAAGTCGCCAAGGCCATCTCCTCGGCCCGCGGGCTGCCCCTCCTGGCCCCGGTCCGCGCCGATCTGCTCACCCGCTCCGAACTGGTCGACCTCGTCCGGCGCCGGACCAACGAGGAGACGCCGCCCGAGGAGATCCGGGCCGAGGGCATACTCCTGGAGCGCCTCGGCGTCATCGAATCCGCGGCGGACTACGAGCAGCAGATCTACGACATGTTCGAGGAGCAGATCGCAGGGCTCTACGATCCGGACGACCGGACGTTGTACGTCCTGACCGACCTGTACCCGGACGAAGCCGACCTCACGCTGTGGCACGAAATCGTCCACGCCCTGCAGGACCAGAACTTCCATGTCGGCGAACGCCAGGACGCGCTCGAGGACGACGGCGATCGCTCGCTCGCCTATGCCGCCATCTGCGAGGGCGACGCGACCCTGACCAGCTCCGTCCTGCAGCTCGGCGTCGGCTGGGACGCGCTCGCCTGGCTCTTCCCCGACGACGTGGAATCCATCCGCGCGATGTTCGTCCCGACGGACCCGGACGGCTCCGGCGTCCCCACCGAGCTGCTCGAGGTGCTGTCCTTCCCGTACGTCGAGGGCGTCGTCTTCGTGCGGCGGCAGTGGGAACAGGGAGGCATCCCGGCCATTGACGACCTGTTCCGCCGGCCCCCGGAAAGCACCGAGCAGGTCATCCACACCGAGAAGTACGGGGGAGCCGACAGCCCCGTGCGCCTGCGCTTCGGTGACCCCGAGTCCGCCTTCCCCGGCCGGGCAGTCCGCTACGAGGACACGATGGGCGAGTTCGTGATCCGCGTCTGGCTCGGCATGGCCCTGCCCCGCGAGTCCGCGGCGAAGGCCGCGGCAGGGTGGGGCGGTGACCGCATCGCCCTGGTCGTACCGTCCGCCGCCCCAGGCGCCGGGTGCGCCTCGGGCGCCGTGCCCCTGGACGACCGGCTCTGGGCCTGCGGCGCGTCGCCCACCTGCGGAGCCGACGCCGACGTGCGCCTCGGCGAAGCCGAAGGCTGGGCCGTCTGGGCCACCACCTGGGACCCCGCCGGCGAAGACCATCCGTCGGGCGCGACCGGGGAAGCCGACGAGTTCCGGGACTCGAGCATCGAGGCGCTCAAGGAACTCGCCGGGCCGACCGAGTCCGACGCCCCGGAAGCCCGGGACCAGCTCATCGAGCCGGCTCCGACCGAATCGCAGCCGCGGGCTGAAGCCCGCGGTTCCGATGCGGACTCCCTCGCGGGGGTTGCCGAGGAGGACATCGAGGTCGACGATGAGGGCCGCAGAACCTGGCTCGCGGACGGCGAGTTCGCCGTCGCCGCCGTGCGCAGCGACGGATTGACCGTCAATATCGTCATCGGACCCCCCGGCCGCGCCGCCGATGCCATCCCCCTCCTGGACGAACTGGCCGCCGCCGTCCAGGCCGACCGCACGACCCCCCAACCCTGACCCGCCCCTCCCTCCGGTCCTGCCAGCCCCCCGTTCCCAGCCCCCGACCCCGTCTTGCCCCCCTCTCCCCACCCCCCCCGATCCCCCCTACCGAACGTGCACCACCGATCCCGGATCGTCCGCCGTGGGCAAGACCGACCACCAGCCGCGCGGCAAGGCCGGCTGTGCGTGGTCGAAGACCCATCGGGCATCGAACGGCGCCAGGTTCACGCAGCCATGGCTGCGCACGTGCCCGAAGGCCTTGTGCCAGTACGCTCCGTGCAACGCGATGTCGTCGTTGAAGTACATCACCCACGGCACGTCCTCGAGGTAGTACGGCTTCTCCTCGGGATTGCTCGGCTCCTCGTTCGCCATCCGATCCGTGATCAGCTTCACCCAGACCCGGAAGGTCCCAGGCGGGGTCGAATGGCCGGCGCGCCCGGACGACACGAGCGTCGCGTAGATCGGCTGGTCGCCACGGTACGCGACCAGCGTCTGGCTCGACCGGTTGACGTCGAACCACACGTCGTAGGGCCCCACCTCCTCCGGCGGCGCGAGGTAGTCGGGACGCCGGACGTCCGAGGCGCGGACGAAGCCGCCGTCATCGACCAGCTCGAGCCACGACGTCGTCCCGACCTCGTGCTCCGCCGCGAATCGCAGCACGATCTGCGGACCGATGGAACGGTCGCTCGTCGAGCCCGTCCCGGGAAGACGATCCTGGATGCGCGTCGAGGACCGGAACGTCCATCCCAGATCCTGGAACCCCGACAACTCCTCACCACGGAAGGTCGACGGCCTCGCCAGGAACACCTCCGACGCCCGGACGTAGTCCCCGCCCGCGGTGCCATAGTAGCGCTCACCCTCGTAGGTCGTTCGCCGTCGAACCGAGACCGCCCAGCCTTCCTCCAGCCAGCGGGATGACCAATTCAGCGACGCATCGGACAGCCGATCGAAGACCGCGGCGCCCCCTTCGTGCGCGAACGCGCACGGGTACGGCGTGAGTTGGCCCTCGGGCAGGATAGGCAGGGCCGCCGCGTCCGGAGCCATCGCGCTGGGTACGAGGTAGTCGCCACAGATCCACCCCTCCGCGTAGACTTCCACCCACCAGGAACCACATCCGCGCCCTTCCGCGAACCGATAGGCCGGCAGCCGGTTGCCCTCGGCCGCCGTACCCCTTCGCGAGGCCCTGCTGTCGGGCTCCCGGTAGACGGCGACGCGTTCGGAGCGGACGGCGACCGAGGCGGGCAGGTAGGGCGAAGCGTCGACCTGCTGGGCATGGCCGTCGCTGGGCAGAGCGGCCAGAAGCAGCAGCGAGGCACAACCGATCCGGCGGATCGCGATCCGCGTCATTCCGGCGGATGGTAGCGCAACAGGTCGTTGTTGCGCCACATTCCTGGTCTTGGTTCTCGACCCCTGAACGGAAGTGTGGGACAACCCGTGACCATGAATGCCATCCCGCTGTCACGACAACGGTCGTAATCGTGCAACAATTGAGAATCGTTACAGTTACAGCGGGCGGAAGATGGGCCTTGACGACGACCCCGACATGGGGAATACTCTTGCAGTCCTTGGGTTGAGGAGACACTGGGGATGGGGCCGGGACTTGCGGGGGGACGAAGTTCGAAGGAGGCGATGGGAGGATGACGCTAGCTGCGGGGGCGCTTGTCGGTGGGAAAGCCGTGGCCGATCGTGCGGCCTTCGGCATCGGTGATCCGGTTGTCTCCCCGGCGCATGGGCTGGGGGAGGTGGTGGCCATCGAGGAACGGGAGTCCTGTGGTCAGAAGCGTTCGTTCTACGTGATCGTGGTTCGGGACACGGGGATCCGGATGGTGGTGCCCATCGAGACCGCGGCGACTGCCGGCCTGCGGCGGCCGATCGACCGCAAGGCGGCGACGGCTCTGATGGACGTCTTCAAGGAACGCCGCCCCGCGGTGACGGGTATCCCGTGGAGCCGGCGCCACCGCCACTACCAGCAGCTCCTGCATTCCGGTTCGGCTGCCGAGGTGGCGAAGGTGTTCCGGGACCTCCTGCGCCTGCGCTCCCGGAAGGAACTTTCGTTCGGCGAGCGCAAGCTCCTGGATGCGGCGCGCAGGATGCTCGTCAAGGAGGTCGCCCTGGCCTGCGGCGACACCGAAGCGAAGGTCGAGCGCCGCTTCGAGAAGGCGATCGGTCTGACGAACTGATGGACGACCCTCCGAGGGCCCGGTGCACAAGTCCGGGTCGTCCCCTTGTCCGGTATCTGTGTTCATCTGTGTCCATCTGTGGTTTCCTCGTCCTGTCCGGCCCCGGATTCGTCCAAGCCATCCGTCTTCGTGAAAGCTCTTGAACCTCGACGGGGAATCGGGCGAGAATGCGGTTCCGATCTCGCCCCGCCGGAGCGGTCCGATCATGGATGGCCCCGCGGGTGGGTTCTTGCGACGGGTCGGAGGGGAACATGGGGCGCACAAGGCTCGCGACGGTCGCGTTCGTGCTGGGGACCTTCGGGTGGTTGGCCGAGGCTCGAGCGCAGACCGACTGGCAGGTGGACAGCACGTTCTCGGTCCAGCTCTTCGAGCCGGCGCCGGGACCGAACAACTTCGTCAACGTCGAGGGCACGCGCATCGGCAGTGATTTTGCGATCACCGGTGGCGTGATCTTCAACTACCAGTGGCAGCCCTTCTCGCTCTACGCCTGCAAGACAGGCACCGGCAACGCGGGAGAGCCGGCGTGCGAGCTGGAGTCCGAGCCGCGGGCCAACATCATCGAGCACATGATCGCCGGCGACGCCCTGTTCAGCGTCAGCCTCTTCAAGCTCTTCACCGCCGGTCTTGCCGTGCCCTTCACGCTGTGGCAGACGGGCGAGCAGATCAACATCGATTCCGGCACCCCGTCCGGCAACGACCTGCCCGGCATGGGCGGCCTCGGCGACATCCGCCTGCACCTCAAGTTCCGCCTCTGGCCCTTCATGGAGGGCGACAAGGAAGGCTTCGGCATCGCGCTCGCCCCCGTCCTGAGCTTCCCGATCGGCCAGTTCTTCGACGACATCCCCGCCGCCGAGGACGACCAGAGCGGCAGCTTCATGGGCTCGAGCCAGGTCGGCGTCACCGCTCGCGTCGTCGCCGACTACTACATGTACCCGTTCCACGCCGCCGTTCAGATCGGCTACCGCTGGGGCGAGGCGGCGAAGTTCTACGATCGCACCATCGAACACAAGCTCGTCTACGGCGGCGCGTTCGGCTATTTCCCGATGCGCGAGCTGGAGCTCATGGCCGAGGTCTACGGCTGGAACGGGATGACGACGCGCGTCGACCAGTCGCCCGTCGAGCTGGACGTCGGCGTGAAGTACCACTTCTGGGACGGCCTCATGCTCGTCGGCGGCGTCGGCCACGGCTTCATCGGCATCGGCGCCCCGCAGGTCCGCGCCTACCTGGGCCTGGCCTACGAGGCGATCGAGGAGCCCGTCGTCGAGAGCCCGGACCGCGACGGCGACACCATCCTGAACGAGAACGACGCCTGCCCCGACGACGCCGAAGATCCGGACGACTACCAGGACGAGGACGGCTGTCCCGAGCTGGACAACGACAACGACGGCATCCAGGATATCTACGACGCCTGCCCGATGGTCCCGGAGGACATCGACGGCTACAAGGACGAGGACGGCTGCATCGATCTCGACCACGACGAGGACGGGATCGACACCCCGGCCGACCAGTGCCCCGAGGACAAGGAGGACTTCGACGGGTTCGCCGACGAGGACGGCTGCCCCGATCTCGACAACGACAACGACACCATCCCCGACGCCATCGATCTGTGCACCGAGGAACCCGAGGACTTCGACGGATTCGAGGACGACGACGGCTGTCCCGACCTGGACAACGACCGGGACGGAGTGCCGGACACCACCGACGAGTGCGCGGAGGAGCCCGAGACGCTGAACGGGTTCGACGACCAGGACGGCTGCCCCGACCGCGGCTCCGCTCTGGTGGTCGTCACCGAAACCCAGATCGAGATCAAGCAGCAGATCAACTTCGCCACCGACTCCGACCGCATCGTCGGACAGCGCTCCTTCGACATCCTCAACGTCGTCGCCGCCGTCCTGAACGGCAACCCGAACTTCCGCGTCGAGATCCAGGGCCACACCGACGACCGCGGCACCCAAGAGCACAACATGGACCTCTCCCAGCGCCGCGCCGAGGCCGTGCGGGCCTATCTCATCGAGCAGGGCGTGGCCGGCGGACGCCTCGAGGCCCGCGGCTACGGTCCCGACGTCCCGATCGAGGACAACCGCACCGCGGCCGGACGGGAGAAGAACCGCCGCGTCGAGTTCCACATCATCGGCTCCGGCAGCCAGTACATTCCGGCACCCCCGCCGGACGAAGGTGCGCCGCCGGACGAAGGCACGCCGCCGGACGAGGGTGGCGGCGAGATGACGTTCTAGAAGTCGACGGCGGGGCGGGAGGTTCCGGCGATGGGTTGGACGGCACGGGCATTCCTGCTGCTGGCCGCGCTCGGCTGCGGCGGCAACCTCTACGGCTACGGGCGCTACTACATCCCCCTTGCCGAGGAGGACGCGTATGCGGCCGCGGCGATCGAGCCGCCGTACACCGACGTCGTGCGCGATCCCGGCGCGTACGCCGACCAGACGCTCGGCTGGTTCGGCGTCGTTCGCGAGGTCCTGCCCCAGGACGACGGCACCATCCTGGTGCGGATGAGCCAACGGCCGCACATCGAGCGCCACCTCTGTTCCGGGCGCGCGGAAGACTCGTGCCGCGTCACCGTCTCCGAGCGCGACGCCGGGCCGTTCTCCGTCCGCCTGCACCTCCGATCCGGCGCCGATTCCGAAGGCGAGAACCGCGTGCAGTGGGAATCGCTGCTCAAGATCTACGGCCGCCCCAGCGGCGACTACGATTCCACCGGCGGCCCGCTCCTCGACGTCGACTACTACCGCCACTGGCCGCGAGGCCAGTACGTCGACACCACCGCCTCGCCGGTCATGCGCCGCTAGCGCGGATCGGCGCTCGCCGTGCCCCGCCTCCCCACCTCCCGGGCCCTCGCGCGCGGCGCGGCCGGGAACCTGCACCGCGCCGGAAGGGCAGGGCGGGTCGTCGCCATCGCCGGTTGCCATTGCCTGGTCCTCGTCGCTTGCCTCGCCGCGGCCGGTTGCGCCGCCGGCTCGCCGCGCTGGACCTGCCGCGACTTCGGCGCCGGCCGCGAGTGCTACGCGCCGCTGTCCACGCCCCCGGGCGACGACTGGACGTGCTACGCCGCCGGAGGCGACCTGGTCTGCGCCCGGCCCAACCGCGCCTCCGGCTGGCCCGGCTGGTCCTGTGCCGCCGCCGGCGCGGCGGCGGTGTGCCGCGCCACCGCCGCCGCCGTCCCCGCCGAGCCGTCCCCGGACGGATGGCAGGCGCGCGTCGTCGGCGAAACGATCTTCGCCGCCTGGCGGCGCCTCGGCAACGCCCCGTGGCGCTGCGACGGAGAACGGTGCGCCGAGCGCCGGCCGGACCGGCCCAGCCCCGACGAGTGGGAGTGCGTCGACGGTGACGGCCGTGTCCTCTGCCGCGGGCGCTTCCTGGAAGGACTCGATCCGCGCTGGTCCTGCGCGCCGTTGGGCGACCGCTTCCTGTGCGTGGACCCGGATCCCGACTACCCGGGCGAGGGCGACCCCGGCGGCTGGCGTTGCTTCTACGACGATTCGCTCCGCACCGGGAGGGATTGCACGGCGGTTCTCCCGCCCGCCGGCGGTGGCGAACCGGCGCCGGCCGCCCGGCCGCCCTGTCCGGGGGTCTGGAACGGCGGGCGATGCCTGCTCGCCAGGATCAAGCCCGAGTGCTGGCTCGACGGCGACTGCACCGGCGACCGCACCTGTCGCGTCGGCTTCTGCGTCGTGCCCGGGTCCGCCGGAAGGAGGCCGTGACCGTGCCGCGCGGCCCCCGTCGCCCTCCGCCCGCGGTCCTGGTCGCGGTCCTGGTCGCCTGCTCCTGCGTGCGCCAGACCGGCGGGCGGGTCTGCGGCGACGTGCGGGACGACGAGGGCGGGCCGGCCGCGGGCGCCCTGGTCACCGCGGACGGCGCCCGGACGTCCAGTGATCGGTTCGGCCGATTCTGCCTCGACGGGGTGTCCTCCGGCTCGGACGTGCGCGTCGAGGCCGACGGTACGTGCGGCGGGTCCGGCCGTGCCGAGGCCGGCCGGTGGCTCCGCATCGTGGTCCCGCGCCAGCTCGTCGTGGACTCGCGCTACCAGGTCGGGTTCGGGGCGGAGGTCGAGCTGCGCGCATCGCTGCGCTGTCCGTTGCCGGGCCCGGTCACCTGGCGCTGGGACCAGCTCGAAGGTCCGCCCGCCACGGATCCCGTCGCCGCCGGTCCCGCCTTCCGCTTCCGCACCGCTCGCCTCGCCGCCCGCACGACCCGCCCCGACGTGCTCGCGCTCGGACCTCCGCAGGCCGGGCGCTACCTCGTCCGGGTCACCGCCCTCGGCGGCGCTCGCGTGGCGCGGGCGGAGGCCGAGGTGACGGCGGCGAGCGTCGCGTCCGGCCTGCTCAGCGTCCCCGTCGACACCTTCGCCTACGTGGACTCCGGCGCGGGGCGGCCGCCGGGCTCCTGGCGCGTCGCGAAGCGACCGGAGGGCTCACGCGCCGAGGTCGAGGCGGTGCCGACCATGGACGGGAGCGAGGGCGTCGTCCGCGCGCGCTTCGATCGCGTCGGCCTGTACGAGCTGGCGGACGATCGCGGCGGCACGCGGCTGCTCTTCGAGGCCGGTCCGTGGGACACGGTGCCGCAGGACTGCGATCGGCCGGAATGCCATCCGCGCGAGGAGCTGCTGTGGAAGACGACGCGCCATGCCCGCGCGCTGGACGATCGGCTGGAGGGTCCGGCGCCCGAGCCGTTCGGCCCGCGATGCCTGCCGTGCCACGTCGTCGGGTGGGACCCCGGCGCCGCGGCCGAGGGTTTCGACGACGTCGCGGCGGAGACGCGCACCTTCGTGACCGACGACTGGCCCGGCGGCGCCACCGCGCTCCCGCGCGACCTCAAGAGGCTGGCGAACGTCTGGTGCATCGCCTGCCACGGCTCGGGCCGGCTGCCCGAGCACGGCAAGCGACCGATGGTCGTACGCGCGGGCGTCTGCGCCCAGTGCCATGATGCCCCCCCGCGCTATCCGCGGGTCGACGAATGGCGCGACTCGAAGATGTCCCGTCCCGTGACCGACCCTGCCCTGCTCGCCCAACCCTGCGCCGGTTGTCACACCGCACAGGGCGCCGTGAATCGCCTGCGCGGCCGCCTCGCGCGGCCGGTGGACGCCGACCTGGCCGAGCCCGTGACCTGCGCCGTGTGCCACGTGGCCCACACCCAGGACGAGAAGCTGCTCCGGCAGCGGGGGACGGCGGCCGTGGTGTCGGGCGTGCTGTTCGAGGCGGGCAAGGCGGCAGTGTGCCTGGGATGCCACCAGGCCGACGAGCGCACCGGCGACGAGGGGACGCAGGCGCGCCTGCTGCCCGAGGCGCCGCAGACCGAGGTCCTCTTCGGGACGGGAGCGTACGGAGCGGCCGGGAGGCCGTCCCGCGTCAGCCCCGATCTGTGCGTCGACTGCCACATGGCACGGTGCGCGGACTGCCATGCCGACGCCGAGCGGCACCGCGGCGGCCACACCTTCCGCGCGATGCCGCCGGACGACGCGGCTCCGGCGGATTGCGACGGCGACGGGCGGACCGCGAGGATCGCCGAGGAAGTGGAGGCGTGCCTGGCGCTCGCACAGGCGCGCGTCGCCCGGGCGCTGGCGGCGCTTCCCGGCTGCGCCGGCGCCGTGCTCCGACGCTCCGGCGGCAGCCTGGTCCCACGCGACGCCGCCGGCGCGCCGCTGCCCGACTGCGAGGCGGAATGGCGGAAGCCCGGCCGGGACGAGCTCTACCGCGCCGCGCACGACGTGTCGCTGATCGAGCGCGACGGCAGCAAGGGCGCGCACAACCCCGCCTTCGCCATCCGCGTCCTCCGCGCCGTCCTGGACTCCCCCGGGTTGTGAACCCTACGGGCAGTCGGACGAAATGCCGTCGCACTCGCCAATCGAGGCATCGGAGGGGAGCGTCGAGTCGAAGTTGTAGTTCTGGCAGCACTCGTCGGGGGCATCCATGCAGCAGGCGGCGCTGTAATAGTACGCCCCGTCGTCGCAGCTCGGAGGACGGGTGGTCGTCTCCTCGCACGTGCCCCACCGGCCGTCGGGGCGGCAGTCCTGCAGGCCCCAGGAGCAGTACGACGGCGTGTCGCACCAGCGGGTCGTGCCGGGCACGCAGCAGATGAGGCCGCAGATCGGGTTGCCGTCGCAGGTCGAGTCGGAGCAGCAGTCGGTGTCGTCGCAGTCGATGTGTCCGTCGCAGTCGTCGTCCTCGCCGTTCGTGCACACCTCGCCGGTGCAGCAGAACGGCAGGCACTGCAGGTCGCGGCAGTCGATTCGTCCGTCGCAGTCGTTGTCGATGCCGTCCGTGCAGACGATCGGGCCCATCTCCCAGCCCGTGCACGGGTCGTCGCAGAACTCGTCCACCGTCCCGTCGCAGTTGTTGTCAAAGCCGTCGCCGCAGATCTCGTCCGTGCAGCACGGCGGGCAGTCGGGCTCGTCGAAGCAGTCGACCGCCCCGTCGCAGTCGTTGTCGATGCCGTCGTCGCAGATCGTCTCCATCTCCCACTCGCTGGGGACGCACTCGCCGCAGCCCTCGTCCAGCGCCAGGTCGCAGTCGTTGTCGACGCCGTCGCAGACTTCCTCGCCCGGCAGGACGTAGCCCGTGCACTCGCCCCAGTGCGAGAACTCGCCCGCGGCGTTGCAGGACTGGGTGCCGTCGGCGCAGCTCCCGTTGTGCCGGGTCTCGACCGGTCCCGGATAGCACGGCTGAACCGTGCCCATGTCGCAGCCGCAGCCCTCGTCGACCGCGCCGTTGCCGTTGTTGTCGACCTCGTCGCCGCAGCGCTCGCCCACCGACACCGGCGGACCGGCGTCGGCCTCGGTCTCCGGCTCGCACACGCACGCGCCACTGGCGATGCACGCGCCGCTCGGGTAGCCCGCCGTCGTGCAGCGCCCGTTGCACGCCGCGTCGTCGCAGCCGCCTCCACCTCCGTCGACGTCGCCGCTCGTGTCGTCCCGCGCGACGTCCCGCCCCGTGTTGCCGGTGGAATCGCCGCCCGGCGCGCACGCGGCGAGCGCCGCCGCGGCCAGGAGAGCCAGGGGAAGCAGACCACGGACGATCGCGGACGCCGGGCGTCCACCTCCGGACACGAACCCTCGACCTTGGAACGACTCCATGGCCCTGCCTCCCTCGTCCGCCCGCGCCGGAAGCACCCCTCGCACCCCCTGCACGCGAACCACGTCCAACGTTACAAGGGTACTCCCGTGCCGGCCGGGGTCAAGCACAGCCGCATGACGCTCCCTTGACGCCCCGCGTCACCCCCCGGCTCGCGCAGTGCCCGTCCCCCGTTCCCTCCCCACCTCCCCAGCCGACCTCCCCCCCTCTCCCCTAGAACGAGCCGATGGAGAAGTGCAGCGCGCCGATCGATTCGCCCCAGTCCTCGCGCCGCAGGATGTTGAAACCGTAGTCGAACGACAGCGGGCCGATCGGCGTGTTGATCAGGAAGCCCAGGCCCACCGTGTAGCGCAGCGTGGTCACGTCGATGTTCGCGAACTCGCGCCACAGGTTGCCGATGTCGGAGAAGACCGCCACCCCGAACGTGTCCCCCAGAGGCAGTCGCAGCTCGCTGCGCAGGACGAGGAACACGTCGCCGCCCGCGCTGGGCAGCCCCGCCGGCGCGTCGTCCACCGACAACGACTCCTGCGGGAAGCCGCGCAGCGTGTCCGACCCGCCGAGGTAGAAGTACCGGTCGGGGAACGTGCGCGACCCCTCCTGGAGCTGGAAGACCTGGCCGTAGCGCGCGGAGAGGATCAGCACCAGCCCGGCGCCCAGCGGCGCGTAGCCGGTGAGCTGGAACGTGGTCGTGATCAGGTTGGAGAACGACGTCGTGCCCGTGCCGGCGTCGAACACCGGGCTCACGGAGCGGACCCACTCGGCGTCCGCCGCGAAATACAACCCCCGCGTCGGGTTGAACGGATCGTCGCGCCAATCGACCGCGAACGAGCCGTGCAGGACCGAGAACGTCGAGATGCCCTGCGGCGTGCGCAGCCGCCGCGCGTCGGCCGCGCTCATGCACACCGTCCCCGGCGGCAGGTCGGAGGAGCACAGCGGGTAGTTGCCCTGGAAGCGCGCCACGTCGTTGTATTCGACGCCCACCCGCAGCGAGTACGAGAGCAGCGAGCGCCACGCCGAGGACAGCCCGAGGAACGCGCTCGAGCGGTCGATCCCGAAGAACGGCTCGTCGTCCCGCTCGTTCGCCAGGTCGAGCTGCGTCGCCAGGAGGCCGCCCACCCCGGGGAGGTAGGGCACGCTGAGGCTTGCCACCAGCAGCCGTTCGAGCTGGTCCTGCAGCGACAGCTTCTGGAACTCCCGCTCGAACGTGTCGTTGCCCAGGAAGAAGAGCTGGTAGTTGAGCTTGAGCCGCAGGTGGAACCCGATCGCGTAGCCGAAGAGGTTGCGGTAGCCGTAGGCCAGCGAGGCGCGCGCGCCTTCCGCCGTCGAGAACCCGGCGCGCAGCTCGAGCGACTGCGGCAGGTACTCGCGCACCTGGACCGCGATCGTCTTCTCCGGCTCCGGCACGTCCGGCGCGACCATCGCCACCGTCGCGCTCTGGAAGATGCCCATGCGCAGCAGGCGGCGCTCGCTCTCCTGCGCCGCGTCCGGCGTGTAGACGTCGCCCTCGGAGAAGGCCAGCGTGCCCAGCACCAGCGAGGTCTCCGTGTCCGCGTTCCCGGCGATCTCGATCGCCTTCACCCGGACCTGCGGCCCCTCGGTCACCACGAACGTCAGCTCCACCTTGGTCCGATCCTCGTAGAACACGACCTCCCGCTCCACCTGCGCGAAGAGGTAGCCGTGCTCGCCGTACAGGTCGATGATCGCCCGCCGCGTCTCCTCCACCAGCCGCTCGTTCACCGGGTCGCCCGCCTCCAGGAGGAACGAGTCCCGGATCTCGTCCTCGCCCAGCGCGGCCTCGCCCGCGATGCCCACGCCGGCCAGAACCGACTGCACCCCCTCCTCGACCCGGAACCGCGGCGTGATCGTCCGCGCGACGGGATCGGTCACCGGCTCCAGCGGCAGGACGCGGGCGTCGAGATACCCGTCCGACCGGTACAGCTCCTCCACCCGCACGGCAGCGTCCCGGTAGGCATCCTCCAGGTACAAGTCCTCGGGGCCCCACTCCAGCAGGGACGCGGGAAACGCCGCGCCCGCGAGCAGCTCCTCGCCGGACAGCCCGAGCCCCCCCAGCTCGCCCGGAGGCATCGGCTGGAACACGCTCGGCCGGTCGATCGCCGCGTCGAGGTTCTCGAAGACCATGTCGTCCAGATCATCCGGGTCGTAGGCCGTCACGCCCTGCCACTCGATCCGCGCGACGCCCAGCCGCACGCCTTCGTGGACGTGGAAGCGCAGGAACCAGACGGGGGAGGGCGAGATCGGCTCGGCCGCGTCGTCGGTCCAGCCCGCGCACAGCGGACCGAACGGATCCGCGGCGTGCACGCCCGTGCTCCACGCCGCCGGGTCGCTGAAGGACGTCGCCGGCGCCGGCTCGGTGGGAACGCCCTCGACCACGTCCCACGTCACCTGCGCCTCGGGGAACCCCAGCTTGTGGTACTCCGCCAGAAGCCGCTCGACCACCTCGTCCAGCGTCGCCCGGTCGAAGACCGACTGCTCGTCGAACGCCGCGATCGTCGCCAGGTCCGCCGCCGACACGTGCTCGTTGCCGCCGAACACGATGCGCACCGGAAGCCCCGGATCGACGGCAAACGTCACGTCCACGGTATCACCGGCCTCGTCGTGCGGAGCCACGGTCGGCGGTGGCACCCACGCCAGGAGGTAGTCCTCCTGCCGGTAGAACGCCGCCAGCCGCTCGGCCGCGTCCACAAGGCCCGGCTGATCCCACGGGTCCCCGGGGTCGACGTCGAGCACGTCTCGCAGCATCGGCTCGGGGAAGACGAGCGCGCCCGCCAGGTGGACGGTCGCGATGCGGATCGGCTCGCCTTCGACGATGTCGGCGATGAGGGTCACCCGGCCCGATTCCGCCGTCTCCTCGCTGTGGAACGCGACGGCCACGTTGGGGAAGCCGTGGGCCGCGTAGACCGCCTCGATCCGCCCGCGCATCTCGTCCAGGACGTCGGCCCGTTCTTCCGTGTCGGGGACGAAGCCCGCGGCGCGCCGCAGCTCGTCCTCGTCGAGGTGTTCGTTGCCCTCGGCCTCAAAGGAGCGGATGCGGCGGCGCACGTCGAGCAGCACGACGAGGCGCACGCCGTCGGCGACGGGCAGGGCGTGGACCTGCACGTCGCGGAAGAGATCGGTGGCCCACAGGGCATCGATCAGCTCGCGCACGAGGCCGCGGGTGAGCGGCGCGCCCTGCACCCCGTCGATCGGCCCCACCGCCTCGGGGTCGGCCCCCTCGATCGCGACCTCGACGATCGTCCGCCCCAGCAGGTCCTCCGCCGGCGGCGCCACCGCGGGCGCGGCCGCCTGCCCCGCGTCAGGTGCCGCGGCCTGCGCGGCCGCATTCCCGCCCGGCGAGGTCGCGGCCTGGGCGAGGAAACCCGCGGCCACGAGCGTGGGAAGAAGGAAGGACGCCGCCACGAGGAGCGACTTTCGGCGGTGGGGAAGGAATTTGCAACTCGGGCGAGCCGCGGCGTTAGCGATCCACTCCGGGAAAGGCCAGCCGGCTCAGCCGGTCGACCAGATCGAGGCGAAAGGCTTCCAGCGCACCGGCATCCACGTCCCCCGGCAACCGCGCCGCGACCCCGATCCGCCACTGGTCCAGGACGAAAGCCAGGTTCGCCGCGTTGGCGCCTCCGTCCTTGCGCACCGCCCCACGCAGGGCGTTCTCCAGGGTGATGCCGGTGTCCAGGATCGCCTTCAGGTCGACCAGGTCCTTCGGCTCGTTGCGGCTCAGCAAGGCGCATACCTTGTTGGCAGCGATCTCCAGCAGGGAGTCGATCCGGACCCCCCCGACTCGCATCTTCTCCTGCTCGAGCTGCGGTGCTCGGTCCACGACCAGGTCGACGACGGTGCGCTCCGCTCCGCGCTCGGCAACGAACCGCCGGAAATCGGGGAAACGGTCCTTCGGAACGAGGGTTACCCGGCAGGCCTGGGCGGCCGCAACAAGAGCACGCTCGCCGGGATCAAGCGTCGCGGGGGGCAGGGTGAACAGATCGAGATCGTCGCTCGGGCGGTGCGCCAGGTGGAACCCCCCGAGAGCCCCTCCTCCCGTGAGGAAGAACCGGGACTCGCGAGCGAAGAACGCTGCAAGCAGGTCACGCTGGATCGCGGACAGGCGGCTATCCGGCCGGGATGAGTCCATGGCGGCGCCAGCTCGCGATGAGGAAGTCCCAGAACGCGTTCTTCCGACCCAGCCGACCGTGCAGGCGACCCCATCTGGACACGACGTCTCCCACCGTCAGGAATCCCCAGACGTCCGGGTACCGGGCCTCGCGCAGGATGCGGCCAATCCACACCAGCCGCTGCTCTTCGTCCGCCTGCCGCAACATCCTCCGCAGTTCTCCGACCGTCATCTGCGTGTCCCAGAGGAAGTATGGGCGGAAGTCATCGTCCGCAGTCGCGTCCGAGTGCCCACCTCCTGGGCCCCGAGGGTCGCCAGCGGCTTCCAAGTCCGGGACGATGTCGACGTCGCCTTCCACGCTCCAGAGCGTGGACTCTCGCGACCGTGCCGTCAAGTTCGAGTCCACGGCTTGCCGGTTGCGATTCCACAGTGGAGAGGGGATTTGCAACTGCGGCGGGCCGCGGCGCGTTATCATCGGGGCGTGCGCAACCGCCGGCTCAACCCGATCCTCACCCCCGACGAGCTGGCCGAGCTGTTCCCCGCCGCGCCGGGCGTGAAATGCCCCCGGTGCGGCAAGCGGCCGCACTGGTTCGGGACCGATCCCGAGCACCCCCGGCGCCGGATCCACGCCTGCAACCGCTGCGGCATCCGCTTCGGCGACCGCTGCCCCGCCTGCGGCAAGGCCGACCTCCAGCTCGCCCGCACTTTCCGCCGCTCGCTCCGCTACCGCAAGTCCTCGATTGTCAGGCCGGCGCGGCGAGCGACCCTGGCCAGCATCTTCGGGCCAATCCGATCGGAGTCATGGAAGGCGAAGACCAGCCATCGGCCGTCCGGGTGACGGAGAACCCGGTGGCTGCCCGAACGACGAACTTCGACGAATCCTGCCCGTTGGATGGCCCGCACGAGGCGCCGAGCCGTCAACTCTGGAGGACGCCGCACGACGGGACTTCCAGGCGCAGGCGGGCAACCGGTGGATCGGCCGGCGGCGACTCCCCCGCGGCGACCATGCCTTCGAGCACCTCGCAGGCAAGCCTGCGCACGGCCGCCAGCGCCCTCTCGCGCGTGACGCCGTACGCGATGCAACCCGGCAGCGCCAGAACGTCGGCGATCCACCGCCCGTCGGCTTCCCGTTCGAACTCCACCGTGTACTCCCGGATCGTCGCGCGCTTCATCACCTCCAAGGATGGACTTCGCCGGGTTGTCGGTCAAGGTCCGTCGGCCAACTCCGGGACTCGCGGGCGAAGAACGCCGCAAGCAAGTCACGCTGAATCGCGGACAGACGGCTATCCGGGCGGGATGAGTCCTGGTCGGCGCCAACGCGATGAGGAAGTTCCAGAACGGGTTCTGCCGACCCAGCCGATCCTGCAAGCGGTGCCATCGGGACACGACGTCTTCCACCGTCGGGAACGCCCAGACGTCCGGGTAGCGCGCCTCGCGCAGGATGCGGCCAATCCAGACCAGCCGCTGCTCCTCGTCCGCCTGCCGTAACCTCCTCCCAGTTCTCCGGCAGTCATCTGCGTGTCCCAGAGGAAGTAGGGGCGGAAGTCGTCGTCCGCAATCGCGTCCGACTGCCCACCTTCTGGGCCCCGAGGGCCGCCAGCAGCTTCCAAGTCCGGGACGATGTCGACGTTGCCTTCCACGCTCCAGAGCGTGGACTCTCGCGACCGAGCCGTCCAGTTCGAGTCCACGGGTTGCGGGTTGCGATTCCACGGTGGAGCGGGAATCTGCAACTGCGGCGGGCCGCGGCGCGTTATCATCGGGGGCGTGCGCAACCGCCGGCTCAACCCGATCCTCACCCCCGACGAGCTGGCCGAACTGTTCCCCGCCGCGCCCGGCGTCAAGTGCCCGAAGTGCGGCAAGCGGCCGCACTGGTTCGGAACCGATCCCGAGCACCCCCGGCGCCGGATCCACGCCTGCAACCGCTGCGGCATCCGCTTCGGCGACCGCTGCCCCGCCTGCGGCAAGGCCGACCTCCAGCTCGCCCGCACTTTCCGCCGCTCGCTCCGCTACCGCTGCCCCGCCTGCGGCTTGGTGAAGAAACGCCCCCTCGGCTGGGTCCAGAACCCGCCGCGCTACGACGAGACGCTCAACGCGTGGTTCGCCCTCAAGCTGACCAGGCGCCAGCGCGCGATCGAGGCGCTCTCGTGAGCCGGCCGACGCCGCTGCTCCGGGCCTTCGGCCCGGTGCTCCCGGTGTTGCGCGAGATGCACGCGGCGGGCATGCGCTTTCTCGTCGCCGGCGCCCGCGCCGGCGTAGGGACCCGCGAAAGGACGCCCCGCCACGAGGGCCGACTTCCGGCCGTGGAGGGCCGTCCGGGGGTCGCTGCAGGTCCCGTCGCTTGTCATCCCGGGGCACAGGGGAACCGCCTGGACGGGGTGGTTGACGCTTTCTCACCACATGAATAGTATCACCACGTGATGGAGGACCGGAACACGGATGCCCGGTCGGCTTCGCGAAGTGCTGAGACGGGTTCGAGCACTGGCCGTGGCGGGGAGCGTGCGGTTCACGCACAAGGCGCTGTGCGAGTTGGCGGAGCTCGACCTGGGCCTGGACGAGACCGACGCGTGTCGCATCCTCGCCGGACTGACGACCGGAGACGCGGTCGGGCGAGCGGCCTCGGATCTCACGGGCGAATGGTTGCACGTATCCAAGCCGCGGGTCGGCGGGACCGTGCTGTACGTGAAGCTGGTGCTGCGCGCGGACTGCGTGGTCGTTTCGTTCCACCAGGAGGTGGAGGATGACGAAGAAAACGGCGGGGGCCAGGGGTGATGCAGTACGGTCGCGCCGGGGGCGTGCCCTCCCCGCGAACGCCTGTCCGGCGTGTGGCACCACCATGCGCGAGAAAAAGGGGCCCCTGCGGTTGCCGGTCAACGGCGAGGAGATCACGGTGCCCGACGCCGGCCACCTCGCCTGTCCGGCGTGCAAGGAGGTGGTGCTGCGCCTGGACGAATCGCGCCGGTTGCGGGAGCGCGCCATCGCCCTCTACCGCGAGAAGTACCACCTGCTGTCGGCGGACGAGATTCGGTCGCTGCGCCGGCGTTTCGGCTTGACCCAGGGGGCCCTGGCGCGCCTGCTTCGGCTGGGCGGAAACACCATGTCGCGCTGGGAGTCCGGGCGGAACGTACAGACCGCAGCGATGGACGTGCTGCTCCGCCTCATCCGCGACTTGCCGGGGAGCATCGAGTACCTCCGGGGTCGCGCCGCATAGCCGCCAGCCTTCGGCCGCCGCTTTCGGTTACGCCGCGTCGAAGACCGGCAGCGGGAGATGGAACCGGCCCTCCGCTGCCCAGCACATCCGCGGCAGGCTGGGATTCGACACGATGCAACGCGGACGGGGCTCGTCTCGACGGCGTCAGGCTCTAGTCGCGCTTCGCCGTCGCCGCGACCGGGGAGAACACATCGATCGTCGAGAGGACCTCTCCCCGCGGCCGGTGACCGCGGCCGCTGCGGCCGGTTCGAGGGCCACGACGCGTCCGACAGCGATCTGCGGGCCATGCTGTCCACCTCCGCAACCTGGTACGCCGAGTTCGGCGTGATCCACACGGCGACCGATCCGTCGGGGCTCACGACCGCCGTCGAGCTGGACAACCTCGGACGGTCGATCAGGGTGTACGGTCCGGGCTGTCCCGAGCCCAAGGCCGCGATCGAGTACCACCTCGGCACGCCGGTTTCCTACGTCCACACCCGGACGAACGAGACCTGCGAGCCGTCGAGCGCCGGCGCGGTGAGCGGCGACGCCATGGAAGCGTACGCCTGGGTCGATGGCCTGGGCCGTGGCCGGGCCGCCGTCTCCGAGGGCTCGCCCTCCGATGGCCTCGCCGGCATCTTGACCGGCGTCCAGGTTTTCGACTCGAAAGGCGCTGTCCAGCGCGCCTACCTCCCCTGCGACACCACGTTCCCGCCCGTTTCCGGAACGACCGCTCTGCCGCTCTGCCGTTCTACCGCTCGCCCCCTCCACGCCGCCTCGTCGTACGACGCCTTCGGGCGCGTCGTGCGCGCCTGGACGACCGACGGTACGCAGGTCGTGGCCACGCGCTACGGTGCGCTGGTCACGGACGTCTGGGATGCCGGCGATCTGGCGCCGGGGATCTACCACGCCACGCCGGCGACGACGTACGTGGACGGCCTGGGCCGGACCGTGCGCACCGTCGAGCGGAACGGCGAGCCTGCCCGCCGAAGCCCCCCCGGGGGCGAAGGCGGGACATTCGCCACCGCTTTGCGGTACAACTCCCTTGGAGCGGTCGTGGAGATGCAGCGCGGCGAGGTCAGCGGCACGGAGCGGTGGAGCGACTTCCGCCCCGGGCTGTCCGTCGTCAAGACGCAGCGCTACGACACCCTCGGCCGCCGCATCGAGAACCACGACCCCGACGCCGGCCTCTACCGCTACTCGTTCGATCCGCTCGACCGGCTCGTTTCCACGATGGACGCGCGCGGGACCGTCAACCGCTACTGGTACGACCGCGGCGGCAGGCTTGCCGCCGAAGATCTGGGCGGCGATGTGCCGTACGAGGCCGCCTCGTGGGCGACCCTCGGCGGTACCGCGGCTTCCACCTGTGACCTGGACGAAGACGGCCTACCCTCGCCGGCGAGGCCGCGCTGCTTCGACGTGCTCTACGGCTTCGACCTGCCCTTCGCGCGGGCAGGAGCGGCGTGGGAGAGCGCGCTGGAGCCCGGGCAGGGCCCCTTGGCCGGGCGGCCGTCGTGGACGAAGGACCGTGCGGGCACCGTCGTCCTCGGCTACGACGACCACGGCTGGGCGGTGTGGTCGGCGCGGCAGTTCCATCCCGACTGGAGCCGTGGCTACCCGTCGCGCTCGACGTTCGACGAGGTGCAGCGGCTCCTGACCGAGGTTCATGCCGACGGCTCGCAGTTCGACTTCCAGTACACCTCGCGTGGCCTCCTGTGGCGGGTCGACTTCGAGGAAGACGTCCCGGACCCCGACGGTACCGGGACGATTCGGGCGTCGCGGCCGCTCATCCGCCGGACGGAGTACGACGTCCAGGCCCGGCGGGTCGAGGTCGAATACGGCGATCGGCTCTGCGTGCTCGACGGCGGCGCCGAAGCCTGCGACCCGCTGGATCCGCCGCCCGACCATACCTGCGAGTGCCCGGAGTACGACGCGTCGAGCGGCACCGTCGAGACGTACGCCTACGACAGCCGCCAGCGCCTCGCGCGCAAGCAGGCCGTGCGCTCGGACGACTTCGTGGTCCTGGACTACCGCTACTCCTACGACGTCGCCTCCAACATCGTGCGCCTCGACGACGAGCGGCTGGCAGCCTCCGAGGAGCCGTGGGCCCTCGATGATTTCGTCCCGTGCGACATGGAGTTCTCCTATGATGCGCTCGGACGGTCGACGCGGGCGGAGCCGATCTACCGCGAGGCGCAGCCGCAGCGGGTCGGCGAGCAGACCTGGTCGTTCGACGCGTTGGGCTCCATGCTCACGTGGAACGACGACGTCGGCCACTTCTACGGCTGGTCGCTGGGCGACATCCAGAACGGGCTCCAGCGGCTGCGCGCGTGCGACCCGGCCGCGCCGTTGCCGCAGGACCGCTGCGACCCGGGACTCGGGCCGTTGCCGCGGCAGGGCGGGGTGGACACCGGCTGTCCGCTGGATGCCCTGGACCGCTGCGTGCCGGCCTCCCACGTTCGCGCATCCTCGTCCCCCGCGCCGAACGCGCTCTACGCGGCGACGGGGCCCGACGGTGACACCTTGCGGGCGTACTACGACGCCGCGGGCAACATGATGGCGCTGGTGGTGCACCGTCCCCAGGGCTGTGGCCGCGAGGACGATTCCGATCCGACCCACGCTGCCGCCGGCGGCCCCGATGGATCCGGTTGTCGGGAGGGCGCCGACTTCCGTCTGCTGTTCGCCTGGGACGAGGTCGGCAACATGCTTGCCGTCGAGCGCCAGAGGCTCGAGCCGCGGTGGAGCTGCGACGCTGCAGGAGGCGGGATCGCGATCCAGCCCGCCGAGCGCGAGGAGTATCTGGGCCCCGAGGGCGAGTCCGGCCGGGCCACGCACGAGTGGTGTCCCGTGGCTCGTGTCGAGAGCGCGTACGACTTCGGCGGGCAGCGCCGGATGAAGCACGAGGCGACGCTGGTCTACGAGGACCGGGACCGTTGGCCGGCGGGCTGGTCGCTGTACGTGAGCGCGTCCTTCGAGGTCCGCGAGGCGCGCCGCGAGCTGGATGGCACGTACCAGGACGGCCTGGCCGCGCGCTACCTCTGGAACGAAGCCGGCATCCTCTTCGAGCTGGACGCCGACGTGTCCCCGCAGGGCGCCCCGATGCCCAAGAGCCGCCTCACGCTCACCAACCAGCTCGGCTCCGCCTCGTCGGTGCTCGACCCCGAGACGGGCGGCCTCTCTGCCATCCTCAGCCAGCTTCCCTACGGCGCCGAGGAGCAGACCCTCCCGCGGCTGGACCCCGGCGATGCCGGCGCCTTCGCGCCCCGGTACGAGTTCACGGGGAAGGAGAGGGATCGGGGGGTGGGGCTGGTGTACTTCGGGGCGAGGTCTCTGGTACCGCAACTCGCACGATGGACATCCGCCGACCCGTTCGCCACGGCCAGGCCCCTGGCATCCGCGGAGACGAACCCGTTCGCATTCAGCTTATCCAATCCCGTTCGGGTACGAGACCCCAACGGACTCGACAATGTTGCAGTTTTCTCGACGTTTTCCGAACCGGGTGACGTCCGAACGTCGACCCAAGTTGCGGAGACATATGCAGTTCGGCTACGCGCGGCGCCGTTCCCGGAGGACAGAGTCGTGTCGACAGCACATGTCGAGTCCGCTGATGCTCTTCGAGACGTTCTACCCCACACCGACCCCAGCACGGGTGGCATACTCCCAGGACTTGTCGATCCCACTCATGGTCCGCTCACTGAAGCGGATGTCTTCCACCACGGAAACTGGGAGCATCTCATCGGCTTCAACCCCACGCAAGGTGCGGTGTCCACAACGGGAGGCGTCATCGACCCCAAGTCGGTGCTTCGGCTTCCTATTCCCAGTTCGTACCCCGGACTGATAGCGCCCGACCCGATCTTCCGCATGTGGGGATGCAATGTTGGAGCGGACCCGACCACGGGGGCCATTTCGGAGTCGCTGCGAGAGTTCTCCCGGGTCAACGACGAGTGGACGGTGCAAGCCGCAAGCCTCAAGACCGTAAACGCGTTTCAGCCCATCGCCATCGATGGACTGCTGGAGATGGAGGAGGCGACCCTATTCCACGGTTTCATCGTCGCTTCGTACAACCAGAAGGCCGCGGATCTGCTCAGCGCGAATGGCCAGGACAATTTGGCCAGACTGTGGTCGCAGTACAAGGACGTGGTTCAGCCTTTCGTCGAGTGCAAAGCGGGGGATTGCTACTTCGTTGCTCCGACCATTCGCGAAGGCCGCTGGTATTCGCAGCGCAGACTGGCCGCTACCAACTCGTTCGACGCGCTGCGCGAAGCGATCGGCAACCGCCAGTACGAAATGGAGCAGGAGCGCGCAGCGCAACAGCAGGAGTCTTGTAGTGGCGGCCTGTGCCTCTGACGGGTCGCCGGCACACCGCGCACCTCGAACTTCATCGTGGTTGCGACGAATTTGTCGGTCCGCGGCCACGTCCGCCGCCCTCATCGGTTTCGCGGCGCCGATGGCAATCGCGGCGGTCGGTTCGACAAGTTGCGGCGCCGACGGATCGCGCGTTTCTATTCCGCCTGGCGTCATTACCGTAGCGGAGTACCGCGAATTTCTGAGTTCTGGCCGCATCTCCGATGAGCCAAGTCGGACGTGGCGCGTGATCGGGCGGGCGTTTGGTCTTGGGGGCAACAGTACGGTCTTCTTCCTGGGGGTGGGCGGCGCGAGTGTCGTTGTCGAGAAGTGGCGGTGCGGGCTATTCCAAACACGAAACTACCTTGAACTCAGCGACGGAGACATCGTCGTGGTCTCCGGTCCGAGCACTGGGTCAGGCTGGCTGTGCGGCGAGCGAGTAGACGTGGTCGTCAGCGCGCGGCCGTGATGGGGCTGGAGGTCCTCAACCGACCGCGGGTGGTGGGCAGCGGCGGATTGGGAGCCCGACGGGGGAACCGAGCCGGGCGGGGGAGGCAACCCCACGAACGCGACTTCGGACCGGCCCGAACAGCGACCGAACCTTCGCCCCGACCGGACCATGAGCTCCCGCCCGACGAAGCGAAGAGATCTCCGTTTCAGACGTCGCCGGTCTCGGCGACCGCCGCACCGAATGCCTGCTGCTCGACACCTTGCCACAGTCGATGCCAAAGTTGATTGTGTTTTGTGGATCTAGATACTAAAACTACACCATGTCCTACTTCGTAAGAGGCATAGACATGGATCTTCTCGACTGGTCCCACCAGCCGGATCGCAAGCCGCTCGTGCTGCGCGGGGCGCGGCAGACCGGGAAAACTGCGTCGATACGGGAATTTGGCAAGAGGTTCACGCTGTTCGTCGAGCTGAACCTCGAACGACACGAGGATCGCCGGCTCGTCGCCGCCTGCCGCTCCGCAGACGAACTCGTCGCCGCGCTGCAGGTCCGCGCCGGCGTGGCCCGGTTTCCCGCCCGTACCCTGCTCTTCCTGGACGAGGTGCAGGAGTCGCCCGAAGTCATCGGCTGGCTCCGCTTCCTGCACGAGTCGCATCCCGAACTGTGGGTGGCGGCCGCGGGGTCGCTGATGGACGTCCGGCTCCAGGACCGCGGATTCTCGTTCCCCGTCGGACGCGTCACCTTCCGCTATCTCCACCCGTTCTCGTTCCTCGAGTTCCTCGGCGCCACCAGCAGAGTCGCTCTCGCCGAGCAGATCGACGCGTCAATGCCCAGGGCGGGGGAGGGTACCGGCCGCGCGAAGTTCAGGACCCTGCCACCGCCGGTCCACGAGCAGGCCCTCGACGCGTTCCGCCAATTCCTCCTGGTCGGCGGCATGCCGGAAGCCGTCCGCAGATGGGCAGAGGAAGCGTCCCCCGTTGCCGTGCGACAGGTACACCTCGACCTCACCCAGGCCCTGGCCGCCGACCTGCACAAGTACGCCGGCGCACGGGACACGGCCCACCTGGAGGCCGCGTTCGCCATGCTGCCCCACCACGCGGGCCGCCGGTTCAAGTACGAACGGTTCGCGCCGGGATTCGCGTCGCTCCGGATGAAGACCGCGCTGGGGCTCCTGGAAGGCGCCATGCTCTGCCACCGCGCATTGCCGACGACGAACGTGGCGCCGCCGCTCGCGGTCAAGCCTCGCGCCGCGCCGAAGCTGCTGCCGCTGGACGTGGGCATGACCTTGGCGGCCCTCGGGGTGCCTTGGACGGATCTGCGGACCCTGCCCTTGCACACGCTGCTCGACGGGCGAGTCGCCGAGCTCATCGCGGGGCAGTTGCTGCGTTCGGCCGATCGGCGGACGGGCGCGCCCACCTGGTTCTGGGTGCGCGACTCGCCCCAGGCCAACGCCGAGCTCGACTACCTGGTGGTCGGCCCCGCCGGGCTCTTCCCGGTCGAGGTCAAGTCGGGCGCGAGCGGAACCCTCAAGTCGTTGCACCAGTTCCTGTGGCGGTCCGGGACGCGCGTGGGCATCCGGCTGCACGGCGGCGGCTGGAGCGACGAACAGCTCCACGTCAAGATGGGCGACCGACCGTTGGCCTATCGCCTGCTCTCCCTGCCGCTCTACCTGGCCGAACGCGTGCCGGAGCTGGCGCTGCCGTGATCACTCCGATTGCGGGCGAGCGCGCCCTGCAACAGATCGAGCGCCGCCTTCTCGAGCCGGCGCCGGATGGCCTCGCGAGCCACCGCCGTGGCCGGCTTCCCCGCTCGCTTCGCCTCGAGACGAAGTCCGGAGTAGAGATCAGGCGGGAGGGGTACGTGGACGTTCCGAGGGTCCGTGCTCATACCCTGCCTCCTGCCACGCTGTTATGGCAGACGACCACGAGAGCGCCGAAGGCCGGCGGCGGGGGCGACGGCCAGCTTGCAGCCGGCGGACTCGGCACGGACGCCCAGCCGGACACCGGCGCGTCAGTCCCCGCCGTTGCGTTCCTCGGGTCGAGCGTCGGGCCGGCCGGCCCGGCGCGCCAGCGCATCCAGCCGGTTCGCGCCTGCCGTTCCGCCGTGGCGCAGGATCAACGCCCGGGTTCGGGCGAGGTCGATCGTCGGGATGCGGCGCAACAGCTTCACCGCGTCGGTTTCGTCCTTGTCCTCGCCCGTCACCACCTTCAGCGCCACCAGATACTCGGCCCCGGCGACCGGAACGCTCCCGGTCCCCACGCCAGCCACCACGCCCAGACGCGCGGCATCGGTGATGGCTTCCTCGAACAGCGCTCCAAGCCCCCCTTCATGCCGATCGATGAAGTCCACGCGGATCTCGCCTTCGCGCACGGCGAGGCCGCCGATGGAGAGGGGACGGGCGGCAATCCCCCGGCGGGCCAGCGCCGCCTTGATCGGTTCGATCGCACGGAGCGGCACGGCGAAGTCCACGTCCTTCGTGAATTCCTGCGCCGCGGGCGGCAGGTGGGCCCACATCGCGATCTTGCCGATCAGCGCGAACGGCTGCCCCGTCTCACCGAGGATCTCGGCCCCGAAACGGGCGGAAGGCTTCGGATCGAAGAAGGGCAGCTCGATCGGTACCGGGACTTCGGGTCGTTCGCTCATCACGAAGCAACCTCCGGACCCAAGACTACTGCCCGTCAGGGTCTCCGGCAACTGGGCGCCGCCGGCGCGCCCACTTCCTCCCGACGCTCGAGGAACAGCGTTCCCTTCCCGCCAGCCCGCGAAGCCCCCTCCGCGATGCAGCCCGGGGCTGGTCGGCGGCATGCCGGAAGCCTCCGCTCCCTGCCGCTTTGCCTCGCCGAACTCGTGCCGGAGCTGGTGCTGCCGTGATCACAGCGGTTCCGGTCGAGCGCGCCCTACCACAGATCGAGGGCTGCCTTCAGGCCTTCAGGAGGGCCTGATGTCCGATGACGGGCGTCCGGACGGTCAGATGCTGGCCGCGGTGTCTAGTGCTGCCAGGGCGCCCGCCACCTGCTGCTGCTCGGCCCGCTCGATACCG
Organism: Deltaproteobacteria bacterium; assembly: GCA_016218815.1. Classification (GTDB taxonomy): domain Bacteria; phylum Myxococcota_A; class Polyangia; order DRWM01; family JAAZOP01; genus JAAZOP01. Next base: position 92,223 of record JACRCX010000084.1, read on the forward strand.
GTCGCCGTCGCGATCCGCCGCCACTCCCCGACGGCTGCCGCGACCTCGCGAATGATCGACCGCGCGCCGCGATCGGACAGGCCGAAGAACGAGCGCGCGGCGAGCACGTCCGCGGCGCTCGGGCCCACGACCGTCCCGTTGACCGCGGTCGAATGCTCGCGCATCTCCCGAGCCGGATTGAGATCGAAGGCCGCGGCCAGGCGCCAGCCATCCGCGTGGCGCAGGAACCCATGGTTGCGCAGGTGGTCGTCGCGGTTGCCGGCGAGCACGTTGAAGGTCATCCGCCGGTAGAGCTGGGCAAGGTCGTCCCGGACGTGACGGGGAGCACCGTGGTCGGTGATGGCCTGGACGATGTCGATGTAGTCGGCGTCGCGCGCGTCGGCCCGACCGGTCAGCGTCAACGCCGACGCGTAGAGGCGACGTCCATGGACCGTGCGGTCGAAGCGGCGGGTCGCGAACGTCCGCCGGGGGCCGGCAATCGCGAGCAGCTCGGTCTGGGAGACCTCGATCCCCGCGGCGCGGGCCAAGCACGCGTAGACCTGCTCCCACGCCGCCACGTCGCGGCGGTCGGCGTTGGACGGGAACTTCGCAATCCAGAGGCTCCCGTCCGCTGCGACGAAGTTCGCCTTGGGGCGCATGCCGCCGAGCGACGAGCCCGGCGCCACGAGCATCGCGATCCGGGCGTCGCTGACCTTGCCGGGGTCGTCCTCGAACCGGCGCGCCAGCGCCTGGAGCTCGCGGAGCCGGTGGATCGACGGAACCGCGGGCTCGCGCTCGGCGATGAACGGGCCGTCAACCCCCAGCCGCAGGCGAAGCGCACCCATGCGCGTCTCGTCGGCGACACCCACGAGGAAGTCCCAGGGGCCGAGCGCTCGCCCGCCCGCCCGCCGGACCAGGAGCGCTTCGCCCCACCGGTCCGGCGTCGTGTCGTGGAAGATGCCCGGGATCCGGCGCCCAGGGACCGTCACCCGCATCTCGTCCAGCGGCAGCGTCGGATCGATCGCGAAGCGACGCGCCGTGTCCCGGAGCCAGGAACGCGCATACGTGAAGGCGACGGAAAGGATCGGCCCGGGCCATCGCGTCAGGACGCCGACCGGTCGTGCAGGCCCAAGCTCGGGCGCGTCGAGGAAGACGACGAGGTCGAGGCGCCTAGAGCTCATCGGCGAGGCCTCGCGAGCGCGGGCGCCGCGGGCGTCCCAACCGCTGATCGGCGATGGCGGCACCCGCCTCGTCTCGCTCGGCGATGCGGCCGATATCGGACGCGAGCCCGAGGACCTCCAGGTAGCGCACGAGCACCGCGATACTCACGGAGAGATTGCCGTGCTCGAGCCTCGAGATCGTGGGGCGCGAGGCGACGACGCGCGCAGCCAGCTCCGCGATGCTCAGCCCCCGCCGGCGGCGACCCAGACGGAGGCGAGCGCCGAGCTCGACGGCCTGACGCCGGCTGTCCGGGAAAAGCGATCGTCTCGTCCTGCCCATGGAACATAGTATTATTCGTACTGCCGTCTATCGTCAAGAGTATGTTTCATTGGCCGGCCAACAGCAGGTCGGGCCGCCGCGGGAGATCACGCCGCACCTCGTGGTCGGTGCCGCCGGACTCATGTCCCTGCCGCTCTATCTCGCCGAACTCGTGCCGGCGCTGCCGCTGCCCTGATCACCCCCGGGCACCCTACGGCACCCCCACGAACAGGTCGTCGTACCAGACGTCGTTGGCGACCGTGGCCGCGGCGGGCTTGTCGTCGTAGCGCGCCTCGAAGAGGACGCGGTAGCCGGTGCCGTCGGGCGGGACCTCGCCCCACTCCCGCCGGTAGTCGCCAACTACGTCGAGCGAGAAGTCGATCCACTCGCCCGTCTCCGGCTCGGGCCGCCGGTGCACGAAGACGTAGCGCGCGTTGCTCATGTGGTAGGGCTGCTCCGTCACCCCGTCCAGGATGTACCGGAGCTGCATCGTGGGCTCCTTGCCCTGCGGACGCATCGCGATGATCACCACCTGGATGTACGCCTTCCGCGCTCCCCCCGGCTCCCAGCGCTCCACGAAGTACTTGCCGGAAATGCGCCTCGGAAAAACCGGCGAGACCAGCTCCTGCACCACGCCGAAGACGTGCGTCCCCGGGTCGGTCGCCCCGCCGTGCACCGCCAGATGCGCCGCCTTCGAGCCCGTCGCAGCCCGACCCTCCGCTACCTCGAACTTGCCCCACTGGTTCGACCAGTCGAGCCACTTCCACCCCGACTCCCCACCCTCGAACCCCGCGTTCTCCAGGAAGTTGCCCGTCCGCACCGTCACCGTCCGCGGCGCGAAGTGCGGATCATCCGAGGCCGCCTTCCCCGGCGGAGCCGTCGACGCCCGCTCCGTCTTCGCCTGCGCCACGCCAGGTCTCGTCCGGCTCAACCCGTAGCGGTACCCCGCATAGAACGCTCCCGCGCCGACCACGGCGAGCGCCGCGAGCACGTGCGCCACCGGCAGCGTTCGACGCGCCTGCGACGGCTTGTGCGACGGTGCCCGGCTCGGCCGCATGCCGCGAGCCTACGGTGCGAAAGCCGCGGTGCGCAAGGGCCGGAGCCATCTGTACTACTAACCCCATGGTTCGTGACGACGCGTCACGGTTTTCCGGAGCCGGCCAAGGAGAGGTGGAGAGGTCGGCTGGAGAGGTGGGGAGGGCCTGGGTGCGGGTGCCCCGGCGCGGCGAGGCGCCGTGCCGGGGACTTCCCGCCGGTGGTGATGGCGACGCGTGAGACGTGCGCGTGGGATCCCATGCCCGCAGCGGATTGGATCGGTCAGGTCGAGGCGGGCGGAGTCACCTCATGCGGCGAGTTGGGTGAGCTTCTGCAGTGAGG